>NZ_JBIQVZ010000004.1:0-339803 GCF_044335535.1 Mariniflexile sp. HMF6888 | reverse complement strand
TAATATCAAAAATGGTGACACGAATCGGTTCTTGGGATTTTACAGCTTCAATATTAAAATCTTTAGTAAAAGGATTTGGATAATACTTAATTGAATTGTCGCTTAATTGGTTAGAATTAGTTCCTAAAGAACTAACCTCTCCAGTTATTCTTAGATTATCTAAAAACACATCCGCTGAAGCATCAGGATTCAATCTTAAGCTTATTGTATTAGTGGCTGTTGGTAAAGTAGCTACACCAGCACTAAAAGTTAATGCTGCCCAAGAACCTCCATCAGCACTTACTTCAATATTTGGTGTTGCTGCAAGATCGACAGAAAGAACTAAATTTTTAAAACCAGCAACATTGATATTGGAGATTGTAACAGCTGCATCAGTAGGTACAATTTTCAACATATGTCCATTATCATTCCACTGCTGAGGCAAAGAAATAGGCGCATCCCCTACGGTAACTAAATCTATACCTCCATTGTATTTTCCTGTTTTTAAGCTTGGTGCTCCTGTCCAACTATCCCATTCCCCAGGCGCACTAAAATTTTCATTGTATAACACAATACCCGTAGTATTCGCAGTTTTTATGAAAGTCAAATCATCAAGATATACATTAACAGCTGGAACAACTGGAACATCACCGGAATTAAAAGCAATACTAATTGCTGTAATTATTTGACCAGCAACAACAGGTTCTGTAATGGTTGTCCATCCCGAAGTTATCGCTAGCGTATGCGACTTACCCTTCATTTCACCACCAGTAGCATTTATTAAACCAATATAAAGTGATCCAGCCACAGGAGAATACACTTTAAACTGATAGGATGTATAATATCTAGCATTAATGCTCAAACCCTCAATAGTTCTAGAAGCCCATTGGTTGGTATGAATATACTCACCTACATTAGCGGATGAATTAACTCCATCAGAAACAGGATTTGCAACAGATGTAAAACTATCCCCCCAACCAGTAATGGTTGAAGGAGTTGTTCCATCAAAATCAAAGACAGTTACGTCTTGTGCATTAGCCACACTTAACATACATAGTACACCTACAAAGAATAATGTAATTTTTTTCATTTTTTCTAAAATTTAATGTTAAACAATTATAATTAAGAAATGGGGTTCTAATTTGGTAAAATAACCCGTTGGATATAACTAGTTTGAATCTCAATTATCCAACGGGTTTATACATGCTTTAATTAATTTCCGCCTGCAATAATAGCGTCAATTGTTCGCTGATCTTTTACAGTAAAATTGTTTCTATCTAAAGACCCGCCAGTATCCCACCAAAATGGAATTAAACCGTTGGCTAATGCCTGTTTTGTTACATACGTTATCCAATAATCCACTGCATCGTTGTGGGTTTCCAAATCTTGTGGGACATATTGACTATTATCACGTCTATAAGCCCCATATTCGCCCAAGATTACTGGTATTCCATTGTCAATAAATTTAGCCTTAGCAATACTCATTGAAACATCTACCGCATCTTCTTCTCCCCAAGTGGCATTACGATCTGGTTCAATAGTTGAGTGGTGACCTGCACCCCAGTAATAAAACATTTTACCCCAGCTTGCGTCACCATCCAACAAAATACAGAATTGAGAAGGTGAATAAAAATGAACCTCAGCCATCATACGCCCCTCTACCTCATCTGTGGGCATGTTCATTAAATCATTACTTTTTTCAATATTCGTGCTAGGTCCTTGCATCACAAGCACTCTATAACTATTTCTACCTCCAGTGGAACGAACAGTATTTACAAAGGTCTGGTGATATGAATGAAGAACGTCCATTTCGACAGCATTTTCAATACCTGGTTCATTTGCACTGGCAAACATTATATGCTCATCAAAATCGCGCATTGCCGTTGCAATTTGTTCCCAGAAAGCTTTCTGTTTAGCATTTACTGATTCTTTCTTTTCAGGTGTACAGTTATTTTCCAGCCATCCTCCGTCCCAATGGATATTAAGAAGCACATACATATCATTATCAACACAGTACTGTAGCACTTCTTTAACGCGGTTCATCCATGCTTCATCTATTTTTGCAGTTGTTTGATCTGCATACTGGTCCCAAGCACATGGAAGGCGAATCGCATTAAACCCTAAATTCTTAACAGCCGTAACATATTCTTTTGTTATGTTCGGATTGCCCCAAGCATTTTCGCCTCCTATGGCTTCTAAGGTATTACCAATATTCCATCCCAGTTTCATTTTGGCCGCTAGTTCAACGGCATTACTACTCATACCAGTAGCATCTGCAGGAATAGGATTTGTATTGTAACTGGGATACAAAGCACCATTTGCTTGTGTTACCAAAATATTCTGTGACTTAAATTGATTGGCACTTATAGTAATATTAGCAGAACGCTCAGATGCATCAGTATTTTCAGATACTGTTACGGTAATGGCTGTAGTACCTGCAATACCTGAGGTTTGACTTAAAGTTATCCAATTAGCGTTATTACTGATTGTCCATGCATCTATATTCGTCGTGATGCTAATCTCTTGACTACTTTCTCCTTCTTGAAAATGGAGGCTGCTGCTGCTTACGGTTAATATTTTTCTACCTTTAGCTGCTCTTA
Source organism: Mariniflexile sp. HMF6888 (assembly GCF_044335535.1). Classification (NCBI taxonomy): domain Bacteria; kingdom Pseudomonadati; phylum Bacteroidota; class Flavobacteriia; order Flavobacteriales; family Flavobacteriaceae; genus Mariniflexile; species Mariniflexile sp. HMF6888. The sequence goes on along the minus strand of NZ_JBIQVZ010000004.1, from coordinate 337,224 downwards.
AATCGCCAGTATCATCTTCTGTCGAATTGTCTTTACTGCAGGCCCAAAAGCCAATGAGAGCAAAAACCATTAAAGTAATGGCAAATAATTTTCTGTTTGTTTTTTTCATAATTGTGGTGTTTAAGTTTAATTGGTAAATGCATTTATGCTTTTTGGTTTATCTTCATAATAATTTTTGTTTTAGTTAAATAATTACTCATTTTTTCTATAAAAGATTCTTGTTAGTAGCTACAAACAAGAGTCTTTAAATTATCTCATATTGAAAAAAGATTGAACATAGGTCATTAATTTCCACCAACAGTAATGGCATCAATATATTCGTTGAGACTTTACTGTATTATTGCTTCTATCCAAAGCACCGCCCTTATTCCAATAATCTATAATCACCCCTTTCCAGGGAATGGCGAATAACCGCCAATCCCCAGTAGAGTAATATCTTGTTTAAGAGTTTACAAAATAATGTTAATTGAGTGCCGCTTTAAGAGCATCAATCATTGCTTGATCTTTAATTGTATTATTATTTCTGTTTAAAACATTACCAACTTCCCAATAGAATGGGATAACACCATTAATCTTACATTGTTTAGTAACAAAAGTATTCCAGTAATCCACAGATTTATTGTGCATAGCCATATCCTTAGGTAAATAATTGACACCATTATAGTTGCGATCTCGTCTCATAGCAGCATACTCACCCAATAGCACAGGGACACCTTTATCAATAAACCTCTCTTTCAACTTTCTAAAGGAATCAAGGATTGCATCCTCTTCTCCATAGGTAGCGTTAGCTTCTGGCTCGATTGTAGAATGGTTTCCTGCTCCCCAGTAGAAAACTGGTGAGCCCCAGCTTACAACTTCATCAAGAAAACAGAACTGAGATGGCGTATATTCATGTACCTCAAGCATCAAACGATTAGGTACAGGATCATATGGAAGTGTATTCATCAAATCATACGACAAACTAGCGTTGGTACCAGGCCCTGGCACAACTAATGTACGGTAGCTATTTCTACCACCTGTAGATCGAACTGCTTTAATAAATGTCTCGTAGTAGCTATTAAGAACTGCCATCTCTTGAGCATCATCAGCTGGAGGTTCATTAGCTCCTGCAAACATCAGGTGTTCGTCAAAATCTATCATCGTGGTGGCAATCTGTTCCCATAGTGCTTTTTGTTTAGCATTAGTAACCTCTTTTTTGGCGTTATTGATATTATGATCAAGCCATCCACCATCCCAGTGAATATTCAACAACACGTACATATCATTATTAACACACCATCCAACTACTTCTTTCACACGGTTAAGCCATGTTGGGTCAATCTTCATTGTCGATTCGTCACTTAAATTTCCCTGAACCCATGAACATGGAATACGTACGGCATTGAAACCAGTTGCTTTCAAAAATTGAATATACCCTTCTGTAATCTTCGGATTTCCCCAGGCAGTTTCATCTGAAATAACAACATCTCCATCAGTACGAAAGGCTTCCATTGTATTACCAATATTAATTCCCAATGTCACTTTTGCTGCCAATTCTATAGCTGTACTATTCATACCTGTAGCATCAGCTGGTTTTGGAGACAAATTATAACTTGGATATAAATTACCAGTTTGTGTAACTGTTATACGTCTTGCCTGACCATTGCTTGACGAAACTGTAAGTGTAGCAGAACGAGTCAATCCAGAACCATTAATTCCAGATGTTAATGTTATTGTTGCTGTTCCACTACCACCACTTGTATTGTTTATTTGTAACCAAGATGTTGCTGGATTAGAAACAGTCCATGTACCGTTTGTTGTAAGTGATACATCAGAAGTTCCGCCATCTGGCTCAAAGGAAACTTCGGTTACAGAAACCGTTAGTGTTGGATCTTCACCCTCATCGCTACTTGAACAGGATACAGATGTTACAATAACACATAGTAAAAGTAAAATTTGGTAGAAATGTTTGGACTTCATTTGTTTTTATTTAAAGTTATTAATTAATTTTTATCGATTAAAAACCTACAGAAATCCAACTTTCATCGAATACTGTAGGTTATTATCAGCTATTAAAAAGTTATTATGAAAGATTTATTCTTTGATTTTTACTATTCTTATATTGTCAATAGCTCCACGGAAACCAGTCGCCGTTGGAGTACTACCAGAATTAGCAGTATAAATGAGCATACTGCCATTTCCAGATGTCCCTAGTAATTCTGTTAAACTGGCAGCTTGATCTCCTGTACCGTCTTTACCATCTTTTTTTGTACGGAATTCGGTCAAAGGAATTGTAACTGTAGTCCATTTTCCATCAGTAGTAACATTAGCTGTTTTAGTCTCAGAAACTTTCCATGGTTCATAACGTGCTACATATTTCCAATCGTAATCTTTGAGTATTAAAATAGATGTACCGTTCCATTCTCCTGGAACATTAATCTCAAACTTAAGTGCATATTGATCTACATTTAAATTTAAATCAGCTGTTGGAATCCATTGTCCAGCTCCTGTATTAATACTTCGCTCCCAACCCCACCAAACACCATCACCAGCATTTAAAACTGAATTATTAAGAACTGCATAGTACCCGTGGTTACCAGGAAACTCGGTACTACTATTACTAGTTCCTGTACCCCAAGAAAGACTACCAATTCCGTCAAAATTGAGAAAACCTTCTGTAGTTGCACTATTCATATTAAACACTGTAGAAGCTGTTCCTGAAGCTGTAGTAATTGAAAATGGCCCACTTGTTGCTATGTTTGGCATTACAAAGCTAATTGAAGTACCATCGTCGGTTTCGGTATAATCTGTAATTGTTGTACCTGCAAAAACCAATTCACTTGTCAGGAACAAATTAGTCCCAAATATAGTTACAACCTCACCCTCAACTGGATTCTCGTTAGATATACTCATAAGTCCAGGTGGTCCTGCAACTATATCGATATTAAAAATAGTTGAGCCATTTGGAGTTACAACTTCAATAGTATTTAACTGGTTTTCTGGAATTGAAGGGAATGGAATTACAGAAGGAATCTGTACAACAGCATAAGTATCTGAAAATAAACCACTGTCAAATTGAATTGATATTCCATTGGCAGCTATCTTGACAGCGTTTTTAAAATTTGCTCCTTTCAAAACCACCCATTGTCCAGGTACCAACTTGTTTACAATAGTGTCATTTGGTGAAGCCTCATAATTAATTATTTCTGTAATTACAGGAGCAACTCCATTTGTAACACCATCATTATTATTATCACAAGATGTAAACAGTGTAATAATTACCGTCATACTGAAAGCCAGTAAAAAAGGAATGTATTTATTTAATAAATTTTTCATGTCTTTATTTTTTAGTATTAGTAGTATGGTACTGCAGGTTCACTCAATTTAGGGTTAGCTATCACCTCTGAAGCAGGCAAGTCTAAAGTAAAAGTAGCTAAGGTTGCAGGATTAATAATTCCAATAGGATCTTTAGGCGTAGCTACTCCAGTAGCACTATCATAATCAAATAGTACTCGCTGTTGATTACTAAGAAGGTTAACCGCTTTTACGGGATCATAATAAGAAAGTCTTACCAAATCATACCAATAGTGTCCTTCACAAGCCAATTCGATCCTTCTTTCCTTAAGAATAACATCAATATTAAGTTCTGTTAAAGGATCTACACCTGCACGCTCTCTTACCCTATTAAAATAGAATAATGCATCCGCATCAGTTGTAGAAGTATTATTACCCAAGATAGCCTCAGCGTATATTAAATAAACATCTGCTAATCTTAATAATGAATTATGCTGTATAGAACCCAAAGCAGTCATTCCAGGCGTGTTGTTATCTACTTCATTACCAATTATATGTTTTTTCATACCTGGTGAGTCAGCAGTATAACCACCACCAGCGGCGTTTAACTCGGCATAATGGTCTCCAGGTAACATAAAATTCGTTTTACGTCTTATGGAATCCTGCTCGGTATAATCTAAATATAAATCATAACTAACCCCTGGAGAACCCCAAGCACTACTTTTTTGAGGATTAATGTCATTACTTGGCGAGTATGTTAGCAATTGATTACCTTCCATCCATCCAGTAGTAGCAGACCATTGTAGTGCAAATAATGATTCTGGATTATCATTAAATTGCGTTTTAAAAAAATCGGCATAACTAGGAAATAAATCTAAACCACTGTTTTCAATTACATCCTTTGCATAATTTTTTGCCAAATCTAAATATTCCTGATTACGTGCACCTCCAGATTGTCCTAATCCTGCCACAGTTAAATAAACCTTACTTAACAGACCTTTTGCTGACCAAGTAGTTACTCTGCCAGGCTCATCGGTTACAGGAAGATTTTCGGCAGCAAAAATTAAATCTTCAGCAATAAATCGGTAAACATCTGCTGCTATATTTCTATTTACTAAAGGTGATGATATCAACTTTATGTTATCTTCAATAATAGGCACTTCTTTCCATAACAAGGCAAGATGATAGTATGCCATGGCGCGAATAAATTTTGCTTCGGCTATGGCGGCATTTTTATCTGTCTCAGAAACTGTTGCCGGCGTTTTTTCTATAATAGCATTAATTGTGGTATTACAGTGTGCAATTACAATATATAGCCCTTTCCAACCAGTTATTAAACGTCCGTTAGATCCTGAAAGCGTAAAAGTATTAAGTTGTACTAAATCTGCCCCTTGATATTGAAGGATAAGATTCCCGCTTAATATATCTCCTAATGGAATATATGCTTGATTGTTCCATTGCGCCCATATTCTACCACCATAAAGTCCTGCCGTAGCTAACCTAAGTTCTTCTTTTGTTTTGTAAAAATTTTCAGTACTTATTTCAGATTGAGAGGGACGATCAAGAAAATCATCCTGACAGCTAACCGCAAAAAATACAGTTAACAGCACACAAATATTTTTTAAATTTATATATTTCATAATACGATAGTTTATTTTTTTTAAAATTAAAGTCCCAAGTTAAGCCCTAAAGTAAATATTCGGGGTTGTGGATAAAAACCAGTATCAATTCCAGCCTGTAAAGGATTCCATGAACCCACTTCTGGATCCATTCCTTTATATTTTGTAATAAGAAAGGCATTGGTAACATTCGCATACACGCGTAATTTACTTAAATGTATCTTATTAAGTAAATCTTCGGGAAAAGTATAACCTAAAGTAATATTTTTACATCTGATAAAAGACCCGTCTTCAACAAATTTATCAGAAAAACGATCGTTTCTATTACTGTTATTGTTTTTAAACCCAACAATGGTAGTATTTGGGTTCACAACATATACATTATTAACATCTGAAGCTGAACCATTTGGATCGATTAACGCAAGTACAGCATGTTCTTTTAATGATTTTAGGTAACCATAATTTGTTAAAGGGTTTTCTCCATTAATCCTCATGCCATTTATTACTTCATTACCGACGTTAGCACTAAAGAAAATATTAAAATCTAACCCTTTATAATTTAATGTATTACCAAGACCTAATTGAAAATCGGGAATAGGAGAGCCTAAAAATGTTCTATCTTTTTCAGTGATAACTCCATCTCCGTTTAAGTCTTTAAATTTAAGGTCTCCATACCATACACCTCCAGAATTTGGTGTAATTGGTAATGTAACACCTTCTGTGGTGGTAGGCAAAGCATGAGTTTCAAAATCTTCAGCAGTTGCAAATACCCCATCTATTTGATACCCGTAAAAATCACCAATAGATCCACCAACTACCGTTTGAGCAACTATCTCAGATCCAAAATACCCAGGTAAAGAAGCACCGTCTGTGTTTAATTTTAGTACCTTATTTTTGTTATGTGATAATGTGAAATCTGTTTTCCAAGTAAAATCTCGTTTGGCTATATTTGTTGAACTCAAATGAAGGTCTATTCCTCTATTTCTAACAGATCCTATATTTATAAACGGAGCGTTAATTGATCCTGGGGAATACTCAGTAGTTGTTCCTGAATATGCTGGTAAGGGAATTTGCATCAACAATCCATCTGTCAAACGATTATAGACATCAAGTGCAAGATAAAATCTCCAATTAAAAAGCCTTACATCAATTCCTGCATTGCTATATTCTGTTTTCTCCCATTCAACTTCAGGGTTTCCTAAATTAGTTGTTATTTGTGAAATACCAGACAACCCAGTAGATACAGATCCTAATGTTGATAAATAAGCATTGTTTCTAATATTTTGATTATTAGTTAGACCATAACCCACTCGTAATTTAAGTTCATTAATCCCTTTTACATCTTTTAAAAAACCTTCATTATTGACCTTCCAAGCAAACGCTCCTGAATACGTAGTTACCCAACGGTTATCTGGAGCAAATTTTGAAGAACCATCAGCACGAACATTACCTGTCAATATATATTTATCATTATAAATAAAGTTAAGACGTCCAAAATAAGATTCCAATGCATTGTCTCCTCTAGTTCCACCATTGGTAGCTGTTTCCAAATCACCATTACTTATATTAGTAACATCGTTTAAAATGAAATTATTTCTTGCTGCGGAAACATTTTCAAACTGAGTCAACTGCGCCTCATGTCCTGCCAGTACATTGACATTGTATTTGCTTTTAAATACTTTAGCATAAGTAAGGTAACTTCTGAAAGTAGTAAAATAGTTTTGACTATAAGAATAATAGGCACTATTCACTAATCTTTCGGCTAACCCAAACTTATAAGTAGGATTAAATCGATCCTCTGTTTTAAATGAAAAATTTCCAGACATTTCATTTCTAAAAGACAAATTTTTTGTAATTGCTATATCTGCATAAAGATTAGCAAACAACTGGTTTCTTTTAGGATTATTTTTATCCACAAGAGCCAAAGCAACAGGATTTACACGTTTTGCAATCCATCCTTCACTACTTTCTTCTCCTGCAAAACTACCATCAGGGTTTCTTACAGGTATATCTGGTGTTTGGCTTAATGCCTCTCTAATAACACTTGAACCTGTAGAATTTACATTCTCATCAATATGGGTTAACTGCAAACTAGTGCCTATTTTTAACCAATCAGTTGTTTTGTTATCTAAATTCAGCCTTAAAGAAGCTCTTTTAAACTCAGATCCCAAAGCTATACCTTCCTGATTAAAATAAGAACCTGACAACAAATACTGTGTTCTATCATTACCTCCACTCATTGTAAGTACATGATTGCTCATTGGGGCACTTCTGAATAATTCGTCTTGCCAGTCTGTACCTTTCCCTAAATACTTTGGATTTGCAAACTCAGGTCTATCATCAAAGCCCCAAACAACAGCTCTATCGTTAATGAACTTGGCATATTCTTGCAAATCCATAGTTGGGTATTGCTTTATTAATTGTTGGAATCCTCCGCTATAGTCATAAGTGATTTTCGGTGCCCCTTCTTTACCTCTTTTAGTGGTAATGATAATAACACCGTTAGTTGCCTGCGAACCATAAATAGCCGTTGCTGATGCATCTTTCAAAACATCAATGGATTCTATATCTGATGGGCTAATAGCCGCTAATGGGTTAACACCTCCATCATCATAATATCCTGATACCGATCCAATAATAACACCATCTATTATATATAATGGTGAATTATTACCAAAAGAAGACAGACCTCGTAATTGAACGCTAACCCCACCCCCTGGTTGCCCAGATGTTTGTTGCACAACGACTCCAGCTACTTTTCCTTGTAGTGCTTGATCAAATGTAGTGGGTTGTGTTTTGCGAAGTTCATCTCCGCTAATAGAAGAAATAGCACCTGTAAGATCTTCTCTCTTAGATTTACCATAACCAATTACCACCACTTCATCCAATGCGCTTATGTCTTGCTTTAAACGAATGGTTAACCTGTTTTGCGTAATTTTTACCTCTTGGCTCACAAAACCTAAATAACTTATTTCAAGTACTTGGCCAATTTGGGCATTAATAGAAAAAGCGCCATCAAAATCCGTAACCGAACCTTGCTTCGTTCCTTTAAGCAAAATGTTAACCCCTATAAGAGGCTCTCCACTTAATTCATCCAATACAATACCAGTAATTTTTCCACCTGAATTTTGAGCTGATGCCAATCCAAATGAAAAAAACAGTATTGCTATAATTGCATACTTTTTAAAAAGAGTCCTAGATAACTTTAGGGCATATCTAATCACATGTTTTTCATTCATAGTTAATTTAATTTAATTTAGTTTAGTTTTAGTTAATAGTTGAAAGCTTGCAGTAGTTCACAATCTACAATTGCCATGCTTTTATAATCTTAAAGTGTTTTAGTAATCATTCAATCATTTTTGTTTTTTTTTAATGTTAAGATTTGTTAAAATTTTTCAATAAAATACACATTGTTTTCATCCTTACCATTTGGAGGACCAAACCTAGAATGTAAATTTATTTTAAATTCCATGAGTCGACATGGTCGTTTTGTGTCCAAAAGAGGTCTGATTTGTTGCAATCCCATTTTTCACCTATACAGCTAATTATTTTATATAATGAATGCTTCATTTTGGTGCTAAATAGAATGGAATAGACATTGCTTTGGTAAGAAGAATAAATAATTCACTGAACATTGCTAAATATTGATTCAAGTAATGTCAGCTCACATATAAAAAGTGTAGATTGTTTTTCACAGGTTGTAACAATTCCTGCTTTTGGACCCTGTTAGGGTTTAAAACCCTAACAGGGTTTGGTATTGTACAAAGGAAAGATTAAAAAAAATGTATTCTGTCTAGATCAAATTATCTTTGTATCTAAACCTAATAGTCAACGCTATCCTTGCTCCTTAAGTACACGCATATACTCAGATGGAGATACCCCAAACTCATCACGAAAATATTTTGAAAATCTTTTAGGAGAATTGAACCCTACCTCATAGGCTATTTCTGAAATCTGCAATTGACTTTTTTCAAGTAGTTGACGTCCTCTTTTCAACCGTATCGTACGAATAAATTCTGCAGGGCCTTTACCGGTAATTACCATTAACTTTTTATATAAGTGTCCCCGGCTTAGTCCTACTGTAGCTCCTAATGTTTCAACAGAAAATTCGGAATCACTTATATGTTCCTCAACAACTTTAATCGCCCTTTCTATAAGTTTTTCATCTAAGGATGTAATTGTTATTTCAGCTGGAGCAACATCTAATTTTTGACTAAACATATTATGGCTTCTTTCTGTCCATTCAATGAATTTACGAATACGGAGCTTTAACAAATTAAAATTAAAAGGCTTCGTAATATAATCATCTGCACCTAATTCCAATCCTTCAATTTGTTGCTCCTCTGCTGCTCGTGCTGTCAATAAAATGACAGGAATATGAGACCAATAAATATTTGTTTTTATCTTTTCACAAAGTTCGGTTCCACTCATTATGGGCATCATGACATCACTTACAACAATAGTTACGTCATGATTATTTAATTGTTCTATGGCTTCTAGCCCATTATTAGCAGTTATCACGGAATACTCGTCTTCAAGATTGTCTGCCATAAAACCACAAAAATCTTTATTATCATCTACAAATAACAATATGGGTTTATTATTAATAGTATCAAATTTTACAACATCTTCAATAACGTCTTCATCGGATGTATTGTTTGGATACAAGGTTTCCGTTTGACTAATTTCCCTAATAGGAAGCTTCATGGTAAATACACAGCCATGCGGTATGTTATCCGTTAAAGTAATAGTGCCACCATGAAGGTTAACATACTCATTTGCAATATGTAAACCGATACCACTTCCAGTTTGATCTTGCTTTTGTTTAGCCTGATAAAACCGTTCGAAAACATGTTCTTTATCCTTATCACTGATACCAGGACCTGAATCAGATACACTTACGTAAACATAATCATCTTGAGTATCTATATGAATATTGATAGTTCCTCCGTCTATAGTATATTTAAATGCATTTGAAAGTAAATTGGTAAGCGTTTTTTGCATTTTATCTCGATCAAACTGCATTAACAGGTTTTCTATTTCATTCGACAAAGACAGGTTGATATGGCGTTCACTAGCATAAACACTAAAGGACATGTAAATATCCCTAATAAAATCAACAAAATCTCCTGACCTTAAATTAAGCGTATCTATGCCAACATCCAATTTACGGAAATCAAGCAACGAATTTATTAATGAAAGTAATTGTTGAGCATTTTTATATATAGTACTCAATTTTTTCTTCATACTTTCTTCCGTGGTTTCATTTAGTAATACTTGCAGTGGTGTAATAATAAGTGTAAGCGGCGTACGTAAATCGTGACTTATATTGGTAAAAAACTTTAACTTCATTTCATTGATATGCATTTCCTTTTCACGACCCATTTTAATCCGATCTTGTTCCAATCTAATTTGATTACGTTTTTTTGTTTTACGAATAAAATAAATTAACACACTAATGAGTAATAATACATATATGACAAAGGCCCAGACAGAAAAATAAAAGGGAGGCGTTACGCTTATGGTCAACTCTGTAGGATCATTACCCCAAACCCCATCACTATTTGATGCTTTTATTAATAATTTGTAATCTCCTGGAGGCAGTGTAGATAATGTAATTTTGTTTTCTTGAGTTGGAACCCATTGGGTGTTGAACCCCTCTATTTGATAAACATATTTTACTTTATCTGCATTTAATAAATCGCCCGTTGTGAACTGAAAAGAAATGAGTTTATCACTATGTTTAAAAGTTAAATTGGATGTTAATTCTATGGACTGCTCAAGTAACTTACGTTTTTTATAAATTGAATCTACATGAATAACTTGATTGCTAATAGTTAAACCCGTAAATACAACCTTTGCCATAGGCCGATTTTTTTCAGCCATTTTGTTAGGGTTTAGCATGCTATAACCATCTGCACTTCCTAGCAGTATGTCTCCATTACTCAATTTACAAATAGAATGGCTATTAAAATAATTATTCATGAGACCATCCTTAACTGAATAATTTTTACTTGTAATAACAAGATTATCATCTAAATCTCTATCAACAGTTAAAATTGAAAGCCCATTACTTGTTGTTACCCAAATTTTATTGAGATTGTCTTCCACAATCCCTCTTATCGTATTATCGCACAAGCCCTTTTCTTTATCAAAGTAATAAAGCGTATCTTTTTTTTGATCCCAAATAGTTAGCCCATTGTAGTGTCCCAGCCATAAAATATTCCGTTTATCTTTATGTACATTAGAAATTTGGTATTGCTTAAATTGCTGGGTGTCTTTCTCATTGCCAAAATAGGTAACTCTTTTGTTGTTTGTAATATCAATTACCAAAAGCCCATAGACCGTACCAACATACATTTTATCACCTCCATCATAAAACATATCCAAAGCATGTAGATTATCTTCAAAAGGAGATATCAAAAGATCAAAATTATCTGACCCCGATGGCAATACATGTATTTTACCGCCTAAAGTTCCAATCCATATATTCCCATATCTATCCTCTTTTAAACCCCAAACATCATTATTTGATAATTTACTGTTTTCAGTAGTATACTCAATCATTTTGTTGTTTTCATAACAAAACAAACCTTTTTGGTATGTACCTATCCAAACACGTCCCTTTGCGTCTTCCAATAATGAAACTATTGCAGTATTTGGAATAAGAAACTTCTTAACGGTACTTTCTGGTTTTTTTCCTTTCACAAATAACCCATTCCCATCTGTTCCCAACCAAATATTCCCAAAATGGTCTTCCATTATTGTACTGACATCAGAATATTGAGAATTTTTGAAATTCATAAAATTCCTAAAACTTTCATGGTAGAATGAAAGTCCTTTTTTCCTGTGTCCTATCCAGATAGTTTCATTTTTATCCCTATACAAAGACTCAATACTATTTGAAGATATAGATGTGTTTTCCCATGGGTTAGAAACAATATTTGCTACAGTATCTTTAGGCTTATCATATATAAACAATCCTTTATGATCCGTTCCGATCCAAATTTGTCCAGATTGGTTATCAACCATACTTGTTACAGCATTACTTTCAGTTTTTATTTCTGATTTCAATGCTACTTCATTCCATTTTTGGCTATCTTTTTTTTTGTAAAAAACCTGATCTGTTAAAGTAGAATAAAGCCATAACCAATTACTACTATCAATGTAAATTTTGGAGCTACTATTTGCAATACTCTGCTCCATAGCATCAGGGAATTTCATTCTAGTTTGGATACCGGAATTTTTATCCAATTTCCAACAAACCCCCAAGTTTGTAACATAGATGCTTTCATCGTCATCTACTATGCTAATGGCATTGGCATTGGAATTGTTTAACGGTACTGATAAGTTAAATACAGATGTCTTGTTCTTCTCTACATCATAAAAAAACACATTCTTACTATTTAATACCCATATATTCTGCCTTTTGTCAATAAAAACCTTATAATTTTGATCTGCCTGTATACCTAAACCCAATAGCAGTTTTTCTGTATCTGATATAAAACTATCTTTATCTCTTTTATAAACCATGTATGAATATCCAAGGTTTATCCAAATATTCTTCAAACCATCTTCCTGTAACCCTAAGATGTAATTTGAATTTGAGACATCAGATGTACCAAAATGCATTTTATAAACCTTAAACCCATAGCCATCATATCTATTTAATCCATACTCAGTACCCACCCATAGATATCCATAACTATCTCTAAGTATTGTTTTTACACTGTTATTAGAAAGCCCATGGCTAGTCTCCAAATGATGAAAAATAGGAAAAGATTGCCCAATAATGCTTTGAAAGGAAAGCATCCAAAATATTCCAAGGATATATAATTGTCTTTTAAATTTTTTCATCTTTTAAAAAAGTTTATTACAACACAAAGGGCAAATCGGTATTATATAAAAATACTATATCATTTTGTTTTCATAATATTGCCACTCACTATTTTATTAAATAAAACATATCTATTGCACATTGTATTTGACGCCTTTCGTTACCATATCCCAATCATCTGTTCTAAATGGTGATGCAGGAAACTTTTCATTGTTGTAAAGATTACAGTCACTAGCATCGTCGGCCCAACCATAGTGAACTGCAATAGGATTTTGTACCTCATCATTAAACAAAACAACTTTATCATTAGCAATATATGCTTTTGCATAGTGAAAAACTTTATCTTTTCCCGCTATTTCAAAACCTTTAAGGTATCCATATTTATCTGGTGTCATTAATCCTGAACCTAGACCACTAAAAGTCAAGATAATTTTATTATCCTTTATATCCATTGATTCATATTTAGGACCGCAATAAACTACTTTTTGATTGTAGTTTTTATTTAGTGCAATGGCTGCCAGCCTGCCTCCTACATCTTGTTTGTTGGTAGGATGAATATCTTTTGCATCTCCTATATCCGTGGTTATACACATTCCAGTATTAGGTACCGTTTCCATCGTATATTGCTGAGCTTCTCTTAATTCAGCCCACTTGCTTCCTATATTACTGTTCCCTCCAAATTCATCAAAACTTGATAATTGAACAAAATAGAATGGAAAGTCTTCTTGACGCCACTTTTGTTTCCAATCATTTATCATCAATGGAAACGCTTTTTTGTATTGTTCAGCACGGGTTGCATTAGCTTCTCCTTGATACCATAATACCCCTTTTATCGCATAAGGAATTAATGGATTAACCATGGCATTAAATAATAACGATGGATATGAATTTGGAGATACCTCACTTCTAATATTTACTACATTAAACTTCCATTGTCCCGCCAATGGGATAATTGTTTTTTGCACTGTTAATTTTAAATTTGAAGCATCCCCCCAAATACCACCACCTCCTGAATAATCATTAACTTTTACACTAATTATATTAGTTCCTTCCTTAAGTACTCCTGCAGGAATATTATATACTCTACTCTGATTGTAATTATTGGTAGTACCTATTTCAACACCGTTTACATAGGTTACATCTTGGTCATCAATTTTAGACAATTCCAAAATTCCTTCTTTACCTGTATTCTCTTTTGATATTTCTATAGATTTACGAAACCATACCGCACCATTTAAATCAGGTAATTGTTGATTTTCCCATAAACCTGGCACATTCATTTCTGGCCAATTGGCATCATTAAAAGCAAGGTTTTTAAATAAAGTTTCATCGGTTACTATTTTTGACCCTTGAATCTGTTCTATCTTTGTTATCAATTTATTTTTTTGAGTTATTAAAAGCGAATCAATTTCTATATTTGGTACTTTTGAAATCATTTCCCTAAATTCTTTATTGCTTTCAAAAGCTTCTCTACTAGTCCATGTTTCTACACAAGTTCCACCCCAAGAAGTATTTATAATACCAATTGGAACTTTTAATTCAGCATATAGCTTCTTAGCAAAAAAATAACCTACTGCAGTAAAACTACCAACTGTATTTTTATTGCATTCGTCCCATTTCCCTGATTTTAATTTTTGTTTTGGAGTTAACGCCATATCTTTTTCAACCAGAAACTGACGTATCATTGGAAAATTTGTATCATTTACTTCTTCCGTAAAGTTCATTGCCTGACTTACGGTAAATTCCATGTTGGATTGTCCACTACAAACCCAAACTTCTCCCACCAAAACATTCTTTAAAGCAATCGTATTTTTTCCTTTAACAACCAATTCAAATGGACCTCCAGCTTTTTCAGCTTTCAAATTTACCATCCACTTTCCATTTTTATCGGCTTTTATGTTTACAATTTGTTTATTGAAACGAATTTCGATTTTTTCATTAGCATCAGCCCAACCCCAAACAGGAATTGTTTGGTCACGTTGCAAAACCATGCCATCATTAAACAATAAAGGAAGCTTTACATTGGCATTAGAATAGATGCTAAAGCATAAAAACAGAAATCCGAAATATTTTTTCATTTTTATTAATTTATTTAATCTCATAATTAGAGAAACTCTTTGTTTTATTTTAAGTTTTATTTAGTTTCAAGCTGTCAGAACTTCAAAAAAACAAGTTTGAAGCTATTTATTTGGTTCTTGCCAATTTATTTCCATTTTTTGTCCTTTTTTCAAAGTAATTACTTTTTTTCTATTACCAGAAATAAGTGTTGTTTTTCCTCCTTTTTTAGAAAAAATGGCAACTTTTTCAAGTGTTTTATCATTCCATTCCATAGAAATCTCGAAACCTCCTCTTGCACAAATTCCTTTTACGGAACCATTATCCCAAGCATCTGGTAAAGCAGGCAATAACCTTATTTCATTTTCATTGGACTGAACTAGCATTTCGGCAACGGCAGCAGCACCACCAAAGTTCCCGTCAATTTGAAATGGGGGATGCGCATCGAATAAATTAGGATATGTCCCACCTCCTCTTCTTGGTATTTCCGTTTTCTTATTATCAGGATCAACATACCTAAGTAATTCTCTATACATTTTGTAGGCACGATTCCCATCCCAAAGTCTTGCCCAAAGATTAATACGCCATCCTTTTGACCAACCCGTGGTTTCATCTCCTTTTATTTCCAAAGTCTTTTTACAAGCTTGAGCTAAGTCTGGGGTCATTTCTGGCGTAATTTGTTCTCCTGGAAAAAGTCCAAACAAATGTGATTGATGACGGTGTCTAGGGTCTTCATCGTTCCAATCAAAATACCATTCTTGCAAATTTCCTTTTTTTCCTATTTGGTATGGATAGAATTTAGAAAGTGCTGTTTCCAATTTTGATCTGAATTCAGCATCAATATTTAAAATTTTTGAGGCTTTGATGGTTTTGTCAAAGCATTCTCTAATCATTGCCAAATCAGCAGTTCCCCCATACATTGTTGCTCCAATGAATCCATCTGGCGTCATATATTTGTTTTCTGGAGAAGTTGATGGAGATGTAATTAAATATCCGTTTTTATCCGTAACCATCCATTGTAAAAAGAACTCAGAAGCTCCTTTCATAATTGGATAACCTTCTTTTTTTAAATATTTTTTATCTTGGGTAAAAATATAATGTTCCCAAATATGTGTACTTAGCCATGCACCAGCCGTGTTCCAACATGCCCAACTTGGATCTTGTTTTCCAAAGATTCCAACAGGATTTGTCATCGCCCATATATCAGAATTATGTGAGGCCGACCATCCTTTATTTATTCCGTAAAAAGTTTTAGCACTAATCTTTCCTGTAACCGAAAGATTCTTAATAAAATTCAAAAGTGGTATGTGCATTTCTGATAGGTTGGTGTTTTCAGCAAGCCAATAATTCTCTTCTAAATTGATGTTCATTGTGTAATTACTCCTCCAAGGTGCATGAAGATGGGGATTCCATAATCCTTGTAAATTAGCTGGAACACCCAGTGTTCTTGACGAGCTAATTAATAAATAACGTCCGAAGTTAAAATACAGAATTTCAAGATTTTTATCTTCCTTTCCTTCAGAATAACGCAACAAACGTTCATCTGTAGCCAAATCTGGTGCAGAGGTTTTTCCTAAATTTAAATTCACACGATCATAAAATTTTTGATAATCGGTAATGTGGGATTGTTTTAATTTATCAAATGATTTTGCAAAAGCTTTGTCTAAATTGGTTGATGCAATGGCTATGTCATTCAACCCATTGCTTGCAGGGTTTTTATCGAAACCATTAAAACTGGTTGCAATTGACACATAAATCAAGGCTTCTGTACCATTTTTCAACCCTAAACTTGTATTGGAGCTTACAATTGTTCCGTCACTATTTTTAATTTTCATTAAAGTAGTAAATCGTGTTCCTCTTTCTTTTTCCAAAAGGAAAGATGGCGCAACTTGATAACCAGGATGTTCATAAATTGGCGCAACTCCATTCATTACAAGCACATTGTCCTTTGCCTCCGTTTTGAATTTCAATAAACTGTTGGAATTAATGTCAAAATTTAAGGCTCCTTTTTGACTACTTGTTAATTTGACAACCATAATTTGATCTGGCGCAGAAACAAAGTATTCGCGGGTAAATTTTACGCCGTCCACTTCATAAGTCACTTTAGAAATAGCATTAGAAATATCTAATTCTCTATGATAATTGACAACTTTTCCCGAATTATGGTTGTTAATTTCCATCGTTCCCAGTGGCTGATACGCCTCTGAATTTTTCCCTTGAATTTTTTTATTCAGCTCTTCTGCTAGTTTGTAATTTTCATTTTTTAATGCCTCGCGAACCGCAGGCAAGTTTTTATATGCTTCGGGATTCATGTTGGCATTTACAGGTTCACCTGACCAAAGTGTGATGTCGTTTAAATAAATTTTGTCTGAATCGACGCCTCCAAAAACAGTTGCTCCCATCTTTCCATTACCTAAAACGAGGCTTTCCTCAAAAAAATCAGCGGGTTGTTTGTACCAAAGTATATGATCCGATTGGGCTGAAGCTATTCCGCAAAAAGGAAAAAAAACAAAAACAAAAAGTCGTTTACTAAAATAGTTTGGTTGCATAATATTGATGCTAATTATTTTACTTTTCTTAAATTTTAAACTGACTCTAGCAAAAAAAAACTGGAGCCAATTTAAATATAACTAAAGTACTTATTTCTTACTTAATATTTATTTGAATTTCCTTTTTAATATCCCTTGAGGAACTTCCTAATTTCAAAGTATAATTTCCTGGTTCAACAGTCCATTTTTTAGATTCAACATTATAATAGGCTAATTCTTTTACTGGAACTTGAATGGTTATGGTTTCGGATTTCCCTGCAGCAATCCATACTTTTTGGAAACCTTTTAACTCTTGTGCGGCACGGCTTATTTTCGAATCGGATTTGGAAGCATACAATTGTACTACTTCTTTACCATCCACTTTTCCTGTGTTTTTAACAGTTACTGAAACTGTGATTGTTTCATTTGAAGCATAAGACTTCTTGTTCGTTTTTGTGTTTTCGAAAGCAAAAGTGGTGTATGACAATCCGTATCCAAAAGGATAAAGAGGTTCTATATTTTTAGTATCAAACCAACGATAACCTACCAAAATACCTTCGGCATAATTAACCGTTTTATCGCCAGGAAAACTATTTGTAGCGTGTGCCGGAGAATCTTCAATCCTTTTGGGCATTGTCCAAGGCAGTTTCCCTGAAGGATTTATATTTCCAAGTAACACGTCGATTAAAGCATTACCTCCTTCGGAACCATTAAACCAACTCCAAACCAATGTTGGCGATTTTTGATTTAAATCAACAATATCAAAAGGAGCACCGGCAATCAATACCACAATGGTTTTTGGATTTACGGCTCTAACTTTATTTATTAACTCTTCTTGTCCAAAAGGGAGATTTAAGTTTCTTCTGTCGGAAGCTTCGGTTTCATAATCACGGTTAGAACCTGCAAAAACAATGGCCATATCCGAATTTTTAGCTGCCTCTATAGCTTCCTGTAATTTGGCGGGATCCAATTGATCAATGGTCACTGGACCATTTAAAGTAATATCACCTAATTTACCTTTATTTTTAACATCATAACGCTCTAAATATCCTTCGGCATAATTAATCTTGATAGATTCTGGTAATTTGTTCTTTAAACCTTCCAAAGGGGTTACTTCCCTTTTTGTTTTTACACCTGCCCCAAATCCACCTAAGGCATTTTTCTTGGTCGCATTATTTCCGATAACGGCAATGGATTTCACTCCTTCTAATTTTAAAGGTAAAGTATTGTTCTCGTTTTTTAATAAAACCACTGCTTCCGATGCAATTTTGTATGCGTCTTGGTAATGGGCTTCGGTTGCAATACTGCCTTTAACCCGATCTTTGCTTCCCATTGCTTTTACTTGAAACAGGACATATAATATTCTTTTTACGTGCACATCTATTTCTGCTTCTGAAATTTCGCCTGCTTTGGCTGCAGCAATTAGTTTGTCTGCCAAGAAAAATTCGTTGAATGGTTTTGGGGTTCCCATTTCAATGTCCAATCCGTTCTCCAGCGATTTTACGGTAGAATGCACGGCAGCCCAATCTGAAACGACAACGCCTTTAAATCCCCATTCGTCACGCAGGATTTTATTAAGCATATAATCATTCTCACATAAATACTCTCCTCTAAATTTATTATAGGCTCCCATAATAGCATAAGCATTTGCTTCTGTTACTGAAGCTTTAAATGCAGGCAAATAGATTTCGCGAAGTGTACGCTCGTCCATTTGAACATCATATATATCACGGTTTGTTTCTTGATTATTGGCTGCATAATGCTTTATACAAGCCATCACATCATTATCTTGTAAGCCAACTACTAATGGCACTGACATTTTTTTATTCAAGAAAGGATCTTCGGTCATGTATTCATACGTCCTACCTCCAAGTGGCGTTCTAACGATATTTATTGCCGGTGAAAGTAACATGTCCTTTCCTCTGGCTCTCAATTCCTGACCTACGCTATTACCAAAAGTATAAGCCATTTCCGTATTCCAAGTGGCTGCCAAAGCACCACTAGCAGGATAATATGTGGCAAAATCGTTATCCCAGCCTGCCGGTGACCAGTTGTCTCTAGAAATTTCTTCGCGAACACCAAGAGGGCCATCTGCCATTTTTAGTTCTGGAATACCTAACCGTTCCACACCTGTTGTAGTAAACATACTATTACCATGTAGCATGCCTATTTTTTCCTCAAGTGTCATTTGTGCCACCAATGAGTCGATTTTCTCATCAAATTCAAAGTTTGTTTCTTTTCTATTATAGTCTTTTATTTCCGAACCTGAATCTGAGTTCGTTTCATTCTTGCAAGAAGTAAAAGTTAAAAAGACCGCAGCTACTGATAGATATATCAATTTGTTTTTCATTTGTTCTAATTTATTGTTTTTTAATTGTCAAATGGAACACCCATTATAATCATCCTCGCTTGTGTGAATGCTATTCTCATGGGTGTTTCATCTGTTTATATTTATTATTTTAAAAATTTAAATAGTAAAACATCATTTTTCATTTATATTAAAATCCTTGCTGTATATTCCTTCAGCATCAACAGTTACTGCTTCCGTTACTATTGGATTTCCGTGGTTTTTTCTTTAAATATATTCACTTATTCTTTTGGGTTCTTCCTGCTCCAACACACTCTTTGAACATCGTGTCCAATGCTCCCACAGCTTTATTATAATTGACTTTTACAATCCTGTTCTTGGAAATCGTTTTTTTAACTTTTGTATTTTGCCCAAATGCTATAATGTTATGGAGACATAGTAGGGTCATTAATAATAAAAAGTTTTTTTCATTTTATTGTTTCTTATATTTTAATAGTTATTCCTTTTGTCAAAAAAATGGCATCGGAAGCTCCGCCTACTTGCAGTTCAATCTGTCCTTTTTCGAGTTCGAATTGTTGTTTGTTGACATTCCAATACTCTAAGTTTTTAGCTTTTAAAATCAGGGGCACTATTTTGGTTTCGCCTGCTTTTAATGACACTCTTTGAAAAGTTTTCAGTGCTTTTATAGGTCGATGAATAGCCGAATCCATTGATTTCACATATAATTGTACTACTTCTTCCCCGTCTCGTTTTCCTGTATTGGTAACCGAAACTGAAACTGTTATATCTTTATCTTTTTCTAAAGTATTCTTGTTTGTAGTTATCGAATTGTATACAAAACTGGTATAGCTCAATCCGTGACCGAAAGCATACAACGGTTTTCCTTGAAAATACATATATGTTCTTCCATTACGGATGTTGTAATCCAATAAGTCAGGTAAATCAGTGATGTCCTTTACCCAAGTTTGCGTCAATCTTCCCGCTGGATTGTAATCTCCAAATAAAACATCGGCCAAAGCTGTTCCTGTTTCCTGACTGTTTTGTGCCATGTGTACAATTGCCGGTACGTGTTCTTGCGTCCAGTTTATTGCATACGGAAAACTACTGATGAGTGCTACAACTGTATTCGGATTAGCCTGATATGTAATTTTGATTAAATCTTCCTGTTCCAATGTCAAAGACTGGCGGTCAACGGCTTCCTTACCTTCGCTGGGCATGGGACAATCGGCCCAACCTGCATTACAAACCGGATGATTTCCAACTATTACAATTGCAACATCTGCTTTTTTAGCTATTGTGGTTGCTTTCCCGTCAGCATTGTTTTTGGCGTATAGAATTTCGACATTCGTACCCAATTTATTTTTAATTCCCTGCAAAGGAGTTACCATATACGGAGGAGTTCCGCTGTACCAATCTAAAAGCACTTCATCTGCCCGAGCTCCGATTACAGCAATTGTCTTTAATTTATTTTTCTGAAAAGGCAATAATTGTAAATCATTTTTAAGCAAAACAATTGACTTTTGAGTTGCCTCTAAAGCGATTTTTTTGTGTGCATCAGTTTTCCAAGGATCTATTGTGTCTTTCCCAGTACCAATTTTCGCATACGGATTTTTGTCTAGAGCATCCAACATTCCCAGTTTAATCATTACCCGAAAATTTCCTCTGATAACTTGGTCTATGTCTTTTTCTATAAGATAACCTTTTACAATTGCACCGTTAACCCCTTCTTTATAATCATCCAAAAATTGATTGATTCCTGCTTTTACAACCGCTGCCGCTCCCAAATACGCATCGGCATAATATTTATGATCCGAAAGCAACAACTTGAAAGCCCCACCATCAGTACAGATAATTCCATTTTGTCCCCACTCTTTTTGAGTGATGTCTTTCAACATCGGATGCACCATTGCAGGAATTCCGTTAACTTTATTGTACGCCGCCATATACCCACGAGATCCTCCTTCAACAACTCCCATCTGAAAAGGCAAAGCATAGTATTCTCTCCACAATCTTTCATCAAAATCAGATGATGTATAGGTTCTTCCATCTTCATTGCTATTGGCTAGAAAATGTTTCATCAACGAAGCCGATTGCCAATATTTAGGATGATTTCCCTGAAGCCCTTTTATAAAAGCAATGGTCATTGTTCCATTAAAAAAAGCATCTTCTCCGTAACTTTCCTCTGTACGACCCCAACGCGGATCTCTTGCAATATCAGCATTTGGAGCTCGAATGACCAATCCACCACGATGATACTTTTGAAAAATATAACGTGCTTCATACCCTTCTACCTCAGCCACTTTTTGAATCAAATCGACATCCCAAGTTTCTCCCAAACCGTAAGCTTGTGGAAAAGTGGTGGTAGGAATGGGTTCTTTGCCTTTTCCTCCCCATTCACCTGGCCCTCCAAAAGCCAATCCGTGTAATCCTTCAACATGGGTTGTGCCCATGACTCCCAATCTGGGAACAGAAGGATTAGTACTTAATACCGCTACTTTTTCCTCTAAAGTCATTAATGACAACAGATTGTCAATACGCTTTTCGACTTCAATATTTGAATCCTGAAAAGGATATTGCTGTTTTTTTTGCGCAAAAACTGACACAACAGACAATAGAAGAATAATATATAGGGTATGTGTGTTCATTTTTCTAATTGTGATACGGTAGAGACATCCCGCAGTACGTCTCTACCTGTATCTTATAACCTTTTTTGTATCGTTTGTTTTTTGTTGAAAAACTAGAGAGATTATTAAAATTCCCATAGTTTAAAACAAACTAACCTTATTTAATCCACTCAAGTTTAAAAGAGGTCTTACTCAATATGCTTGGAGCAGCTTCAATATCTGTTCCTTTTTTAGAAACTATAATGGTTTCCAAATCATCTCCTTCCGGCAAGTACACTTTAGCTATAGCTGAATTTGTTTTCTCTGAAGCAAAAACTTTCAAAGTTAATTTGCTCCAGTCCATATCTTTGGTTGATTGTGTTAACTTAATATGAGGAATTGCCGTACCATCTTTGACTAATACAATAATAGGAACTTCTCCTGCCTCAATTCTATGCCAACCACCTTGGTATACTTTGTGTGTTTGGTAATCAATCCAAGTCCCTTCTGGAAGATAAACATCCCTACCCGTAACCTCTTCAAATAAAGGGGCTACCAACATACTTGAGCCAAATAAATATTCATTGTCGATTAACCATGCTCCCGGATCATTTGGATATTCAACAAATAAGGCACGCATCATTGGTAATCCTTTTTGGGAACTTTCTTTGGCTTGAGCGTAAATATACGGCATTAATTCGTAGCGCATATTATCGGCTTTTCTAAATCCTTTTAAAAACCCTTCACTATATTCCCAGGGTTCTGTTGGTGGTTCACCATGACTTCTTACGTGGGAAGAAAGCATCCCAAAGGGAGTCCATCTTCTATATAAATCTTCCGGTGATTTAGTAACAAATCCACCTACATCATGACTCCAAAATGAAAAACCAGATAAACCTAATGACAACCCTCCTCTTAAAGTTGATGCCATGGCAGTATTGGTTGTTGCGGCATCTCCGCCCCAATGCAACGGATACCGTTGGCTGCCAGCCCAAGTGCTTCGTGCCCAAATAATACTATTGCCCGTAACTTCTTTGGTAATATCGGCTACGGCCTTATTGTAACGTAACGGGTACATGTTGTGTTCGTAAAATCCTGTTCTGCCATTGCTGTAAATACCAGAAGCTGGTGCTGCTTCACCGAAATCTACTTTAATGACCCCTACACCCATTTTTAAAAGCGACGCAATTTTATCTTGATACCATTTGATGGTTTCAGGGTTTGTAAAATCTAGCGTAGCATCTTCGTAAGGAATGTTTCCTTTTTTATCTTTTACTGCTAATCCCTTTTCTATAATTTCATTGAACAAGGTGTTTTTTGGTGTAAAATAAGGAAGCTGCCATAGACATACATTAAAACCATCTTCCTTCATGTCGGCAATCATTTTTGTTGGATTGTCGAATCGGTTCTTTGAGAATTCATAATTACATCTCCAATCTGTTTCAAACCACCCTGTATCAAAATGGATGACATCACTAGGAATCTTATGTTTTCTTAAGTTCTTAGCAATATTTCGCCCTTCTTCTTCTGAAAAATAGGTAATACGGCTCATCCAAAACCCAAACGACCAAAGTGGAGGCATGTCTGCTTTTCCGGTAAGGTCGGTGTATTCATCAAGAATGTCTTTTGGTTCGCCTATAAACACAAATAAATCGGCTTCATCATCACCTATCATCATAGAGTTTGCTGCATTGAAATATTTTCCAAAGTCAACTGTAATTGGTGTGGAATGATGCATGAATACCCCATAACCACGGCTACTCATATAGAACGGAATAGGTTTGTACATCGTTTCGTTTTGCACGCCATTGGCATCATCGGTCCAAAGAACAACTTTCTGCCCACGTTTATTGAACTGGGTAAAAGATTCACCGCAGCCAAATATTTTTTCTTCAGGCGACATGGAAAATACTGCATTCATGCTACGGGAATAATCGTCCGCTCTTCTAATGAATGAAAAAGGGGTGACTGGTGTATAAGTGCTTTTAACATCATTTGAATGTAAGGTACTGGTCAATAATTTCCCTTTAGCATCATAAATATAAACATGCCAAGGTTTTTCGGTTATCAAAACAGAACCTTTACTGCTAGTGTATTTATGTCCTTCAGAAACTTTAGAATATACCCATAAGTTTTTGACGTTTTTTGCAACCCCATTAACAAGCATCAATGAAGGCTCTTCTTTTTTAAATTGAGGTCCAGAGGTTGTTCTTATCCTTATAGTTCTATCTGAAATAAATTCAATTGAAAATGGTAGTTCTGGAGAAATAACATATTCAGTAGTAGGAAATTCATTAGCTTCAGCTGGGACAAGTTTACTTAACATATTGTTAAAAGCCTGTCTGGTGGCCATATTGTAGCGTAAATACTTTATCATTCCTTTCCCTGTTTCAGGATCAAAAGATTTTAATTCATCCGCTAAATAATAGGTGTTCCTGTAATCTTCAAAATCCTTACTAATATCGGGTGGACCATTTAATACAGCATTATTCTGTAGCTGGGCAAATGCAGTGCTTACAAAAAAGAATAGATTTAATAGGGCAAAAAGTTTACTCTGGTTAATTTTATTGTTTATCATGTTTAGTTGTTTTAATTTATAATTTCTTAAAACGGATAGCCGTTCCTCCAGACCCACCTAAGTGTAATTGTAATGTATCAGAAGCTTTTACTGTTCTTTTAGAAATTGAAACTGCTTCTGGATTATGTATTTGGTCCGTTCCTTCTGCATCTTCATAAATTTCGGCTTCATAGATAGCATTTGGTTCTAAGAATAATAGTGAAACGGATAAATCCCTGCTTTCTTCATTGGTCATACTTCCTAAATACCAATCGTCACTATGTTCGTCTTTACGAACGGTGGTGATATACTCCCCAATTTCGCCATTCAATACTTTAGTGTCTTCCCAATCAGTTGAGACATCTTCCAAAAATTGAAATTCTGGTCTTCCAACATAATTTTCAGGAAGATCCGCCATCATTTGTATTGGTGAATAAAACACGACATACATAGCTAATTGCTGTGCTGTAGTGCCTTGAATTCTTCTTCCAGAGAATCCTTGTTTAAGCTCTACGTCCAAAACACCTGGTGTATATTCCATAGGTCCAGATAACATTCTGGTAAAAGGTAGAGTCACGACATGATTTGGTGGATTTCCTTCGCTCCAAGCATTATACTCTTGTCCACGAGCTGCTTCCCTAGCCAACATGTTTGGATAGGTTCTGCGTTCTCCAGTATCTTTTATAGATTCGTGATAAAACACTGCCAAATCATATTCAGCTGCTTTTTCCAAAACATATCTAAAGTAGTTTACTCCAAACTGTCCGTGATGCCACTCTTTCATATTTAATTTAGATCCTACGTGTCCTATTTTAACGGTATGGATTCCCAAACGTTTGTACATGGCAAATCCTTCGTCAATTTGTTTCATGTAATTTATAAGATTTGAGCCTGTTTCATGGTACCCTATAAGCTCTACCTCTTTTTGTTTTCCGTACTCAACAACCTTATCGATGTCAAAGTTATCGGCACATTTAGTAAAACTAAACATATGCATGTGGTTTTCGTACCAAGCAGGAGTCCAGCCCTTGTTCCAACCTTCAATCAGCAAATGATGAAAGCCTTTCTCTGCTGTGAAATCAATATACTCTTTAGCATTTTTAGTGGTTGCTCCTTGTACATCACTTTCCCAAAATGTAAATTTACCAATATGCATGCCCCACCAAATTCCAAAATACTTATACGGCTTTACGTAAGATGGATTACCTAATTTATTAGGTTCGTTTAAATTCAACACCAAATAGGAGTCAATTAAATCTCCAGCACTCTCGCCTATTTGAAGTGTTCGCCATGATGAGGTAAATGTATCTTTTACCCTAACTTTCACGCCGTCTGACCAAGGCACTAAATCTGTTTTCAATTGTGTGCCTTTAGTATTAACCAAGGTCATACTGGCAAAATCTATTAAATTGGCCTCATGAAAACTCAACTTCAATCCACTTTTGCTTTCTATTGTTAATGGTGTATGTACAGTATCTAAAGTACTAACCGGAGATTTCTCATATAAATATTCATAACGGTTTTCCCTATAGGCAGGAATCCACCATGCTTGACCGTCTTCTTTTAAGTTAAAGGTTGTCTTTTCATCCATGATAAAAATACTATCCTTTGATTCTTGTTTTGGATAGACATACCTAAAGGCAATTCCATCATCAAAAGCACGAAACTGTATATCTAGTTTGCGTTTGATTTCGTCTTTCTTTTGTAAATGGACCACTAATTGATTATAGTGATTTCGTATTTTCTTTTTTTCTCCCCAAACCTGTTCCCAAGTGTCATCAAAATTGGAGTTCTCAACCTTTATAATCTCAAAGTCCTTACTTAAATCTTCATTATCCTTTAATAAAAAACCCATCTCTGAAAGTGACAAAACCTCAGTTTCACCATGATATACGGCATATTTAGGTTCATTTTCTATTAATTTAAACTCAATTTTGTTTACGCCATTTGGTGAAATAACCTCGTAATCGTTCTTCTCTATATTTTTTCCGCATCCACAGATTATTGCAAGAAGCATAACAAGGACTATCATTTTTTGTGTCATTTTTTGTATTATTATTATTTGTAATATTTCATGGTTAAGAATAAATAAACCAAGGAGACTAATAAACTCCTTGGCTTAAAACTAAACAACAACTAAGTTTGATGTACCAACAACAAACATTGACTAACTAAACTATTATTTATTGGAATTTTTATGACATCTAGAAACCTATGTCATTACTCTCAAAGTCTTTTTAACATCATCATTTCTTTAAAAATAATACTAAAAAGAGTTCAGCCTTGAAGTGCATGACTAGCTTTATGACAAAGCTAAAACCATTATTAAGACAATATATAGGATCTTAGTAGTTTTCTTTCTGTTTTAATTTCATAATAAGTTGGTATTTAATGTATTTAGTTTATAGTTGAACTTTAGCCTTAGAAATGTAAAATTATGATTTACATCAAATACAAAGAGGCAGAAATGTATCTTATTGGGGCTATTTATGTGTTTTAAACATTGTTTTTTTAGCTTTTACACTTAAAATTAATTTATGAGAAACAAAAAGCAACAACAAAAAAAACGTTAAAATGAGTCATCCATTTTAGTCTTTTAAACTATAGTTTCCGAGTGATCTCCTTTTTTTTATCGGAAGAGTTAATACCAGATTTGTTGTTACAGCGTTTATTGCATTTTAGTCATCTTGAGGGTATAGTATTAGAGCATGAATTAAGCTTCCAATGTAGTTTACTCCTATGGTAATCTCATTGGAAAATTCTGCAGCTACATTACAATATCCTTCATAAAACGTATCATGATCGTACAAAACATTTACCCAAGAATTTTGTGATTCCGGACGGGACTTTTTATAGATTGTTATTATTTTTTTAATGTTGGAAATTTACTTTTTAAAAGATTTCATTATCTTCATTCAAGTGATTATAACAGTTTACTGCAGGAAAATTTGAAAAACATTGGGGAATTAAACTTGAACTAAATTCACTAAATACAACCATTTTTTCATCTGTTTATATTATTATTTTATTTGGTCAGATGGAACACCTTAACAATCATCCTTGTGTGTAAATGTAATTCTCATAAGTGTTTCATATGTTGATTCATATAAAGGCTTTATCATCATTTGTTGGTTAGGAGTTTTAAAATACAATCCTCTTAATTATCAACTGGAAAGAAAACCTTACTATTGAACTCCAATACGGATATCTGTTAATTTTAGGCATATTATCTTCTAGAATGGTTCTTATAAATGATAAAGTTGTAATTCTTTATTGTTTCGCCAATGAATATGAATCGATTAGCCTTATTAGTTCAACGTTCTGGAGTTCGGCTTTGGAACTAAATACCAGTAGTGTTAAGCATCCAAAAATCAATAGCCTGATCGGCTTAATACGTATGGTTTGTTTTCTCATTCATCAATATAATAGGTCTTCTATAATACCGCAGGTATATAATTTATTAAAATGTTGTTTAAAATTCTTCGTAAATCTTTATAAAAGGTTTTTTAATAAATTCCTTACCAATGATAGATTTAAGGAATAAGAAAGAAGGAATAATCGTATTATAATTAGGAGAAGTTTTTCTTAAGAAAAACTTCTCCTTTTAACTTTAATACTTAAACTTAATTTTTTAGCTTTTTATATGTCAGCTAAAAAATGTTTTTGTCTTAATTACACGCTAGTTAACTCTTTCATAAACAGAAAACCAAGACCAATCTTCAGTATTTCTATCTGGAAGAAATTCTGCTCCTTGACTAAGTATCATTTCGTCCTCAGTTAATTTGGAAATTCTATAGGTAGTTCCGATACCATCGCCTCCAAAATCTTTAACGGGCATGCCACTACCAACTATTGTTAAGTAATCCAAAGGACCTATACTATCATTGTCTGGGTTATATTTAAAATTTAGCTTAAGCACAAAATTACCAGTTTCAATGTTTCCACTTTGATCATCTTTTGCATAATTAAATCCTTGATTTAAATCAAAGGTAACTGTGTCATGATAATAGTCATTTCCACTAATATCGGGTTGCCACCAATTAGCATTATAATCACTTTGTGGACCAACATAAACAGCTACGAGTCGCCATGTTTTGCCTAGTGATGAGTTTGTTAACAAGTCCCATTTTGGGTCTGCAAAAAATACAGGGTCATTTTCACTTACTGTAACATCTGCTGATGTTGCTGTATAACCTCCTTGTGAAAAAGCAGAATACTCTATTTTATAAGTTCCAGCAAAAGGAATTATAATAGTGTCTATGTCCTTATTTGATATCCCTACTCCATAATCCCAATAAGGAAGAGCATTTGGTGTATTACTCTTTAAGTAAATTTGATTATCATAATTTGGATTTTGTGTAACAGAAAAATCCAATGCACTAACATTAAGTGTATCACTCAAAGAATGACTATCTGGTTCACATGATGATACTAAGAATCCCATCCCTAATATCAAAAATGATGCAATCATTATTTTATTACTTTTCATATTTAAAAGTTTAAAGTTTAGTTAAAAATTACCATCCAGCATTTTGCTGTAAAACACCTCCAGATAAAGTAATCTGAGTATTGGGTATTTGAGCCAATCCCTTTGTTGCTTGTATTTTCGCCGCGGTGATGGTCTTTGTGATTGGGGTACTCCCATCGGATATGGTTGTGGTCTCAGCAATTTCGGCAGCTGCAGCATCTACTCCTTGACGCAATAAATCCCAATACCTAATACCTTCTAAAGCGAATTCCAAATGTCTTTCGTTCATGATATTTGCTTGGTTGACCGGAATGGATGTGAAATTATCTTGGTAAGCACGCTGTCTCACTTGATCGAAATAATCTTGTGCATTGGCACTTCCCAATTCGGCCGCCATCAATAGAACATCTGAGTATCTCATAACAATATAATCCTGAAATTGACTAATTTGGAAACTTCCTACCCCTAAACCATCAGTAACGGGGTTGTCGTTTTCATCAGACATTGGAGTATACTTTTTGGTGTAATACCCTGTATATTCGCGTTGGTTATCCTTATTTAAACCCAAACCTTCTTCTTCAATCCCAATTACTGATGCTACCCGTCTCGTATCATTAGAGCTATAAGCATCCCAAAGCCCTTGGCTAACAGTACCAACGCCCCATCCTTGACCATATGGGTAAGATGAAAACCCTCTCAAGCCAAACATAACCAACCATGCATTACCATCGGTATTTCCATTCCAATCACCGGTATAGGTGAATTTAATAGAGAACACATTTTCTTTATTGTCTTCACCTGCATAGGTGCCGGCAACTTCAGAAGCTGCAGGCCAAAGGCTTGAAAAATCATCCACCAAGTCATGACCACTATTAGCGATTACATCTTCTAAATGACCTAATGCATCTGCTTTAGACACCAAACCTACCAAATCTGTTTTGCCATAATAGCCTGTATAGTACAAATAAACACGACCCAACATGGATTTGGCTGCCCATTTAGTAACACGACCACTATCAACCGTATCATAGGTTTCATCAGGTAAGTTCTCTGCGGCAAATATTAAATCTTGAGCAATCACTGCATAAACATCATCTGGATTAGCTTGTGGAATATTATCGCTAGATGGTTCAGTTAACAATGGAATGTTTCCCCATAACCTTACCATTTCAAAATAAAGATAAGCTCTAATAAATCTAGTCTCAGACTCGTAGGCAACCCTTAACGCATCATCACCTTCCCAATTAATTTGATCCATTTTGGTCAAAAACACATTACAACGGTACAAAGCCTTGTAATAAAGTTGCCAATTGTCATTAAACAAATCAACATCCCCTGGTGAACGCGATATATCAAATTCATCCATTACCTGACTTCCATAACCATCATTGGTACCTCCTCCACCAAAACAATCATCGGCCATCACTTCACTAATCACAGGAAAACCAAAGCCTCCTTTACCTCCTATTACTTGCAGTCCATCATAACATCCTACAAGAGCAGCAAAGGCATCATTCGTGTTTTTATAAAAATTTGCATCTGTTTGTTGCGTATAAAGTTCAGCGTCTAAACTACATGAACTTAAAGACAAAAGACCTAAAAACAATATGTATATATATGTATTTTTCATTTTCTTTTTTTTTTAAAGTTTAACGTTTAATCCCATCATGAACGTTCTTGGCCTTGGATAGTACCCTACATCAACCCCAGATGAAAAACCTTCTGGTCCAAATCCTATTTCAGGATCCATACCATCATACTTAGTAAATGTGTACAAATTAAGTGCTGAAACATATACCCTTAATTGGCTGGCAAAAAATGGTTTTCCCATTTTCAATTTAGCAAAATCAAATCCTAATGTTACGTTACTGATTCTTAAAAAATCACCATCTTGAAGATATAAATCTGAAAATTGTGCAAAATTCCTACTATCATCTGTTAATTTAGGAACGGTATTAGAGGTTCCTTCACCATGCCAACGATCCAGTATAGCAGAGGTATAATTACCATAGGCTCCTGGGCTTCTATATGATTGGACAATTTGATTTCCAGCCACACCATTTGCCGAGATTGAAAAATCAAAAGCTTTGTAATTTCCTGAGACAGCAAATCCAAAGGTAAAGTCTGGATTAGGGTCTCCTATCATTGTTTTATCAGCATCTGAAATTGTTCCATCTTTATTTATGTCTTGGTAGATAACGTCTCCTGGAGTCGCATTTGGCTGAGTACCGTAATTGTCTATTTGTTGTTGGTTCTGGTATACCCCTGCTGTTTTATACCCCCAAAAATAACCTAATGGAAATCCATTTTCTGCCCTATAAAACTCAGGAGCATTTGCAAATATTTGATTTGTGGATCCATGGATACGCCCATCAGCTGTTTGTATTTCTCCAACTTTATTTTCATTATATGCACCATTGACAGATAACGAATAATTGAATTCTCCTATATTATTTTGATATTGTAATGCCAGTTCAATCCCTTGATTGATTACATCTCCTCCATTAACAAATGGTGGGTTTGCTCCTGCAGTTGCTAATACTGGTTTAACAATCAACCAATCTTTATTGGTTTTTCTATACCAATCAAAATTAATACTCAATGCGTTTTTTAACAATCTGGCATCAAAACCTATATTGGTTTGTTCTGATGTTTCCCATTTTAACTCTGGGTTTGCCAACCTATCGGGATAAGCACCAGGTGTTAACACGCCTTCTTCGTTACCAAAAATATAATTGGTTTGTGTTGATTTAATAGTTGCCAAATACTGGAAAGCTCCAACATTTTGGTTTCCTACTTGCCCCCAACTTCCCCTTAACTTTAAAAAGTCAATAAATCCAGAATCACTTAAAAAGTCTTCATTGCTTACAACCCAACCCGCAGATACGGACGGGAAATAGCCCCATTTTTGACCTGGGCCAAAATTAGAAGAACCATCTGCCCTGAATGTGGCATTTAACAAATAGGTTTCTTTAAAATTATAACTTAACCTACCAAAATAAGACATTCTAAAGTTTTCAAACTTTCCTCCACCTACACTTATTAAATCTGACTCAGAATTTGTTGTAACGCCTAACCAAGCATGGGCCAGGTCATTAAAAACCGCATCAGCGTTATTCCCATTTATAAAAGTACTATTACCTCTTATAGATGAGGTTCCTACCATGGTTGTAAAGCTATGGTTCTCTGCGACATTAAATTTATAGGTCAATAAATTATCCCAAATAAGGGTCTTACCCTTATTCATACTTTGAGAGACTGAACTGTAATCATTTTGCCCGGTATACTTAGACAATTTTTCATAAATGGGGTTATACGAATGTCCTTCTCCTGCGGAATAATCCAACCCTAAAGTTGTTCTTAATGTTAATCCCTTAATTGGTTCTACTTCCAAGTACACATTACCAATTAATTTTTGGTTATTGCTTTCGCTTTGGTTTCCATAAAGCATAGTTGCATAAGGGTTTGATGAACCATCAAGCCAAGGCTCGGTATGACCTACGGTACTGAAAAAATTTCCATTTTCATCATAAAATGGCAGCAATGGACTCACCTCAAAAGCTCCTCTCAACGAATTATTATATACGTTCCCAACACCAATACCATTTCTATCCGTGTAAGCAAAGCTTATGTTTTCACCAAAGGTTACAACATCTTTATATAGCTTATGTTCAGAATTGAACCTAAAATTATAGCGCTCATAGTTTGATAGGTCTTTTCCTCCTACGATACCTTCTTGCCCTAAATATGATAATGACCCAGAATAAACAGAGGTGTCTGAACCTCCCGATATACCAAGCGAATAATTTTTTGTTGCTGCATTGTCCACAAACATTTTATCCATCCAATTGGTACCTTCTCCCATTTGGGCAATTTCTTCGTTTGTAAAAAATGGTGCCTTTCCTGAATTAACTGCAGTCTCATTTATTATAGTAGCATATTCTGTAGCATTCAACAAATCAACTTTTCTGGCAACAGACTGAAGCCCATAAAACTGATCAAACGTAATTTGTCCTCTGCTTCCTCTTTTTCCTTTTTTTGTAGTGACCAAAACAACCCCATTAGATGCTTGGGCTCCATAAATAGCTGCCGAAGCGGCATCCTTTAATACTGAAACAGATTCAATATCAGAATTGTTTAAATAGGAAATATCTCCTCCAATAGGAATACCATCTACAACATACAATGGGGAACTACCCGATAAGGAGCCCTGTCCTCTAATAATAACTTTCAAGCCTTCTCCAGGTTGTCCTGAAGTTGAAGTTATTTGAACACCAGGAGCTTGACCTTGCAATGCCTGTAAAGCATTGGTTGTATTCATTTTAGCAATATCCTCCGCATCTACTTGGAAATTGGCTCCCGTTACAAGTGCTTTCTTTTGTGTTCCGTAACCAATCACCACCACTTCGTCCAAAGAGGCCACATCTTCTTTTAATGTGATACTCAGACTGGTTTGCCCATTAACAGAAATTTCATTTGGAATAAATCCAATATAAGAAATCACTAAGAGGGCATTTTTACTCGAAACATTTAATGAAAAATTACCATCAAAGTCCGTTTGGGTTCCATTTTTTGTACCTTTTTCCAAGATATTTGCTCCTGGTAGTGGTTGCCCAAAATTATCAGAAACAGTTCCAGTAATAGTCCATGTTTGAACCACATCATCTTTTACATCAGAATCAATAATTACTTTATTGACATTATTTAAATCGGGATTTGCATGCAAAGCGAAAAAGACAAAAAACAGAAACAATGTACATAGTCTCGCTTTTATATCTAATTCAAAAAAATCATGACAATAGCTTCTTTTATTAATAAAAAGTTTTTTCATATTTTAAAATTTAGTTATAGTTGTTTAATTTTAACCACGTTTGAAAATTCATAAAGAGGAATTGGTTATTTTCCTGATTTACGCCCATTTTCTTCATAAAAAGGGTTAAAGCATTTCTGCTTGACAAGCATTTTTTTTATACCATAGGCAAATTGTTTTTTTTTTAATTATTAATTTTTGAAGTAAACCATATTGTTAGGTAACTATAAGAATACCTCATTGTAGTAAAAAACATCCATTCAAATCAGTTATAAAAACCCTTTAAGTAAGAATGTCCCTTATGTAGCTTTCAGAAAATGAAAAGATGCGTAAATATCAATGCGTATTGGAATTGCCTCTCTATTACTTTGTTTGATGAAAGCCAAACGTATGTTTATTTCGTGAACACAATTTTAATCATCTTGCATTACACTTAAGGGTTTGAAATGTATCTTATAATGGGCTATGATGTGTCATTATAAACAAGATGCAAGGCTATTGATTGCTAAATTTCTTCAGTATTAACTTCTTGCGAAATAGGTTGAGAACAATCAAATAAAAGCACAGAATTCATTTATGAAAACTGATATCTTTCCGATATATTGAACAGAATTGAAGTTGGTAAAAAACTCCTTAAATGTAACTGAGGAGTTCTATTTATGATGAAAATCTAAGAATAGTCTTAACTGTTGTTATTGTAGGTTTATTAACAACAGATCAATAAAAAGTAGTTATAGTTGGGTAATGCTTTTTTAAATGTGACAAACATTTATTTGCTTTCAAACATTACGACTGAAAACGGCGGGATTGTGATTGCTAAATTTCCTTTCTTAATTTTTAAATTCTTTGATTTGTGTTTTTGGCGAATTATCAAAAGAGCTATAATTCTGAACAGGCTTAGAAGTGACTATGGTAGAACTAATGAATTTTACGCATAACTTGTAAAAAAGTTTGCATAAAATACACTCCAAATAAAACAAATATAAAAAAGGAAAGTAACATTGGTTTCTTTCCTTAATTTCAAACTTTATAAAACTTGTCTATCTTTTAATTATTACATAACTGTTTCTTTTTCATTTTACAACCTTATATAGCACAGGTTGTTTTTAAAATAACCTTGGGAATAGGCTTATTCTATTTCTTTATAAATTATTTCCCCTTTCACAATATTTAATCCTTTTGCTAGTGGTTCACTATTTTCACAAGCCTTTTCCCAACCGTCATTTGCTAATTTAATAATATAAGGCAAGGTTACGTTGGTTAAAGCTACGGTCGATGTGTAAGGAACTGCTCCAGGCATATTGGCAACACAGTAATGCACCACATCATCAATAATATAAGTTGGGTCTTGATGTGTTGTTGGTCTGGTAGTTTCAAAACATCCCCCTTGGTCTACAGCCACATCAACGATTACAGTTCCTGGACGCATGTCTTTAAGCATATCCTTTGTTATTAATTTTGGTGCTTTGGCTCCTTTTAATAAAACACCCCCAATAATTAAATCGGAATCCCTGATATGTTTTCTAATATTGTATTCGCTTGAAAACTCTGTGATAACATTCTTAGGCATTATATCGCTAACGTACCGTAATTGTTTCATGTTTACATCCATAATAATAACTATAGCTCCTAATCCTGCCGCCATTTTAGCAGCTTGCAAACCCACAACCCCTGCACCTAAAATTAATACTTTGGCGGGTGGTACCCCGGGAACACCTCCTAATAAAATACCTCTACCTTTAATTGGTTTTTCAAGATATTTAGCGCCTTGTTGAATGGACATGCGGCCTGCAACCTCTGACATGGGGACTAACAATGGCAGAGAACCATCTGCATCTTCGACAGTCTCGTAGGCTATGCAAACGGCACCACTTTTTATCATCGCTTTTGTAAGTGGTTCACTTGAAGCGAAATGAAAATAAGTAAATACCACATGATGCGGTTTTATCAAATCATACTCCTGCTCAATAGGTTCTTTAACTTTAACTACCATTTCTGCTGTAGCGTAGACTTCCTCAATGGTATCAAGAAGAATGGCTCCAGCTTCTATATAATCCTTATCAAGGAAACCGCTTCCAAAACCTGCCTTTTTTTGGACATAAACCGTGTGATTTCTCTTAGTAAGTTCAAACACACCAGATGGTGTCATACCAACTCTGTTTTCATTGTTTTTTATTTCTATGGGAATACCAACTTTCATAATTATTATATTTTTTTAAAAATTTATTTTTGTAAATATTGAAATACATAAAATCTGTATCTTAGTTTTTATAATACCTATTTCAAAGAAAACAACATACTGGTCTCCAAAAATTAAAACCAACTTTTGGTAATTTCTTTTTCAACAGAAACATTACTTTTATGAATAAATTCATTCTTAATAGCATTATAAGTATAATCCTTTTCCCAATCTTTAAAATTTGTTGCAACCTCTTTTATGGCATGGCAGATAAACTCGACCTCAGCGTTTGTCATGGTTGGGTGTATGGACATACGGATCCATCCAGGACGCTCCATTAAACAGCCTTCCAATATTTTCTTTTCGATAGATTTAGAAGTAGGCTCGTCCACATTCAACAGATAATGCCCATAAGTGCCCGCACAAGAACAACCACCTCTGGTCTGGACACCAAAACGGTCGTTCAGCAATTTGACTATTAGGTTATAGTGCGCACCTTCTATGTAAAATGAAAAAACCCCTAACCTATCTGTATGATCTGGTGCTAGGATTTTAAGGTTGTCAATCTTAGTTAAATGTTCAAAAATAATGGCATTTAGCTCATGTTCCCTATCCAAAATATTCTGAATGCCCATGTTTTCTTTTAGCTGAATGGAAAGTGCTATTCTAATTGCTTGTAAAAAACCAGGGGTACCTCCATCCTCACGGGTTTCTATATCATCAATATAGTCATGGTCTCCCCAAGGATTGGTGTAACTTACGGTACCTCCGCCCGGGTTGTCCGGTACCAGATTTTTATATAATTTTTTATTGAAAATCAAAACGCCCGAAGTGCCCGGTCCTCCCAAAAACTTATGTGGCGAAAACGTAATGGCATCCAAATACTGCTCTTCATCTTCTGGATGCATATCAATTTGCACATAAGGCGCGGAACATGCAAAATCCACAAAGCACAACCCATTATTTTGATGCATTACTTTTGCAATGTCATGGTAATAGGTCCTGATGCCCGTAACATTGGAACAGCCTGTTATGGCCGCTATTTTTATTGGTATATGTCCGTACTCTATCAATAGACTTTCCAAACTTTCCAAACATGGCAAACCATTGGTGTTTGATGGTATGACAACCACTTTGGCAATGGTTTCCAACCAAGAGGTTTGGTTGGAGTGGTGCTCCATATGCGAAACAAAAATAATGGGACGCTTTTCTACTGGAACTTCTGTATGATCCTTTAGATTTTCATTTAGTTTAATACCCAGTATTCGTTGGAATTTGTTGATAGCTCCCGTCATTCCTGTCCCTACGGTAATCAGCACATCGTCTTTTGATGCATTGACATGCTTTTTTATAATGTTTCGTGCATCACGATAGGCATGTGTCATAACACTTCCTGTAATTGAGGTTTCGGTGTGTGTGTTGGCCACAAATGGCCCTATATCGTTTAGAAGCTTTTCTTCAATGGGCCTGTACAATCGGCCACTTGCTGTCCAATCGGCATAGATAATTTTCTTTCTGCCATATGGTGATTCAAACTCTTGATCTATACCAACTATATTTTGCCTAAACGATTCGAAATAGTGTTCTAAATTCAACGCTTTTGATTCTAAGTCTTCTTTAAAAAATTTACTTGTTATATTCATATATGGAGTCTTAATAAAAGCTACTTTAATCAAACTATATACTTTTAATTAAAGGGATTTAATAAATAAAATGACTATAAATGGAATTACTTAAAATTAGAAATACCTTTTTTTAACCAATCATGGTATTCCTCTACATCAGGGGTATATCCTACAGGGTCTATCAAATTTTCTACATCATGATTCATCAAGACATAAAAAGGTTGTGAATTTGCTTTATATTTCACTGTTTGTAATTCACTCCACTTTTGACCAATGTATTTAAGTTTTTTGCCAGGGTGTAATTGGGATTCAACTATTTCTTGGTCTTCTAATGGGCGCTTATCGTCGACGTATAATGAAATCAACACTACCTCATTTTTTAGGATATTCAGTATTTCCGGTTTTGGCCAAACGTTCTGTTCCATTTTTCTACAATTCACACAGGCCCAACCTGTAAAATCTATCATAACGGGTTTACCCACTTTTTTGGCGTACGCCAAACCTTTGTCATAATCGTTAAATGCCAAAATATCATGAGGAGCCAACAAATGCCCCCCATCTGGCAAACCTTCATGGTTTTCCAGAACGGAAGTGGTACCCATTTTGGAAAAGCCAACGCCATAAGGAGATTCACTATACTCAAGGGGTGGAGGGAAGGCACTTATTAAATTGAGGGGAGCGCCCCACAAACCGGGTATCATATACACCGTGAAAGATAGCACCACTAACCCCAAACTTAATCTTCCCACTGAAATATGGGTCAATGGGGAATCATGTGGGAGCTTTATTTTACCAAATAGATAAAAGGCTAAGGCTCCGAAGATTGCAATCCATATTGAAATAAAAACTTCACGTTCTAAAAAATGCGCTTGTAATACTAAATCGGCTTGTGATAAAAACTTAAACGCTAGGGCTAATTCTAAAAATCCGAGTACGACTTTAACGGTATTTAGCCAACCACCAGATTTTGGCAATGAGTTTAACCATCCTGGGAAAGCGGCAAACAAAGCAAACGGTAACGCAATGGCTAATGAGAAACCCAACATCCCTATAATAGGTGCTAGTCCGCCCTTTGAGGCTGCTTCTACCAATAAGGTACCAACAATGGGTCCTGTACAGGAAAATGACACGATGGCCAATGCCAATGCCATAAAAAAGATGCCTATGAGTCCGCCACGGTCTGCTTGTGAATCCACTTTATTTGCCCAAGAGTTGGGCAGCATAATTTCAAAAGCCCCTAAAAAGGATACCGCAAAAACAACCAATAACAAAAAGAAAATAATATTAAACCATACATTGGTTGCTAGAGCATTCAGGGCATCGGCACCGAAGATGCCTGTTACGGCCGTTCCCAATAGCACATAGATTACAATAATACAGATGCCATAAATAATGGCGTTTTTTATTCCTGCTGCTTTGGTTTTGCTCTGCTTGGTAAAGAAGCTTACCGTCATGGGGATCATGGGGAACACGCATGGTGTCAACAAAGCTGCAAAGCCTGATAAAAAGGCTATAAAAAATATGGACCAAAGCCCTTTGTTTGACGCTGGATCCGTGCCTTTCCCTTCTTTTGAAACCTTGGTTTCTGTTAGTATTGTTTCTGTCCCTGTGGGTGTTTTATCGGATAGGTTGAATACGAGGTCAATCTCTGTTGGCGGCAAACACCTAGCATCGTCGCAGACCATGAATTCCACAAATGCCATAACCGTACTTACTTCTTTTAACAGTTCTATTTTTTGCTTGAAGACGGCCGTATTTTCGAAATACTTAATCTTCATTTCAAAAACGGGATCATCTACCGTATGCCCTGCTTCTTCTGTAGTATTCCCTATTGTTTTAAAATTCCCGTCGCTATCATCATACGTAAATGTTGTCGCTATGGGGCCATCTTCAGGTACAATTTGCGAATATAAATGCCAACCGGGTTCTATGGTGGCCGTAGAGATCAGTTCATATTCCGTGTCTGATAACTTCACTACTGAAGTCGCCCATTTTACGGGATTAAGGACTTGTGAATTGCTTGTTATGGATAACAACAAAACACTTAGTGTCAATAAAAGTCTTTTCATTTTATGTTAATATTTATTTTATATTGAACACTAGATCTACTTCGGTAGGCGGCAAGCACCTACTGTCATCACAAACCATAAACTCGACCGTTGCGTTTACCTTAAAGGGGGCTTTTTCCTTAAGCTTTATACGTTGTTTAAAGAAAGCCTTGTTCTCGAAATATGTGATCTTCATATCAAATATGGGGTCGTCTATGGTATGCCCTTTCTCTTCAGTGGTGTTTCCCTTTTTTAGGTAATTGCCATTGCCCTCAAAGGTGAAGTTTGTGGGTATGGGACCATCATCCGGAACCGTTTGTGAATACAGGTGCCAATTTTTTTCTATGGTGGCCATGGCCACTAGTTCATACTCCGTATTCGAAATTTTGGTTACCGAGGTGGTCCATTTTACCGGCTCAAGGATTTGGGCGCTACCTGTGGCATAAATTAATAGTGTAATAAAGATGATTGTTTTTTTCATAATAGGTGCTTGGTTTACGTTCTTGTTATTGATCTTATTAATCCCTTCTTTAAGGTTTTTTAAAGATAGGGCCGTAACGGCCCTATCCAATAACCGCTTTGAATTGACTAATCCAAACAAAGTTATTAATTGACCAACATGTCATTTTATTCCAGTGGCTGGCCGTTTTCATCCAAGGAACCTGATTTTATTAGGATCAACTTATCCAAATCAATGTACTTTTTAATGGCATCATTCACTTGATCTAAAGTGGCCGCTTCGATATCTTTAGGGTACTGGTCCATATAACTTGGTTCCAGCCCTCGCTCAACAAAACTCAATATGGTTCTTGATAATCCTGCCGTTGTTGCCATACCTACCTTAAAGCTTCCCGTTAGGTTTGTTTTTATGGTTGCCAATTCTTTTTCGGTAACTCCATCTTTTACCCATTTTTTTATCTCAACCATAGAAGCATCCAATCCTTTCTGGAACAAGGAAGGGTTAAACGTTGCTTCTACGTTCCAATAACCGCCTGCATTGGTATGACCGGAATGGCTCGCATAGATTCCATAAGTGAGGCCGTCCCTGTCCCTTACGGTCTGCATCAATCTTCCTGAAAAACCGCCTCCTAAAATATTTGTCCCAATATAAAAGGGTATGAAATCCTTATGGTTTCTCTCAATGCCCGTATATTGGCCTATGTACATGTTTGCACTGGACTTTTGTGGTATTGTTATAACTTTTGTGACTGCATTTGCCTTACTGGGTTCTATAACGGCTGCTTTGGTTGTTACACCGCCTTTCCATCCTTTAAAGGCGTCGTTTATGGAGGCATAAAGCTGCTTTGTGTCCACATCGCCCACGGCTACCAAGTGCATTCCCGCTGGTCCAAAATAGGTTTTATGGAAGGTTTTTAAATCTTCCAAAGTAACAGACTCTATATTTTTGATGGTTGTTTCCGTATCCGTTTGATAGTTGGGGTGTCCTTTTGGGTACATGGCCTGTAACAGCGCAATGTTTCCTTGGATCTCCGGATCTGTAAGGCTTTGTTTTAGACTGTTGATGCGCTGTGTTTTCAGTAAATCAAATTCCTTGGCATCGAACAATGGGTACCTGAGTTCTTCTGCTAATAAAGCCATTACCGTGTGCACATCTTTTTTTAAGTTTTTAAAACTGATGTTAACGGTATATGTTGATGCGTTTACGTTTAGGGACACTCCCAGTTTTTCAAGTTTTTCAGAGAATTTAAACTTGTCGCTCTTTAGTGTGCCCTTACTCAGCATTTGGGCTGTTAGGCTTGGTATTTCTTCGTTTTTGCCTGTGTTTAGATAACTTCCTATTGGAAAACTGGCACTTACCGTTACAAAGTCTTTAGCGCCTGTTTTGGCTGAGATTACATCAATTCCAGCGACTTGTTTTCTTTCGAACTTATTTCCTTTATCTGAAACTTCCAGGGTTTCATAAGCAGGGCTTGTTTCCGCTAATGCCCTATAAGGTGTTCCAGTTTTTTCTTCGTGGTTCTGCGAGCCAGGGGCTCTGAAGAAATATTTACCTTCTTGTGGTGTAAACTGAACAGGTTGTGTATCGTTTTGGTTATTTGACCCTGGTATTTGGGGCACAAAATAGCCTGTGGTACTTTGGTCTTCTTTTAAATACGTATTGGCTACACGTTTTACATCTTCTGCGCTTACTTTACTTAACCTTTCCGTTCCCGTAATATAGTCTTTCCAATCGCCTCCTGCTATAGCTTCGGTAAGTTGGCCCGCAATGCTGCCGGAACCGTCTCTGGACAGAATGGTCTGTGCACTTAACTTTGCTACGATACGGTCCACATCTTCTTGCAGCACTCCTTCTTTTTTGACTTTTTCGACCATGTCCAGCATGTCCGCATTGATATCTTCATGTTTTTTTTCTGGAGCAAACCCTAGTGATATGGTAAACATACCAACTTCTTTAAATTCGGATGCACTTGCATAACCGTAAAGTGCGGTGCCGTTGTCCACAAACGTTTTGTTTATTATGGATGATGTACCTCTTCCCATTATTTGGCTCAAAACATTCAAAGCCGGTAAATCTTCATGTAACATTCCCGGGATTTTATATCCAATGGTAACAATGGCCTGTCTCCCCGGTTTTTTGACCGTCACTCTTCTTGGTCCAAATTGCTCCGGCTCTTCGGTGTAGGGCTGTGGCATGCTGTGTGGTGCTCTGGTAATGCTTCCAAAATACCTGTCCACAAGCTTGAACAAGTCTTCCTTTTGGTAATCGCCTATAATTGTTAAGGTGGCATTGTCCGGCCAGTAATATGTATTGTAAAAATCCCTCAGCACTTCTATGGGCATATTCTCGATATCCGAACGCCATCCAATGGTAGTGTGGTGGTATGGATGTGCCATGTAGGCCGTTGCCCATATTTCCTTGCTCAAAAGCCTGTTTGGGTCGTTCTCGCCCCGTTCAAACTCGTTTCGGACCACGGTCATTTCTGCTTCTTTATCCTCTTTGAGCAGTAATGAATTGCGCATCCTGTCGGCTTCTATGTGAAGGGCCGTCTCTATTTTATCGCTGGGAATGGTCTCGTAATAGTTTGTCCTGTCGTTCCAAGTCGTGGCGTTCATTTGAGCGCCCATGCCCTGCAGTACATTGAATATGGCATTGCCATTTTTTTTATTAAAAGTGGGCGTTCCCTTAAAATTCAGGTGCTCCAATAGATGGGTAGAACCGGTATTTCCGGGCACTTCGTGCTTTGAGCCCACTCTGTAAACAATCTGAACGGTAAC
The DNA here is from genome assembly GCF_044335535.1 of Mariniflexile sp. HMF6888. Classification (NCBI taxonomy): domain Bacteria; kingdom Pseudomonadati; phylum Bacteroidota; class Flavobacteriia; order Flavobacteriales; family Flavobacteriaceae; genus Mariniflexile; species Mariniflexile sp. HMF6888. The sequence continues at coordinate 294,077 of NZ_JBIQVZ010000004.1, read as the reverse complement.
AACAGGTGCTGAATTGTCCTGGACCAACAATAGGTTTATGCCATTGGGAACGTAAAGATATTCTTCAATACCGCCCAATTCTTGAACTTTTTTGAATTTAGACGCACTTTCTTGTGCCATAATATTCTGAATCGTGAATACTATAGAAAGCAAAAAAATAATGGTCTTAATTTGTGTTTTTTGAGTCATGTTTTTATTGTTTTATTATAGAGACGCTCATTTAAGTAGTGACCCCTATTAATGAAATGTTAAATAATTCCTTGAGCTTAGTGTTTGCCATTCTATTAGAGAAACTAAAATCATAGACTTAGATTACGGGGACAAACATTGTTTTAAATCATAAGTTTAGTAATAGAAACCTACAACTATTACCACCATAGTTCATCATCTACTATATAATAGGTTCCTATAGCTTTGTCTTGAAGTATTTTTAGTTGTGTTATGTTTTGCAATTCAAAATACAAAAACCTATTGTGCACCTTAGTTTAGGGAACTTGAATAAATTAAATAGTACTTAAACTTGTCAAATACATTTTGGTAGTCTTTCAAATAGATTAGTTTAATATCAATGTTCCTCTCCTATATGGAAATTTAAATAAAAGTTGTGATTTAGTTTTACCAAACGGTTTTAATAGTGGCGCAAAACAATTATAAAAAGGTTCTAGTACCGCATTATAATTGTTTTACTCTTTAAAAATTTCAGCCAGTTTTTCTTGCAATTCCTCTCCTTTTAAATTTACTGCTAAAATTTTACCATCAGGAGATACCAAGAAATTTTGAGGGATGGCCTGTACCCCGTATAGCTGTGCTGCTTCATTTTTAAACCCTTTAAGATCTGAAACATGAGGCCATGTTAATCCATCTTTTTCAATGGCTTGAATCCATTTATCTTTTTTATCATCTAAAGACACACCAAAAACTTCAAAACCTTTATCCTTATAGTTGTTGTACGCAATAACAACGTTTGGATTTTCTTTTCTGCAAGGTCCACACCAACTAGCCCAAAAATCGATTAGAACGTATTTACCTTTAAAATCTGACAACTTCATTTCTTTGCCTTCAGGGGTTTCTTGTGAAAATTCTGGAGCAAAAACACCAACGGATACTCTTTCGAAGGTTTCTAATGCAGATTTTACTTTTTTTCCGTAAAACGATTGCTTCACTTCTGGTGTTAATATTTCGTATAATTTTTTGGCTACCTCTGGATTAGGATATACAATAAAGCGTTCGTTTATTACTAAAGCAGCCCCTAAAGCATTTGAATGTTTAGCAACATATTCTGAAGTCAATTTAATAGAAAGTGTATCGAGCTTTTTCCATTTTTCATCCATTATAGCTTGATGCTTTTTTGAAAGCTCACCCTTTTCTATGCTAGCATCTAAAGCATCAATTTTATGTAATGAATCTGAAAACTGGTATACTGGAAATGCTACTTTTTGAATTTTTGAAAATTCATTTTTATAATACGATTTGTAAATAGAATCTTGTTTTGCTCCTTTAACTTCAGCCAAATACAAAGAATCTTTTTTTCCATGGAAAGTTATAATTTCATTTTCTAAAATAAACGTGGCTCCATATGGTTTATCCTTTTCTTTTATACTATATAAAAAGGGTTTTTGAACCTGCCCTTGAAATGAAAATTCACCTTGTGTAACTATTGCAGAATCGATTACTTGATTACCCTCTTCTGTGGTTTCAAGGTATACAATCCCTTCTGACATATTTTCTATTTGGCCATTAATAATATAACCGGAGAATGTTTTATTTGATGGTTTATCTACACATGAAGTTAATAGTACTATAAAAATTAACACACAACTTTTTAATATTACTTTTTTCATCTTAATAATTTTTTACCTATGATTTTAATAGTTCCGCTAATTTTTCTTCTAAAGCCTTACCTCTTAAATTATCCTCGACAACAACACCATTTTCATCAACTAAAAAAGTAGCGGGTATAGCTTTTACTTTAAACGAATTACTCACTTTACCATCATCATATAGATTTGGCCAAGGCATACTTTCTTGCCCCAATGCTTTGTGCCATGCTTTTTCATCTTTATCAATGGAGATGCTAAGAATTTCGAATCCTTTATCCGAATAATTTTCATAAGCCTCATTTAAATTAGGAATTTCTTTACGGCATGGTGCGCACCATGATGCCCAAAAATCTATTAGAATATACTTTTTACCAGAAATAATGTCTTTAGCTTTAAAAGATTTGCCATCTTTATCTTTTAAACTAAAATTGGCAACATTGGTTCCTATCAATGATTTAGGGTACAACTCCTCTCTTGCTACTTTCCCATAATAACTATTTTTGGCTGCTTCGGAAAACTGTTCGAAAACTGGTTTTTGCTCAGGCGTAAAATATGAATACTGAGTCAACATAAAAAAAGGCCCCCACCAGCTATCTTTATGTTTAGCTATAAGATTTTCGGAAGTTAACTTTACCTTATCGAAAAAGGCCTTCTCTTTTTGCTCAAATGATTTATACTCTGGCATATTTCCTATGGAGTCCATTATCTTTTTATTACCATCTACACGGGCTTTAGCGTAAATTTTAACCAACTCTTCTGTGCCTTTATGATAATCTTGGTAATCTTTATTTAATTCGTTTCTAAAGGCTGTTTCTTTAAGATAATAGTCTTGAGATTCTGAACCTTCTACGACTTTGTCTTTAAAACTAATTCTCCCATTTTCTGAATCTGAAACCGTTCCTGTTGCTGTTATTCTAATATTTGAATTTTCCAACATAACGGGAATTACCCCTTTATTGTTACTAAACATGATATAAAAAAAACGAGGTTCCTTTAGTTTACCCGAAAAGGAAAACTTTCCATCTGTAAGTGCTGTTTCTGCAACAGCTGGCTCTCTGGAATGTGTAGCTCCCGGAACTAGTTCTACAACCGTACCATTTACTAGACCTGCAATTTGCCCTTCTAGTTGATACGATTCATTTTTACTTTTGTTTGCTTCTTGTTTACAAGAAATTACCAATAGAAATAAGCACAGGCCTAAAACCTTATTTATAAGATTCTTCATTCTTTGAATGATTTTGTTTTAAACCAAGGCCTCATTAGGTTGAAGCCTTGATTATTTTTATTTTTCTACGTTTTGGGTAAGCGTTCCGTTTCCTGGATTATCAGTTGCGCCTTGTGGGAACGGCATTGTCCATAAATGAGAGTCTGATGCTAATGAATACGCTGTACCGTTAAAAGTTTTTGAAAAACTAACGGGGTAAACCCCTTCAGAATTTAAACGTCTCGCATCACAAAAAGGAACAATGGTTAAAATAAGCTCATTGTTTTTAGTTTTTAAAATGGCATTTATAGCTTCTTCTTCATTTGCTGCCGTTAAATCTTCATATTCATCGACTAGTATACGTGTTTTTCGAACTTCGTTTAAAACGTCCATAGCACCATTAATTGCACCATCACGAGCCAAACATTCGGCTTTTATTAAATAAGCTTCTACAGATGTAATACCACCATAATTAAAATTGCCAGACAGGGTTGTTTTATAAAAGGTTTCGGCGCCTACGGTTCTGATTTTCCAACGCGATAAAAAACGTGCATCTCCTGTTTCAAACCGTTCGGCACGCTCTATTGAAATATCATTCTCTGAGGCAAAACGAGCAACGGCTCCATGTCGGTAATTATAATTTTCAACATAATTGTACCCCATTGGCGATGGCAAGTTAGTATAAGAATCTGGGTTTTCTATAATTGTTTTATTGGCATTGTAAAACGATGTCCAATCATAAAGTGCATCATTTTCAGCTAAAGCCATATCGGCATATCTTAAAGCCTCAGTATAATTATTCATTTGTAAATAAACACGGGCATAAAAAGCATAACCGGTACCTAAATTTGGATGTAATACTGTTTGTGAAACGGCTGGTAAATACGGTAAAGCCTCTTCTACATCTTTAAGAATAAAATCATACATCTCTTGAATACTTACCTGAGTACTTGGTGCATTTATATTGGCACTTGTAATTAAAGGTACCGATAGTTTAGAGGATGCAGTTGAAGCTTCATAAGTATCTGCATAGTAATTAACTAAATTAAAATAACTCATGGCACGCAACACCTTAGCTTCTGCCCACAATTCTCTTTGTTCTCCTTCATCTGCTTCAGTTGTTACCAACGCATTCTCGATAATTAAATTAAATGTTGAGATTGCCGAATAACTAAAATAATAAGTCCCTTCATCTGACATATTTAACTCTATTCGATTCGCAGACTCATCCCAAAGATAATTGGCATTGGTCAATCTATCGAATGCCAATGTAGCTGCGGTAACATATTTATCATTTAACAGATTTAAAGCTTGATTTACATTAACGGTATGGTTAGTGTACTCGTTACGGATTAAAGCTTCGAAATCTGCCAATGTTTGTGGTATTTTAGATCCTTTTGGTACATCGTCCAAATAATCTTCACAAGAGGTAAAAGTAATGCTCATTATCAAAGAGCAAATAATACTATAATATATATTTTTCATTGTGTTATCTTTTAATTTAACAATCTAAAAATTAACATTTAAGCCAAAAACGAAATTTGGTGTTTGGTAACCTCCCAGAAGGTATTTAGCATCTTTACTTTTTGCCATAGTAAATACATTTTCAACATTAAAATTCAAACGAATATTTTGCAAATGCAGTTTGTTGGTTAAGTCTGTAGGCAATTGATATGCTAAAGAGATATTGCTCAATCTTATGTTGGAAGCATCAATAATATTTATATCAGCATAAGAATAAATAGATTTCAAATCGTAGCTAAACTCAGGATCATATTCATACACTACACGAGGCACATTGGTAAAATTCTCATCACCTGGTTCTTGCCATCTATCAACAATGCGCTTGTTAACCACACCAATATCGGCGATATAACCACCTGCTGCTCTAGAATAGCTGTTTCCAAACATTGGTAAAAAAGAATTTCTCATTTTGTGTCCTAATTGGTAAATAAAAAGTGCGGATAGCGAAAAGTTTTTATAAGCTACTGAAGTATGAAAAGAACCACTTTGTGTTGGTACTGTCGTTCCATAATCTTCAATCGCTTCCAAATCTCCTGGGTTATAAGATACTGCGTTACCTGATGCATCGTTAACTTGTGGTAAGCCTGTACTGCTTAAACCAGCCCATTTATAACCATAAATAGAATTAAAATCGTTACCCACACGAGGGAAAGCCGAAGGGTAATCCAACTGCAAGAAATATACAGGAGCTTCTACATTTACATAGTTCACTTTGTTTTTATTATGTGCATACAATATACCTGCATCCCAAGAAAAAGACGGTGTTTTTATAATGGTTCCACTTAAACTAACTTCAATACCCTTATTGGTCATTTCTCCATTATTAAGAGTATAAGTCGAGTACCCCCAACCTTCAGTTGGAATACCTGTACTGCTAGCTAATAAATCTTCTCCTTTTTTATTATAAAAATCTATGGTTCCGTTTAATCGTTGTTTGAACACAGAAAAATCAACTCCAATATTGGTAGTGGTGGTTTTCTCCCATGATAATTCTGGGTTGGGTCTAGAGTTAATACCGCCTTGTAATCCTCCAACATTGTAATTGGTAGAATAATACGCTGTTAAATAAGGCGCAGAATTTTTGGCTATATTACCTCCAATCCCATACGAAAATCGCAGTTTTAACATATCAACCCAAGATGGACTAAAAAATGTTTCTTTATCAACATTCCAACTGGCACCAGCAGACCATGTTGGTTTGTTTTGGTATTTATTATCGGTTCCCCATAAGTTCGAACGATCCCAACGTAAGCTTCCTGTAGCGGTATACTTTCCATTATAGGTATAACCTGCATTTCCAAAAAGGGATACGTATCTATTGATCAATTCTCGCTCTGCTGCAAAATTATTTTGAGTTAAGTACCCTCCAAAAATAGGACCATAAACCTGAAGTAAATTTGCTTGATTTATTGGAGTAAAAGATAACGTTTGCTCATCCCAACCATACCGTGTATTATCGTTATATTCTAATTTTGAATGACGTATTTCAGTACCTAAAATAGCAGACACATCGTGCATATTATCGAATAACTTATTAAAATTCAACTGCTGACGAAAATTATAAGCATTCGAGAATTGATTGCTCTCTTTCAAAATATCTCCATAGGGAAGATTATATACCGCTGTGTTTGATGGCGAAATTGTAACCAATCCATTTACCATACTTCTTACACTATAAGATTCTTTCTCTTTTAATTGACTTGTTCGATCCACACCATATTCATACTGAAACATAGCATTATATGTTAAGAATTCGTTAAGCTCAACATTTAATTTCACGAAGGTTCTATTTAAAAAGTTTTTACCTTTATTTAAATTTTTACCAAACTCATCCATTGGCGTAATATCCATATTGTACAAACCATAATCATTTATGGATTGAAGTGTTGAATTATTATAGCGCGATTCTGCTGTTGATGTAAAAAGCGTGCCATCTTCATTCACTAAACGGTTGTATGGTTGATATTTAAACCCTGGACTTAATGCATTGTATGTTTGTTGGTCTACTTTATTGAAATAGATATATGTTCCTAAGTCTATTGTTAACCACTTTGCTAATTCAGTAGTATTTTTTAAATTGATCCCAACAGAATTGTTTTCTGAATATTTATCTTCATACTTATTTCCTTTAAAAGTTACCGATGCATTGAAATTATTATTAGCAGTTGCTTTTCCAAAACTTATATTATGTTGTTGAAAATACTGATCGCGTTTTGCATATTTCTCTATATCATCATAGTATTGGTATTGCATGGCTCCCAGACTGTTCAAGGTATTGTTCATTTGGGATTCTGAAAGATTTCCTGCATAATAATTCAAAAGAGTTTGCATTCCTTGACTTGTGTAAACAGCATTATTTAATAATGAAGCTGAATATGTTGCTGCACTCCCATCTGTAGCCTGTAAATTTGGGTTGCCTTCAGCCCACTCTCTTTCCAATTCAATAATATCTCCTGCATTGGTAAGGTTTCCAGTATAATAATTATAAGGTGAGTAAGTTAAAGTACTAGAAAATGAAACATTTGTTTTACCTTGTTGTGCTTTTTTTGTGGTAATAACAATAACCCCGTTGGCTGCACGAGCGCCGTAAATGGATGCTGCGGAGGCATCTTTAAGCACTGTAATACTTTCAATGTCTTCTAGATTTAAATCGGGTAAATTTTCCTCTATCCCAAAAAACTCATTATATCTGGTTTTTTCAATTGGAAAACCATCTATTACATATAAAGGCGTTGTCAATCCGTTCATAGAAGTCGTGCCTCTTAACAACCCGTTTTGATATCCTGCAATACGTCCTTCCAATAATGTACTTAAACTATTTGGGCGTTGTTCTTGAATGTCTTGAGAATTTAATTTTGAAAAAGACCCAGTGGCACGTTCACTGGATATGGTTTGGTATCCCGTAACCAAAACTTCTCCTAATTCAAGAGCACTTTCTTTAAGTGTTACATTAATTTCACTTTTTTCTCCCACAAGAATTTCTTGCTTTTCATATCCTAAAAACAAAAATACCAATACATTTTCTGGGTTTGGTACATTAATGGTATAAGCTCCATTAAAATCTGTTACAGTGCCTTTTGTTGTTCCTTTAATTAAAACTGTGGCACCAGCAATAGGTAAACCTGCCACATCTAAAACCTTACCAAACACCTGTTTTTGTGAAAGTTTATTTTGATTTCGCCTTATTAAGATGGTATTGTTTACCGATAGAACTACATCTAAATCACTTTTAGATATGCTCATTTGTAAAAGTTTGTCTGTACTTATTATTCCTTTTTTTACTTCAACTCTAGGAAAGTTTTTAAATAAACCTTCTTCATAAATAAACTTATAATCAGTTTGTTTCATTATAAGATCAAAAACTTCATCGACCGTTAATGTTTTATCTACTACTATTTTGATTTTTGAGCCTTGGGATATCAAATTATTAGGAGAGAGACCGAATACTGTTAAACAGCATAAAAAAATAAATGCTTTCATAATGATTTTTAAAAGCCGTTTTCTGAAGAGAAAACACACATTTGTTAATTTAATTTCCATAAATTTGCTTGTTATTAATTAGTTATACAATGGTTAATTAGTAATGACATAAGGGGATAAAGTTTAACTTTTAGCGAGGTCGTTACTTTGTTCCCTTTATATTTTTATTCAATAATTATTGTTTTATTGTTTATTTCGTAGTTTTTTATTGAACTTGAATTTTTAATTGCAAGCATAATTTCTTCAATATTTTGCTCCTTACCTAATACACCTCTAAAGTTCTTTTTCTCAAGTGATTTATCTTTAAAAACAACATCCATATCATACCATCTGGACATTACTTTCATAATTTCTGCAAATGATTTTTCTTTAAAAGCAAATACCCCAGATCTCCATGAAGTTTCATAATAAACATCAATTTCATTCAATGTTATTTTGTTAGTGGTAAGATTTAAAATTGATTGCTCGTTAGGCTTTAGCACATAAAGATCACCACGGCGGTTTACATTAACTTTACCATGAACCAATGTCGTAACAATGTTGGTCTCATCTTTATATGCTTTTACGTTAAACTCTGTTCCTAAAACCTCTATATCTTGTTCTTTATGGTAAACCTTAAAGCGCATTCCATGATGTTCTGTACTTGGAGACACCTCAAAATAGGCTTCACCATATACAAGTTCTACTTTCCGTGTTTCGCCTTCAACAAAAGCCACCGGATATTTTAGTTGTGTTTCAGAATTTAACCAAACTTCTGTGCCATCGGATAATATGACATGAAACTGGCCACCTCTAGGAATGGTTAAGTAATTATACAAAACTTCAGAGGTGTTATTGGAGTTTGTAGATTTATAAACCAATCCTTCTCCCGTACTCTCTAAATTACTTGAAATATACTTTTGTCCTTTTACTAAAGGTATAACAGTGCCATTCTCTAAAGTTAAAGTTGCTTTATCGGTGCCTATTTCAATATTATTATTTACGATTATTGGCTGCTCATTTAATTTATCATTGTGGTTCATAAAAAAAGTGAGAGCAACTAAAATTAAAAATGATGCTGCTATACCATATTTAAAAAGCTTTTTCTTGAAAAAAGGTATGGTTTTATGTGATTTTTTGTATGATTTATCGTCTAACTCTAACTTGATTTTATTGAAAATTTTTCTTTCAATAGTTTCCGCACTAGAGAATTCTTTTGGCCAACTATCAATTTTTTGATTATTTATAAAGAAACGGAACAATCCATCTCTTTCTTGCTTGGTAATTGAACCATCAACAAGTTTGTTTATTAGTAGTAAAAGAAATTTTTTATTTTTTTTTCTCATCGCTTAAATTAATGACACTTTATATATATGTCGATAAAATAAACGAACACACCTGTTTAGAAAACGTTTTTTTTTAATTATTGTTCATTTCTATTAAAAAAAGAATAAAATCTAAACTAAGAGATACACCAATGGATCCCCTAAGAATACTTAAAGCCTTTGTAATATGGCCTTCTACAGTTCGTTGGGAAATTTGTAGCTTTTCAGCGATTTCCTTATTACTCAATTCTTGTTCTCTACTTAGTCTAAATACAACTTTACATTTTTCTGGCAATTGTTCTATAATTGAATCGACATGTTGCACTAGCTCGTCATGTAATAACTTTGTCTCTGGTGTGAAAGACTGAATCTTTTCATTAAAATCGTCTAGTAGTTCAACTTTTATCATTTTTTTATTCTTCCTAAAAAAATCATAAACTTTATAGATAGTACTTGTATATAAATAACTTTTAAGAGAAATATTTATGATTATACTATCTCTTTTATTCCATAATTTAACAAAAATATCTTGAACAATATCTTCGCAAACCTCTTTATCTTGAACTAAATTATAAGCAGCCAAATACATCATTTGCCAGTACTTTTTATAAATTAATGAAAGTGACTCTTCTTTTCCTTGATGGAGCAAATCTATTAATTCCCTATCATTATTGATAATAGCACTAGACATGGTTATTGTGTTTTTTATAAAAAAGTCCAAATACCCCTATTGGATAGTTTTAGTATGATTTTGGAAATAAAAGTAAAAATTATTTGAATAAAATTCTATAAAGCTGAAAAATGTTTTCAAAATATACTGCTTTTTAAACTAATTATTACGAATTCTCTAAAAAAAATCATTGTTTAGAGTATAAAAAAACAATCTAGAAATTATTTAAAATGGAAACTTTTCGCTGTAGGGATAGTTGTGAACGTTTGCCTTTTACGGTGATTCTGGTATAAGTAGGGCTTTACTATTTTTGGTACTGGCAAGTACTGTTCAAAATCAATAATGAAACTATACTTAAGATGTTTTAAAAAATGTCATTTGTTATCTTCTTCTGTACTAAAAATTTCCTGATATAATTTTCAGTTGTATAATAATTCTTCAAGGTATCGGGTTTAAGGACTCCCTTCATATTCTCATTATGATATGTTACCAAATCCAGAAGGGTTTTGTGTCTTTCGTCCAGCCCGAGGAACCTTGCTTTTATTGATTTTATGTAACAAGCTCAAAATCAGAATATAATTACTTATTACATTCCAACAGTTTGACATAGGTGAATACTCGATTTGTTTTCGAAAGTCAAATCGAAGCGAAAGTCAAATTCTAAATTGTTACCAATGTAGTAAAAAAATCCGGTTCAAAATAGGTAACCGAATAGGTAACTTTTGTTTTGATTTTAAAGCTAACTATATGAAATCAATAAAAATTAAAATTACTAAAAATCATATAGTTAGAATTTCATTGGTGTCGCTTGGCACCTATTTTGTCGGGATGACAGGATTTGAACCTGCGACCACACGGCCCCCAGCCGTGTACGCTACCGGACTGCGCCACATCCCGTTCTAAAATTGGGTTCAAAGAAAACATTTTTTATTAAGAAATTAAAATTAATTGTAATTAAAAAAAGTATTTTTATGTTATAGTATTTTCTACTAGTTCCTATTCTTAACTTTTACCATATTTCATTTATTTATTGAGTTTCTCTAATATTCATTAATAAATTAATATTTCTATTGTCTTCCTCTAATAATCCGATACATATCTTGTCTTTCAAAACAATTAAATAAACATTTTTATTTTTTTTAATAGAAAATTACATACGAAACATTATTTTATTACATTTGAAAATTGATTTATTATATATGCCAACCAAACCAAACCTATTCCAAAAAGTTAGCTTATTTTTTTTATCTTTTATATTTTTAACATGTACAGATCCAGTTAAACCAGATTATCAATTTGTTGATGGATTAATCTATATTGATGGCTTTATTGGAACTGCCGAAAGATCTTCATACGTAACAATAAAAGAATCCAATGTAACTAAATATAATTATAAAAATATTTTTGTTAGTGGTGCCAATGTCTATTTTGTAAATGCAGATTCTAAAGAGAAAATACAATTATTTGAAGAGAACTCACAATATGTTCCACCTCCTAATTTTAAGGGAGAATTAGAAGAAAGTTGGTTTTTAGAAGTGAATTTACCCAACGGAAAACAATATCTTTCGGAAATTGAAACCATAAATCCATCGGTTCCCATTAAAGAACTGAACGCAACATACAATAAACAATTAGAGTTTAGCGAAGATTATGATAGATATGTTCCAGGACATGAAATATCAATAACTTTTGATGACCCTGAAAACCAAACCAATTATTATTATTGGCAATTTAAGACCTATGATAAGGTTCAAATTTGTAAAATTTGTAACCATGGTTACTTTAGAGACGGTTGCATAGGATTTGATCCCTTTTTACCAGGATACTCAGACTACTTTACTTATTGGTGCGATTCTGATTGCTGGCAAATAGATTATGGAAATAAGATCCAGATTTTTTCAGATAAATTCTCTAACGGAACCACCACTACTTCTTTACCTATAGCAAATATTCTATTAAATAGAAAAACAAAAGTTCTAGTAGAAATACAGCAATTTTCACTTACTCCCAAAGCATATAATTATTACCGAATCATCAAAGATTTAATTGATAACAATGGTGGGTTTAATGCACCTTTACCCGCTGCCCTTATAGGCAACATATATAATCCCCAAGACTCCAATGAATATGTCTTAGGAAGATTCACAGCAACCTCTGCAACAACAATGTACATAATGATAGATCGTACCTTGATACAAGAATCCCAATTGGAACCTCAAATAATACCGTTACAAGAAACTGATCCTGCCCCCATGCCTTATGAGTATACGGCACCTTGCGAAGAAAATAGATATAGAACCTCAATTGAACCAGAAGGATGGATAGAATAATACTTTCCTTACGGATGAATAAAATCCGAAGCTACTTTATAATGATAGTTTTGTTTGGTATTACCCAGTTGCTTTCAGCTCAAGAATATAAACTCTCTTTCCAAATATTGGATGAAACTGAAAATAGGCCTTTTGAAAATGCCCAAATAATTTTAACGCCTTGTGGATGTGGAGGAGTTACAGATGTTAATGGAGATTTTTCAATCAATTTACCCAAAAATACTTATTTGGTAAAGGTCTCTTTCATTGGTTTCAAAACTGTGGAAAGAGTGGTTACTCTCGACCAAGACAAAAAATTATGGTTAACACTTTCTGAAGAACAACAACAACTATCTGAAATTATATTAAATGCCAAACATGTTAGCGAGCGTTTGGAAACCCCACAAATGGGGGTTCTCCAAATGACCGCACAAGAGCTTATTAAAATGCCTGCAGCTTTGGGTGAAGTAGACTTATTAAGAGGCATGATACTATTACCTGGGGTCAACAATGCTGGAGAAATAAGCAATGGCTTATCCGTTCGAGGCGGCTCATTGGATCAAAACCTTTTATTATACGATTATGCCCCAGTATTTAACCCAACCCATTTATTTGGTTTGTTCTCTGTATTTACACCAGAAGCCATTTCTTCGGCAGATCTTTATCGTTCCAATATACCTGCACGATACGGTGGAAGAATTACTTCTGTCTTAGATGTTAAGATAAAAAACCCTTATGTTGATAAATTAAAGTTAAGCGGTGGAATCGGGCTGATTTCAAGCAGATTATCTGTAGAAGCACCTTTAATTAAGGACAAGCTTTTGTTATATGCCGGTACAAGGGCTGGGTTTACCGACTTTTTGTTGCCCATAGTTTCCGAAAGACTAAAATACACTAAAGCTCGATTTTATGATCATACCATAAAGTTACTTTATTTACCAACAGATAAAGATCAAATTTCATTTACTAATTTTTTCAGTAAAGATTTTTACCAACTTGATTTGATTTCCCAAATTGAGAATGTTAATGCTGAAAGCAATCAATATGATTTTAAAACCTTCAACAACACACTTAACTGGACACATTCTTTTGCTGATAATTCTAGTTTAAAAACCGTTTTTTTACTTAGCAAGTACACCCCTAAAACATTATTTCCTGAAAGGGATAATAGCAATATAATCGAGTATGAATCTCAAATTAATCTTCTAAGTATCTTTTCTGAATATTCCAAAAAAATAAACAATACGTTGAATTATTATGCAGGAATACAAGGCAACAGATACAAAATTAAACCTGGTAAACTGAATCCTGGTAACGGAAATAGTATTCTCGCAGTAACTTTAGATGATGAAACAAGTTATGAATTATCCGCCTACTCCAATATCAACTGGAGCCCCTTTGAAAGGCTTACACTATCTGGTGGATTACGATTCAATAATTTTTATTTTGTTGGCCCTTATACAAAAGTCACTTTTGATGAAAGCACAGAAGAAATCACCAACATTATCGAATTTGGTAAAGGTGAAAAGGTTAAAACCTATAGTTCCTTAGAACCTAGATTGGGAGCCAATTTAAAACTTGGCAAAAATACCTCTATTAAAGTTAGCTATGCTCGTTTGAATCAATATCTTCAAAACATTTACAACTCTACCACACCATTGCCAACATCCCGATGGAAAACTTCGGACACAAATATAGAACCCCAAAAAAGTGACACATACAGTTTTGGCATCTATCAAAATTTAAATGACAACAATTTAGAACTTGGTATTGAAGGCTATTATAGAAACACTCAAAACAATTTAACTTACAAACCTGGTGCCGATTTCTTTTTAGAAGAATTTTTAGAGCGCGATGTTGTACAAGCCGAAGGCAAAGCCTACGGTGTCGAATTTAATTTAAAAAAACCCCATGGAAAAGTTAATGGCTGGTTTAATTACACTTGGTCTAGAACTTTCCTGAAAACAAATGTCCCTAAACTAAGCGATAGGATTAATAATAACCAATGGTATCCTTCAGATTTTGATAGGCCACATGTTTTTAATAGTACCGTAAATTTTGAAGGTAATAAATACAATACCTGGAGCCTCAACTTTACCGCTCAAACTGGTCGTCCTTACTCTATACCCAATGGGTATTTTGAATTAGAAGATATTAAAATACCTATATTTTTGGAGCGTAATAATGCGCGATTTAAACCTTACCACCGACTTGATTTCTCTTGGAAAGTAAAGTATAGCAAAAAATTAAATAGACGTTGGGTAGGTGATTGGACTTTTACCGTTTACAATCTATACGCCAGAAAAAATACCTATAATCATTACTACACACAAAGAACAGGCGATGTAAATCAGCATATTTTTCTTGACAGTCCTATGGGTTCTTATCAACTAACCGTAATGAATGCTCCAATTTTTTCCCTTACCTATAATTTTGTATTTGATTAGACTTGTTTTTATTGGTCAAATAGCCTCAGTATATAATCCAATCATAAACATCACAAGGGGCATTCTTCTATCTTACTTATTATAATTAACGCGAGTTCGATTTAAAAGTATAAATTCCAATTTTAGTAGTTGTGTCACCTTGAGCGCAGTCGAAAGGTCATAAAAATCGATATCTTATTGGTTTTCTACTGTGCTCAAGGTGACATTAATATATGAACAATTGACTTTTACATAAATACAACCTTATCTATGTCGAACTCACATCAATTATTAATTATAAGTTGATGTAGAAACTTCAAACGTAGCATCTTTACCTGCTAAATAACGTTCAGCATCAAGCGCAGCCATACATCCTGTTCCAGCAGCGGTAACGGCCTGTCTGTAAACATGATCTGCAGCATCACCCGACACAAATACGCCTTCAACATTCGTTTTTGAAGTTCCAGGCACATTTATAATATAGCCTGTTTCATCTAAATTTAAAAACCCTTTAAAGATATCTGTGTTTGGTTTATGGCCAATTGCCACGAAAAATCCTGTTGCGGGAATTTCGTGCTTTTCATTGGTTTTATTATTAAAAACCCTTACACCTGTAACTACTTGTCCGTCACCTAAAACCTCATCGGTTTCCGTATTAAACAATATTTCAATATTTGGTGTGTTCTTAACCCTCTTAGCCATAATTTTTGACGCTCTAAATTCATCACGTCTTACCAACATGGTTACTTTTTTACATAATTTAGAAAGATAGTGAGCCTCTTCACAAGCCGAATCGCCAGCACCTACAATGACTACTTCCTGATTTCTATAAAAGAACCCATCACAAACCGCACAAGCTGAAACACCGCCTCCTAATTTTAAATATTTCTGCTCAGAATCTAAACCTAAATATTTAGCAGATGCTCCTGTTGAAATAATAACTGTATCACAATGAATTTCCTTTGTTTCGTTAACCCATACTTTATGTACATCACCCGAAAAATCTACTTTAGTAACCCAGCCATCACGCACATCGGTTTCAAAGCGTTCTGCTTGCTTTTGTAACTCCATCATCATTTCTGGTCCTGTGATGCCATCTGGATACCCAGGGAAATTTTCAACTTCATTGGTCGTTGTTAATTGACCTCCTGGTTGTGTACCTTGATATAAAACGGGCTTCATATTAGCTCTAGCTGCATAAATTGCTGCGGTATACCCTGCCGGTCCCGAACCAATTATTAAACATTTTACTTTTTCAATTGTATCTGACATAATCGCTATTAATTTTAATCTTAACAAAAGTAGAATTTTTGACTCAAAACTTGCGTTAAAATTA
The DNA here is from genome assembly GCF_044335535.1 of Mariniflexile sp. HMF6888. NCBI lineage: Bacteria > Pseudomonadati > Bacteroidota > Flavobacteriia > Flavobacteriales > Flavobacteriaceae > Mariniflexile > Mariniflexile sp. HMF6888. Next base: position 278,004 of record NZ_JBIQVZ010000004.1, on the reverse strand, counting down.
TCAAAAGATATTATCACCCTATAAGGACTTATTATCCAACATTTTATTTTTCCTTTTTTTTTTGTAACTTGTAGTAGTATGATTATTAATTAACTCTCCACTTATGAAAACATTTATACTTATTTTCTGTACATCCTTATTACTTTCTTGTAACAACAAAAAAAGCATTGCCCCCCCTATAAAAGAATATTCTTTAGAAGGTGCATGGGAATTAGTAAGCTTTTTGAACTATAAAGAGGATGGTTCTGTAGACACAATAAAATCTTCAAACGTGTATAAACAAATGAAGATGTATTCTAAAACCAAGATTATGTGGAGCAGATTACGGGCATGGGATTCTTTAGACTGGTTTGGAGTTGGAGATTATACTTTTAAAGATGGTATATTAACCGAGGTTTTAGATTATGGCTCTCATGCCATGAATAGCCGTATAAAAGAAAAAAAGAAATTCGTTTTCGATATAACAATTGATGAAAACTCATTTACCCAAGTTGAAATGGATAGCTCAGGCAAGCCTATATATGCCGAAAATTACAAACGCTTGGAATAAAAAAAGCTAAACTATTAAGTTCAGCTTTTTCCCTTTTATAAAAAGAACTCGTTCAATTATTTTCTAACAGCTTTAACAATTGCAAGGGCATTTTTTACATCTTGCTCTAGTTTTGCGTAATCTTTATTAGCTATAATATCTTTAGAAATTAACTGAGACCCCATACCAACACAGGTTACACCAGCATCAAACCAACCTTTTAGATTTTCTTCTGTTGGAGATACACCTCCTGTTGGCATAATGCTTGTCCAAGGTTGTGGCCCTTTTATTCCTTTTACAAATTGTGGTCCGTAAATATCACCAGGGAAAAGTTTTACTATTTCGCAACCTAACTCTTCTGCTCTAGCTATTTCGGTTAATGTTCCACAACCTGGAGACCATAATACTTTTTTACGGTTACAAGCAATGGCAATATCTTCTCTTAAAACAGGAGTTACTATAAAGTTTGCCCCTAAAGCCATATATAAAGATGCTGCTGCACCATCGGTAACAGAACCAACCCCCATTATCATGCCTGGTAATTCCTTAATAGCATATTTAGTTAATTCGCCAAAAACTTCGTGAGCGAAATCGCCACGAGCTGTAAACTCCATTAATCTTGCGCCACCATCGTAGCAAGCTTTTAATACATTTTTACTTAACTCAATATCATTATGAAAAAACAAAGGAATCATCCCTGTGTCTTTCATGGCTTGAGCTACTTCTAATCTTGAAAATTGTGCCATTTTTTTGTTTTTTATTTTTTAATTCCAGTTTAATATTTTCTTAAAATTATATGCCTCTGGATTGGGTACATATTTTTTTGCTTGTTGGTAATCTTTCTCTTGAATATAGAATAAATTATTGATGAACAGTTGTGCCATATCGGAATTGATGTCTACCAACCGTGGTGGAATCTTTCCATTTTCATCTTCAAAATCCTTTAAAAATAATGGTGTAATATCCCCTCTTGAATTTGCACTAACAATACAACCTGAAATATTTTGGTCGTATAATTTTTTAACGCCTATACCTAGTAGGGTACACAAAGTTAAATCGAATGCAATGGGATTACAACATCTTAACTCGTAACCAAGTTCTACTGGTCTTGATTTTACCACTAACCCAAGTTCCTTTAATTTAACCTGTAATAAATAGTTGAAGATATGCGATTTACTGACATTACCTAATTCTGGATGTCCATGATCATCATACGTAAAGTTTATACCAGAATTTATGATTTCCTTTTCATCCATAAAATGAAAAACACCTTCACTTACCAAAGCGACCCCATATTCAACACCTTCTATTTTACATTTAACGATTGAAGAAATAATCATATTGATTATCTTATCGAATGTAATTGTTGTTTTGTTAAACATTTCTGGGATAATCATCATTTGAAAATGACAAGCCGAGGCAATTCCGAAAGCTAAATGACCTGCAGAACGACCCATGGCCGACATCACAAACCAATTTTCGCTAGTTCTGGCATCTTCATAAACCGTATTACCTATACGAACACCTTCATCTTTTGCTGTATGAAAACCAAATGTTGGGTTTCTATCTGGCAAAGGCAAATCGTTATCTATCGTTTTTGGAACATGTACATGGGCAACCGATAAATCTTGGGTTTGGAGATATTTTGTTAATCTATTAGCGGTTGAAGCTGTATCGTCTCCACCAATGGTTACCAATAGTTTTACATTATTATTTTTGAAAAAATCAGCTTTAAAATCGCTGTCTTTGGGTTTGAATCTACTCATAATCAAAGTAGAACCTCCACGACTAAAAATACGATCGGCATGATGGAAATCAAAAATTTTCACTTCAGGATTCTCTGAAAGCAACCCTTGGTATCCATGATGAACGCCTATAACCTCATACCCATCTTTCATAAAGGTTTTTGCAACCGTACTTATAACAGTATTGATACCTGGTGCAGGACCGCCACCACAAATAATCGCAATTGATTTTTTCATACACTATTAAGGATCTTAAAGATTTAGTTGAAGCCAATGGAACCAATGAATAAAATTTAAAAAGCCTGCAAGGTTTTGTAAACCTTGCAGGCTATAAATTTATTATCGAGCAACTCTACCTGATGCATCACCACCCATAAGTTTGGTTACTTCATCAACAGTTACTAAGTTAGCATCACCTTTAATAGTGTGTTTTAAACAAGATGCCGCCACAGCAAAATCTAAAGCATTTTGATCATTATCTGGATACGTTAATAATCCATATATTAAACCACCCATAAATGAATCTCCTCCACCCACTCTATCAACAATATCGGTGATTTGGTATTGACGGGTTTGTAACATTTGTTTACCATCATATAAAACTCCAGCCCATGTGTTGTGAGATGCAGAAATAGAACCTCTTAACGTTGTGATTACTTTTTTAGCTCTTGGGAATTTTTTCATCATTTGTTGACAAACTGATAAAAATGCTTCAGCTTTCACATCATGTCCATGAGTTTGAACTGCTGCTCCTTCTGGTTTAATACCAAAGTGCATTTCAGCATCTTCTTCATTACCAAGAATAACATCACAATAAGAAGTTAATTCAGTCATGATAGCTTCACGGTCTCCACCGTATTTCCATAACTTTGCACGGTAATTTAAGTCGGTTGAAATAGTAACACCTAATTTGCTAGCCGCTTTAACAGCTTCTAAACAAACATCGGCAGAACTTTGGGAAATAGCTGGTGTAATACCTGTCCAGTGGAACCACTCTACACCTTTAAATACTTCTTCCCAGTTAATCATACCAGATTGAATTGTAGCCATAGAAGAGTGTGCTCTGTCATAAACGACTTTACTACCTCTAGATACTGCTCCTGTTTCTAGAAAATAAATACCTAAACGGTCACCACCCCAAACAATTTTATCTACACCTACACCCCTTTTACGCATTTCCATCATGGCACATTCACCAATGTCATTTTTAGGCAAACGGGTTATAAAATCTACAGAAATACCATAATTTGCTAATGATACAGCTACGTTAGATTCTCCACCACCATAAACAACATCAAAATTGTCTGCTTGAGAAAATCTTAAAAATCCTTGAGGTGCTAATCGTAGCATGATCTCACCAAATGTTACTACTCTACTCATGTTATTAAATTATAAATTTAGTTAAATTAAACTTTGCTTAAACGTTTAAGCAAAGACTTATTGGTAACTATAACAAAAACATAAAATAAAACTTATCTATTTTGTTTATAAAAACTAATGCACTATTTTTGCTTAAACGTTTAAGCAAAAATATATAAAAAATTGAGAAACAAAAAAAAAACGACCATAAAAGACATAGCTAGCGTTTTAAATATCTCTCCCGCAGCAGTTTCAAAGGCATTGCATGACGATTCACGCATAAGTGCCAAAACAAAGGAAGCTGTAAAAAAGGCTGCGAAAGACTTAAATTATCAACCCAATCACCTAGCTAGTGCACTTCGTAGAGGAAAAAGCAACTTGGTAGGCGTCATAGTTCCTAGAACCAACAGTCACTTCTTTTCTTCGGTGATTCAAAATATTGAAGAAGTTTTAAATAAAGAAGGTTACAATATTATCATTACCCAATCGAACGAATCTTATAAAAAAGAATGCAGTAATATTGATACACTGTTATTCACACAAGTTGATGGCATTATTGCTTCCATGGCCAATGAAACTATAAGTTTAGATTTTTACGAGAAAATTAAATCAAAGGGCATTCCTCTAATTCTATTTGACCGTGGTGAAAACGATTTGAATGTCGATTATATTGGTATAAATGATTATGACAGTAGCCACATGATTGTTGAGCATTTAGTGCAACAAGGCTGTAAACGCATTGCCCATATTGGTGGATACAGGCACACTCGTATTTTTAATAACAGAATAAGAGGTTATATTGATGCTATTAAAAAACATCATTTACCATTAGATGAAACGTTACTTATAGAAAGCAGCCTTACTTTAGAAGATGGTAGGGATAAAATGATGCAACTGCTCAACTTAAAAAACAGACCCGATGCCGTTTATGTTGCTGGAGATTATGCCGCTTTAGGGGCGTTACAAGTATTAAAAGAAAACAACATTGAAATACCTAATGATATTGCTTTAGTTGGTTTTGGTAACGAACCTTTTACATCTATGGTAACCCCTTCTATTTCCAGCATTAACCAACACAGCGATGAAATTGGAAAACTGGCAGCACAAACTTTTTTACAACGGGTAAACGACCTAAAAACAAAACAAACATTAAATAAAATAATACTTGATGCCAAATTGATTGTTAGAGATTCTTCTCATGTGAAGAACCTATAACATAAAATCTTCTCTTATAGAGCTAAAAACGTCTATTAAAATACCGCTCTTTTTACAAGTGGTGCCATGCATGGCATTTGGCGGGATATAGAGAGCATCTCCTTCTTTTACTAATTTTTACTTCGTTCCAAACTGTAAATTCAAACTCACCACTAGCTACATACGTCACTTGTGAGGGTAATGGCTATGCAAAGTGCCAACACCTCATGCTTCAAAAAGAACATTTATAAGCATAATTCTATCATCATAGGCCATAATCTTTCTTTTATTCCACCTCCTAATTCTTCCCATTCAATATCATCTCCTAATAAAAAAATATTGCTTGCCCCAAAACTCTTTATGTTTTTTATTTTTATAAGCGTTAATTGAACAAATGTACTTTTTTCTGAATTATTAATAAAAATAGATTATAGTATATGACAAAAATTAAAGCGTCTCACATAGGTTTCTGTCGAAGTTCAATCCAAAATATTTCTGCATATAGCTTCGACAAGCTCAGCTTGACAGATTGTGTTCGATATAACCAGTTTAAACCATACATTGTCGGACTGAGCTTGTCGAAGTCCCCGCTCGTGATGGCGGAGTAAAAAAGTAAGTAATGAGAGTAAGCTATGAGTATAAATTTAAGTTTAGAAATATGAATAAAAATCAAATGTTAGCTTGGTTAACGGCACAAGCAAGATGCTTGCGCTAGTGGAGAAATGCAAATAAACATTTGAATAGCAATTTTTCTATTTTCTCTCGTCTCTTGTCTCTCGTCTATTCTCTATTTTCTATTTTCTATTCTCTTTTAACGAAACAGTCTCTAAAACATATTGATTGGCAATGTTTGTAAATTCATTAATTTGCTGTTGCTCCCATATAGCATCTTTATCTAATTCTTTAGTCAATATTTTTGCCACCATAGGAATTATTTCTAATGTTGCACGGGCATCTAAAAACAGGGTACGTACACGTCTAGCCAAAATATCTTCTACGGTTCTTGCCATTTCGTATTGAATTGCCCAAATAATTTCTGCTTTGGTATGGGGTAACCGTTCATGTAATGTTTCACCTAATTCAGGGTTTGTTGCAATCAACCTTTGAATTCCCTTTTGGTCGCTTCCATAAATATACTGATGATGGTTTTTATCATTAGATGCTGTAGCTCCATGGATTTTTATATTTTTTGTTTTACATGAAATATGTTGCAATTTTCCTAACGAAATTGCTTTATTTATGGTATCCTGAGCCATTCGTCTATAAGTCGTCCATTTGCCACCGGTAATGGTTATTAATTCAGAATTTGAAACGATAATTTTATGGCTTCTGGAAATTTCCTTTGTTTTTTCAGACTTATCTTTTGGTGCTGCCAGTGGTCTTAGACCGGCAAAAATGCTCAACACATCTGCCTTACTCACTTTTTTGGTTAGATAATTATTTGCCGTAGTTATGATAAAATCTACTTCTTTGTCTAAAGCTTTTGGTTCTAAACTGTGACTATCAAGTAACGTATCGGTGGTACCAACAATCACTTTATTATGCCATGGCACTAAAAACAATACCCTACCATCAGTAGTTTTTGGTATCATAATAGCATCCTTTCCTGGCAAAAAAGATTTATCTAAAATTAAATGGATCCCTTGGCTTGGACATACTGTGTCTTTTGCTTCCGAATTATCCATTTTCAAAATCTCATCGGTAAAAACACCTGTTGCATTTATAACGGCTTTGGCGTTTAGAGCGTAGACTTCTTTAGTTTCCATATCTTCAGCTATAACGCCGTTGACTATGCCATCATCATTTTTTAATAACTGATTTACTTTAAAATGATTTAAAACAGTAGCCCCATGTTCTATGGCTGTTTGGGCAATATTTACCGCTAATCTGGAATCATCAAATTGACCATCGTGATACACCACACCTCCTTTAAGTTTTCCGTTTTTGATGGTGCTTAATCTTGAAAGGGTGTCTTTTTTGTTAATTCGAATCGATTTTCCAAAACTTAATTTACCTGCTAGCATGTCATAAATTTTAAGACCTATGGTATATTTAAGTGTATCCCACCAAGTATAGTTTGGAATTATAAAAGACTGATTGCTGACTAAATGTGAGGCATTCTTCAATAGCAGGCCTCTTTCGTATAGTGATTCCTTTACTAAATCAATGTTGCCTTGCGCTAAATAACGAACACCACCATGAAGCAGTTTTGTACTTCGGCTAGAGGTACCCTTTGCGAAATCTACTTGTTCTAATAAAAGGGTACTAAATCCACGTGTAACACTATCTAAAGCAACACCTAATCCAGTGGCACCTCCTCCAATAATTATCACATCCCAAGCTGGCTGCTTTTTTAATTGGATTATCAAAGTATTTCTGTTAAACAAATTGGTTATTTTTTGTTTAAATGTAATAACTTTTTAATGAAGTGATTTAAACTTTTTACAATTGGTGAAAAATGATTTTCAATCCCGTTCCTATTAGCTTTTTTCGCTTTTCATTTAAGAAGATGGTATTTGTTATTCTCTAACTGGTCCAATTTTCTTTATTAATGTAAATAATACCAAAAGAGATAGTGGAATAGTTACTGCTATGACTATGAAAGCAGGTGTATACGAATTCGTAGTAATTTGTCCTATAAACCAATTCATTATCATAACCGAAATGGCTGCTACCGTACCTGCCAATCCAGCTAAAGTACCGACGGAAGGTCCTTTAAACAAATCACTTGATATGGTTTGGATATTTCCGATAGCAAACTGGAATCCAAATAGCACAAATGTAGCTATATAAATAAATGTCATAAAATTAGTCTCGTTTACTAAGAAAATAATTCCCAATAATCCTAAGAAAATCATGCCCCCCCCTAGTGTTATTGTTAATTTTCGTGATGCATCCACAGTCTTTGTTCCCATTAGTTTACCTGAAAACCATCCCCCTGCAATACTTCCTGCTGCGCCACCAAGATAAGAAATCCATATACTAGCTCCGATTTCTTCTATACTTAAACCAAACTTTGAGTGTAAGTAGATGGGCATCCAACCCACAAAAAACCACCAGATTGGTTCTATAAAAAATCTACAAAGTAATAACCCCCAAGACTCTTTGTAGCTTAAAATTTTCAACAAACTTAAGCTTTTTACTTTTTTCTTATCAAGGAGTTCGTCCTTATCAATTCTATCAACAACAATAAGATTTCTTTCTTCCTCGGTTACCCATGGATGCTTTTCTGGAGTGGACTTGTTTAGAAACAACCAAGGGACTACCCAAAGCATTCCAACGGCTCCTAAAATGATATAAGTCGTTTTCCAACCAAATTGGGCATATAAAAATATAATTATAAATGGTGCTATCACATTTCCTATGGAAGCTCCTGCATTAAAAATACCTTGGGCAATGGCTCTTTCTTTTATTGGAAACCACTCGCCATTGCTTTTTACTGCACCAGGCCAGTTACCTGCTTCTCCCAAACCTAAAAGCCCTCTAACTATGGAGAGTGAAATCAACCCTCGTGCAAAAGCATGAAACATGGATGCTAATGACCATACGACAATAGATACCACAAAACCTAAACGCGTACCAATAGCATCGTACAATTTCCCCGATAAAAATTTCCCTGCAGCATATGTAGCCATAAATACGTTTAACATAATAGCATAATCGGCATTATCCATTCCTAAATCCTTACCCATTTCTGGCCATAGCAATGCAAACGCCGTTCTATCTATATAATTTATAACGGTAGCTATAAAAATCAATGTAATAATCCACCAACGCAAACCTTTAATTTTCATCTGTTTATATTTTTTAATTTTTAATTGTCATGCTTCGACAAGCTTCACTTGCTATCTTCGCTGCAAAATATATTTTGCATCTTACTAATGCTCAGCACAGGCTTGGAATACCCTTAACAATCATCCTCGTGTATATGAATGCTATTATGGGTGTTTCATTTTTTATTGTCTTTTTTTGTTACGAAATGGCAATAGGGAAGTCCTTCTAAAACAAGTACACATGTTTTAAAACAGCTGTTTTTAATACGTTTGGTATATGATGTAATATAGTAAAACTATATCGTGAAGCAGATTTCCCTATCTTGCTTTATTTGAAAAACAAAAAGCGCTTTTATTTGTTCTTCTAATTATTGTGATTTTACATTATAACAATACTGGTATAATACACTGAAATGATCTTTCATTTTTTGTTTTGCCAATACAGGATCTTGTTTCTTTATCGCCTCATAAATCTCGGTATGCTCTTGAATTCCTATAACCGACAATCGTTTATCACAAACATGATACTTTTCAAAATTCATAATTATTTGCGGTGTGATGGTTAACATAAATGTATTCAAAGTGCTATTTCCACTTGCTTTAGCTATAGCTAAATGGAATAACAAATCTTCTTGCACAGCATCTTCACCAGATAACACCTTTTCTTCATAAGCATCTAATGTGTTTTTTATGTTTTTTAAATCTTCATCGGTACGCCTTAATGCTGCCAACCTCACTGTTTTTAATTCTAATAATATTCTTGTCTCTACCAACGATTTAAAGTCCGGAGACTCTAGCCTTAAAATATCTTCAATCATTCCATTCATGGCAACAACGCCTATGTTGGCAACAAAAGTGCCACTTTGTGGTATTGATTTTAACAATCCATAAAATTCTAATTTCTGAATGGCATCTCTAACATTACTCCTGCTAACCTCAAACTTTTCAGATAACATTCTTTCTGAAGGGAGCTTATCTCCTGGCTCCAGATTTTTATAATTAATCAATTCTTTTATTTTAGAGATTATAGTATTTTGAATCTCTAAATTGTCATTTTTAGTAAGTATTTCTAATTTCATTTTTACAAATAATTATTTCATCTGGTTAACCACTATATTATTGTTAAAATTACAATAATCCCATCATAAAAAACACATTCAGCTATCCTTTTTTTAGAATTTGAAACCATCTTGTTTTATAAGATTACTGGCAGAAAAATCTTGTCAAACTGGATAACCATATTGGTTTACCAAATATATATAAATTTTGCTAAAAAAAATGTTCCATTGTACTTTTTTTTTTGAAAACTCATAATTGATTTCCTTGTTATCCGATAAAACCTTTACAATTCTCTGCAAACACAGTGATAATGGCTTTTAAAGAGATTACTGATTTGTAGTCTTGTTTTTTATAATAATTTGTTACTTTCGATTATCAAATAAAAATGTGCATAAACATTTGAATAGCAATTCATTTGTCATTAGTCTATCAATTCTCTTTATTCTATTTTCTTTTAGCGAAGCGGTCTTGCATCTTGAGTCTTGAATCTAGCACTGATTTATAGCATATGCTACATAAAATCTTCACGAATTGGACTAAATACATCTATTAAAACGCCACTTTTTTTACAAATAGCTCCATGCAACACATGTGGTGGAATATAAAAGGCATCACCTCCTTTTAGTAATCTTGTTTTATCTCCTATAGTAAGTTCAAACTCACCACTTACCACATAGGTGACTTGTGAATGGTAATGTTCATGCATGGGACCTATACCTCCAGTTTCAAAATGAACATTAACTAACATGATGTTATCATCATAGGCCATAATTTTACGTTTTACCCCCTCACCTACAGCTTCCCAAGGGATGTCATCTCCTAATAAAAATTCTTTACTTGCTCCAAAACTTTTTTTCATTCTATATAATATAATTTAATTAATCTGAAATCGCCATGATTTGGAAACGCTAACACCACTGAAAATAAAGCGATACCATATGACCTTTAAAAAACAATGAATATTTACATATGAAATAAATGATAAGGACCTTTCCATGGATAGGCCTTCTCTTCTATCTTTATTTGATGGGTATTATTTTTTGAATTGTCTTTAAAAGAAAATGTAAACATACTTTTTCCAGCACTTTCGGTTTCAATTACCAGTGCTATGTATGAGTCATCACTATAAACAACCTCTAATTTCTTAATATTACTGAAGGCATTAACTGCTGCTTCACTAACAGGATTGTAATGCCCATGGGATTCTAGAACAGATATAAAATAAGTGTCTTTACTGTTCTTTTTTCTGATAATGAATCCTGCATCTCTTCTTAAATTAAAATTCGGATCGTTAGCGCCTATGCGGGCAAATATTAAATCGTCATTGTTTGATACGACCGATGTAAGTGTATAAAATCGGTCTTTATTCAACCAAGATATTTTAGCATTGCCTGATTCCGATGTACCTTCTGCTTCACTCCATAAATGTTGATATCCATTTTTAGTTCCTAAAGGCTTTAAGGTTTCAGGTGTTGTATATTTAAAATTTGTAGCTATTAATTGTCCTAAATAATAATATGGTAAATCAAATTGGTGTTCACTTTCAGCATGGACTTTAATGATATCCAAAAGGTATGGATTCTCGAAACTGTCATTTTTAATAAATACCATGGTTCGGTGCAACTCAGTACCCGGATATGCATTTGTTTCCGTAGCACTTACAACTTGAATGTTTGGATTGGAAACATCAAATAAATATTTTTCGGAATGGTGCAAACTCCCTGTTTCAAAATCACCTCCAAAATGTGAAGTTTCGTCTTGATTTATAGTATTATGGGCAATGGTTTGTTTTGCCCATGTGGTATTTTCTTTTAAATAATTGCCTCCACCCTTTTGTTGAATATTTACAAAACGCGCCATTCCATAATCTTGAACCACTTCGTTTCCATCTTCATAATAAGAGAATGATAATTTATCGTAATGCCCATGACTTAAGCCTTGTGCAGAATATTTCATCACTAAAGTAAGCGCGTCTTTTGTGCTATTTGTTCTTAATATGGCTACGCCACCTTCGTCACCATTTTTTCCGTCAGATAGATCGATTGATTTTTTAATAAAAGGGGTTTCTAAACCATTGCGCACTCCAAGAGCTACCGATAAACCTGCATCGTCAAGCGACACCTCGCCTTGTGCTTTTGCTATAGATAATAAATTGGTTTTATTACCGCCATAATAATACCCAATATTTACTGCCGACACCAATTCCCTTGAGTAATACGACATGCCTTTTTGAGCATCATTTAATGGGAAGAAATTGCCCTTGGCATCGGTTAAATGTAACAATATATTTATCGATTTCAATAGCACACCATCTTTATACTCAAAGATTTTAAGCTCAGGTTTTACGTTTTGTAATGCTTCTGCAAAAACCAAAAAGGGATACATGGCGTACCGTTGGTAATAAGGCCCTTCGGTATAATAACCATCTGGCGAAAATGGCTCTTCTAAATTTGCAAGAAACCCTACTTTTTGCCCTTTCTTTTTTATAAAACCTCCATCATTGTCTTTGGCATTGGGGTCTATATTATCGGTTTTTAATCCATGCAATGCGATTTCGAGCAATTCAGCATCGTCCATAACCAATGCTATCATACCAACTGCCACATTACCCCACGTACTATGGTTATGTACCCGATTGAAAAACTGTGGATTTTCTACCGAAATAAACTTTGCAAATGGTTTAAAAAGATTTTCTTCTAAATGAGAACGTTCTTTTTCAGTTAAATAATTATACACACAATCGTACGCTTGACTTACATACACCAACCAATTGGAATCGTTTAAACATTGCCAAAACAGTTTGCCACGTGCATACGACCTTGTTTGTGGATGTACCGGAAGTGTTGGATATATTCTAGCGTATTCCAAAAGCAATTCCTTAACGTAATTTGCATATTTTTCATCATCTAAGATTTGATATAAAATGCCTGCTTTTTGTAAAATCAAAAAGTTTCTCTTGTGTCGCTCATGCGTATAGCCCCCAGAAAAATCCTTTGGAATAGGTACTTCAATGCCATTTAAAATATCGGCATCTACTTCAGCTTTTACTTTTGCTAAAGTTTTGTCAAAAAGAGGAACAGTTCCTAACTGCGCTTTTATGTTTTCAACACCTGTTTTTGTAAGTATTAAACTGGGGTGTTCTTGTTTACTTGATTTTTTTGCATTAGAAATTCCTTTCGATTGTGCTTTGCAAGAAGCAACAATCAATAGTAATGCAACTAATATGAATGGTATTTTATTTTTTAAAAACATGTTTGTTTTTTTGAAATTATTCTTTGTTACAACCAGTGTATGCTTCCCACTTGTGAAAACTAATGGTCTGATTGCGTTTTAAAAATACGCTTTATAATATTATTTTAACGTGGGTTCGATTTAAAAACAATTCTATATTTAAGGATAAACTCACACTATAAATGGAGGTTGTCACCTTGAGCGCAGTCGAAAGGTTATTAAAATCGATAACTTCTATAGGTTTCGACTGCGCTCAACCTGACATCAAAATCTAAGTAAATTATTTTTAATTAAATACATTCTTGATTATATCGAACTCACTTTATTTTATGTTAATTTTGAATATCTTCTAATTCCTCTATATAAAAATCCGCAAATTTCACTTGTTCATCCCTCAAATCGGACGGGTTTTGCAAGCTTCTGTAAATGCCCCATTTGGGTCGTAAAAATTGAGCATCGGTTTTCCACATTCTTATGGAATCATTGCTGTAGTTTAGTAATGTTTTGCCATTGTCAGCTCTAGTTAAGATCACTTCATACTTGCCTTTTCCAATCTCTCCATAGGTAATTCGCTCATAAACCTCTACCCAAACACCTTTAAAATCTTCTAAAGGCGCATCGATTAAATTATTTTGCTCCATGTTGGAAGCATATCTAATTTGAAATATATCGACTTTCAATTTTCTTAATGTGAAAGTGATACTTGGCATGGCATCTTCAGTTCCTCCAACTGCTTTTATTTGATGGATATGTGTAAATTTATTCGATGCTTGAAAGTGTTTGTCTAATTTAAATTTCCATTTATAAACAACTGTTTCACCAAGTGTTGCAATAAGACTGTCTGGTGATTGTTTATAGGTTTTGATTTCGGTACGTTCTCTGTCAAATTTTTTACAACGGTCATTATCTTCTTCCACATGGGCATGAAACACAAATACATGTTTCTTTAAATTGGCATCCCATATTTCAGTAATGTGATTTCCAAAATCCTTATGGGCACAATCCGGCGTTTCTATCACATCATAGTTGGGTGCCAAAACGCTATTGATCAATTCATAGGTTTTCCCTTTACCATCGGCTTCCAGAATGGTTTGCGCATTCAGTGAGAAGGCACATAAAATCAAAAATAGGATGAAGATTTGTTTCAAGATATAAATTATTTAATGATTAATTTTTGGGTGTGCTTGCCTGTTTCCGTAATGAATTGAACTAAATATACGCCTGAAATTAGTTTTGACACATCTATTTCCGATAAAATATCTGAATCAATTTGCATCACTTTTTTACCTGTCATCGTACTTATGATGATTGATTTTAATTGTACTGCATCTGTTTGAATGCAGAATTGATATGACGCAGGATTCGGATATATTCTTATGTTGCTGACAATGTCATTTTCAATAACTGATAAGGTATCGCCATAAGCATTTGGACCAACATCGTTTATTCCAATGGGTGTATAAACAATACTGCTGTTACTAAAATGGTCAGCACCAACGCTACTCAATGTGGGACGTGATTGTCCTTCAATATCTTCATCAATAGTTAAAGAGGGCACCCCATTTTCTTTTGTAGGTGTTGTGTTTGTGGCTTTCCAAATGCTCCCTGTCAAAGCTAAATTTGGATTCTCATTAGAGATTTCATCAGAAGTAAATGTATAGCCATCACCATTTAAAATAGCACCATCTATAGGGTACATCACATTATTGACCCAAGTAACTTCACCGTCTTGGTCATTGTATATTTTAACCAAGCTATGTTCTGAACCTATGACTAAATTATTGGCTATGGTTATATCTTGTAAAGCTTGGTCATAAGAACCATTGCTTTTTGCATAACCTATTTCGATGCCGTAAGTATTATTAACTAGAGTATTATTGGCAATCGTGATGCGTTCGCCTCTATAATGCAAACTTTGGTCGGTATCAATGCCGTCAATGGCATCACCCTGTGTCAAGGTTATTGGTGCGTCAAAACGGGTGCCTTGCAAGCCTTCAAGATAATTATTGGCAATCACATGGTCTGTCCCGTAGGCCCTAATACCGCCTGTATAAATCGTTTGTTCTTGATTAGCATCATTTATAAATATGCCATTGGCCTTTCCGTCTCCAAAAAAATAATTGCCTTCCACACGATTTCTGTTACCTTGGCGTAAGGTTAAAGACCCGTAATTTCTATTAAAAGTATTGTGTCTTACCACATTGTCACAAGATTTCACGGAAACAATCTCAGGGTCACCGTCACAGTCTTCAAACAAATTGAATTCTACAGTTGTAAAACCACTGGTTGTTGACAATTGACTGTTGCCTATTCTAATGGATTCTTTTTCGTTTTCAATTCGGGGAGCATTGTTATAAAAGTAGTTATGGTCAATTCTATCATATTGCGATTGTTGGTTGACGGTTTTGTCTTCGTTGTAAGTACCATCAATAGTGATATAATTTCCTGCTGTGGTTTTATTTTGAAACGTATTGTGGTCAATTCTGTTGTGATGGCTTAAAAACTGAAACGTATAATCATTATAATAGCCTGTTACAACAATCCATTTGAGTGAGTTGGCTGTATTCGTTTCAAAAACATTTCTGGTAATTCTGATATTGTTGGATGCCTCTAATTTCACCAATGTACTATTACCAGTGCAATCAAATACAAAACCTTCCAATGTAATATGTGCTGCTTTTTTAAACACAAAAAAGGAATTTCCAGTTAGGGTTACACCTCCAACGGTTTCCGCTTTTATAACAATTGGATTTTCGGCTGTTGCGATTTTGGTGAAACTGGCATAAAAATCAGAATAAGTCCCATTTGAAACAATAAATGTTTCACCTCCAGAAGAGGCATTCACTAAACTCTGCAAGTTGGTATCTGTTGTCACATAAGTTTGTGCAAAAAGTGTTATTGATGATAAATACAGCAAGAAAAAGTTAAGCAACGATTTGAAAGACATAGTTTAGGTTTTTAAATGACACACAGAAACGTTTTTAAGATTTCTGCATGTCATTAAGGGATTTATTGTTTAATTAACTTGTGTGTCATGCTGTTTCCATTTGTAGTGGTTATATTTATGAAATACAATCCATTGGCTAAATTTGAGATTGATAACGGATTGTTACTCGCTTTAAAAATGCCCTTCATTAGCGTTTGGCCATGGATGTTGATGAGTTGGTATGAGGCATCATCATTAAGTGAAATCGTAACATTCTCCTTAGTCGGATTTGGATATATTGAAAATTCAAATGCATTGAAATCTTCAGTTCCTAGGGTTGCACATGCTGTAGCATCCAATACAAAATTGGTATTGGTACCTACAGAATAATTACTGCCTATTGCTGTTTCTAGAGGACCTCCTGGAGCAAAATCTGAAGCATTATCAGTATATACGCAAGACAAATTGTTGTTGGTACTTATCTTGAAATACGTAAAAGACGTATACGGAATGGCTCCTAAATCAATAGTCGTTAAATCATTGTCATAGGCGCCTAATTTCTCTAAACTTAAATTGCCAGACACATCAAGACTTCCTGTGATCGCATTGTTTTGAAAGCGTAAATAGGTTAATGTAGTAAATCCTGTGATGTCTAAACTCGTTAAATTGTTATTAAAACAATCCAATCTTTGAATGCCGGTATTTCCAGAAACATCAAGACTTGTTAATAGATTATCATTAACATACACATATCTCAATCTTGTTGGATCGGTCAATTGTGTTGTAGCCAAAGAGGCATCCAACGATTCAAGCGAACAACCATAGCCTTTAATGTGATAAATCACTTTACAACCTGAAATATCCACGGCAGTTACACCTGTATTGTTATAAAAATATAAGTTGGTCAATTTATCCAAACCAGACACATCTATAGTGCCTGTTAGGGCATTATCCTGAACATAAAGGTTTTTTAATTTGATAAAGGATTTTACACCTGTAATATCAGCTACGGTTGTAACCCCTGCGGTAGGTAAATCGATATCTGTTATCAAATTGATATCGGTAAATGTTATGGAGCCATCTGTTGTGCTTCCATCTGGTGTAATGTTGGCTGCAAACGCCGTTTCTAAATAGGCTTCAAAAGCAGGATCGGGAATAGCCACGGTAGTTTGTGAAAAAACCACAGTGTTTGTTAGCAACATGGCTGCATATAGTAATTTTGTTTTCATAATAATTTAGTTTTAGTTAGTATTTAATGATTTAGTACTTGACAAAAATTGGAGAGTGTCACATTGAGCACTATCGAAAATGAAAATATATTTTTATTTGAAGATAAAAGCGCAGCTTGCGAAATGCTATTAAAAACAATACTTCCAATGTCTTCGACTGCGCTCAGACTGACATCTGAATATATTTGGATTTTTGTCATGTACTAAAATTTAATAATTATTTTAATCCTAATTCGTTTAAGAAAGACCACATGTCTTTGCTCATTTCACTTTTCTCTTCTTTGGTGAATTTTCCATGGTTGCCACCTTCAATAGTCAGCATTTTAGTTTTTACACCATTGGATTTTAATTTTTCATATAACGCAACCGACTGGTCATAAGGTACAATGGGATCAGCATCGCCATGAACAATATATACCGGCGGACTATTTTTGGTAACATAATACAAAGGCGAAACAGATTCAATGAATTTTTGATTATCAAAACCTTTCCCCAACCAGTTCTTCGCAGACTTCCATTTGCTCAGTGGCACCAAATCGGTAACACCATATTTATCTATAATAGCAGCTACTTTAATATTGCCATCGTACTTGCAATTGGTGTCGAACTTTTTATCGTTTGCCAATAGTCCAGCCATAAGTGCCAAGTGTCCACCCGAAGAACCACCCATGACCACTATTTTATTGGTGTCAATATTCAATTCTTTGGCATGTGTATACAAATAAATCAGGGCACAGCGTACATCTTCAATAGCTGCAGGCGCAGGTGCCACACCAACCAAACGATATTCCACATTGGCAACGGCATAGCCATTTTTGAAAAATGACCCATAGCCCGTTTGGGATTCCTTAACACCATGGTTCCATCCTCCACCATGAATATTGATGACCACTGGTGTTGGTGTTTCAGATTTTGGATTGGTGTACAAATCCATACGACCATCCCACCCGTTTGCTTGGGTATAGACCACATCTATTTGTGCTTTATATCCTTCGGGAAAATCAACAGGTTTGTATTCCTTTTCCTGACTGAACGTTGCACTTGAAAGAGCAGTAAAAAGGATACTAGAAAGAATGAGTTTTTTCATCTATTTATATTTATTGTTTTAATTAGATCAGGTGGACACGAGCGATAGCGAACTGGCGAAGCAATCGCTTTATTTTCATAGATATTTATCTCACAATCATTTTTGATTAGTGTGAGACTTTTAATTGATAATATTTAACATAGGCAAAGGATTCAGTATTTGTTGAGACCAGGTAATTGCCTGCTTTAAAGTAATTTTCAAAAGGCCATTTTTGTAAACTGACATCTTCAAAAAAGTGTATATTATTATTGACTTTAATAGTCAATTTTCCTGTTGTTGCAGTAATTTTTATACTGAAACTGTCAAAACCTACGTAGCCAAAATTATGGCTGATGTCTGTCCAAGTTGATGAACTGTCATCATATAAATCCAATCCTGAAGTCGATTCATCCACCAAGGTTTTTTTGTAAGCTTTGATATACCCTTCATCCCAAATCATTTTTAATAAAGGTGGCGCATGATTGGAACTAAAGCCATACGTATTCATGTCTTCTTGTGAAATAATACCATGTATTTGCATGACGATGGTTCTATTGTAAGTTCTGCTGCTATTGTTGTCTTCCGAAATGGAATCAATTTTTAGGGTGCCTTCTAAAATACCGCCTTCAATAAGTGACCAATTGTTGTAATTGTTTCCAGGTGTTTGTTGTTCCCGTAATTCCGTTCTAGGATAGCTACTGTTTCCAGTAGTAGCACCAGCAGGATACGTGTAAAATACGATAGATCTATCTGAGGTATCATCATACATAAAAGGAATGAGATTCTCTTCTGTTTGATACCCATAATTGATTAATGATATAGGCTGAAACTCATCTGGCTTACCGTCATTATTCAAGTCCACTGGTAAGGTAATTTTCCAATGGCTGAAATCAATATTAGCATATTCCGTTGCTTTTTTTGAACTATCACTAGATACATTAACAATTATTTCTTCAGGTAAAATTGTTTCTTCAGGTAAATCAGTTTCATTTTTTGAACATGACACACTTCCGCTAAAAAGACTCACTGTAAGTATGATTTTAAGCAGTATGATTAAGGTTAATTTTTTAGTTGTTTTCATTTGTTTATATTTAGTTTATTGGTTTATGAGTTTATTGGTTTATGAGTTTATGAGCTTATATTTTGGTAAATGGAACACCCTGAATAATCATCTTTGTGTACGTAAATGCTATTCTCATGGGTGTTTCATATATTATTTATCAGTTCTAAAAGGTGGCGCCGGTAAACCAGAGACATTAAAAATCATTACGTTTCCTGGAGCGTCTTCCCATAAATAGCGCACATGTTTTGGGTTGCTAATTGATTTGGACGAGACTTCTACCGTTTTGGCATTTGTCCATGTTGCTTCTGCTTTAACAAAATTGTTTTTGCCATCAGAAATTAAAAACCCATTGATGTTTTTAGCGTCCCCCTTGATGCTTAAAGGCTCATTAAACCTGATGGTAATTTTATGCGCTTTTACTTTAATTTTTTTAACTATCGGACCGCTTTTGGCTATATCGGGTTCATTATATGCCACATTTTGTGCTGCCATTGCCAAACGTTTGCCCACATCTTGCTTGTTCGCAAAATGAACATTAGCATCTTCACCAATATCCAAAGTGACCACCATAGCGGTGTTATCTAATTTCAAAGCTGCTGTTTGTGATTCTCTTATAGCGGCTTCCCTATTGCCTTGATTGGCGTAATTGGCTAATTGCACAAATAGAAAAGGAAGTTCCTTTTTCCAGCCGATTCTCCAGTCTTGAATCATTTTAGGAAAAAATGATGCATACTCTTCAGGATTTTTGGTATTTGATTCCCCTTGATACCAAATCACACCCTTGATATTGTATCCATAAAAAGGATGCACCATGCTATTGAACAGTGAAGAAGGATAGTTTTTTGGGTGCTCGCGTACTGGTGGTTCAGCGACATGAGGTGTTCCTACTTTGTAGCACCAATCGCCAACCAACGCGTATGTTTGCGTCGCTGTTTTGATATATAAATCACTTTCAGCGCCTCTAAAACCACCTAAATCACCAAGATTTTTTGTACGAATGGTTATTCTGTTTTTTCCTGTTTTAAGAAGGTTTTTTGGAATGGTATAAACCCTATCCAAATCTTTACTTGTTGAGGCTCCAACTTCTTGACCGTTTACATAAGTGATATCTTCATTGTCAACACGACCAATACTCAATTGAATATCGGAAGCAATATCGGAAGCATTTAAATTGATTTCTTTAGTCACCCACACCACACCATAGGTTTGCTCTAGCTTTGTGTCTCTCCATAATGAAGGCAATTGAAATGTTTTCCAGTCACTGTAATCTGTAGTTGGTGATTCCCAATGCTCAGATATTCCCAAGTCGGCTTTGTCTAAATCAATGCCATATTGTTTATTAGCTTTGTTATAAACACTGATAAGGTTAACCATATCCAAAGTTTTCATTTTAGCGATGGTTTCCTGATACTTTGGATGGTCTTTGAACAACGTTGCATCCATCCAAGCTTCAATATTTGTGCCTCCCCAAGAGGCGTTTATTAAGCCAATGGGAACTTGGTAGGTTTCATACAGATGTCTTCCAAAAAAATAGGCAACTGCTGAAAAACCCTCAGCGGTTTCTGAAGTACAAGTTTTCCAAGTTCCATTTAAAACATCAAATTCCTCAGTATGACTCATGTTACGAGGTGCAGTGAATAACTTGATTTTTTCGTAATTGGCATGGGCTAATTCTTCTTGTCCATTTACCGAATTTTCAAGTTTCCACCCCATATTGGATTGGCCAGAACAAAACCAAACTTCACCAACATACACATCTGTAAACTTCAATGTATTTGTCCCTTTTAAAGTCATTTCAAATGGCCCTCCTCCCTTTGTAGCTTTGAAATTCACTGACCAATCACCGTTGGAATCTGCTTTGGTATGTAATGTTTCATTATTAAAAAAAGCGACTATAGTTTCACCAACATTGGCCTTTCCATACATGGTAATAGGTTCGTTCTGTTGCAACACCATGTGGTCAGAAAAAAAGTGAGGTACTTTTATCTCTGCATTCATGACGAATGAAATGAACAGGAAACATATTGTGAAATTCTTTTTAATCATCATTTTTAACTAAAGGCTAAACCGCCATTAATGTCAATATTATTTCCCGTTAAGAATGATGATTCATCCCCTGCCAAATAAGCTACTAAATCGGCAACTTCTTCAGCCGTTCCTTCTCTTCTTAAAGCTGTGGCATTTGCAACATTTATCCTTACTTGTTCCTTGGTAAAATCATCATGAAATTTAGTTGCAATCATACCTGGGTTTAGTGCATTTACCCTGATACCCAATGGTCCTAATTCTTTTGCCAATCCACGTGTAAATGTGGAAACGGCTCCTTTTGAAGATGCATATAAAAAGGCGCCTGGTCCTCCACCATCTCTACCTGCTTGCGATGCGAAATTAACGATGGAACTTCCTTTGCTCAATAAAGGTGCAAATGCTTTAGTTACAAAAACAACAGATTTAAAATTTACATCCATTATTAAATTGTAAAAGCTTTCATCTACTTCATTAAGTGTTTTACGAGCAAAAAGACCACCAGCTACATTTACCAATATATCTACTTTACTTCCAAAAGCTTCCTTAGTTTTTTCAACTAAATTATTTATATCACTTGGTTTCGTAACATCTGCAAATACCGCTATGGCCTGCCCTCCTAATGCTTCTATTTGTTTTACTGTTTCTGAGCCATGTTCTTCACTATCAAAATAATTTACCACTACTTTAGCGCCTTCTTTTGCTAGTTTTACACATACAGCACGTCCTATATCGCGCCCTCCTCCTGTTACAACAGCTACTTTTCCTTTTAATTTCATTGATTTGTTTTTTATATTTATAATTATAATTTAGAACTTGTCTTGACTTTTTTCAATTGGCTACAAAATGATCTTTTTGCCTCATATTTCACCTATTTTTTTTACTCCGTAGCACTGCTATGAAGTGCTAAAAAGCTAAAATATGTAACCGGACGGAGCGTATAAAAATAACCCAGTGAGTTATTTTAGCGAACGAGCCAGCTTGCGCAAAGGATATTTTCGCTTCAATCAAAAAAGTCAATACGAGTTCTTATTTCAGTAACTATCCTGCAGCTGCAAAAGCATCTGTTACATCAATAGCTCCAAATTCTGTAAGAACTGAATCTGTGACAATTATCCAATCCATATTTACTTTTACAGGAAACTCGGTGACTCCAGATCCTGTGTTAAATCGGATTTCAAAAGTTGACCCAATCGTTGAAATACTTGGGATAAACCCTTTCAATCTAACGGCGTACAATTTCCAATCACCACCTGTATTCATGTCCGATCCTGAAAGTTGTCTTCTGTTGGCTGATCCTGTTCCGCCTATGTATATTTTTAAGATGGGTTCCGTGCTTTCTGTGTTGATCCAAAAATGCAATACCGGATTGTCTCCAAAATTGCCAGTATCAATCATATTAGGCCACGTATCGTTATTGGTTACATTATGCAAGCGCATTCTTGCTATGGTGCTTCCTGTGGCAGTGTTCATTTGAAGATTGTAATATGAACTGCCCGGGAAAGGTGGCTGATCCACAACATTGTTGAGCTGCTGTGTGGCTAATGGGTCTTTTGAAAGATCTATCACAAAAACATCTGCTGCATACGAATCAAATTCAATATAACTTTCAAACTGCCCATTGATATAAGGCACGTTAGGTTGTGTCAACTGACCAGAAGTCCCATAATTGACAACAATATCTTGATAGCCAGTAGCAACTCCTGATGGTACATTAAAACTCACGGATGTTGCGCTTGCTGTATTAAGGGTTGCATTTTGACCACCTACGGAAACTCCTGTAATGAGATTCATATCTGTTCCGACAATAGTAACTTCACTATCTCTATTCATAAGAGATGGCCAAGAACTAATAATAGGAGTTGGAATAAGAATATTAAACGTATCATTTAATAACTGAGACACTTCACCATTCGCTGTATTATAATAGTAACTAACCACTACAGGAGAATTTTCATTGTTAGGAACACTTACTACAATAGCCTGATCTTCCTGAAACTGGATCGTTCCATCCATATCGCCAAATGAAATTCTTGTAATACTGGTCAGGTTGGTTCCTGATAGCACTATGTTTTCGTTTACTGTGGCACTGGAAGGAAAAGCAGAGGTAACCGATGGTGTTGGATAGGTTACTGTTAATGTTTCTGAAGACACCGCTTCTTTACCTGCAGAGGTTATGATTTTCACTACTCCGGAAGTAGCATTTGGCGCCACTTTAATTTCTAAAGTTTTACCATTGATACGCTGTGTGATTTGACATTCAACACCTCCAACAAATGCGGTTTCTGCAAAATTCAAAAAAGTACCTGTAATCGTTACTTTAGATAAAATATTTGCAGTACCTGGTGAAATGGATTCAATGGTTGGTTGGGCTGCCAATATTTCATCAACAGTTTTATCTACTTCAGTATCAGCATCACAAGCTGTAAATACTAGAGCTAATGAAAAGAGCATTATTAAAATTGCTGTAAATTGTATTCCTCTTGTCTTCATTTGGTTTGTTTTTTTATTATTGGTTTATTAATCCGATGTCTTTACCATCATTGGCAGCATGTTTTAAAGCTGAACTTTCTTTTAGTTGAAAGGTGTCAGTGTCCTGCCATTGCGGATTTGTATTTAGTACGGATTTGGATGTCGCTTTACTTGATGTTTTTAATTCTCCTGCGTTAAAAACAACGGAATTAGAAACAGAATTTTTATCGCCTTTTAGAATTGCGGAATATTTTGATTCAGGACTTCCTGCAAAAATGGAATTGTTGATCGTCACATAAACAATGCCGTTAGTGCGAATGCTACGCCCTTTTTCATTGTCATCAACATTATAAAACACACAGTGGTCCACATGCAATTGGCCTCCTAAAGTAGATTCGTCATTGCCCCCTCTGTAATAATGGATGGCGAATTGATCGATGTCCTTAAATACGGTATTTTGAATATCAATGACTTCGGCGTTATATTTACCTAGGTCGTCTTTTTCATAACTCAGGTTCAGTCCTCTTAAGCATTTTTCAAAACGACAATTTAAAATCTGTATGGAATCAGCAAAAGTGCCTTTATAAGCTTTAAATATGGCACTTCCATCATCATAAAATCCATGAATATACACATCATCCAACTTCAGGTTATAGGCTTTTGATGTGGGTGTGTTTTGAGAAACAATACCGTAGCGAACCGAGTTTGCACTTGATCCATCAATTTCCAATCCTTTTATAACTAATGATATTCCTTCGGTCACTTTGAAAAAATACCCAGGAACTTTTTCAGCATTCTTACTAATCTTGATGACTGTTTTTTTGCTTCCAGCGCCTTTAATTATAATATTTGAAGATACTTGCATACCTCTTGTAACTTCATAAGTGCCTTCAGATAATTCTAAAATGGTACCATCTTTTGCTTTTTTAATGGCATGCACCAAAGCATCTTCTGCTGGAGATACCTTCACTACTTTATAGTCTTGTTGTGGTTTTACGGCATTCGTTTCTTTGGCTTTTTCCAAAGACCAACTAACACCTGGTTTGATGCTCAATGCTGTGGGTACTTTTTTATTCCCAGGGATGATGGCGCCAGCTCTTACTTTTGTTCTTACCGTCCCTGTAAGGTCTGTACGTACAGGTCGAGTGGTTTTTTTTACCTCTAAGAGCGAATCGCTTGAAACAGATGGAATGGGGTAAGATGGAAGGTTTTCCCAATTTAAATTGGTTTGTTCAAATCCTTCTGTGCTGAATTTATAAGACCCTTGAACTTTATTTCCAGAGAATGAGATCCCGGAAATATCATCAGAAATGTTTAATAGGTCTATACTTTCTGTTCCGTAAAATAAATTATTTGCAAACGTCGTATTGATTGGTGTTGCTGAGCGTTCTTCATCACTGCCTTCACATAATTCAATAGCACTGGAATTGATGAAGGTGTTATTTTGGATCACCACATCTTTTACTTGGTTGTAACGGTTCAAAGGACCATTAGGAACACCGTTCATGATCACTAAGGGAGCTCTAAAACCGTCGCCTTTTAAACCAATCATGAGATTGTTCTGGATGATGTGGCCTTCATTGATAACCCGAATCCCTCCAGTATGGGGTTTGTTGTTGCCAAAAAACACATTACCTTCCACCAAGCATCTATTGCCGTGACGTAAAGTGAGAATGCCTTCACTTTCTAAAAACAGATTATTTCTGTATATATTATCACAAGATTTGTTGGATATAATCTCTACTTCCCCATTGCATTTTTCGAATAAGTTATTTTCCACAAGGGTTTTCGACGATTCCATGGAGGCATGACTTGTACCAACTCTAATGGTTTCACCACCATTGGCTCCAAGCGGTGGTCTGTAACCAAAATAATTATTGTCTATACGATGGTTGTTCTCTAAATTCTCAGGATTGCCACGTAAACCAACAATTAAAACCGGACCTTGATTGGTTTTGCCATAAAAGGAGCAATGATCCACACGATTATTTTTTCCCCAAAGTTCAACCCATTGGTATTGCGAAGCTCTGTCACCTGGATTAAAATTAGTGATGGCGCAGTTGGTGACTCTACAAAAATAGGCTAACTCAGTCTCGTTTTTTCTGAAATTAATGACGGATTTATCAATAGCGTTGCCATCTTTAAACCATAGACCTTCTACAGTTAAATAGGTGCCGGAAATGATGATTCTGGATGCACCGTTAAGAATAACATGACCTGGTGTTTGTGCTTTTAAAACAATAGGGTTCTCTGGAGTACCCTTACCAATAAAATTGATTTTGACGTCCGTCCAAGTTTGATTTGCCAATATAATGGTGTCACCGGGAGCCACATTCTTTAAAGCTGTTTCCAACGCTTGGGGATTGCTCACTAAAATTTCTTTAGCATGGGCAAATACAGCAAATAGGCATGTGAGATATATTAAATATATATTTTTCATATGTAAATATTTAACCCTAAACCCCGAAGGGAGAACCTCATACTGGGTTCTAAGGGTTTTGTTTATTTGTTTATTAGTTTATTTGTTAATCATTAACCCTTGGCTTCATTCATAACTCATAACCCATAACTCATAACTCATAATTCAGATTAATAACCAATGTTTTGCGCAATACTTG
This sequence comes from Mariniflexile sp. HMF6888, assembly GCF_044335535.1. Lineage (NCBI taxonomy): Bacteria > Pseudomonadati > Bacteroidota > Flavobacteriia > Flavobacteriales > Flavobacteriaceae > Mariniflexile > Mariniflexile sp. HMF6888. The sequence goes on along the minus strand of NZ_JBIQVZ010000004.1, from coordinate 251,715 downwards.
GATTTAAATCAATTTCGTATTGAGGAATTGGCAATAACAATTGAAATTCCTGAATGGGATCAGTTTTAAATTGTGGCCTGTTAGGATCGTTATATTGATCTTCGGTTGCAAATTGTGTGTTCATAACCGTGACCGCTCTACCTGTTCTTAGTAGATCGAACCAGCGTTGGTTTTCAAAAGCAAATTCCAATTTACGCTCTAATTCCAAAGCCAGTTTAAAATCAAAATAAGTTCCAATTTCACTAGCATCATAAGCAGTAAGACCTGCACGTTCATGAACTTGGTTTAATAAATCCATGGCTTCTGCAGTTGGACCTGAACTTTCATTGATAGCTTCGGCTAATAGTAACATGGCATCGGTAAACCTTATTACTGGCCAATCATTGCCGGCATCATCAACAGTTCCAAAATCTGAGTTGTATTTTTTTACATATCTATATTCATTAACCTGTCCTTGAAATCCAACCCAGCTGTCCGCCATCGATACGTCTTTGCGATCGTCACCTAAAGGATAAGCGTTTGACATACTGGTCGCTGGGACATTTAGTTCATCTCCACTTCCTGTAACCACATAATTATCACTTTGAATAGGGGCAAAATAATTGGCAAAAGGTGCTCCGAGCCCCACACTTCCTGTTTGGTATCTTACAGCAAATAAAATTTCGTTGTTATACTCATTATTGATGTTAAAAACATTGGCATAAGATGATAAATAGCTAAAAGGGCTATCATATACAACCTCGCTTAAAACGGTTTCTGCCTTAGTTAAATTTGAAGGACCTCCTAAGGTTAGATAGGCTTTTCCCAATTCTGTTTTTGCGGCCCATTTGGTCAAACGTCCAAGATCCTGACCTGTGGCTGTGTTTGGAAGGTTATTGGATGCAAATTCTAAATCTGCCAATAGAAAATCATAAACATCTTCTACGTTGCTTCTATCAATAGCCTTCGCTTCTTCACCTGAAATGGGTTTGTCAACTATAAAAACCCCACCCCAAAGGCGAACAAGGTTAAAATAGGCATGTGCTCTAAAAAAGCGTGCTTCCGCCTCGTATTTATTGGCGAGTTCTTGGTCTTCAACAACATCTATTTGTGTAATGACATTGTTTGCCAATGAAATGATTCTGTAACATGCTCTCCAATAATCTTCTACAAAAATGTTTTGAGACGTAAGTACAAATCTATCTACTTGACGATAGGGCACATTTGCAGTTTCACTATTACGAGGACTCATATAGGTGTTATCAGATCTTAGTTCTGTTAACACAAACTCTTTGTCAAGCATGTTTTGCATGGAATTATAAATTCCAACAACTGCAAGGTTGATTTCCTCCGTATTTTGATAGAATTCATTAGCCCCAATATCAGAAATAGGTTCTAGATTTAATTGATCACTACATGAGGTATATAAAGTGACTATTGAAATGGTGATAATTAATTGTCTTAAATATGTTTTCATTTTCTTTTTTTTAAAAATTGATATCTAAACCAATACTAAATTGTTGTTGAATTGGATAAGCACCACGTTGATAACCTGAAATTAAAGGCGATCTGTAAACACCACTTGTTGAAAGACCTTCAGGGTTTAGTCCGTAGTAATCACTAGACATGAGATAAAATAAGTTTTGTGCTGAAACAAATAATCTCACTTTTTTAAGTTTGGTTTTCTCCAAGAACGTTTTCGGTACTGAATACCCAAGAATGACTTCTCTTAAGGAAATGTATGAGGCATCTTGAATTAAATAATCTGTCAGCACCCAATCCCTACCTCGTTTTTCCCTTGGTTTGGTTGCGGCAAAATTTTCATTGAACCACCAGCCGTTTACAAAATCGCTATGCAAGTATCTTGGTTCTGTATAAAAGCCATCACCATAAAATACTTCGCCACCTTGAGAACCTTGAAGCAAGAAGTAAAGATCAAAACCTCCATATTTAAACGTATTGCTAAAGCCCCAAGTAAAATCGGGGAAAGGACTCCCTAAAGTTGTTCTGTCATCTGCATCAATAATACCATCACCATTCATGTCCGCAACTCTAATACCACCAACGGCATCTTCTGAAGAACGCGGTAACGTATTTAATTCTTCGGCATTTTGCCAAACACCAACCATTTTGTATCCATAAAACTGAATGGCTTCCTCTCCTACTCTGGAGATATATTGTTCGTTACGCTCTCCTTGGTTGATAAATTGTTCTTCCCCCCCTAAAGAAATGAGCTTATTTTTATTGGCTGAAAAATTGATGCTACCATCCCAAGTAAAACTATCGGTTCCTAAGTTTGCGGTCAAAGCAATTTCGTAACCTTGGTTTTGGATTTTACCTATGTTATTCCAATAGTTATCGTGACCCGTAATGTATGATACATTCTGCTGAAGCAAGAGTTTGTCTGTTACAGAATAGTAGTAATCGGCTGTTAGTGATAATTTACTCTTTAAAAAACTAACATCTATTCCTGTGTCATATTGTTTGGTTTGCTCCCAACTTATGGCACTGTTGCCTAGTGTCAATCCGTTTTCAGCAAGACCGGAATTTACAGAGCCTCCACTTTCCCCTAGTGAGTAATTTGCTGGAAACAAAAGATTTGTAAATGCATAGCTTTCTATGTTGTTGTTCCCTGTAAGTCCAAAACTTGAACGGATTTTAAATTGGTTAACAAAACCGATATTGTTTTTCCAAAACTTTTCTTTGTGAATGTTCCACCCCACGGATGCTGAAGGGAAGAAACCGTATTTATTGTCTGGACCAAAAAGTGAAGAACCATCATAACGTGCTGCTGCAGAAAACAAATATTTTCCTTTATAATCGTAATTGACTCTGGCTAAAAAAGACGCCAATGAAATTTCTTCTTTATTGGTATAAGTACCATCGGCATTGATTACAGTTGCTGCATTTAAAGTTTCAATTAAATCTGTTGGAAATTGTGTGCCTTCAATAGCTGAGTTTTTATAAGCTGCATATTCATAAGTGGTACCCACTAAAGCATCCATACTATGATTTTTCTTTTTCCATCTGTAGTTTAAGGTATGTTCTGTGATGAATTTGTTATTTAAGTTCATTAAATTATAACCATAAGATTCACCAGTATGTGACGCTTGTGAATTTCTGAATATTTCATAATCTCTTAATTGAAAATAGCCTCCAAATGTTGCTTTATATGTTAAGTTCTTTGCAACTTTCCAATTGGCAAATCCATCTGCAACTACCCTATAATCATAGCGTGTACGGTTTTCATTTTCCATCCTTGCTATTGGGTTGTTATTACTGGATCCCCAAAGCGAGCTTGCTGTAAATGTTTGTGTAATCCCTTGGTCATCAACATAACTAAATGTGGTATTGTTGTAGTGTCTAGGATGGGAATAGGAACCAATTGGCTGACCCGTTAATTCAGAAGTAAATGCATTATGCCTTACGGGTCCCCATTGCAATGCTCTTGAATAATCAGAAAAAGGCACTGTGGAACGTCTTAACCTTGAAAAGGACGGTCTGAAATTAAACCCAATTTCTAGCTTATCAGATAATTTTGTAGATAAGCGTCCTTGAAAGTTTAATTTATTATTGAAGTTATCTTTTAAAAGCCCCTGGTCTTCTATATACTGAGTAGATATATAATACTTTGTACTTGAATTCCCTCCAGAGATATCCAGTTGGTAATTGTTAATTTGAGCCATTCCACGTTGGGATTCTTCAGACCAATTGGTGCCTCCTGTTTCAGTAGCAACTATACGCTGCGCTCGCTCTCTAGTTGTATAGGTTAAGATGGAGGGTGTTGTCCCATTTTGTGCAGCTTCAAAATTTTCGATGGTTTGGCGTTCATTAAGGAGCATATCGGTATATTCGAATCCATCTAAGGCGTCAATTTGTTTGTATGCACGCTTAAATCCTGTAAAACTTTTAAAGCTGTATGTAGGTGTTAAACTGCCACTTTTAGTAGTTACTAGAATCACACCATTCGCACCTCTTGAACCATAAAGTGCGGTTGAACTGGCATCTTTCAAAACCTCAATGGATTTTATAGAACTCGGGTTAATAAATTCCAAAGCATCTGCAATAGGAAATCCATCGACTACAATTAACGGGGAACTACTGGCACTAATGGAGCTTAAACCTCTTATGGTAATCTGTGGAGACTCCCCAATTTCCGATGATATATTTTGAATTTGCACGCCGGCAATTTTACCCTGTAAAGCTTGGTCAACCCTACTATATGGCAACTCATCAAGATTGTCATTATTTAAACTAGAAACAGCTCCTGTGAGACTTGATTTTTTCTGGGTTCCGTAGGCTACAACAACAATTTCATCAAGTTGGGCCGTATCTTCGGCCATTTTAATTAGCACGTTATTTTGACTCCTTACAATAAATGTTTGAGAAACAAAACCCACATAGGATACCGTGACAACATCATCATTTGCAACTTGAAGGGTGAAACCGCCATCGAAATCCGTAACTGTTCCTTTATTTTTGGAAGTCACAAGAACGTTTGCTCCTACAATAGGCATCCCGTCTCCCTCAGACACAACTCTTCCTGTTATAGTATACATATTGGTTTGAGCATTGACAATAAAACTACCTAGAAATAGTAGCAGGTAAAAAATTCTTAATTTCATATGTAAATAGTTTAGTTTTTTTTAATGGTCATATGGACACGAGCAATAGCGAACTGGCGAAGCAATCGCTTTATTTTCATTAGGGCTTATGTTTCCAAATCATGGCGATTTCATAATAATTAATATTATATAAAGTTAGATTGTTTAGTCTCACTGGATAACCAAATTGGTTAACTAGTTTGGTTTTCCAAATATATAAAAAATTTTATAATAAAAAAGATTTAATAAAAATTTATTGATTTTTAACAATTAGGTGTTTAGAGGCCGTCTAGGCTTCATGCTTAATTATGGTAGGGTTTCAAATATTAAAATCCGCAAAAAAATATTTTATGCTGGATAGATTTTATATTGAAAAGTCTTAATTTTAATTAAAAAGAAGGTGCGCCTTTTTAAAAAACAACTCTGATCCGGAAGAAAGTGATAAGGTTTTAAATGTGGAAAGGCTATTTTTAATCCTAGATAAACAAACAACGAATATCCCAAAGGTGAGCTCCAAGGAATTCTATAGATTAAATAAATCTTATACTTAATATGTATATTTAGTCTGTAAAAGTTATATCTGTAAAAACAGGCAAGTGATCCGATGGGTAATGACATTCTTTAGAATCACTTAACACGGCATATTTATCTACAGTGATATGGTCACTTAGAAATATAAAATCAATACGTTGGTTTACTGGTTTATGAAATTCAAAATTATTGAAAGTACCTGATGGTCCAAACGTGTTATTTGCAACATATTTTGAATCGTTTAAGCTTTCCGAAATATATTTAATGCTCTCATGGGTTTCTTCCATATTAAAATCACCCATTAAAATGACTGGCAAACTTTGGGTATTGAGAAGCTTTATTTTATTTAAAATTAATTTTACACTTTCTGTTCGCGCTTCTGTACCAATATGATCTAAATGTGTATTAAATACCCAAAACATTTTTTTCGTTTTAAGATTGTTAAATAAGGCATAGGTACATACCCTATTACAAACGGCATCCCAACCCATCGATACTTTTTCGGGGGTTTCTGACAGCCAAAATGTAGATGATTCCAATACTTCAAATTGATCTGCTTTATAAAATATTGCTGAATATTCCCCCGCATTCTTACCATCATCTCGCCCAACACCAACAAAATTATAATCAACTAAAAGGCTATCCATATCTTTCATTTGGTTTGGCATGGCTTCTTGAATACCAAGTACATCTGGTTCGTAAAATTTGAGCTGATTAATAAAGAATGGTTTTCTATTCATCCAACTGTTTTCTCCTTCTTTAGGATAATCCAACTTTATGTTATAAGTCATTATCGACATTTGCTGAGCATTTATACTCATGCAAAAAATGATGGCACAATAGGTTATTAGCTTAATTTTCATCTGTTTTTTTTTTAAGTTGCAAAGTTTCAAAGTTTCAAAGCTGCAAAGTTTCAAAGCTGCAAAGCTGCAAAGTTGCAAAGCTGCAAAGTTGCAAAGTTGCAAAGTTGCAAAGTTTCAGAGTTTCAGAGTTTCTAAGTTTTACTTCTAACTTCTATCTTCTGGCTACAAACTCATAACTTTTAACTTTAGTTTTGGACTTTTTTGATTTTTGATTAACGATTAACGATTGATGATTTTTGAATTTTAGACTTGTTAGATTGGTTTTTATTCTTACTTCTAACACAACTCTTAACTTCTCTTGTCTATTGTCTCTTGTCTATTGTCTCTTGTCTCTTGTCTCATAACTCTATTCTATATAAATAATCTCGCTTTTTTCTGAAATACCATTTTCGTTAAATGCTTCCACTTGCATGTAGTAGGATTGATCTGTATTTAAAGCACGAAGTTCGTAATTTGGTTGTTCATACATTAAAGCAGATAAGTTTAGCTTATCCTTAGAAATACCCCAATAAATAACATAGCCTATTGCATTATCTACTTTATCCCATGTTAAATTGGCATTTCTTTTATCGGTTTGCCTTTCAACTTTAAAATTAGGAGGTGTCATGGGTTTCTTATCCAATCCTTTTCCAAAAATCCTAAATTCTGAAATAGACAAATATTTATTAGTACAATACACGTGGTTGTACCTAATATAACGTGCTTTTACAGCTTTTTTCAACTCAATATAGGCATGTGGCATGTCTTTTTTGTTCTTTGAATAATCTGCCATGGTTTCCCATGTATTACCATCCATTGAAGATTCAATTACAAACTGTTGTTTTAAATGATCTGGTCTGCCAAAAATAGTGCTATTAAAATCTTGAAAGTTTATCTGAATGGCATTTACAAGGCTTGGTTTTTCTAAATCCATCTCAAAATAGATGGAATCATTATTGGTTTCAGAAACCCAATAAGAACGAATTTCTTCATCATTAACTTTAGCGATGTCAAATTCTCTTATTTGCTCTAACATGTAACCACTTTCGCTTTCATCTACCACATTAATATCTTTGGTTACAACAGGCGAATTGGTTTTTACTGGTTTTTTATAGGATAACAACATCCAACCAGTGAAGCGTTCCTTATGGTTCTCAACATTCGCATTTGGTAAGTAATGTGGGTAATCACCATAAGCGGTATTCACATACATTTGTCCATTAGTTTCAAATCCTGCAGGATACATTCCTATGCGTCTTTCAAATTTATAATTTACAGATATGGCCATGGTTGAGTAATGCCAGTAGTTTCCTTGATTATCCTTTACGGTACTTCCGTGCCCTGAACCTTTCAAAAAGCCACCCGGTTTATAAGAAATGGGGTTATATGGTGCATATTCAAAAGGACCTAACGGACTTTTGCTGGTGTAAACGCCATCGGCATAGACATTCCATTGGGTGCCCGGAGCTCCATATTCTAGGTAATAGGTGCCATTGTACTTTACCATCCATGGCCCTTCGATATATGGTGCTAAATCTGAATCATGGTCTTGACCAAAGCGTTCCCAACCATGCTTATCTGGTTCAAGATTAAATAAATCTTTTTCTTCTCCAATAGGTATATAATAATTTTTGGTATCCAACTCTACTACACGAATTGGCCATTTGTTTGAAGATTCTTCATATAAATACAACCTACCATCATCATCTAAAAACAAATCGGGGTCTTGTATGCCTCCTGGAGGATTTAGAACAGCATAGTTCGTTTTCCAATCACCAAGTTCCGGATTATCGGTTTCTATAATCGCCCCAAGACCGGACGGATCACCATAAACCAGTATTTTTCCATCTTTTACAACCGCAGCCGGTGCATTACATCCATTAAAATACCAACTTTGTGGTTTTATAAATTTCCAGTTACTCATGTCATCTGATGCCCAATATCCATGGGATCTGGTAACAAACATATAAAACCGTCCTTTAAAATTTACGATAGCAGGGTCTGCACCAGATCTATAAGAAACGGTATTATTGCTCCGGTAATGAGACATGTATGAGTAATCAATATCTATGGGGTTGCAATAAGTTTTAAAGTTCTTTTTTCCTGTTTCTGTAGAAACTTCATCTGTTGCCAATTTCTTGTCTGTGTTGCAGGAAATACTTAAGAATAGTATTAAATAAACCAGTATTCGTTTCATATGTAGATATTATTTGTTTATTCGTTTATTTGTTTATTCTGAATTCAGAATTCAGAATTCATAACTTTCTATCTTTATTGGTAATTGATTCATAAGAAGTTCCTGTATGTCCTCGTAATTTTTCAAATTGCTTAAAGGCTCTTTCAACACTTTGGGGCGATGCTTGTTCAAATTCTTTATCTGTAACCTTATAGTCTGCTTGTAAAGCCTTAAGTTTTTTATGGAGTTGCGCTTTAATGGTTTGATACGCCAGATCATTGATTAAATTTTTAAGTTCGTGTGGATCTTTCTCTAAATCGTAAAGTTCCCATGCGTCAATATCGTCGTAAACATGAATCAGCTTATAGCGTTTTGTTCTTACACCGTACATTTTCTTTACCATATGAAATGCTGGATAATCATAATAATGGTAATACACGGCATCCCTAAAATCATCAAAATCTTGTTTTCCTTCAAGCAATGGCCGTAATGATTTCCCTTGCATATCGGCAGGAATTCCAACACGGGCATAATCCAAAAAAGTTTCAGCAAAATCGATATTTTGTGTTAATGCATTAACAACCGTTCCTTTTTTTATTGCTTTAGGGTATTTCATTACAAGAGGCATACTTAACGATTCTTCATACATAAAACGTTTATCAAACCAGCCTTTTTCACCTAAATAAAATCCTTGGTCGGTGGTATAAACAATGATGGTGTTTTCAGTTAAATTATTAGCTTCTAAATAATCAAGAATTCTTCCAACACCTTCATCTACAGCTGCTATAGTTGCTAAATATTCTTGTAAATAACGTTGTCCTTTCCATTCAGCCAATGCCCTTCCTGAAAGATTTGCATCATGCATTGCATTATTTTTTGATTGATATGCCTGATCCCAAATGGCTCGTTGTTCTGCCGTCATTCTATCAAAATCAGTTGTCCATGGGTTGTGTGCCAATTCATTACTGCCCTTTTCTTTGGTCATTTTAAGGTCGTGGCCTTCATACATATCTTTATAAATGGTTTGCTGCTGCATTTTTGAAGCCGTTGAACCTTCATGCGATGTAAAATAAGTATCTGGAAGCGGAAATTGAACAGCATCGTATTTATTTAAATGTCTTAAAGCGGGCATCCAATTTCTGTGTGGTGCTTTATGATGCACCATAAGCATAAATGGCTGTTGGCTATTTTTCACTTTATCCAAATATTTTATGGCATCTTCGGTAATGATGTCGGTAGCATAGCCTACTATTCTAGTGGTATCAACTTGTTGTGTTTGTTGGTTTACCTCAATAAAATCCGGATTGTAATAATTGCCTTGATCGGTTAAAATATGCCAGTAATCAAACCCCTGTGGTAAGCCATCTAAATGCCATTTACCAATCATCCCAGTAGTATATCCTGCTTTTTGGAGTAGTTTTGGAAATGTTTGCTGATTACCATCAAACCTATCTCCATTCTTTCTAAAACCATTAATATGGCTAAACTTACCCGTTAAAACGACTGCCCTACTTGGTCCGCAAATAGAATTGGTACAAAAGTTATTTTGAAACAAAGCCCCTTCATTTGCTATTCTGTCAATATTTGGTGTTGGTGCCAACTTGCTTATTGGGTGTCCATACGCACTTATGGCTTGGGTGGCATGGTCATCTGCCATAATATAAATAATATTAGGGCGTGTTGGTTTTTTAACATCAACTTTTTGTGCTGGTTTTTGTCCGCATGCTTGGAGCATAAAAGCTATGCAAACTATACAAATTAATGGTTTCATATATTTTTTTGTTTCAAAGCTGCAAAGTTTCAGAGTTTCTAAGTTTTAAAGTTCTAACTTCTCTTTTTCTTGTTTTATTAAAATTTCAATGCACATTTATATTTTCCGTTGTGTTTGGTCATCCACGCACCTTCAATAAAAGGTTGTAAAAACACATTATCATTATACCCCCCAAAACGCTCCCCATCCACCGTCTTCTGGAAATAACCTCACAATTGGCACGGTATACCCTTCCGATTGCATGGTTTTGGTATTGATTTCTGTACCTAAAATGGGTCATACATTACTCGAACCCCAATACAAATACAGTTTATCCTTTTCCTCTTCGTAATGAAATGCTGGATTCCAAGCACCAACTTTTAGCGTGTCAAGAGCAATTTCCCAGTCATCAACGGTGGAATTGGTACTTTTCCAAATCGGAAAATCAGATTTCCAAGTGGAGCCATACACATAAAGTGTATCCTTCATAGCCCACGCAGCCGGTGCATTTAAATCGTGTGTGTAGGTATCATCCAAAAGGAATTTATGATATACAAACTTCCAGTTGAGCATATCATCACTCCACCAATAGCCTTCTTGGTTTGTTGAGAAAAGAAAGTATTTTTTTTTGAAATTTACAATAACAGGATCGGCAGTAGCACGATGTTTGTCCTGACTTGAAAACGATTTGAAAGGCGTATAACCATAATCGATATTAATAGGGTTACAATACGTTTTTTGTTGTGAATAACCAGTTATTGTGAGCTCAAAACATATGGCTATAAAAATAATAAAACGTTTCATGTAGATTTATTTAGTTAGTTCAAATTGAGATGATAAACCTGCGTTAGAATCTGTACCAACAAACACTTGAAAAACACCTGGTTCTGCCACGAAATCCAAATTGGAATTATAAAATTTTAAATCTTCTTCAGATATTTTAAAAGTGACGGTTTTGGTTTCTCCTTTTTTGATTTCTACTTTCTGGAAGCCTTTTAATTCTTTAACTGGTCTGGTTACAGAACCTACTACATCACGTATATACAATTGAATGATTTCCTTGCCATCAAAATTTCCTGAATTTGTAACTTCAACGGAAATGTTTACACGTCCATTAGCATCTATTTTTGTTGTGTCTAATTGTAAGTTATCGTATTTAAAAGTGGTGTAACTCAATCCATACCCAAATGGATATAGAGGTTCGTTACGGACGTCTAAATAATTTGATTTAAATTTTTCAAACTTGCCTTCAGTATTACCTAAAGGTCTTCCTGTGTTTTTATGGTTATAAAAAATTGGTACTTGACCAACATTCATTGGAAATGTCGCTGTTAGCTTCCCAGAAGGGTTGACGTCACCAAACAACACATCTGAAATAGCTAAACCTGCTTCGCTGCCCGGAAACCAAACATTCAATATAGCTGGAACGTTTTTGTTTTCTTCAACAATGGCTAAAGGTCTTCCCGTAAACAAAACCAAAACCACTGGTTTTCCTGTTTTTAACAAGGCATTTAACAATTCTTTCTGTACTTGGGGGATTTGTAAATTTGTTCTACTGCTGCTTTCACCACTCATTTCGGAAGATTCGCCCAATGCAGCTACAATAACATCCGATTTTGAAGCAATGGACAAAGCTTCGTCCAATAATTGTTTGTCAGTTCTTCCGTCTCTTGGTATAGTTCTTCCAAACATGGTGGCGCGCTTTTCAAACTCAAAATCATAATCCAGGTTACTTCCTTTGGCATATAATATATTTACATGATTTCCTGCAACGGATTTTATACCATCTAGGAACGCACTAGCCTTTTCTAGCTTTGTTGCAACACTCCAAGTACCGGGCATGTTTTCCTTTGAATTTGCCAATGGTCCAATAAGAGCAATCGTTCCCGACTTTTTTAATGGCAAAATTTGGTTGTCGTTTTTCAAAAGCACCATAGATTCCGACGCTACCTTACGGGCAAAATCCCTATGCTCTTTTGTATAAACTTCCGTTTTTGCCCTAGTTTCATCACAATATTTATATGGATCGTCAAATAAACCCAACTCAAACTTAGCGGTTAAAATGCGTTTTACTGCAACGTCAATATCATTCATAGATATCTTACCTTCATCTAAAGATTTTTTTAGTGTCGATAAAAACCCATCGGATACCATATCCATATCAATCCCAGCTTTTAAAGCTTGAGCAGAAACTTGTTGAAAGTCCCCTACGCCATGATACTCCATCTCTTCAATTCCTGTATAATCGGTTACCACAAAACCATTGAAACCCCAATCGTTTCTCAATAAATCGGTCAGTAACCACTTGTTTCCAGTTGCAGGAATCCCATCAATTTCATTAAAGGAAGCCATAACGGAGCCAACACCAGCATCCACAGCGGCTTTATATGGCGGTAAATACTCGTTATACATGCGTATTTTACTCATATCGACTGTATTATAGTCTCTACCTGCTTCTGGGGCACCGTAAAGTGCAAAATGTTTTACGCACGCCATCATGGTGTTGTTTTTGGTTAAATCGTCACCTTGATACCCTTGTACCATGGCTTTTGCTACTTCACTTCCCAGATAAGGGTCTTCTCCAGAACCTTCTGAAACACGTCCCCATCTTGGGTCTCTAGAAATATCAACCATGGGCGAAAACGTCCAGTTAATTCCATCGGCAGTAGCTTCTTTAGCAGCCATTTGTGCCGTTTGCTTTATCATTTCCATATCCCAAGAACATGATAGGCCTAACGGAATTGGAAAAGTGGTTTCATAGCCATGTATGACATCCATTCCAAAAAGTAACGGAATTTTTAATCGGCTTTTTTCGATAGCAATTCTTTGAACATCTCGAATTTTTGCTGCAGATTTTATATTGAAAAGACCACCAACCTTGCCTTCTTCTATTTTTTTAGCAATATTGGAACTTTTTGCTTGTCCCGTTGTAATATCACCTGATGATGGTAGATTTAACTGGCCTATTTTCTCTTCAACGGTCATTAAACTTAAAATAGAATCTACTTTTTCTGCAAATGGATTATCACCTGAAAAGGTGTTCGATTTATTTTGGTTTGAATGACATGCTATAATCAATGTTGCGGTAATGCCCAAAAAGGCATATTTAATGTTAGTTAGGTGTCTCATTTTTTTTAGTCTTTGATTTTGAAAAAAGCCACGTTAAAAGTTTAGGTTCGGCAAAAGCAGAGTCCCAGCTATTGTGGTTGTCATCTGCATATAAAGTAAAATTAGGCTTGCCCCCAGCCTTTAAATATGCTGAAACCATATGGATAGATAACTGTGGATCAACCACATCATCTTTTGCGCCATGGAACACCCAAAGTTCGGTATTCTTAGCATATGCTTTAGCTGTTTCGGGATTGCCACCACCACAAATTGTAAAAGCAGCAGCAAAGGTATCTGGTTTTCGGTATAGCATTTCAAAAGTGCCCATACCACCCATTGATAAACCTCCTATATATATTTTTTCTTTATTTATAAATGGTTTGTTTAAATAATCGTCCATTAAAAGCATTACTAAACTTAAAGCTTTTGTTGGAGGAGCGTTTTGGGGATAAACTAATGAAATAGGCTTTGTGTTCCTATCTATTATTGCGTTCGACCAATATTCTTTTTGTGGACATTGCGGAAAAATAACCAAGGCTGGAAATGCACCCCTATTCATCTCTTCTGCAAATAATTTGCTACCGTGAACCAATTGCGAAGCGTTATTGCTACCACGTTCGCCAGCTCCATGAAGGAACAATATTAATGGGTATTGTTTGTCTGCAGAAAAGTCTTTAGGATACATAATGCGATAGTTCAACGTATCTGTATTATTGATGAACATTTTAGCCTCATACAACTCTTGTTGAGCAATTACGCTATTGGACATCAAGAAAATGATTCCAACAACCAATTTTATATTATTACCAATTCGATTCATAAGTATCTATTTAAAATGTGACGTTTTCAAAAGTAAACTCTTGATCTGGCTGTATATTTTAATAACTAAATCCTAATTTATTTAAACCGTTTTTCACGTCGGTATTTTGCATAAATAAATTCCAAAGCAATCCCGTTCGATGGTTTTCAATCATAATAATTTGTGGCCCTTGGTCTATTGCTAAATAGGCATCTGCAACCCAATAGTTGTTTTGAGGGCTAAAAGCATCATAAAAACCAGCAACTCCTAATAATTTATCCTTTTTCTGATATAGAAAATGCATGACTTTCAAAGATTCTGAAGGTGTGTATGGGATGGAGCTGATTGCTGCCGTTGGCGATATAACACCAATATCATTCGAAGGACTGTGCGCCGAATACCCTATGGAACCATCTATGTTTCTTGAATAACTGGCGGTTAGTCCCCAGCAATCTTCTCCATAATCCACATAGTTATTAGGGTTAACAATACAGTACTGACGGTTTATTTTGGTATGGTTAACCGCGAGATTCCAATAGTTGCCATACTGATCGGTTAAATTCTTTGGATTCAAACCTAAAAATGAATAATGACTAAAAAACAGTGGGCCTCCAAAATTTGAACCTCCAGCATGCTTCAACACTAATGGAAAACCATATTGCGAAGCCGAAGATACAATGGCACCATTATTTGCCCACCCTTCTTCGTAAACTGTTTTTGATATGGAATAATCAGGTGATGCTGCTGCTAAAACATAGGCAATCATGGTTTCGTTATAACCTTTTAACCTAAGATTGATTTCAAAGCCATAATCAGGACTCCAATGCCAGAACAACGCGTTTTGGTTTTGGGTGTACCAGTTCCATTCAACACCTTTCCACAAAGCATCGGCTTTGTTTGCTAAAGCTTTTTCGCTATCACTACCATTTTTTAAATATTCCTTAACACAAATAAGTCCTTGTGATAAAAAGGCCGTTTCAACCAAGTCACCACCATTGTCTTTTGTACTAAAGGGAATCACATTACCTGTATCACCATCAACCCAATGTGACCATGCACCATGAAAACGATTGGCATTCTCTAAAAAAACTAAAATTTTATTTAACCTTGCAACACCTTCTTCTCTGGTTACATATCCTCTTTCAATGCCTACCAATATGGCCATTAAACCAAATCCTGTACCACCTGTAGTTACGACATTCTGATTTAAAGTTGGATTTTTAGGATGGTATCTTTCTTTTGCTGCACCAGAATTTGTATTGGCAAAATCCCAAAAATATTTAAAGGTTCCCCTTTGTGTCAAATCCATCATTTCTGTATCAGTTAATGGCACAATTCCGTTATCATCACTTGGGTCAAAAGGTTCGGATGGCGATCTATCTGAGCATGAAAAAATAACGAGTGTCGCAAAAACTATGTATATTAAACTTTTAATCATTGTTTTATTTATTTGATTTAGGGTTTCTCTAAACTATCAACCTTAAATAATTTCATATGTAGATATTTATTTTTTTATAGGTCATATGGACACGAGCAATAGTGAACTGGCGAAGCAATCGCTTTATACTCATTGGTTGTTACTTAAGCAAACTTATTATTAATAGCGATTTCATAATGTAGAAGTTGCTTAAGAACCAATTGTGAATTCTAAGCGTTTTAACCCATTTTGAACGTCTAGATTTTTCATAAATAAGTTCCATAACAAACCTGATCTATAATTCTCTATCATAACAGGAATAGGACCTTGATCTATGGCTAAATATCTTGGTAAAAACCAATTATCTTGTAAACTAAATGCGTCATAAGGACCATACTTACCAATTAAGGTATCGTGGTCTTTATAGATTTTTTTAAGCATTTGCATACTTTCTTTTGGGGTGTATGGAAATGACGACAAGGCAGCTGTTGGTGAAATCACACCGTGATCATTACCAGGTCTGTGACCCACATACCCTTTAATGGAATAGCTGGAGGTTAATCCCCATAAACTATCGCCATAATCTTTGAAGTTTTCTGGATTATCAACAGCATATTTGTAATGTATTTTTGCATGGTTTTGGGTGAGTTTCCAATAATCTGCATATTGATCTTTTAATCCGTTAGGGTTTAATCCTAAAAACGAATAATGCGCCCAAAATAATGGTCCTATTGCTGCGTCATCATGTTCATAATAATTTAACACCAATGCTTCACCATAAAGTGAATCCTTAGAAACAATGGCGCCACTTTTTGCCCAACCTTTGTCATATACCGATTTTTCAATTGGATATGTTGGAGAAGCTGCAGCAAGAACATACATAATTAAACATTCATTATAACCACCAACTGGGAAATTCATATCCCAACCATCTTTTGGTGACCAATGCCAATATAAAACGTCTTCACCATTTTTGGTGTGCCAGTTCCACTCTACCTCACGCCATAGTTGGTCTATTTTTTCAACCAATTGTTGTTCTCTTTCATTTCCGTTTTTATAGTATTCACCCACGGTCAGTAAGCCTTGGACTAAAAAAGCAGTTTCAACCAAGTCGCCACCGGTATCCTTCTTGCTAAAAGGTTTCACCTTGCCTGTTTTTCCATCAATCCAATGTGACCAAACACCATGAAATCTATCAGCTTTTTCTAAGAAATTGACAATGTGTTCAAAACGTTCTAATGCTTGTTCACGGGTGATAAATTCTCGTTCTACTCCTACCAAAATGGCCATCAAACCAAAACCAGTTCCACCAGTTGTGACCACATCTTGATCATTTTGAGGATAGACATTATCCAAATGCAAACGTTCTCTTGCCATGCCTGAATTAGGTTCGGCACCTTCCCAAAAATAATTGAAGGTTTGCTTTTGAATGGAATCCAAAAATTGATCATCTGTCAATTCTTTTGCTTGTGGCGTTTCACTGATCATTTGCTTGCTTTTTTTATCAGAATTGCAGTTAAACAACAACACATTGGTTAACAAAATGTAAGTGATTTTGTTGGATAGAAATTTCATTATAAATGTTTTTGAAATTTTAGCTGCATCTACTCAACATAAATGCAGCTAAAAAGTCCATAGGTTAATTCAAATATTTTTAGATAGCATACAATTATTGTAAGCTTTGGATTTCTGTTTGAGTCAATGCTCTGTTAAAAATTCTTAGTTCATCAATGATGCTTAAATCTGACAAATGACCCCAATAACTAAATGTTGGGCCACCAGCACCAATGGTTAAATTATCACAGCCAGTCCAATCCACTGTGGAGCCAAATGTTGATGTCAATGAAGGTTCTCCATTAAAATAAATATTACTTTCAGTTGCCGATACGGTAATGGCTATATGAACCCATTCACCAGCTGTAACATCAATAACGCCTCCATCATTCCAACTTTCTCCACTATTAATACCAAGGTTTAATTTGATACGTTGTTCTGTAGCACTACCTTCTCTAAAAATTCTAAAGCCTTGATTACGGTTTTCAGCAATATCTGGCGTACCAACAACTAATATTCCCGATCTATCAGGAGTTGAATTGACTTTATACCAGAAAGCAGCAGTAAACTCTTCTGTACCAAAAAGGCCATCAATCGGCATTTCTAAATAGGAATCTGTAGCAGATTGTAATGCTTTACCACCAGCAAAACTATCATCTGAAAAACCTGGAGTACCTACTTCACTTGCCGAAGCACCATTCAATAAATTATTATAATTACCATTAAAAGGCATATAAAGTGTTTCACCAGTAAGGATAGGTTCGTATGGTGCCGTTGTCAAAATAATATTTTGAATATCTTCTTGTGACAAAGTCGTATTAAAAAATCTCAGCTCATCTATAGCACTTGTATCATGTAGATGATTCCAATAGCTAAATGTTGGTCCACCTGCACCAATAGAAATATTAGTACATCCCGTCCAATCAATAGGGTTACTCATTGTTGCTGTATTAACAGGAGTTCCATTAAAATAGATGATAGTTTGGCTATTAGAAATTGTAAAAGCCACATTGACCCATTCGCCCTCAGCAACGTTAATAACACCGCCATCATTCCAGCTTTCGCCAGATCCTGTGCCTACATTTAATTTTATTCTTTGCTCTGCAGCATTGCCTTCTCTAAAAAGCCTTAAACCTTGGTTACGATTTTCAGCAATATCTTCTGTACCAATAGCTATAATACCGGCTCTATCTGGTGATGAATTTACTTTATACCAGAACATGCCACTAAAAGAAGCGCCTAAGTCTTGTGGTAAAGGAAATTGCAAGAATGAGTTTGGTGCACCTTTATAAGCATTAGCTCCTATTTTAGCTTGATTAGCAAATATTGGGTCGCCTACCTCTTCAGGGAAAGTAAGACTCACAAATTCCATATAATCACCATCAAAAGGCATATAAAACATTTCTCCAGCAAATAATGGAGAATATGGAGGTGCTTTTTCAAAATTGGAAGTTGATACAGTTGTGTTACCTGCTATATCTTTAGCAGTTACTGTAAGTGTATGAAATCCAATTGTGAGATTATCATAAGGTATTTCAGTTTCATAGTTTCTATAATCCACGAATGAAGCAGTATCAAATGATGCAATTTGATTACCATCCATAGCGACAGTAATTGACATGATTTCAATATCATCAGAAACATTCAGGGCCACATTAATAGATGATACCAATTCAACACTTGGTATAGATGCACCATCTACAGGGTACGTTATAGTTACAACTGGTGCTCCTGCATCTGGTCCTGGATCTACATAAGAAATTGGGTCAATACCATCATTACAAGAAAACATGAGCAACATGGTAAATATCCCGACAACAAGTTTATTTATTTTTTTCATTTTTAAATTTTTAAAAGTTATAATCATTTATAAATTATTATAAACCGAGTAAATCTATTTGAGCCAAAGGATAAGGGAGCAACTCTTTATCTGCTGAAAACGTTCTACCGTCATAACTTAATTCACCATATTCATTAAGTCGAATCATATCAAAGTAGCGAATGCCCCATTCCATACCGAGTTCAGCAAATTTCTCATCCATGACTTGCTGGCTTGTGACACCCGAAAGTGGTGACATATTAACTCTATCTCTTACCATATTCACAGCTTGATCTGCTGTCATGCCATTACCACTTGCACCTCTGGTTAATGCTTCAGCATACATTAATAATATTTCAGAATATCTGATAACTATCATGTTTTTACTTGAACCATAATCATTTCTTCCTGAAGTTAATTGATTGGATGGCAAATAGTGTTTTCCGCTAAAAAAATTAGCTCTTACAGAATTATTGATAACATCACCATCTGGAGTGGTATTCGAAATAAAATTAGGAAGCGTCGCATAATCTGGGTCTGATTTCAATTCGGCGATTCCATCTGGTGTAAACAGCACACTTGTTAATAATCGGTCTTCTTCACCCCTATCTAACATAAATTTCATCCACTTTAAACTTGGCTCATAGAAGCCCCAACCTGACGAAGCTCCAGCTACTGCAGGAGTCCAACTGGTAGGTCCAAAAGGTGCATATAAATGGTTGAATGTTGCACCGCTTTCTGTATTAAAGTCTGAGAATTGTAGTTCAAATAAGCTTTCATCACTTCTTTCTCCTGGTTTTTTGAACAATTCATAAAACTCTGGATATAAATCAAACCCACCTTGATTGATAATTTCGCCTGTAGCATCTGCCACGCCTTGATAATTTTCCAATTCCAGCTGTGCCATAGCTTTAATAGCCAAGGCTGTGTATTTTGTTACACCTCCAGGAATATCGGTACGTTGGTTTGGCCTTAAGTCCAATAAATGAGGAATGGCTTCATCCATCAAATCAGAAATATATTGCATCACTTCTTCTTTTGTGTCTACTCCGTTATCAACTTCTTCGTCAAAATTGGTGGTTTCAATAATAAAAATATCACCCCATAAACGTGACATATTAAAGTGTTGGTATGCACTTAATACTTTTGCTTCAGCAATATATTGATCTGCCCTTGCTATAGCATCACCAGTGGCAAATTCCTTAAATCTTAGAATGGCTTCTTGAGTGTTAATTACCACAGCAATGTCGCTGTAGAAGTTATTCCAAACTTGGTTGAACATCCAAAAATTATTATCATAACTATAGACATCTGTTGCTGCAAATAGCGGTTGATCACCTTCTCCTCCTGCATTAACATCATCACCTCTAACCCCCACTAGTAATGGATCTTCCCAACCTCTTTTATAGGTTTCATAATAAGCTCCTAATAATGGTAATACCATATCATTCATATTGGTATAATCCAAATCGTCGGCAGACAATTGCCCTTCATTCTCTTCTAATTTTTCGCTGCATGCAAATATGAGTACGCCAAACAAAAGCAGTAATGACAACGGTTTAAATGATTGTTTTAAATTTTTCATATTGCTCATTTTTTAAATTTTTATATTGACTCCAAACGTATAAACTGCCGGTACTGGATAAGTTTCACGATCTACACCATTTGCTACCTCAGGATTGAATCCGTTATATTTAAAGCTTGTAAATGGTCTTTCGGCTGTAAGTGTTAATCTTGTTTCAGGCATATTCTTTCCTAACAACGAGTTTGCTGGAATGGTATAAGCCAATTGAATATTTTGAATTCTGAAAAAAGAACCATCTTCCACAAAAAATGTACTCATTCTTTGGTTCCATCCTTTTCTTCTTCCTGCAGATGATGGATAGGAATTTGACGTTCCTTCGCCATGCCATCTGTTAATGGCTAAATCTGCATCCATATTCGTATCGTTTGTAAAAATAACTTCTCCTCTTTTTCTGTTAAGGATGTCATTACCTGTTTGTCCAAAAACAGAGACAGAAAAATCAAAATTCTTGTAAGAGAGACCAAGGTTACCACCATAAGTTAAAGTAGGAAGATATGAACCAATAACAACACGATCGTTATCATCTATAATATCATCATCATTTTGGTCTCTATATTTCAAATCACCTGGTACTAAACCATTGGCTGTGGCGATAGGATCGTTTGCTACCTCTGCATCATTTTGATAAACTCCAGCAACTTCATATCCGAAAAATGAATTAACAGGTTCTCCAACAATAAGTCTTTGACGAAACTCTGCACTTCCAGTATCAAAATAGCCTTGGTCGCTATCAATCTTAGTGATTTTATTATCTAAAGTTGAAAAATTAGTGCCTATATTGAAACTCCAATTATCAGATAGTGTCTGATTCCAGTTGGCCGCAAACTCAAAACCTTTGTTTCTCATTTCACCCACATTTTGTAATAATGTGTTTCCAACAATTGCTTGTTGTACAGGAACTACTAAGTCTTTCGTATCACGTATGTAATAATCTGTTTCTAAGGATAATCTATTGTCAAACATACGTGCACTGATACCCACATTGGTTTCTTCCAATACCTCTCTAACTAAATCTGTAAAATTGTTGGTACTAACAATACCATTGGTTAACAAATCTGCAATATCAACAGAAACTTGACTAATCGTTCTAGCACCAGCACTTCCGCCTATAGCACCATTTGCCAATTCTCCCCAACTACCACGTAATTTCAAGAAATCAAAAATACTGTTGTCTTGCATAAAACTTTCTTTCGAAATAACCCAACCTACTCCAAATTGTGCTGTAGTTTTCCAAATTTCTTTTGGAAATCTTGAATCTCCTTCTGAACGTACCGTGGCATTTAAAAGATACTTATCACTGTAATTGTATTCTAATCGTCCAAAATAAGCTAAGCTAAATAAACGGTCACCAATCTCATTAACGTTGTCTGCAAAAGAAGCTGGGTCTGCAAAGTCTAAATACCATGAACTTTCAAGAGCAATACCTTGAACATCAGAACCTGTGGCATTAAATTTATTAACTTGTTCATCTCTAAATGAAGAGCCTGCCAAAAGCGTTAAGTTATGGTTGTCAAATTGTTCTTTATAGGTTAATGTATTATCCCAAATTTGAGTAGAATATGTTTCTTCTGCACGTCTGATAGACGTTTCCGGTTGCTCTCTGTTTGAGTTTCCTGAAATATAATATGGCATTCTTACGTTACGTTCAGATATCGTAGAATAATCATGGTAGTAAGAAGTTTTAAATGCTAATTTTTCAGGTACAATAGAATATTCAGCATAGATACTGGTCAACATTTTTCTGATCTTCAATTGATTTTCATTATAGCGCATCACAGGAAATGGGTTTTGTGACCCTCTATAACCTAAAAATGTGGCATCAGAATATGGTGTGGTTGTAGCCTCTGTATTAACATAGTCATATACTGGTAAAATTGGTACCGCAAAATAGGCTTGAAACCAAGCACCATTTTCTGGGTTGTATTTGGTAGCGTTACTAAAAATAGCATTCGTACCAATTTTAAATCTATCAGATACTTTTACATCTATATTAGAATTGATGTTGAAACGCTCATATTCATTTTTCATGTCTAAAATACCATCTTGCGAGAAATAATTGGTACTTACGCTATAAGTCACCGATTCGCTTCCTCCAGCAACACCTATACTATGACTTGAAATGGTTGCTGGTCTTAATACTTCTTTGTACCAATCGGTATTAACATTGGGTAGATTAGGATTGATTCTACTTCTTCCAAATCTAGCTATGGCATTTTCAACAAACTGTATATCTGCTGCAGAACCTGATTCAAAAGCCATTGTTGAGAATTGTTCTGCATTGGCCATTTTAAGTACATTTTGAGCTATTTGATATCCAGTATATCCATTATAAGTAAACACGGGTTTTTGTTCAAATTTTCCGCTTTTGGTTTCAATAATAATAACCCCATTCACACCTCTTTGCCCAAATATAGCAATAGAAGAAACATCTTTCAATACAGAAACTGTCTCTATTTGGCTGTTATCTAAAAAGTCAATATTATCATAAAACATACCATCAACAACATATAATGGGTTGTCCCCTGCAGAATACGAATTGACACCACGAAGTCTTACAGTTGGAGAATCTCCTGGCGAACCCGAACTCACAATTTGTAATCCAGCAACTTTTCCTTGAAGTGATTGCATGACATTACTATTGGGTGTTTTTTCAATATCTTCAGCCTTAACTGTAGATATAGCACCAGTTAAGTCAACTTTACGTTGTGTACCATACCCAACAACTACCACTTCATCTAGTGAAGCAATGTCTGTTTCCATGGTTACATTAATTCTAGTTTGGTTTGATATGGTAACAGCAACCATTTTAAGCCCAACAGAACTAAATTCAAGAACTTCACCAGTTTTAACTTCTATAGTATAGCTACCATCAAAATCGGTACTAACGCCTCTAGTTGTTCCTTTAACTATGACATTAACACCAGGTAATGGCATATTATCTTCAGAACTTGTAATGACGCCCGAAACAGTTAAATTTTGGGCGAAACCACTGACTGAAAATAGAAAAAATAATAATAAATTAATTTTTGTTTTCATATAGTTTTAGTTTAATATTTTAGTTAGGTACAAGATAAAACCTATTAATTTTTTTGAAGCAAAAGTGTTTACACTTTAAATACGCCATTGAAGGTGGAAAGGCTTAAAATACCTTTAATTGAAGTATGTTAATATAATAATAAAGTGAGCAAAATGCAAACAGAAAACGTTATATGACGTAGTAATGACGTAAAAAAAATTACGAATAACGTATTTTTGATAATGAATTATTCGAGATTTATTAAATAATGTGATACAGAAATATCATTTTCTAAATTCAACTTCTTTTTCAGCCTATATCTATGTGTTTCTAAACCTCTTACAGATATGTTCATTAAAGGTGCAATTTCTTTATTCAATAAATTCATTTTGATGTAGGCACAAATCTTTAAATCTTTTGGAGTTAAGTTGGCATGTTTTGATTTTAAACTCTTGAAAAAATCTTCATGGACCTGGTTAAAGTTATACTCAAAAACTTTCCACTCATCTTTATGTGCAATAGAACTATCTACTTTATTCAATATCTTCTTAAAAGCATATTGATTATCGAAACTATCTTTGTTACTGGCTAACTCTTTTTTGATGTCCTGCAAGGTTTCATTTTTCTTAACTAATGCCAAAGCTGTATTAGCCAGCTGTTTGCTTTTTAATTTAACTTCATTTTTAAGAGACTCGTTCCTTAATTGGACGATTCTCTTTTCATTCTCTAAATTTTTCTCTCTAACAATTTCTTGCTGTTCTTTGGCGTATTTAATCTTTAATAACCGTTGTTCTCTTTTTATCTTTTGCTTATTATAATAATAGAATGTGCCTATGCCAAGTGTAATAAGTACAAAGTAAAGAACAATTCCGATGGTATCTTTATACCAAGGAGGTAATACGCTTATTTGAATTTCAGATATTTCGGAAGGCTTATCTAGATAATTTCTGGTTCGGAACAGTATGGTGTATGTCCCATCTTTTAGACCTGATAATTCTAATTTATTCTTTTCTAACCTTTTCCATTTATTTGGATCCAGTTCTACTATAGAATACTCAAAAAAATGATTGCTTGATTTTGGAGATGATACTGAAACACCAAAACTACTATTCAATTTTATAGAAATCTTTTTATTTAAATTGAAATCTATTAACTCTTTATCAATTTCAATATTATCAATAATTGGTTTATATAGTTTTACTTTAGGGTCCGACTTACTATCAATAAGCATGAAACCGTTGTTTAAATTCAATGCAAATATGGAGTCGTTTATACTGGAAACATTTTCATTACCAACAATTAATCTATTTTCAAAATAGTTATTAGACAGTGATATTTCTTTTTCGTTATTCAGTAAAGATTTAAAACGAATAGCATCATTGGTGGCTTTTAAAACCAATTGGTTAATATTTTCTTCAGATATTACATAAGAATCCCTTCCAAAACTTTTGTTTAATACATCATACGGAACAATGCTGTCTAAAATTGATTCATATCTTAACCAGCCATCATTTGTTTTAAAACAGATATCGTTTTTAATTTTATAAACCCTAATGTTAAATTCGGAAAAAACACCTTTAGTTTTATAATTTTCAATACTTATAATGGTGTCGTAGTTTTTATCAAACTTAATTTTATATAAACCTTTATAGGCGTGTGCAGCCCAAGCCGTATTTTGATTTTCAAAAACCAAATATCTAATGGGCATCGTGGTTTTTCCTAGATGTTTGGCCGACCAAATATTATTTTTCTTTTTTAATCTAACCAATCCTGTATAGGTACCTTCAATATAAGTGCTGCTTTGTTCTGGAGCTTTTTTTATAACCCAACCTCCTGTAAATGGCGATACTTGTTTAAGCGCATAGTCTTTTACCAAAAATGTCCCTTCGTTATGCCCACAAAATAATTCACCCTCAATTTCCTTTAAATTCCACACTTGTCCTTGCGAGCCTTTAATAAATTGCAAACTATTCTCTTTATCTAAATAAAACAAGCCTGTATTACTGCCTAAATAAACGACATCTTTAAACTTAATAACATCATAGACCGCTCCTAATCGGCCAGATACATCGTTAAAAAAGGAATTATTGCTATTTAAATCAACGCAAGCTATTCCGTTGTCTAAGCCCAACCATAATTTATTATCGTTATCTAAATATTGACTTAAAACAGTGTTGTTTATTAAACCATTTTCTTTGTTTATATGAAAAATTATTTTTCCTTTATTATTTGTGAAATAGATACCATCCTTTATAGTTCCAAAAGCCATATTACCTTTATTCAATAGAGAGAATCCGTTTAGCAAATGTTGCTTTATGATATCATTAATTTCAAAATCTACGGGTTCTAGAGTGTTATTTTCATAAATCAAGCATCCTTTAAGGGATGTAATTAAAAGTAATTTTCCTTTGTATTTAGTGATAAACAAGACTTTAGTATTATCTAAAACCTTATCCACAATCTTTGGTACTAATTCGTTGTTTTTAAATTCATAGATACCATTATTAAGTGTTGCCACATATAATTTATTATCAACGACACTACACGAAATAATTATGGACTTTGGTTTTATCTTCGTTATTTCACCATTAAATTTATATATGTATATATTTAGAAAAGACCTAAAGGCAATGCCTCCTTTAAAGGGTAAAATTTGCCAAATCTCTTCGTTTGGTGAAATTTTTTCTTTTATTGAATTGCTTAGGGAACTATAAATTAATACGCCTTTAGAATTCTTCTTCCAATAACCAAATTCTTCATAGGATCCAGTATATATTAATTCTTTATAAGCCAAAACGGATCGAATGGTGGTTTTGTTTGGCAGCTCCATAAAGTCCCATTTAATGCCATCATATTCTAACAAACCATTATTATTGGCAACATATAGCATACCATTTTTTGCTCTGGAAACGCCCCAATTTTGATTTCCTGCATTATATTCCGATAAAGAATAATTTTGAAAAAAGGGCGTAAATTGGGCTATTGATACTTGGGAAATTAGTAAAAAACAAAGGAAAAGTAAATTATTACAATGTTTTATTGGTGACATAGTCTTTGAAATTTACGAATCAGAATAATAGTAAAACTAATCAAATTTAACATAATTAGTTTATTAAGAGCAAGTTTATATTAGTCTTGAAGTTACACTCCCTTACAATTTCGTAATGTTTTTAAGAAAATAGCTGGTTTAACTCCTTATAAATAGAACAGAAATAAGTACAGCAAAATTTAACATAATGATATTGTTCTTTACAGAAAAAACAATGGTGTAATTTTTACACGCCCTATCCTGAAATTACACACTTTTTATACACGAACGATTTAAGGATCAAAACACGCAAAACACTGTAATCATCTAAAAATAAGATAATTGCATGTGTTTTGTTTTTAATTATTATTCATGGCACATTTATTTCTTTATACTAATCGTAAATAAATATTAATAAAAATTTAAAACCCTAAAAATCATGAAAAAATTAATTTTAACCGTAGCAATTTTAGCAAGTGGCGTTTCAACGTTTGCATTATCTAACAACATTTTACCAGTTGAAACTACTAGTGTTGTAATGAATGAAGAATTCAAAGAAATTGCTATTGATAAATTACCTGCTGCTGTTACCAATGCTGTGGAGAAAGATTTTGCATCGGCTACCATAAACAAGGCTTATGTAAATAGTAGTGAGCAATACAAATTGGAGCTTACCATTGATGGCAGCACTAGTACAGTTTATGCCGATAAAGATGGAAACTGGCTAGAAGAAAGTGCCGTTACTGGCGCATAAAAATAATAGAGCATCTATTATATCCATAATCCGATTGATAAAAGGGCGTTTTTAACTAAAAACGCCTTTTTTTTATGCTTTTTTTAAAGGTATATGTTATGTTATCTTAATATTTTTGTAGAATAGGCTCCATTTTATGAAATATATCTTATTAATAGAAGATGATGTTACGTTTTCCGAAATGTTAAAGCATTTCCTTGAGCGCCATAAATATGTGGTTGATTTAAGTTATAATATCCATAATGCCTCTAATCTACTAAAAAAGCAAAACTACGATTTAGTTTTTACCGATTTGCGTCTTCCAGATGGCGATGGTATTAGCCTGCTAAAGCAAATAAAAAAAAGTAATAATGATATTCCTGTGGTTTTAATGACCAGTTATGCCGAGGTATCTACTGCGGTTCAGGCAATGAAACAGGGTGCATTCGATTATATTTCAAAACCTTTCAACCCAAGTGAAGTTTTGGAGGTTATTAGTAATGCTTTAGAAGTAAAAAGAGTTGATGTTATTACTCCTAAAGATAAACCAAAAAAAAATAATGGTAATTCTGATACCGATTTTGTTCAAGGAATAAGTGCGGCTTCAAAAACATTGAAAGAGTATATTCATTTGGTGGCACCTACAAGTATGTCTGTATTGATAACAGGCGAAAGTGGTACAGGAAAGGAAGTGGTGGCTAAAAGCATTCATTTAAAAAGCCTACGAAAAGATAAACCATTTATTGCGGTTGATTGTGGAGCCATTCCAAAAGAAATTGCTTCAAGCGAATTTTTCGGACACAAAAAAGGGGCTTTCACAGGTGCCATAGATGACAAAATCGGACATTTTGAGGCAGCTAATGGAGGTACCCTATTTTTAGATGAAGTTGGTAATTTAACTTATGAAAATCAAGTGCAATTGTTACGTGCATTGCAGGAAAGAATGGTAAAACCAATAGGAAGCAGCGAAGAAATTTTTGTAGATATACGCTTAATTACTGCAACCAATGAAGATTTATTGCATGCTGTTGAAAAAGGAGATTTTCGTGAAGACTTGTATCATCGTTTAAATGAGTTTTCCATAAAAGTGCCTAACTTAAAAGATAGACATGACGATTTGATTTTGTATGCCGATTTCTTTTTGGAAAAGGCAAATAAACAGTTGAACAAATCAATCGTAGGGTTTTCAAAAGATGTGTTAACGCTTTTTCAAAATTATCATTGGCCTGGGAACTTACGGGAACTATCCAATATCATTAAAAGAGCCACTTTATTAACACAGACTGATATCATAGACAAAAATGTTTTACCAGACGAACTGGTTCACACCCAAAGAAATAATGTTTTTTTGAATAAATTTTCTACCAAAGAAAACGAAAAAGAGCTCATTATAAATGTTTTACAAGAAGTTGACAACAATAAAACGCAAGCAGCTAAATTATTAAACATCACCAGAAAAACCCTTTATAACAAAATGAAGGCATACAGTCTTAATTAATGTAGTCTTCCAAAGTGGTTATAAAGCTGTTTAAGGCGTTTTCAAAATCAACAAAAAGTTTGTCTTCAATAGTTGTGCTGGTCTCAAATGTTTCTAAAAATGGAATGAGTGTTTTTACTTCCAATTGTTTAAGCATACTAAGCATTTTATGACTAATATTATTAATGCTTTCTATATCATTATCTTTTTTGGCTTGCTTTAACAACAACATATTTTTTCTTGTGTCTTCTAAAAAAATACGCAATGTTTTTTTTATCGCAATAGCATCATTATTTAAAAAAGAACCTAATGACACAACGCTGAACCCGTTGGTTTCTTTAGCATCACCGTTCACGGGATTACTATCGGCTTTTAATAAAATTGAATAAAAATAATACTGTAAAATACTTTGAAGTTTATTGGTATTAAATGGTTTAATTAATACATCTGAAAAACCACTTTTAATATAATCTTCAATTGACAGATTTGTTCTTCCTGTCATGGCTATTATAGGCTGATCCTTGTATGAACTATGTTTCTTAAGAACCTCCATAAAATGGATACCATTCATTTTTGGAAGCTGAATATCTGTTAAAACCAAATCATACGGAATGTTTTCAATAGTATCTAAAGCTTTTTGGGCATTGTCAAAAACATAAGACTCTATATGGTATTGCTTCAAAAGATCACTCAATAGTTGCTGTATGGAAGCATCATCTTCAACAATTATTGCTTTAAGATTAAAAGCGAATTCGGCTTTAGGAATCTTATTTTTGATTAAAGGTTTATTAGAAAGCGTTACTGGAATTTTCAAAGTAAAGGTACTTCCCTTTCCTAATTCACTTTCTAAAATCAGCTTACCACCCAATAATTCAGCCAGTTTTTTAGAAATGGTCAATCCTAGCCCAAAACCATTTTGTTTGTTTTCTTTATTATCATCTCCTTGAGTAAAAGCTTTGAAAATATTTTGCTGTTGCTCTTTACTAATACCTATTCCTGTATCGCTTATAGAAATTTGAAGAACCTTTTTGTTATTATCAGTTTTTAAAAGACTCTCAACCGCTATGGTTCCTTCGTTGGTAAATTTATAAGCGTTTGTAACCAAATTGTATAGAATTTGTTTTATTCTGAAAGGGTCACTAATAATGAGATGATCTATAGTTTTATCAAACTTTATTGAAAAGGTTATTGGTTTGTCCTGGGCAAGCTTTTTTTCGTTTTGGATAATTTCATTTATAAGATTTTCCAAATCGAATGGGATGGATTCAATAGATATGGTATCGTTTTCTAATTTTGAAAATTCCAAAAGATCATCTACTAATTGCCCCATATATATTGAAGCGTTACGTATGTGTTCAATATAATTTGTTTCCTTAACGTTATAAGATGATTTTTGTAGTAATTCACTATAACCAGTAATGGTACTTAAAGGGGTTCTTAAATCATGGCTTACCATTGAAATTAGTTGTTCTCTGCTCTTTAAAAGGGAAGACGTGGTTTTGTTTGCTAGTTCCAATTGTTTGCGGTAGCGTTGGCTTTTCCAAAAATCATTTAAAAATATAATAGAAAAAATAATGATGATGATAAAACTAGTACCCGCGGCAAAGAGAATAATATTTTTACTATGGTTCAGTGTTTCTTCTCTTTGGTTGTTAATATTATTGGTATATAGAATAATATCTTTTTCTAAAGTACTTAGCAATTCTCGTAATTTTCTAGAAATGGTTAAATCATTTTCAATCAGTTCATGTTCTTTTCTCTGCAAAGATCTACGTTTGCTGTTACTTTCCTTTTGGACCTCCAGTAACATATTTTTAGAAATGGACAATAACGAATCTATCTGTTTTTGATCAATACTGTTTATGGAATCTTTAGGATTGTATTTATTAAGTATTTTAACATATTCTTCTAAGTTTCGATGTGTCCTTTCATCTAGAAATTGAGGATGCTTAACAAAATCTGTAATAGAAATTTTGCCTAAAAGTGGGTCGATAGAACTTAACTTATTAATGGCTGTATTTATAGATTCGTCAGAATTGTCACTAAGTTTTAGGTTTTTTAAATCGGTTATGTTTTTTAGTTTAATATCAATAACCAATTTAACACTATCTAAAATAGATGCCTGTGAATTATTGTCAACAATAAAGTTTAACGAGTCTATTTTTAATAACAACTGTTCATTTTCATGAACGTATTCATTGAATTTTTTTGCGGAGTTCAATTGAATAGCAGCTCTTGCCAAACTTTCCTTTTCGTAAATGTCAGCAATTAAGCTACCTATTTTTACAATTTTATTTCGATCTGAAACATCTTGTTTTTGCAATTGGGTAAACGTTTTGATTTCTGAGAGCACCAAAATACCCGAGATAGTTGCTAAAACCCCAAGAATAAAATAGCCTATTAAAACTTTAAAAGTAATTCTATGTTTGGGAGATTTCATCTGTTTATATTTATTATTTTAATTTGGTCAGATGGAACACCCCTAAATAATCATCCTCGTGTATGTGCCATTTTCATGGGTGTTTCATAAAAGGTAAACAAACTTAAGAGAATATAATATCAGTACATCTTTAATCTAAAAAAACGGTTCAGATTATATTTTGTTGCTTTAATTGGTGATTTATTTGTAAAAGTACCGTTTGTTGATATTTAATTTTATTTTACAGGGTTTTAAATGGTCTCCGGAGACAATGACCAAAAATTCTATTTATGAGACTTCCCAAAAGTCTAAAATTAGCAATCTTTTGTATATGGCTGTATTTTTTTTCATATGCATAATATCATTAAATCTAACCAAAAAAAGAAAATCGCCTAAAAATTACTTTTTAGACGATTTTTTAAAATTAACTATTTAATAATTTTTTATTTTTTTATAACCTCCTGTACCGTACTAAAATCTGAAGTTTTTAATTTCACAAAATAAAGACCAGAATTTTGATAATTTAAATTACTAGTAAATCGGTCTATGCCATATTGAATGTTAATATTTTTCTATACGAATCGTATAAATCGGAAAAAGTAAACAACCTTAAGCGAATAAAAGTGAGTATACCAAAATTATCACAAAACCTTTATGCCTTGTAAAATTTTCATTTTAAGTGGTTCATTTTCGCCATTTTTGTAAGTGCGTCACAATCGTTTCATATGCTGTATTCGTATCATGCCACAATCCTTTTAATAGAGGTTCGTGTTTTATCAAAAACATAACAAACAACTACTCAACAACAATAATGGTATTTTAAACAGCAATAGTCGCTTCCGTTCTCGTTAAAAAACGTCGCACACGAAGTAAAAACTCATTGGGATTAAATGGTTTGGCAACAAAATCATCAGCTCCAAGATTGAAGGCTTTGGTAACAGTCCCTTCTTCCTCACCCAATGCCGATAAAACAATGACTGGTACATGTGGGAAATGATCCTTACAATAACTTGTTACTTCCAACCCAGATTTTAGTGGGAGCATAACATCCGTGATCACTAAATCCGGTTGAATAACTTGCATACGCTCTATCGCATCCAGTCCGTTTTGGGAACTAGAAACTGCGTAACCTTCTTTCTTTAATATGAAATTTAAGATGCGTAATGTCAGAGGATCATCCTCTACGACAAGAATTTTTTCTGCGTGGTTCATAGGTCATAGGTTATTATAGATTTGGGTACTCCATATAAAATCTCTTAGGGCAAAGACACTTTATAATATGCTAAATATATAAAATTATTTTAAATATACAGGTTTTTTTATGTGAATTTCATAAATACAACACTCTTTTTTTTATGAATTTAGCGGTTTTTAGTACACTAACAAAAAATTAAGAAAGAAAAAGTTAAAGACGGTATTGAAGCATTACAAAGGTTTCAAACTCATTTTGCCAGTTGTCCTCCATGTACTCTTGACGGTTATAAACAGCCTGTACACCTGTTATAAAATGCCTTCCAAACTGTCTGTAATAACCCAACCCAGCTCTGAAGGAGTTGAGTTGAACACGTTGGTTTAAATCTGCCTGAATCACACGCTCATCAGGCGAAGTACCGTAACCAAGAATGACATTGACATAATCAAAACGTGTGTTGTAATAATAACGAGATGTTAAAGTAAATGCAGGATAGATATTTTCATTCTGTTCCTGAAAATAGGATCTTAAATGCGTCCAGTAAGAACCAAAATACTTTCCGACACCCAAGGTTCCTGCGGGTATATCCTGCTCTGCTACATGGGTATAACGCATGCCTAAATCGACTTCCCACCCCTTTGGTAAGGTCTGAAAATAAGAAGCGCCTAAGCGCCATTTTGGAAACACTAAATCATCAGAATAGCCTACCGATACATTGGCATAACTGTTCTCTCCTGTATAGAAATATGATTCTCCTTCAAACTGAATACCGTCCAATAGCAATGTTCCATTTGAACGCCGGTGGGCATAATTAACCCTACCTATAACCGAGCCCCATTTACGTTCACCAATGTATTGCAAAGCTCCAAGATGCCAAGGTCCTACTACGTCTCTATCAAAATTGGTCAGGCTGTATTGCAGACCTATCCGGTCACTGTTAAAACGGGAATCCAACCAAAAAAGGCGTTGTTGTATTTCAGAATCTTCTGGATAAAGAGCCGACAATTCGCTTAGATGTTTCCGCTCACCATCAACGTCTTCTTGCAATTGATACAACTGCAGTTTCTTTAATTGAAAGGTTTTATTATCTGAATGAACTTCAATAGCCTTGTTTATGAGTTTTTCTGCTTCTTTATCATTCTTAGTCTCCAATTCCAAATTAATTAAATATAAAAAGGCCTCTTCATAAGCTGGATTTTTATCTAAAACCCTGTTAAGGTATATTCTTGTGCTATCTGGTTGGTTTCTTAATTGATGTATTCTACCTATCAAGACCTGAAAGTCGAGATACTCAGGACTCACCTTTTTACCTAAATGTGCACGCTTTAAAGCTAAGGTATAATCTTTTTGTTTTAAAGAATTATAGGCCTGCACGAGCAAACTATCCGTATTGATATGCTGTGCAAATAACATTTGAGAGCTAAATAAAAGCAGACAAATTATAACTGCACACATGTTATTTGAAAATTGAGGTATTTTAATCATCTTCATATCAAAATGTTTATTTTTTTGTAACAGTAAATCCTTTTCTCACCATAACGCCCCATTTAGCTTCTTTTTTTAAGAAAAATTGCCAATACCCTTTTAATGCCGCCATAACTACCACAGGATGATAGAATACAGGCTCTATCATTGCCATGCCTATCAGCTTTAATACTTCCCTAATGTTTGCATAACTTTTATAAAGCAATTCATCCAGTAAAATGGATATAATGGTGATGTTGATATAAAAAAGGTAAACAAAAAGCATGGACCATAACAAAAAATCATAGTTGATAATGTCGGTATAAAAAAAGGACCATATCAAACTTGCTACGATAAGCAATAAACCAAAGGCTTCTATAATGGGAGCTAAAAATTCAAATAAGAAAAAATAAGGAAGAGCAAACCATGATGTTCTACCGTACTTAGGGTTAAAAAACATCTTTTTATGAATGACCATCGTCTGAATCAAGCCTCTCGCCCAACGAATGCGCTGACGCATTAATATTTTAAGATTTGGAGGCACTTCTGTCCAGCATAATGACTCAGGAATATAGCTAATTTTAAATTTTTCCTTTTTATCATACATCACTTTTCGCATCCTGATGATGAGCTCCATATCCTCTCCCAAAGACGTATGCATGTATCCACCTGCTTCAATAGCCACTTCTTTATCAAACATACCCAATCCCCCAGAAACCAAAATAAGGCTATTTAACTGACTCCAAGCCATTCTACCAAACAAAAAAGCACGCACATATTCCAGTTCCTGAAACATTGGATACCATTTGTTGGGATAATGAACTTTAACTAAAAAGCCTTCATTAACTTCACTGGCATTCGAACTTCGTATGGCTGCTCCTGCAGCAATAACCCTTCTTCTGCTTTCTATAAAAGGTTTAACAAGCTTCACAAGGGTGTTGGGTTTTAAAATACAATCTACATCTGTACACAAAAACAAGGGATACTGTGATGAATTGATCCCAACATTTGAAGCATCCGCTTTTGATTTACGGTTTTCTTTATCTACCACCAAAAGCTTAGAATATACTGGATTTTTAGATTTGTAATGTCCTCTTACAGGAGCCGTTTCTATCCGCCTCTGGTAAAAGAAAGGGACTTTAACCAAATTAAACTCGGTGATAAGTTTTTCTAAGGTATCGTCACTACTCCCGTCATTGATAATAATCACTTCAAATTTTGGGTAGGAAAGTGACAATAAAGATTTTACGTTATGAACTATGGTTGCTCCTTCATTAAATGCCGGAGCCACTATAGATACCCCAATTGCCTCGTTTGATTTCAATAAAATATCTTCATTGATGTAATGCTTCATCAAAACATACTTCCTGATAGCAACATAAGAAAGAAACGCAAAAACCAAATAAGAAATCACATAAAATGACGCATAGCCTACTATAAACCATTCATAGATATCAAGTAAACCCAACAAATAGTGGTACATGTCGTTCATAAATATGCACAATTTAGGTGAGCTTTCATACTGTCTATTTCCAAATCCAGTATAAAACGGGTGTCATAATACTGATTATCAATAGACTTCAAAGATCTTAACAATTCCATCTTTACATCCTTATCCATGTGTTTACGTTTTAAAACGCTAGTAATGAACGAAACACTTGTCTCGCTACCTATAACGGTCAGAGATTTCAAAATTTCTATTTTTAGCAACTTTCCTTCTTTATCAAATTGGCTGTGTAATGCTTCTTCAGCATCAATTAAAAACAGTTCTCCGATGGAAAGAATGGCTTCTTCCCTAACCTTAATTTGTTCATGGTCCAATAAGGACACGATTTTTTCGGGAGCAGCTATGTAATTGTAAAACACCATGATTTTTAAACCCAGAATAACAATGGATTCATTTTTTGCTTCAAGCCAACTAGCAATGTTTTTTGGAATCGTATCATGTTTCATATATAAAACATCAATCACCTTATACATATTAACTCTTGATAAAGGAGTTGGGTAATCCACCAAAGAGTCAAATGACTCCGTTGTAAGATACAAATGCGCTATATAGGCATTGGATCGTAAAATGACATTTTTGGACGTTATATAAGATTTGATGTATTTTTGACCGTGAACAAAATTCATGGTTTGAAAATGATTAATTCCAATACATTTTATGTACCAATAAGGATGCTTGATAAGCTTCAAACTATGCTTGTGTAGCTCAAAAGCCATATAAATTTCCCTTACTTGATAAATCAAGTCTCCCTTTAGGGTTAAACTTAAATCAAGAACCGAGGAGAGCAAAAGTTTTTTAAACCATTTTTTGTGATAAGGAAAACGCGATTTGAATTTAGCAACTTCTGCTTTTAAAAGTTCCCCTTCATAACCCGAGAATGTTAATTCCGTTAGCGCATCTGATATTTTTGTATGATATTGTCGTTTTCTATAAGAAAGATAAACAAACCTCAATCTGTGGTATACTATAATGATGACAAGAACAAGCAACAAAAGCATTAATATGGGAACCATATAATTTTGAAGGAAAGTTTCAAGAAAATTTTTAGCCATTAAATTTAAAAATCATTTTTTAAGTAGGTACAAACTTGAGTTGATCGTTGTATATATCAGTGTACATGTATAAAACTTCAAATATTTCATATAAAAACACTTACTTCAAACAGCATGAATATCATTAAAGTCAACAACCATCCATTTGTAAAGATAACAAATTGGCATAGCATTGATAAAATAAAATTAAAAACTATGGTAATCAGTATGACGTACATAACCTCGAACCTTAAAGGGGTCAGGGTTAATCACAACTTTTTCTTTAGTTACGTATGTAAACTCCTCACTTAGTAAACCCAATAGTTTATGGTTAGCAACTCACTTGCCTCCAGAATCACCAAAATTAGCTGATATGGAATTATGCTTAATGGGTAGCCCCCAGTACCATTAGTTTAACTAGTTTGATTGCTCTGAAGAAAAATATTGAAGAAAATGAATGAGGGGATTTTTACTATATTTATAGAAAATTCAATTAGATTTAATAATAAAATAACTTTCTAAAATAGTGATTAATATTAATAGAAAATGAAAAACCTATTTGTGTACTGCAAAGACAATTTTAAGTTTTTGCTACAATGTTTACCAGAATCTACCGGATTATCCTACTTTTTTTTTAGTGAAACAAACCAATTGAATATAGCTATAAAACAACTAAAACCAGATGCTATATTATTTGACAGCATAGAGTTTGACAACGCAATTTCAAGTTGTATTGATATCATTAGTAACAAGACTCCAATTATCATCTCAGGAAAGCCCACAAGTTTGTCCAAAACACCAAATTTACAGATACATGGTTTGCCTGATACATTTAATAAAGCAGACGTATTTGAGTTATTTTCAAAATTGAAATTGGTTAATAACAGTTTTATTTCATCTGTGGATATTCCTAAAAATAAGAATCATATAGAAGAGATCAAAAACGGTAAACAATTAGAAAACCAACAATTCCTTAATCTTTTAATGGACAATATTCCTGATGCTATATATTTCAAAGATAGTGAGTCCAGATTTACAAAAATTAATCATGCACAAGCAATTACTTTGGGAGTTAATACTCCAGAAGATGCCATAGGTAAACGTGATGAAGATTTTATTGATGGCAACCAAGGCAGAGAATCTTATAAAGACGAACAAAGTCTTATGAGTAGTGGCATCCCACTAATCAATAAATTAGAGCATATTGTGACATCAAATGTAGATAAATATGTTAGAGCTACAAAAATACCTTTAAAGGATGCCAAAGGCCATTCTATAGGTATGGTTGGTATCTCAAGGGATGTTTCCAATGAATATAAAATAGGGAACGAACTTCGTAAAGAAAAAAAATTCATGGATTTGTTGATGGACAACCTTCCTGACAGAATTTAT
Source organism: Mariniflexile sp. HMF6888 (assembly GCF_044335535.1). Lineage (NCBI taxonomy): Bacteria > Pseudomonadati > Bacteroidota > Flavobacteriia > Flavobacteriales > Flavobacteriaceae > Mariniflexile > Mariniflexile sp. HMF6888. The sequence continues at coordinate 214,292 of NZ_JBIQVZ010000004.1, read as the reverse complement.
TTTAAAGACAGGGACTCTCGCTTTACCCGATGTAATATGGCTTTATCAAAAATGTTCGGACTTAACTCGCCTGAAGAAATGTATGGAAAGACCGATTTTGATTTTTTTGAATCCGTTCACGCCAAAGAAGCTTTTGAAGACGAACAAAGAATTATGAAAAAACGATCCGTCATTATAGATAAACTGCAGAGTTATTTAAAAAACGGTGAGCGGTTTTGGGAATTAACAACAAAAATCCCATTTGTTAATAGCAAAAATGAAGTTATAGGACTCGTTGGAATTTCTCATAATTTTACAAAACAAAAAAAATTAGAAGACAGTCTTGAAAAGGAGAAAGAACTCTTACAGATACTAATGGATAATGTTCCTGACTATATCTATTTCAAAGATAAGAATTCAAAATTCATTAGAGCAAATAAAGCCGTTGCCTCTTTTTTAAAGACAGATGTGAACGAAATGATAGGAAAAACTGATTTAGATTATCTTTCAAAAGAAACAGCAGAGGAACTATACAAACAGGATTTATCAGTATTTAAAAACGATGTGGAAATAATAAACCACGTGGAAAAGCTAGAAAATTTAGACGGCAAAACCATTTGGGTATCTACAACTAAAGTCCCTATAAAGAACGAACATTCCAAAGTGATAGGATTGGTAGGAGTCTCTCGAGACGTAACCATATTAGAATTGACCAAACAACAATTTGAAATGGCAAAGGTAAAAGCAGAAGAAGCCAATCGGGCCAAAAGCTTGTTTCTTGCCAATATGTCACATGAAATTAGAACACCTATGAATGGTGTTATTGGCATGGCCGATATATTAAGTAAATCCAAACTGGATTCCACCCAAAAAGAATATCTGGATATTATAATGAAATCTGGACAGACTTTATTATCATTAATTAATAATATTTTGGATTTCTCTAAGATTGAGTCTGGTAAAATGGAATTAGAAATAGTACCTATCAATATTAGAAGTGTTATAGAAGAGGTTGCAGATATTCATATAGTCCATGCCACGTCAAAATCAATAGATTTATTAACATACATCGACCCTGAAGTTCCCGAATTTGTTGGAGGAGACTATGTTCGCTTAAAGCAAATCATTACCAATCTGGTAAATAATGCTATTAAGTTTACTTCTGAAGGAGAAGTTGTTATTCACGTTAGCTACGTCGGTACAACCAACGGAATCCATGAAATACAATTTAAAATTAAAGATTCAGGTATTGGTATTTCAAAAAAAAATCAAAAAAAGTTATTTAAATCATTCTCTCAGGTTGATCCTTCAACAACAAGAAAATATGGAGGAACGGGATTGGGATTGGCCATTTCCCAGAAGTTAGTTACCCTAATGGGCGGTAAATTAGACCTTGAAAGCTCTTCAAACTCGGGGTCTACATTTTTTTTCAAAGGTAAGTTTGCTGTATCTGAAGAAATTAAGAACAATAATATGTTTTTATGTAAAGATCAACTTCAAGGTAAGCACATTGCCATTGTAGATGATAACAAAACCAACAGGCTAATATTCAAAAATTATCTTGAAACCTGGCATGTAAAAGTCTCTGAATTCAAAGACGGTTTTGAAGCATTATCCTTTTTTAAGGAGCAGTGCCATTTAGGCAAATCCATAGATTTAGTGCTGGTTGACTACCAAATGCCCGGTATGAGCGGAAAGGAATTGGCAAAGCAAATTAAGGCAGATCAAAGAACAAGTGGTTTAAAATTGATTTTATTGTCTTCAATCATTGATGCCATACCAACATCAGAAATGAATGAAATTGGTTTTGAAAAGGGTCTTAACAAACCCATTAAGATGAACCAACTGCTAAATGTCATCTTAAAGGTTTTGGGAATGCCACAAGAGCAAAAAGAATTTGAAAGTGTAGAAAACGAAAACCATTTAATAAGCTTTAAAAACAAACGGTTTCTTATTGTAGAGGACAATCTAGTCAATATGAAAGTGGCCCAAATAACATTAAGTGGATTGTCGACACATGTTGAAGTGGCAACAAACGGTCTGGAAGCTGTTAAGCTATTTAAGAAGCATAAGTTTGATGTCATATTAATGGACATACGGATGCCGGTAATGGATGGTGTAGAAGCAACTCTGAAAATAAGGGGATTGGAAAAGAGTTTAAATGGAAAAGAGCCTGTTAAAATTATTGCGACGACCGCAAATACCTTTCATGAGGATATTGAAAATTGCATGGATAATGGAATGGATGCTTTCCTTGAAAAACCTTTTAAAAGAAAAGATTTGGTTTACATTTTACAACAATTGCTATAATTTGTTGTAGAAGTTATTTAACATTTTTTCAACGTTATTTTTCTAAAATTTTGCCTTATAAAAGCCTATTTATAAGTATGGTTAGTTTTCCCTATAATCCAGTCATTCCAATAAGCATTATGTTTAAGCATTGAAAAACATTCATTTTACCCCATTCAGCTTTATTCTTTTCATTGATTTGCCCAATTCTTTCAATCAGTTCTTCCTTTATTTTTTGTCAAAAATTGTTTTCATTATGTGATAATATTCTCGGTTTTGGTAATTCGTTTAATAATTATTTCCCAACTTAATTACAAATTATTTATTCACACTTACTATGATAAGAAATGTCGTTTTCAGCTTGTTACCAATGTATTTAGATTAGTTGCATGTTTTAGAAAATACAAACCAAATAGGGAGTATATAAGTATTTTCATGAGTAGATTAGTTTATATTTCTGGATAAACATAATAAACGTTAATGTATATAAACATCGTGTAAAATCATGAATTTCCCTCGTCCAAAGGAGCATTAATGTAGACTATCTCTTAGATAATACGGATATTTACCTTCAAATTAAATATAATTTTATATCTTTAAAAGTAATCTTTTTAAACTAAAGAACATTTGTGTTCCTTGCTTTACTTTAATGTAATTCAAAAAAATGGTCAAAAGTGATATAAATAAAATTATGTCCTATAAAACTATTCTATTAAAATTTAAGGATAAAATAACCTATTATGGTATCGTGTATTATTCATTGGTTACATCCGTTTTATTCATGATTGGAAAATTGGTCGATTCCCTTCAAGACAATATACTGATAATCGAATTAATAGGGCTAACGCTTGCTACCTTTATACTGTTATCACAAAACAAAAAACTAAAATTCAAGACAATACACACAAATCTAACTACTAGAGAAATTAACAGTGCCATTTACATAACAGCTAAAGAATTAGATTGGTATCTTATTGATGTTGGATCAAATTATACAATTGCAAAAAGAGAAGGTGGCTCTTTCCCTTTTAGTTGGGAAGAACAAATCACAATAAAATTCAGCAACAAGGAAATACTCATTAACAGCCTATGCAACCCAGACAGTACGATGGTTACCGTTTTTGGAAGAAACAAAACGAATATTAAGACTTTTGAAAGAAATATTAAAAAGCAATGGGCAATAGTTCCTGAAGTGTCTTTTGAAATTTTAAACAAATAAATTCTGATATAATACTACTGCACTCGCTTTGGGCTGGCTTGCTGTATTCTTCTAGCACTGAATTCCCTTCGTTCAATCTAAACCATTACAAATAAACTTTCTTTATATGGACATGGAGAACAGTCTTAATGGTGTTTACAGCTATCCAACCTTAGTTCATTATCGGTACAGAATTCAAAGATTAAAGCATCTGATAAAGCTTTGAAGGGCAAAGTTTTTATCTTCTTTCGGGATTGCTCGTACTAACTTAATGGCATTGGGCAGAGCTAAGCATAAAAAAAGAAACGAAATATGGACGGATTTTACCCATTCCTGCCTGCCGGCAGGCAGGTTTTAGGAAATAGAAAAAGTCACGATGCGTTCTTGTAACTTTTGTTACTGACAAAACTTGAAAAATGACTATTTTTACATTTAATACCTATTTGATTATGACTATTGAACAAATATATACAGGATGTTTAGCACAAGGCGCCTATTACATAGAAAGTAACGGTGAAGTGGCTATTATAGACCCTTTAAGAGAAGTAACTCCATACATTAACAAAGCGAAACGCCATGGCACAAAAATTAAATATATTTTTGAAACGCATTTCCATGCCGACTTTGTTAGTGGCCACGTTACGCTTTCAAAACTTACCGGTGCTCTCATAATTTATGGCCCTACCGCAAACCCATCTTTTGATGCTATCATTGCCAAAGATGGTCAGGTTTTTAAATTGGGGAATATTACCATAACAGCTTTACATACCCCTGGGCACACCATGGAAAGCACCACTTATTTACTAAAAGATGAACACGGCAAAGACCATGCTATTTTTAGTGGAGATACGTTGTTTTTAGGCGATGTGGGCAGACCCGATTTAGCCCAAAAAACAGCAAATATGACACAAGAAGATTTAGCTGGATTACTTTTTGAAAGCCTTCGGAATAAAATAATGCCATTAGCAGATGATGTTATTGTTTACCCCGCACATGGTGCTGGCTCCGCTTGTGGAAAAAATCTAAGCAAACAAACTATTGGAACTATTGGCGAGCAAAAGAAAACAAATTATGCGCTTCGTGCGAATATGACCAAAACGGAATTTATTAAAGAAGTCACAGATGGTTTATTGCCTCCTCCTCAATATTTCCCTTTAAATGTGAAAATGAACAAAGAAGGTTATGAGGATATAGATGATGTTATTGAACGGGGTACAAAACCTTTAACTCCATTAGAGTTTGAACATCTTGCCAACGAAACAGGCGCTGTTATTTTGGATGTGCGCCATCAAGATGAATTTGCTAAAGGGCATATTCCCAGATCAATTTTCATAGGAATTGAAGGTAATTTTGCCCCTTGGGTCGGTGCCCTAATTGCCGATGTTGAACAACCTATTCTTCTTGTTACTCCAGAAGGAAAAGAAGAAGAAACCATTATACGCTTATCACGAGTAGGTTTCGATAAAACACTAGGCTATTTAAAAGGCGGTTTTAAAGCTTGGAAACATGCTGGGTTAGAATATGATACCATAACATCCATTTCCGCTTCAGAATTAAAACAGACAATAGAAAAGGAACAGGTTCCTGTTTTTGATGTACGAAAAGACAGCGAATTTAAATCTGAACATGTTCAAAATGCGCACCACACCTCTCTAGATTATTTAAATGAACATCTTACCGAATTTCCTGAAGATAAAACCTTTTATCTACATTGTGCCGGTGGTTACAGATCTATAATAGCTGCCTCAATTTTAAAAAGCAGAGGCATTCATAACTTAATTAACATAACTGATGGATTTGCTGCCATGAAACAAGCAGGCATCCCCGTAACAGATTACATATGCCCAACAACATTATAATTATGGCCTTTTTTTCATTTTTATTGGGTGCCAAAGCACAAAACACCCATATTAAGATATTAACACCTCAAGAGTTCAAAAAACAAATTACAGGCAATTCTTTACAGCTAATTGACGTAAGAACAGCCATTGAATTTAAATCAGGACATATTAAAGGTGCAAAAAACATGGACTTTTTTTCAAGTAACTTTAAAGCTCAATTAGAGAAATTAAACAAAGAAAAGCCGGTTTATGTTTACTGCAGAAGTGGTAACCGAAGTAATAAAGCGGCTAATTTGTTAGCAAAAATGGGATTCATCGAGATTTACGATTTGAAAGGTGGTTTTTTAAACTGGAAAGAATAATGAGCCATTTTTAAACAATGAACTCGTTTAGACTTTTTCGCTTCAATCAAAAAAGTTTAAACGAGTTCAATACTAGATCCTAGATTTTTGTAAAGCTTACAATAAGCCTGTTTGTTTTAAGAATCGATCATGTGAATTAAAAAATTTTGAGCACAATGGGTGAAATCAAATGTTGTGTATTGGATAATTTAACACTTAATCCATCTTTATTGAACTTAAATGACTCCATTTTACCTCCTAGAATTTCTACTTCATCTAATCCTTCATTGTAATAGGGGCTATCAGTTGCCAATGACTTGATAATGACTTCCTTGTTATTTTCAGGACACTCCATTATAACAGCATAAAGAATATCTCCTTTTTTAGTAAACCTAATGTCCTCTGAAGAATAAGGCACTCCTTTTCCTTCATTAAATCCTTGAGCATTTATCGGATTTGAGCTTTCTGCCTTTGGGCCTTCACCGTAAATATGCCAAGGTCTGGTTTCATAAATACATTCACTGTTGATGTCCATCCACTGGGTTATACCCTCAACAACCTTTAATTCTTTTTCGTCAATTGAACCATCTCCCCTAACTGGAATATTAAGAAGAAGATTCCCGTTTTTACTTACAATATCAACAAGCATCTGCATAACCGTTTTAGGAGATTTATAAGCATTTTTATTGTAAACACCCCTATCGTAATGCCAACCACCAATACAAGTACATGATTGCCATGGCTTTTCTTGAATATTGTCCGGGGCTCCACGTTCAACATCCCAAACCATACATTCTTTTTGTTCGTCAGTAAGTATTTTTCCAAACAGCACAGCCTCTAGTTTGCCGTTGTGTAACTTCATGTTTGAATTATAGTAATGTGCTGCTATATCAAGACCAACTTTGCTTACTGGCCATAAAGGCAATGCGGTATCATCAAAATATAATAAATCGGGATTGAATTTATTAATCATATCAACTGTACGATTATAAAAATTTAGACAATATTCCTCAGATGGTGGAGTTGCTCCATTTTCCCAGCCCCATTGATTATGGATTGAGTTGATATTTTTGCTATCTTGACTTAAAAGATGGTCCTGGGCATATAACTTTTGAGGATCAAGACCTTCCCACCATTTTCCTTCCCCATCTTTTTTGGTTAGTTTTCCATCATAAGGTATCCCAGCATATGCTCCTGTCTCATCAGTCATCTGAGCAGATTCATACCAACGCCAGGCATGAGCTGAATGTATACTTACCCCAAAAGGCAGATCATTTTTCTTAGCCGCTTTTGCCCAACCTGCCAATATATTTTTTTTAGGTCCAATATCTACAGAATTCCATTCCTGATATTTACTATCCCACATATCAAGATTATCATGATGATTTCCCATGGCAAAGAAATATTTGGCACCCGCACGTTTATATAAAGCAACTAATTTTTCTGGATTCCAATTTTCAGCCTTCCATTCGTTTATAACATCTTTAAAACCAAATTCTGATGGATGTCCATAATTCTGCAAATGGTGTTTGTATTGCGATTGATCTTGATTGTAAATGCTTCTAGCATACCAATCTCCAGCTTCAGGTTCGCACTGTGGTCCCCAATGCGCCCAAATACCAAATTTTGCATCTCTAAACCATTTTGGAACTTCATATTGTTTTAAAGATTCCCAATTTGGCTCGAAAGGTCCTGTTTCCATTTTCTCTCTTGTGCTTTGTGCATAAGAAAACATGGAAACCATGAATATTATTAGCGTTGTATTTTTCATCTTAAGTTTATTAAAGATAATTGTATATAAAATTGAATAAATCGAGTTAATCAAAATTCAAGTGTAAAAAAACCATTGGCTTAAGGGTTATAAATGTACGACAAAGCCTCCTCCTGCAATCAACTTAACAGTTAAAATATTATTGGGAGATAAGACCTGTTCACGTCTGTCGATACTGGTATTAGATAGTCCATCGTCATAAATTAGTATTCCCATAGTGGATTTTTTGAGAAAGTCCAAAGGAATTTTAATATCATTTGCAGCCAAACCTGAATTAATTTCAATGCTTGAAAAAAACAATGCAATGGTTGTTTTAATTAATTTTTTTACTCTATTTTTCTGGTTTTATTTTAAATAATATACTACCCCGAATCAGAGCCTCGAGGAATTCTATAGATTATAACACATCAAAAATACTAAATTAATATTTTACTTTTGTAAAATGATCTCTTGCAATTCATTTCCCAATTCACCAAATCCTTGGAATGATGAATTGGTAAACCTGGTATATACCGTCATATAAAAATCCTCTCCTACTCTAATCACGCCTAGGTCTAAATAGTCTGCATATAAAATTGGATTTGTATAGGTGCCGTCTCCAATATCTGATTGCCAAACTTTGGAAATATAATTTTGTGCAAAAAGAGAAGGCACAAACATAATCCACATTAGAAAATTATATCTTTCACTAAATAAACAAGGTGTTTTTTAAATTCATTTGTCTTTTACGATTGATATTTTTAACGGATTTTCTACTATCTTAACTTGTCTTTCTAACATCTTATCCCAGTCTTCCAATGTAGTAACCTGTCCACTTTTCGTCCATCCAAAACCCGCATAATAAGTAAGTGTTTCTTGTGGTTTTGTAACCAATAGTACCTGACTTTGATCTGGTGTTTGTGACTGATGGTTAAACGCTTTTTGAACCTTGTTTGGTTCAATTATAATGCCTTCACCTACATAAGCATCATTTATAGGCTCCCAATGCCTGAACCAACCTTCTTGTTGATTCAATTTAACCTCCCCTTTTCCATCGTGCTTTGTAATTCCAATGGTATAATTCGGAACTTCTTTTTCAGTATTTAACTTTATTTCAAACTTTGAAAAATTACTTCCTATATCTAGAGAGATTCTTTTAGTTTCTTTTACTTTATAATCACTCCAAGGCGCATATTCCAATTCAAAAATAGTTCGTAAGGGTCCTGTGGCTATGGTTCTACTAGCGATAAAGTTTTTAGAAACGTATAAACTATCGTTTTCCCAAATACCAAGACCTCCAGTGCCTCTGCTTTTTCCCACGTGATAAGGGTCGTAACCTTCTCCATGATCAATATGATAATACCCTTTGGTTTCTAGATTTTTTGCATACCATTTATCTATAATAGAATATTCTACACGTTTTAACCAAAGATCTATTCCACTTGATAATGTGCCTCCATATTCATTTTCTTCTATTCTACGTTGCGCTTCCGGTCCATAAGTTCTAAAAGCTACTTTGTCATTTTCCCATGCGTAATCATCTGTTCTTTCAGGAACTAGTCTAGAAAAAGTAATTGATTTTGTTTCTTTAACAGGATGCAAACTATCAACCAGCACCACATACTTTGCTGAAGAATTTCCACCTACTTCTGCTTGAAATAGCAGGGCATCGGTAGTTCCATCACTATCTATATCTATCCATTGGGTAAGCAAATATTCTTGTGAACCGTCCTTTTTTACCTTGATATTTTCCTGATATGTATTTTTTAATAATTCAGAAAGTTTTTTATAAGAGATTTCAACTATTTCATTTCGTGAGAAATCCTGATTATTTTCTACCTTTACAGTTAGTTGCTTTACTGTACTTTTATTACAGGAAACAAGCACACCAACCATCAGCAATGCTACTATTTTTAAGTATTTATTCATGGTATTTATTTTTTGAATGTTATTTTAGTGGCGAAATCTCCAATCTTGATATTGCCTTATTTGGGATTTGTAGCCGATTTTCCATTAATTTTTAAATTTTCAATAGTAATACCTTCACGTTACGTTGTGAATTGTAGACTTATATGATGAATCTATTTACATAAGGACCATTGTATGTAATGTTCTCTATTTTTCGTCCTGAAGCAGCACTGTATTTTTCACTAAAACAGACCTCAAAATTAAAAATACGCACTTCTTGAATGTTTTCAATCTTAATATCTGTATAACTAATATTTCTTGCCATATTATTATCGCTTACGCATATAGTCATACAACCTTCGGCAACTACGTCATCTTCATCGTATTCCAAATAATTTTGAATGACGAATTTCAACACCTCCCTTTGGTTGAAGCACAATACCTCTTCCTAAAATCTTAACATCATGGGCAATATCTACCAAAAATTTTGCTTATACATGCTTTCCTAATTAAAAGCCTTACTACTTTATTTTGCCGTAATATCAGTTATTCAATAAAATCAGATACGCCTCCCTGCGGTATCACTTTTAATATAGCTCCATTTGAATCTAACTTCAAACTATCAATGGACAATTCACGTAAAAGCGTGTCGTTGTTATCTTTAATTCTATGATATAAAATATAATCCTGATTGTTTTCTTTAAAAATAGCATGATGGCCAGGACCTAAGGTAGTTGAATCTTTTGATGTTGATAGTATCGGGCTATTTGCTCCCTCCTTCCAAGGCCCATAAGGTGTGTCTCCTACAGAATACCTAACCTTATAAGTACTATTAGTACACTTTCCGTCTGAATACGTTAAATAATACTTATCGTTCTTTTTTAGCATAAAAGGTGCTTCAAAATAGTTAGGTGGCGTTATATCTTTAATAGCATTTTCATTAAAAGAAACCATATCTTCATTTAGTTCAACGACAAAACAATGCCCGTTAACCCAATTTAAACCAGAGCCCCAATATAGGTATGCTTTACCATCGTCATCTATAAATGCTTCCGCATCTATCATATGGTATTCTGGAAACATATTACCTTTAATAAAAGGAGCATTGTCTATTTTCGCATTTTTCCAAGGTCCTAATGGTTTTTCACTAACACCAGCCCAAACTTCGCTTCCTACTGAAACATACATATAAAATTTGTTGTTTTTTGCCTGTATCACAGAGGGTGCCCATACCCTGCTGTCTTTCGATGTTGAACTTGTACATGCTTCTTTGGTTGGCCAATTAATATGCTTTTGTTCCCAATTAATGAAATCAGAAGATTCAAAAACAGCCAATTCATCACCTCCCCAAGGATCTATAGTCGCATAAACATAATACTTACCTTCATGTTTAATAATTGAGGGATCTGCAAAAAAACCTTTTATAATTGGATTTCTTATTTTAACATCTGGTCGTTCTACTCTTTTGATACTATCAACTTTATTCTTACAACTTAATACAGTTGCTAAAAATAGTATGATACAAAAAAATAGCTTTTTCTCTATTTTCATTAGTCTAGCTTTCATTAATTATTTTTATTTAAAGTTTTAGAACAGAAATTAACTACCTCAATATAAAACTCATTATCAAAAAACATAAGAGTTTATAATGATTCCTTTTATACCTACAGAATCATCAGAAACCGCATATGCAACATGTGAATTGAACCACTCCATAGACCTTTTGGAGAATCTTCTCTCTATCCACATACAAATATATAATATTGCCACCCTTATCTAATAAAATAATAGTCTCATTTATTTATATTTATTATTTTTTAATTGTCAAATGGGAACAGCCTTTATAATTATCTTCGTGTGTATGAATACCATTCTCATAGGTGTTTCATTTTTAAAATCACTTCATTTTAAATGATTTAAGTATCCTTGTTTTATTCATCAGTTTGATGGCTTAAATGCCACACATCTTATGGGCAAAACATGCAACTCTTTTTCTTGATGATCGATTATTTAAAAATTCAAAGGAACCCCGAGGTAAGAGCCTCATAGAATTCTTTTAGATTAAGGACAAGCACTTATACTATAACTAGCAGTTCCATCTTTTCTCCAATCACTATGAGGCATAAACCCTATAACTATTTGATCAAGCCTTAATTTTGCCAGATATTTTTATACATCTTGCAATCATTTTTTTATAAATTTAAACGTATTTCCATTATTAAATTTCAAGAAGTACAGTCCGTTCTTTAAGTTTCGAATGTCAATTTTTTCTTTATTAGAAATCGTTCCTTTTTTAACTTCTGCACCCGGAAGATTAATAATTTTATAATCTTCTTTAGCTGTTAGGCCGGAAACCTGTAAAAATTCATTTGAAGGATTTGGGTATAAACGAAACGGACTGTTAGTATTAAGGTGATTAATCGCAAGTGTAGATAAATTAAATTTTAAAATTTTATCATCAAAACGGTCTGAAATATAAAGGTCATTTCCGTTTAATGCAAGCCCATAAGGGGAATATAATCCCGTAACAACGTCTGTTGCTATTGGCGTTGTTGCCGTGATATCAATTTTTGAAATTTTATTACCTTCAAATTCAGAAACATAAAGGTCATTCCCGTTTAATACAAGCCCAAAAGGCCTATTTAATCTCATAACAACATCTGTTCGTATTAGCGTTGTTGCTGCAATATCGATTTTTGAAATTTTACGACTTAAATCTTGAGCAATATAAAGGTCATTTCCGTTGAATATAAGCGCCGTAGGGTAATCTACACCATATACACTGGTTACTGTTGGCGTTGTTGCCGTAATATCGATTTTCGAAATTAATCTAGCAGTATATTCAGCAATATAAAGGTCATTCCCGTTTAATGCAAGCCCATTAGGGTTCTTTAATCCCGTAACAACATCTGTTGCTGTTGGCGTTGTTGCCGTAATATCAATTTTTGAAATTTTATTACCACTCCATTCAGCAATATAAAGGTCATTCCCGTTTAATGCAAGTCCAACAGGGCCATTTAACCCCGTAACAACATCTGTTGCTGTTGGCGTTGATGCCGTAATATCAATTTTTAAAATTTTATTACCATAATATGAAGCAATATAAAGGTCATTCCCGTTTAATACAAGCCCGCCAGGATTACCTAATCCTGTAACAACATCTGTTGTAGTCTGCGCTTCGGTACTAATTCCAAATAATAAAATAATTAAGATTAAAATGTAATTTTTTTTCATGAGTTTAAGATTTAATGTATTAATGTTTGTTAACCAACGCCATAAGAGCGTATGCTATGGTTTTAATATTCGTAACTTTATTTTAATAGTATGATGAAACCGATTTAAACTTTTCGCTTCAATAAAAAAAGTTAAAACCAGTTCAATATTTGTTTTTATTTTGTTTTATTAGGGTGTCTTTATAGGCAGCTTGTACTATAACTAGCAGTTCCATCTTTTCTCCAATCACTATGAGGTGTAAACCCTTCATCTATTTGGATACAAGTCAGACTATTATATAAAGCTGACATAAATATCATATTATGATTATTACCATTAGCTGTGTTTAAAGCCGTTAATTTATTATTACTACAATTTAAAATTCTTAGACCCGTATTATGGGAAATATCTAAACTGGTTATTTGATTATTAAAACAATATAGGTTGCCGAGTAAAGTGTTTTTAGAAATATCTAAGGTTGTTAACTTATTATTATTGCAGGTTATTGAGTTTAAATTAACATTTTGGGAAACATCTAAACCGGTTAATTGATTGTCTGTACAACGTAACACTTCTAATGTTAGATTTTTAGAAATATCCAAACTCGTTAGTAAATTATTATCTACATTCAATTTAACTAAAGCCGTATTGTTTGAAACATCTAAAAGGGTTAATTGATTCTGTGTAACTATAAGCTCTGTTATATTCACGAAGGCTTCAATACCTGTTAGGACGCTTATACTTTTATCATTACAGTTTATGGCTTCTTTATAAGCTTCTGCTTCGCTTATTTGTATTTCACCATCATCATTTATATCAATTTTACTAATACTACCTCCGGTAATAGTCGTCCCGTGAGCCAATAAACTTGCTTTAAAATTGGCATCCGGAATATTAACAATATTGGGGTCTGATATTCCGTTACCTTGAAGGTTAACAGTGTAAGTACCAACATTAGTAACGATAGAGAGTGTCGCTGTTTTATTTCCTATAGTTTGAGGGGCAAATGTAACTTTAACACCTGTAGCGCCATTTTCTGGTATGGTAACCGAATTATTAGTGGCAGAATATTCATTGGCATTTGTTCCTCCCAAAGTGCTTTCCGAGATAACCAGTTCAGCATTACCAGTATTGGATATCGTAAAGTTTAGGATAGCTGTTTTATTTATTTCTATACCACCAAAGTCTTTACTTTCAGGATTGATATTGAAAACTGCTGCAGGCTCCGAAGTTCCTTTACCTGATAAATTCACTTTATGTTCACCCACATTACTGATTATACTAAGGGCAGCTGTTTTATCACCCGCTTCTGTAGGTTTGAAGGTTACAACAAACTCATAAGTTTTACCAGCCTGCAGCGTTTCTTCTGTTTCACTGGCATTCACATGGAACTCTGAAACATTTGAACCGGAAAGATTAAAAGATTTTAAGACTAAATCTTCTTCTCCAGTATTAGTAACTGTTAATTTAACTTCTTTTGATGTTGGTATTTCCACCTCTCCAAAGTCAACCGTGCTTTGGTCTATTGAAAATTGAGCAGGAGATAATTTTGGTTCGTCATCTTTACCGCAACTCACAACTAGTAATAAGGCATACATTATTAATGCCAATGGTTTTTTAAGGTTTTTCATGTTTTTTATTTAATATAGATTTAGGACTAAAAGCACTAAAAAAAGTACTTTGCTTACATTAATGGAGCGAAAATAGTTAGCCATGAAGCTTCAAACAAGTACAGTTTTTAAAAGCGTTAACAAAGCGTTAGCACCCTTGTTTTTTTTTAATGTTTGAGCTCGTTTTAAGGTATAAGTTAAAAAAAAGATCAATTATGCATTGCTATTTTATTTCAAACAGTTCAAGTAATTCGGGTTGTTACTAGCTCCTTTTTAGTTATTTTTGTTTTGTGTATAAAATGCGTATTTAAAATACACACTTTAATTTGTGTTAATGCATCGGAAAATTTAAATTGACGGAAAATAATAGATCCATAGATGAGTAAAAAATTTGGAGAATCTTACCAAAGAGAAGAAACCGATAATCTTTTAAGACTAATTGACAACGATAAAAGCCTAGATAGTGAAGGTTTGAGTAGATTGTTGGAGAAACAAAATATTAACAAACTAAAACTCATTGCAGAAAACACGATTGATGTCATTTGCCTGCACCATCCAGAGGACTGGCGTTATTTGTATGCAAGCCCTTCTACTGAAAAGATTATGGGATATACTTCTGAAAATTTGAAAGGCAGGGTTCCTTACGATTTTATTCATCCAGATCACCTTTCCATTTTGGCCAAAAATCTTTCGGGCTCAAAAAAGGGTGTTCCTTCCGATCCTGAAAAATTAGAGTTGTTATTTAAGACAAAAGACAATGGATACCAATGGTTTGAAGGCTATACCAAACCTATATATAACAATAAAAATGAAATAGTCTTGATCTTAAGCTGCACTAGAAACATACAAGATCGAAAAATTGCTGAAACAGAAAAGAAGGAGAGAGAAAGTATTCAGCAAAATTTATTAGTGTCGTCTATTTTATTAGAAAAGAAAAAGGCTATCATTGAAAAAATAGAGCATAAAATTTTAGAACTCGAACCCAATATGAGAAAGGACTTAAGAAGTATTTTAACTTATATTCAAGAGACCTTAAATTTAGATGAAAATTGGGAAGATTTTATGGTACATTTTAAAAAAACACATCCTGATTTTTATAATAAAGTCTCCATAACATACCCCTATTTATCAAAAAAAGACCTGAAATATTTAGCATTTATAAAACTAGGCATGACTTCTACCGATATCGCCAAAGCAATGATTGTAAAAAAGGAAAGTTTGAGAGTGACCAGAAACCGATTGAAAAAAAAATTAGGGCTTGATTCATCGCAAGATCTTGTTGATTTCGTTAAAGAATATTAATTATCCCGAGGCAGAGCCCCCAAGGAATTTTATAGTTCATGTCCTATCAGTTGCTAAAATTTGATTATGGTTTGTTTTCCTCTTTTTCCATTGAAAAAATCATCGCACATAATTTTTTATTACAGAATACCATAGTTTATATCCCTCGTCATTCATATGCAATCCATCATCGATAAATAACTCTTTATTTACCTTTCTATTTTCCAGCATAATATCCCAAACGTTTACAAATTCTAAATGATTGTCATCCTCACACATTTCCTTTAATTTCTTATTGAATCTTATGTACTTTCTTTTCAAATGCCATCTTGCAATACTGGGTTTTGAGGATATTAATATAATTTGTGCTTCTGCGTTTTCCTTTTTTATTTTTGAAATAATAATAGAGAATGAATTCAATATATCCTTTAACCTTTTTTTATCTGAAATATCATTATCCCCCTCATAAATAAAAATTTTTTTTGGTTTATATTTCAAAATAAGATTATCTGTATAATTCAATAAATCTATAGTTTGGGACTCACCAAATCCTGAATTTATAATTTGATATTCCGGAAAAAGTTCTTGAATGTTTTTCCACATTTTGATACTTGAACTACCTGTAAAAACGATTGTTTCTAATGACGCATTCCAAATACTATCATATTTTTGATTTATTAAACCCACTTCATTTTTAAAACGAGTGCTGGTTTGTGACTGACAAAAAAATGTAGTCAGAAAAATTATAAAATATACAAATCTCAAAACATATTAATTCGGGTTTAAGCCTCTAAAATAAGTATTTTAGAATAAAATTTTAGAAAAAGAGCCTTATGATTTGAATACAAGGCTTTTATAGGGATATCAAAAATAATCGGGTAACGATTTGGTAATGGTACTCATTACATTATACCTCAATATGTTTCCTCATGACCCAGTACATATATAAATTTTTTATTCTTAATGATATGAACATTTATAATAATACTTATATAGTATTTTTATGAATTATTTATCACTGCTTGCTAGTATATGGCTTTGAGTGACCCTGACCGTACAATTTTCGAACCATTTTTTGGAGGGTTTAAGAAAATTAGCATCTATAACTTTTAGACTGGATAGCTTTCTCTACGAATATAAAATAGATTTAAACGTATTTAAATCCTTTTAGCTCGTTTTGATATTTGACATATACGCTCTATTACTTTTTTATATTCTTGTAAAGAATTAAAAGGTAATAGAGCTAATGCGAAAACTAATAACCTTATTGATGATTGTTCTATCCACATCTTTGTCTTTCGGACAAAAAATAAAAGTGCTGAACGTTGGAACTTTTCACATGGCAAGTACAATCGATTCAAGAAAAGTTGAGTTTAATCAAAGCGACAAAAAAAGCAAGGCAGAATATCAGACAATTTACATTTAGCTTCTAGTAATGAACTATGTTTAGGAAAACCTGTTTAATAGCATTAACATCTCTGATTTTTTCTTGTGGCACTGGACTCAAGATAAAACAGAGCGATTTTGAACCAATTAACAAAGGCTTCTCCAAATCTTTTATCAATCAGTCTTTCAAAACAAGCAAATCGGCACCTGATTTCATGGGCGGACCTAAACTTTTGGAATTATTCGGGATTTCAAATTGTGAAGCTGAAATAGTCACCTTAACATTTAGAAATAATACTTTTTTAGACCTTATCTACAAAGACAGTACCATTACAAAGACACTAACATTCCAAGTAAGACATATTCGTAGAGGATATCTTGAAATTTCATCGGTACATAAAAACATCCAAATTCCACCTATTATTCCCTTTTTGTACAGCAATTTGGATTTGAACAGGACTAGGATCGGTTTAACAACTAACAGTGAGTTGATCATAGACCACAAATGGGAAAAATCGGGAAGTTTTCTTCTATTCATGGGAGGTGCAGGCGGTCGCACACAATATTTTTTCAAGCCATCAGACAAATAAATTTAACCCTTGTTCATGAACCAATTTTTTAATTTCATTATCATTATTCTCATGTTAGCGGATACTTTGCAAAACCGACACGAAACCGAATTATTAACACAATCAAAATGAATTTTTTTTTATTACTACTTACAATTTTACCTTTTATGATTTCTTGTAATGGAAAAGAAAAAGTCGATTTATCAAAATTAAATCTAAATGAACCAATAGAAAAAGTAATAAACTTTAACAATGATTTACTTGTTGGAGTTGAAACTGTTGAATATCCATTCTGCCTATTATTAGAAGTTAAAAATTCTGAGAAATATAGTTTTGAAGACATTGATCTGAAAGGACAAAAAATTATTTTCCAAATAAACTCTGAAAAACTTAAAACAGATAGTATTGCAAGGTTTGGTGGAGGTCATATAGATTTGATACCAATCAAAAATGAAAATGAATTGAAAAACAATTTAAAAATTTTTAATGCAGAAAATAAAATTTATGGGATAAGAATTGAAATGAAAACCCCAAGTTTAAAATCAGGGATTTTAAAGAAAATTGAGCTAAAATATGGTAAGGGTTCAAAAAATCCGAATACAGATAACGGTTTATATTGGAACGTGAAAAAGGAAAACAAATATATTTTCTTTGCACCTGATTATGATAGGCTTATTGTTCTTAACAACACGAATTTATCCAAAACTTGTTATTGGGACACTTTTAATGGATTAATAGATTTTGGTGAATGTGATAGTGAAAAATACACACAAGAATTAGTAAAAAATTCTATAAAACCAGAAGATGTTAAAAATAAGCCAATAATAAAAGTTGATAATAATTGGAGCATAAACGGTTTAATTCTTGGAAAATCAAACGAAGAAGATTTTGAAAAATCTGAAACCAACAAAAATTTTGAACGAATGGAAGAAATTAATGGAGGTACAGGAGATATAAATCAAATTATATATCAAAAAGATTATTACGATTTCTATTTTTATTTATCGGCTAATAAAATTAATCCTGAAAATAAAAAAGATAATATAATTAAGGGGTATGCAATAAACAACTTCAAAAAAGTTGAAATTTCATTTGAAAACGGTTTGAAAGCAGGTATGAAATTTAACGATGTAGTCAAATTATTCGACAAAAAATTAATAATCGACTATGAAGATTTAAAATTCGCAAATTATATTGAAATAAAAAATATGCCATATAAAGTGACATTAAATTTTGATGAAAATATGTTGTTTTCGGGAATGTATGTTAAATAGAAAAACTTCCGCACAGCGGTTACAATCATTAGTCAAACTCACGATAGTGAGCAACCTTCTGTCTTGGATAAAAATTGCAATTCGATATGAAAAAAATTGATTTTAAGAAAACGAAACCTCCTATTAAAATTCGATTGAACATAAGGAAGAGGATGGTATTTAAGGCATAAATAAATCAGAAAAATGAATAATATCATGATAACTACAGGGATTATATGGAGAGG
Source organism: Mariniflexile sp. HMF6888 (assembly GCF_044335535.1). Taxonomy (NCBI): domain Bacteria; kingdom Pseudomonadati; phylum Bacteroidota; class Flavobacteriia; order Flavobacteriales; family Flavobacteriaceae; genus Mariniflexile; species Mariniflexile sp. HMF6888. The sequence goes on along the minus strand of NZ_JBIQVZ010000004.1, from coordinate 195,429 downwards.
AGCCTTCTTGCTAGTACCCTTAACGGGCATTACGCTTTGGTTTCTCTACGATGGAGGTATTGGTTTTGGCTGGAACCTTATCTGGTATTGGATCTGGATAATTGGGTTTCTATTGCTTTACCAAATCGTATTGCTATCAAACCTGATCCTTAATTACACTAAAATAGGATTTAGTACAGAAAACAAAGTTTTCATGTTGATAGGTTTGCTTTTATTGGTCATAGCTATTGTGTTTTTTATGAGCAAACTAGGGCGGTAATTATCTTTAAAACCATGATTTTTTTAACATAAACATAAAATTAAAAAAACAAAACATTATGAAATATCTAATAGTGATCGGTTGCCTTTTCTTAGGGACAAATATTTATAGTCAAGGTTTGAAAGTTGTTGAAGCCGATAGTTTATCTGAAGCTGAACTGGAAAATATGGAGAACATTATAGACAAGGAAGGCTGGGTACATATACGGTATGAAGGCGAAAGCAATATTTATAACTATTCAAATAAAGATTATATACTTGCCGTATTCTTTAGTTGTTTGGATACCACTCAAACTCCAAAGTATATCATTGAGTTTACAAAAAACTATAGGGATGGCACCTATGGGGGTGTTGATTTTGCTAGCTCAAAAGGGGGCGAATTTGCCAAAATCAACTTTTATGTAGATGCTATAGATTTCGGCGATCCTTTTTATGAATTTGATACTGAAAATTTTTCAATTTTCTATCAAGCTTTGAAATCAGGAAAGCTGCTAACTATTGCTTTTTTTAATATGGAATATAATCCTGAAACGGGTGATGATGAACTTTCCCTAAACCGTTCTATCGACTTCAAATTGGGAAATAGTGAGTTTTTGGATATTCCTGTAAATTGTAATGTGTTCAGTGAGTCTACTGCACCTTCTGAAGAAGCCATAACGGCTGATTAAACCTCACGAACTATCACAAAGCTTCCAATTCATATTTTAAAGAATAAAAAATTAAGGTTAAAGAAGGTAAAAGTATCAACTGAAAATGAGTTAAACCCACTAAGCAACGGTATTTATAAAAAGTAAAAAAGAAGAGTAAAATTACAGGCAAACAACAATAGATTATTAATATGGAAAAAGAAAAAAGTCATCTTAAAAGACCAAATAGACCAAATAGACCAAAAACTTCAAAAAGAATGATCACCATAGCAATCATTTTAATCATTTTGTTATCGGCTTCTTGGATGTATCTCAATCGAGATGGTTCTGCGTGGCGTTATCTCAATGGAGATGGTTCTGTAGAAGTAGAAGATGTTACCGATTATGTTCTTCAAGGAGATGATGGTACCGTTTCAGAATATGTTGCCGATATATATGTAAATGTAGAAGATGATGCGGTAATGAAAAAAGGCAGATTATTGAAAAAGGAATTTGAAAATGAATACAATAAACTACCCGATACTTTATATGTTTTAGAATATGGGGATTATTTATATACAAACTATCAAGAACATACCAAAAGCGATTTTTGGTTCTCTTTGGTAGAGAATAATTCGTTGGATGCCTTGAATACATATGATGGCAAGCAGAAACAAGAAGACCTCATCGCTTATTTAAAATTGGTCTCCAAAGAAGCAGTAAGCCCCCCGAAACACGAATGCTTAAACTGTGGCTCACTTGTAGATCTCGATGAGTTTGTAGGCTATTACAGGGACGAATTTTTAAGTTTTGGAATGTCCAATCTGCCTATTAAATTAAAGAAAAAGATCATCGAATTCTATAATTCAAGGGAAGGCGAAAATATTCGTTATGTAGAAAACGGGAACCAAACGAGTGTCGATTTAATTTGGATCGGCAATTTAACGGGCAGTGGAAAAAATGAATATGCCATTCTTTTCAAGGATACCGAATACGAGCTAAGTGACAATTATCTTTTATTGGTCTATGCGGCAAATGAGACCGACTATTATTTGGTTTACAGTGAAAAATTTTATGATAAAGTGCTATTGGAACATCTTAAAACCAGCTCGGACGGTGAGGAAAATATAAGGAAAATCTATATGAATACCGATTATTTGGTAGAAACGGATCATGATGGGGTCGTAATAAAGCAGATAAATAAAGCCGATAAAGTTTTGGTGTATAATGTAGAGTTCGATAAAATGGTGGGCTATTATCAAAGATCGGCTTCTGAAATTAAAAAAGAGCAGGAAGAGTTTAACGAAGAGGATGCCGAGGAAGTAGATGATATTTGAGCGCCATTGAAATAGTATTGAGAAATGAGTATTGAGACCTAAGACGTTTAGACATAGAACCATAAGAAGTGTGTCATTAGTCATACGTTGGTAGTCATAAGTCTTAAATCTTAGTTTTTGCTAACACATATAGAAAATTTTTATGAAAAAACTAGTAACACTTGCCATTTTGCCATTTATGATTTCTTGCAATGGGCAAAAAAATAGCCTTGTAACTTCTATTGCAGAAGCGCCTTTACAACTGGAAAATTTCGACTTTAACACCAAACTTTCTACACTGCTACCAGAGAAAACAAAAAGCAAAGAATATCATGGGTATTACCAACTAAAATCCGAAATGATGGAAGTTGATACTATTTCAGACGGAGCGTTTGTGGGAAGTGAAAAGCCCATACGAATTGAATACAAACAACAAAGTTTTTCAAGTAGGGACATACTTGCAAAGTTTGGAAATGAAAAATTTAACGCTGTAAATCTTGTTACTACAATGGACGGAAAAATTATGCTTGTAAATGCATTGATAGGCGAAACAGATGTAGCTAAAACCAAACGTTTCGTTGAAACATTAGATAAAAAGTATGGTGTAGGGGTAAAATCAAAAGGCGAATTTATTGACCAAAGCTTTGATATTTATACTTGGACACTAAAAGACAGAATCATACGATATTCTTTGGTAATTGATAATGAAGCAAATACTTTAAAAATAGAAGTTGATGAAGAAAATAAAAAAATAATGAATGGTGAAAAAAAAGCACATTATAAGGGCTATATCTATGTCGTCAAAAGCGAATATAAGGACCAAATTTTTGGAGAAGTAGGTTCTGGAGACTTTGTATTCCTTGAAAACCGCCGTTAGAACAAGGGTTTTGTGTAAAGCAACCGAAAGCGCCATTTTCAACGACCGTTTTTCAATTAAACTTTAATAATCATACCCGTATTTGCAAAATAAGCCCTACATGAATTAGCGTTTATAGAAAGGTTGATTTTGAAAACGATTAAACACCTTATCATGGTATTACACTTTAACAAATGAAAAAAAAAGTTTACATTACTATAGCAATATTGGCACTTGTGGTTATTGTTGCTATAGGAAAAGCATTTATTAGCGCATTAAGCGGAATGGGAAATCCAACAGGAGGAAGAGGCCCAGATTACCCTTATTTTTATACAACCCAGCCTACAGTAGTCAAAAAGATAATAGTACCTAAAGGGACAAAACTGACCTACGAAGAACATTTTTTCAAAAAAGGACATCAAAATAACATGATGAATGAAGAAAAGCTCACGAGTATAAAATTGCCCGAAGGAAAAACAATAGACTGGGGCGGCGTTCCTGTCTTTATGATTTTAAAATTTTACAATCCTGAAATGCAGGGATATACAGTATATCCGGATTTTAACCAATTAAAGAACCATAAAAAAACTAAGTTTTCACAGTTGTGGCAAAACTGTAATAATGAGCTGGGAGTTTTAATAAAAAATGCTGATGATTGGACTTTTAGCACAAAAAATATTAGTGATATAACCGATTGTGGCGTGAACTATCAACGATATTACAAAGAAAATAAGGAACAACAACAATTCCTTGATGAACTTTATAAAGAGCTCAAAAAAGTTAAATAAACCAATGGAAAAACTTTTATTACTACTTGCAATTTTACCGTTTATGATGTCGTGCAAACCCAAGAATTATTAATAAATGCAACAAAACCAAAAGATGTTAAAGACAAGCCAATCCTGAAGATCGATAAAAATTGAGATGCAAACAGTTTAATTATTGGAAATAGATAAGAACAAATTAAATGATATATGATAAAAAGTATAACCTTATTTTTTGTAATTAGTTTTCTGGTGGCTTGTGGTCAGGAAAAAAAGACAGAGTCAATAAGTCATGATGAAAAAATAAACATCATGCAGAATCCAGATATCAACAGTCAAAATTTCGTTTCAAAAGTATTAGAAAAAGTAAAACATTATCCTAAAGAACCTATATATTATATGCGCCTGAGCAAGGTCAATTGCCATATCGAAGTGTTGGTGAACAATATGCCTGTATATGAGGATTATGAGATGGACATTGTTGCTACACCTATTGATATCAATGCTGGCATTTTAAAAAGCGGCAAGCAAAAACTCACCTATCGTTTATACCCGTTAGGTGATTTGGAAAAAGAAATGTACGAAAATGGCGAAAGCTATCCTACATTAACCGATTTTACCCGTTTAAGCATCTGGATAATCCAAATGGATAACAAAGGGGAGCAAAAATTAAAGGATGAAGTGGAGGTGATGCATCACATCAATTTAACCGATGAAAACGACAACTTCATCGCTTCCGGAGAATCGTATTACGAATTCAGTTTTGAATTTCAGGCAGAGGTGCCTTATGAAGTGGAAGGCTGGATCAACGGACAGGACCTCACCAAGCTCGACCAAAAACTGCTGGAGGAAAAGGCATTGGAATATTTAAATACCTACCAAAAGTTTATGAAAACCAGGATGCCGATGCCATGGCAAAATTAAAATTCAAGTCACTGGCTGAGTTGGCCCAAACAGGTTACCTTGACGAGTCGTCTATAAATGATGATTGGGAAGGATTCTACTTGTACCATTTAAGTCATGAAAACAAAAGATTCCAGCCAATTAAAGATTTTAGAAAGGTGTTTTTGGAGGAGGGTAAACTATTGTATCTTGTTCAAAACAAGATAGATTATCCGTTCAAGACCAGATCTGCATTGGAATTTTCGTATCTAGATTCTGATGGTGATAGGTTAAGAGTTTGGCCCGGAGTATATTTCTATTTACCCAAAGGGAAAAAACTGGAAGATGGCCTGGAAGCGGCAAGATAAACGAATGCAAATCGCACGTTACCGCCAGTTTGTAATTAGTAGGGTAACGGTGTAAAAAGTTACAATAAGCATGAGCAATATGCTCGTACCATCTAGAATATAATAAAACGAAATGAGAAGACTCCCAATCCTACTGGCTATTATAACAATCGCATCTTGTGAAAGCAAAACAAGGTTCATTGAACTACCTAGAATAAACCCTTGAAGGGTTAGAAATAACATATGGGAATACAAAAAATGAAAATACTAATCTTATTAATATTTATGGTGATAGTTTCTTGCGAAAGCAAAACAACATTCACGAAATTGCCAAAGCATACCGAAACTGGGATGTATGATCGTGATGATGAACGTAAAGGTAAAAAATATGTTTACCAAAGTGTTCTTGTCAATAATCCCACTAGCTATAAAAAAAGTTTGGAAAAACAGCTATTTTCTTATCATCTAAAAAGCAGAGATTCCATTTTTTCGGACAGTGAAGTTATTACATTTTCAACATTATTTTATATTGAAAACCATAAAACTTCCTATTTTATTAATCATGCAGACGATTCGGGAGGATTTTCCAGTGAAGTCCTGCTCAATTATTATAAACAATATGGTATTGCTGAAATAGAGACAAAACAGATAGATAACAGCAGTGAACTAAAAACTGAAATTATTTTTGCAAACTCACATTAGTATAACATGAAAACAATATTTAATTTAGCCAAGCTATGACCACTTTTAAAAAAAATTAGTGAACTTACCCAAAATCCTCATTATTGAAGATGAAGCCACCATTAGAAAAGAGCTTGAATGGCTTGTAAGCAAAAGACAAGAGTTTAACCTTTTGGACAGTGCTACAAACGTTAAAGATGCCGTGGAAAAGATTGTACAGTTAAAACCCGATCTGGTTTTAATGGATATTCAATTGCCCGATGGGAACGCTTTTGAGATATTAAATCAAATACCGGATCCATCTTTTTCTATAATTTTCATTACTGCTTTCAACCACTTTGCTATTAAGGCTATTAAACATAGTGCCATGGATTACCTCTTAAAACCATTGGATGAAGAAGAGCTATACAATGCCATGGACAATTATAACAAAAATAATTCGCTCTTTACCTCAAAACAGCTTGAGGTTATAAATGAACACCAAAAAAACACCAAACAGCAAAATTCCAGAATATGTGTCTCCACTTTGGAAAGTATAGAGCTTTTTAAAACTAAAGATATTTTGTATCTATCAGGAGATGGCAGCTATACACATTTTTATTTAGTTGGCGGAAACAGAATAACAAGTTCCAAGCCTTTAAAATTTTATGAAGAATTATTACCTAACAATTCTTTTATAAAATGCCATCAATCCTACATGGTTAATACCTCGTCAATCATTAGGTATTTGAAATCAGGCTTTATAGTATTGAACAACAGTGTAGAAATCCCTGTTTCTATTAGAAAAAAAGAAGCTGTTGTTCGACTTCTATCACAATTATAGTTCGTAATGAAAAGACACCTGTGCCTTTTGTTCTTGCTAACCTTACTTTCCTGTCAAGAAAAAGTAAAAAAGGAGAGCGTCCCGCCAACCTTACTTCTTGAAAAATTAAAACAAGAAGCGAAAAACAATGCAGACAAGAAGGGTCCAGATGAAAAAATTGACTTTTGGAATGATGTATTGAACCATTCTCCCTACAATCAACATCACGTTCCTCAGGCCTATATCTATTATCAATTGGCCAAAGAATATGCAAAAACAGATCTGGAGACATCTAAAACCTATTTAGAAATGGCTTTGGGACTAATAGAAAAAGAAAAGGATTTTTTTGAAATCAAAATTTCTGTTTACAACGGTTTGGGCAATATCTATCTCACAGAGGGCAAAACGTTTCAATCCAACCACTACTACAACAAGGCGGCAGCTCTAATCGCTGCTTATCCAGATGAAATAGCCCCCAGAGCCAAGGTAATTTGCTTGGTAAATTGTGCCCAAGAAAATTTTAACTCGTCCCAAATAGACAAATCTACGGCACAGAACTATTTGGCCTTACAAACCATTATTGCCAATAAAAATAACTTGGGAGAAGATTTTTACTATAATAATCTGTTTAGGGCTTACACCCAGTTGTTTAAAATTTACGAGCGAACAAATCAATTGGATTCACTCAGACTATATAACCAAAAGGTTGGTGAAATCTATAAACTACTGGAAAGCGATAAAATACAGCGGTTCTTTTATGGAGAAAAGGCAATTATTTTTGGTCATGAACAAAAATTGGACTCGGCAATTATATACACTAAAAAATGTGAGGAATTTGATAAAAGAGCTTATGCCGAAACCAATTTTGACCTCCATCAACTTAATTTATATATAAGCTATACCAATTTAATTACTTTTTATGCTGCAAAGCAACAATTTTCAGCCTCTGAAAAATATATAAAGGCTACACAGGATATAGAATCACATTTTGGGGTAAATTATAGATCCAAATTTGATAATAGAATGGCCCAGGCAGTCTATTATCTTCAAAAGAAGAATTTGAATACATACCGAAAACTTCACTTGGAAAGTTTGGCAATCAAGGACTCTATACAGGCCAGCAATAGCGCAAAAGCCATTGAGGAAATATCCGTTTTTTATGACGTAGAAGCAAAAAAAAAGTCTATAGATTTTCTTAATGAAACCGTTAAAACCACAAATGAAAAATTAGAAACCAGAACCTTGCTTTTAATAATTAGTGGTTTGTTGCTCCTTATAGTATCTGGTTTTATAGGGTTTTATGTATATGTCCAGAAACAAGGAAAAAAGTTGGCCGTAAAAGAGAAGATGCTTTTGCAGCAAAAGTTGTTGCGAACCCAAATGGAGCCTCATTTTATTTTTAACACCCTTTCTTCATTGCAAAGTTTTATCCGATTTGAAGAAAAGGAAAAATCGATCAAGTACCTCAATCTGTTCAGTAAATTATTAAGAAGCAGTTTAGAAATGAGCAGGAACGATTTAATTTCGTTGGAAGATGAGATTGAGGCTATAAGAAATTATCTGATTCTCCAGCAAATGCGAAATAACCACAATTTTGAGTTTAATATTGATATGCCAGATGATACCTTAGGGGTAATGGTACCGCCAATGTTAATTCAGCCTTTTGTGGAAAATGCTGTAATTCATGGGGTTTCGCCTTTACAAGGAAAAGGTGAAATACGGATCAACATCAATTTGAACAGTGATTTAATTACCGTTGAAATTCGGGATAACGGTAAGGTTAATAATAAAATTAAATCTTCGGGACACACTTCATTATCTGGAAGTATTGCCAAGGAAAGAATGGATTTATTGTTTAAGGAAACTTCCAAAAAGGGAGAAATACAAGTTACGCAGACCAAAGATAATTATACGGTCGTTTTGAAGATTCCCTATAAAAATGCTTGACCTTTTATATTTCCTTTTTTAGATTTATATTAAGTCTAGACGTATTTGTATTTATAACCAACACATTTACTTTACTGATATTTCTGGCAGGTATATGGAACAGGCATTTGGTGTTTTCTTGTATTTTTCTTATTATTCATCTCCGTTTTTATTTTGGGCTTCATAGGTATGATTTATGCTGGTAATTGTTAAAGGCAATAAAAATTACAGAGACAATAAAAATTTTGATGCTTGGTCACATAGTAATGTTTTAAATTTCATGAAAATTAGTGTTTAGAATAATTGATGTTGCTAAATTAAAACTAATCACCTATTCTCTATAAGGAATATTGTACCAAAAAAACAAGAAAACTGTACTTGAAACATATTAATGAATTGAACCCTAAAGTTGATTTTTACAGCTCATAATCTTAAAAGCAAAAAACCTTTAACAAAATGCTAAAGGTTTTAGTGGTGAATTATAATTTAATTTTTACCTCAATTCTGGAATTTTACAAATATCCATATCTCCGTAATCCAAATTCTCTCCTGCCATTCCCCAAATAAATGAGTAATTACTAGTACCAGAACCAGAATGTATAGACCATGGTGGAGAAATTACAGCTTGATTATTTTGCATCCAGATATGTCTTGTTTCTTGTGGCTCTCCCATAAAATGACAAACTGATTGCCCTTCAGGAATTTCAAAATAAAAATACACTTCCATTCTACGATCATGGACATGCGCAGGCATCGTATTCCAACTACTTCCTGGTTTTATAGACGTCATACCCATTTGTAATTGACAAACATCAACGACACTGTTTACTATATATTTTCTAAGTGTTCTTGCATTAGCCGTTTCTGGAGTTCCCAGTTCGATAACCTCAACATCATCTGTACCTATTTTTTTAGTTGGATATGCTTTGTGCGCAGGTGTAGAATTGATGTAAAACATGGCAGGGGTACTACCAGTTTTACTAGAAAAAACAACTTCTTTGTTTCCTTGTCCAACGTATAATGCCTCTTTATGACCCAAAACATACGCTGTTCCATCAACTGTAACCGTTCCAGTGTCACCAATATTTATAATTCCTAATTCGCGTCTTTCTAAAAAGTATGGTGCTTTAAGCGGATCAATAGCTTCTAATGAAAGGGGCTTGTTTACCGGCAAAACACCTCCAGAAATAAAGCGATCGTAATGCGAATACACTAAGTTTATCTTATCTAATTCAAAAAGATTTTCAATTAAAAATTCATTTCTTAATTGCGCTGTATCATAATTTTTAACGCCTTGTGGGCTTGATGCATAACGCGATTCGTACGTAATTGACATAATATTTTAGTTTTAGTTTTTAAATAATTGCAGTTTTTGAAAAAAGTATGGAATCTAAACAATTAAAACGGTTAAACTCATGGCTCCGTGAGCACCTACAACCAAGCACTGCTCAATGTCGGCTGTTTTAGATGGCCCTGATATGAACACGCCAAAAGCTCTGTCTCGTTTAGAAATGACTTCGTAAACATGGTGCATATGCAAATAAATATCATTTTTTGATACTACCAAAATTAAATCATTAGTAATAAACGGTAATGCACGAATGGTGAAATCATTTTCGGAAATCCAAACTGCACCATTTTCGGCTACAGCCAATTCGCCTTTTATAATGGCTAAATCAATAGCTTCCAGAGTATGAGGGTCTGTATCTTTAGAAATTGATATAGTTCCTAATTTTGATTCTTTTATACAAGATACGATTTTTGAAGCATTCGGATATAGCTTTTTAATTTCGGCATCAATTTGTTCAATAGCTTCCAATTGAATAGCTTGACCACCAACAAACTTCAAATTGTCTATAAAAGTGTCCAATAATTCAACATCTTCTTCAAAAATACCTAAATCAATTTCCGGTAAAGGCAACAATTCAGGCTTGTTTTTTTTAACAGCATTTAAAATGGATTTTCTACTCATTTTTCTTTCTTTTTTTATACCATTCATCAAAATTCCCATTTTTAACTTCTGGCAAATCCCTAGCTTTTCCCCAGACATTTAATTTAGAATACACTAAAAATCGAGGCGCATGTTTTAACATAAAACGCGCTGATTTTCCAGCGAAACCATACATTCCTGAGTTTGCTAGAACACGACCAGCTACTTTTAAAATAGTTTTTTTAACAACTGGCTGCGGCACCTCTTTAACAATGACCTGACGCCATTTATATAGCTGCTCGTGAATATTAATTTTTACTGGACATACATCGCTACAAGAACCACAAAGTGTCGATGCAAAAGGCAAAGAACTGTGCTTTTTTAAATCGATTCCTGGTGATAGAATGGAACCTATGGGCCCAGGAATGGTAGCTTTATAACTGTGTCCACCACTACGTCTGTATATAGGACACGTATTCATACAAGCACCACAACGGATACAATGTAAAGAGGTTCTAAAATCTTCACGGCTTAATTGCTCGGTTCTACCATTGTCTACAATAACAATATGCATTTCCTTACCTGGTTCGGGTTTATTAAAATGCGACGAATAGGTTGTTATAGGCTGTCCTGTGGCACTTCTCGCCAATAACCGCAGAAATACACCTAAATGTTTTTCCTGAGGAATAAGTTTTTCCATCCCCATACAAGCAATATGCACTTTAGCTAGATGTACACCCATATCGGCATTGCCTTCGTTGGTACAAACTACAAAACCACCTGTGTCGGCTATTGCAAAATTAACGCCTGTAATAGCTGCATCAGCTTTTAGGAATTTATTACGTAAATGCTTTCTAGCTTCTGCCGTTAAATATTGTGGATCACCATTACAAGGTTTGGTTCCTAAATGTTCTTGAAATAAGATATCGACCTCTTCCTTCTTTTTATGAATGGCAGGCAATACTATATGGCTTGGGGGCTCTTGGGCTAATTGTACAATACGTTCTCCTAAATCGGTATCAATAACTTCTATAGCATTAGCTTCTAAATAAGGATTCAAATGGCACTCTTCAGTAAGCATCGATTTGCTTTTAACCACTTTCTTTACATTATGCTTATCTAAAATACTGTGAACAATTTTGTTATGTTCTTCGGCATTGGCTGCCCAATGTACCGTAACACCATTTTTTTTGGCATTTTCTTCAAACTGAACAAGGTAAGTATCTAAATCGGAAAGTACATTTGCCTTAATGGCCGATGCTAAATTTCTAAGTTCTTCCCATCCTTTTACATTATGGGCAGATTTATCCCTTTTTTGCCTTACAAACCATAAAGCTTTGTCGTGCCAATCTACTTTTGCTTCATCTTTATTAAATAATGCTGCTTCGTCTGCGTGCGCCATAATTACATACTGCTATTTAAAATTTCTGCGATATGCATCACTTTTAAAGGTTGCTTGTTTCTGTTTATAAGTCCTTCTAAATGCATTAAACACGAGTGGTCTGCTCCTGTTATCACTTCTACATCACTGTCTAAATGGTCTTGTATTCTATCCTTACCCATTTTTACTGAAACGGCTTCTTCAAACACCGAAAAAGTACCTCCAAAACCACAACATTCATCTACTCTATGCAATGTTTTTAGCTCTAGTCCTTTTACTTCTTTTAACAGACTTTCTTCAGTTGAATAATGCGCGTCCATACGCTCGGAACAAGACCCTAAGCGCAAACCACGAAGTCCGTGGCAACTTTTATGAATACCAACTTTATATGGAAACGACGCTCCTAAATCTGTTTTACCCAATACTTCGTAAATAAATTGACACAGCTCATAGGTGTTTTTTCTAACGCTTTTTACATCATCGGTTTGTTCTAAAATATCGAAATGTTTTTTAACGTGGTAGACACAACTGCCAGAAGGTCCAACGATATAATCGAATTCCTTAAAATTCTCTACAAATAACTGGCAAATTCCTTTTGAATCATCTTCATATCCGGAATTACCGAGTGGCTGTCCACAACAGATTTGCCCCATAGGATAAACAACTTCAACGCCTAATTTCTCTAAAAGCTCTAAAGTTGCAATGCCTACTTGTGGATATAATTGATTGATGTAACATGGTATAAATAAACCGACCTTCATTTTTGCTTTTATTAACTTCTTGAAATACCGAGGGCCAAACCTCGTAATTCTGCTAAACCTCTTAAACGACCAATAGCCGTATAACCAGCATAGGCTCTGTTATCTTCTAAATCTTGTAGCATTTGATGTCCGTGGTCTGGACGCATGGGCAATTGAATATCTCTTTTTTTCTCTACTTCCAATACCGCTTTTACCACTTCGTACATATCGATAGAACCTTCTAAATGATTATCTTCAAAAAAACTACCATCAGCCTCTCTCTTTACATTTCTTAAATGAAGAAAATGAATTCGGTCTGCAAATTTTCGAATCATTTTAGGTAAATCGTTATCTGGATTGGCCCCCAACGAACCTGTACAAAAAGTGATACCGTTTGAAGGACTATCGATAAAACCAACTAAATCTTCTAAGTCTTTTTCAGATTTAATAATTCGAGGCAATCCCATAATGTCCATTGGTGGATCGTCTGGATGAATAGCCATAACCATCCCATGTTCTTCACAAACCGGAATGACTTGATTTAAGAAGAATGACAAATTGGCTTTTAAATCGGCATGCGATAAGTTATCGTATTGCGCGATCATGTCTTTAAAAACAGGAATGGTTAAATCGTCAACCGTTCCTGGAAGCCCTTTTAAAACATTATCTTCTAAACCTTGCTTTTCTTCTGAAGTCATTTTAGAAAAACGCAGCTTTGCTTGTTCTAGAATTTCTGGAGTGTATGCGTCTTCAACACCTTCACGTTCCATGATGAATTTTTCAAAAACAGCCATATCTACTTTATCAAAACGCAATGCGGTACTGCCATCTGGTAATTTCCAAAATAATTCGGTACGTGTCCAGTCTAAAACGGGCATGAAATTATAACACACATTCTTAATACCACAAGCCGCTACATTTCGTAAACTTTGCTTATAATTTTCGATACGTTGTAAATAGTCGCCTTTTCGTAGTTTGATGTTTTCGTGAATGGGAATACTTTCTATAAAAGACCATTCCAAATCATGGGCTTCTATGGCATTTTTGACTTTTATAATCTCATCAACTTCCCAAACTTCTCCATTTGGAATATGGTGCAATGCTGTTACCACACCTGTTGCACCTGCTTGTTTTATGTATGATAATTTCACAGAGTCATTAACTCCAAACCATCTAAATGTTTCTTGCATTTTTACCTAAATATATAATTAAACACCACTAAAAGCACTAAAACCACCATCTACAGGAATAACAATACCTGTAACAAATTTTGAAGCATCTGAACATAGATAATGTAATGCCCCGTTTAATTCATCGGCATCACCAAAACGTTTCATGGGCGTATTGTTAATAATGGTGCTACCTCTTTGCGTTAAGCTGCCATCTTCATTCAGCAACAAATTCCTGTTTTGGTTTCCAATAAAAAACCCTGGAGCAATGGCGTTTACGCGTAAACCGTCGCCATATTTCAAGGCCAATTCTACCGCTAACCATTTGGTGTAATTATCAATCGCTGCTTTAGATGCTGAATAGCCTGCCACTCTAGTTATGGCACGTTCTGAAGCCATTGAAGATATATTAATGATAACACCCTGTTTGTTTTTTACCATCTCTTTACCAAAAACAATGGATGGTATGATACTTCCAAATAAATTTAGGTCGACTACTTTTCTAAAGTCGTTCATATTGATGTCAAAAAACGATTGTGTTGGTCCTACGGTTGCTCCGGGCATATTGCCTCCTGCTGCATTAATAAGCACATCTATTTTACCATACTTCGCTATAATAGCTTCAGCGACTTCTTGAAGGCTTTTTTCATCAACCACGTTACAAACAAAACCGTCAACTTTATTGTTAATCGATTGCATTCTTTTTACTGTATTATCTACAGTATCTTGTTTGTAATGTAATATGATAACAGTTGCACCGTTTTCCAAAAGATACTCAGCCATACTTCCTCCAAGTACGCCTCCACCTCCTGTAACTAAGACAATTTTGCCCTCTAAATTAAATAGATTCATATAAATTCAATGTTTTATTTCTTCAAATCACAAATTTAAACATCTCATCCACATATACTGTCCTGTACTGTACTTTATTTTAAAATACTATGGTTTTTTATAATCTGTAATATCTATAAGTATCTAATATACAATTAGTAAAACGGCTAATCCCACAATCTCTTAATTAAAAAATACAGACCCATAACGCATTTTTTAATGATTCATTAATTTTTAGTAAATTACAGTACAGTACAGGATAGAAACATTATTGGCTTGGTTTATTTTTGTTCAGTAAATTTTAACAATGCTCATGAATATAACAACAAAAAAATTCAAATATGTAGACTATCTTTGGGATGATAAGAAAGCAGATACCTTAAATGACGATCAAGTTGCTTTATTTTTATACCGCTCCAATATATTAGGTGCTGATTTGAGAATTACCAATTATGGTGGCGGAAATACTAGCTGTAAAACCATAGAAAAAGATCCGTTAACAAATGAAGAAGTTGAGGTTATGTGGGTTAAAGGTTCTGGTGGCGATATTGGAACATTAACACGTTCTGGAATTGCTGGTTTATATACCGGAAGATTACGTAATTTGAAAAATGTTTATGGTGGTTTAAGTGATGAAGATCGCATGGTTGGCCTTTTTAATCACTGCATATATGACTTAGACAGTAAAGCACCATCTATTGATACGCCTCTCCACGGATTATTACCATTTGCACATATAGACCACTTACATCCAGATGCTTTAATAGCTGTTGCTGCTGCTAAAGACAGTGAAAAAGTGACTAAAGAAATTTGGGGAGATACAATGGGATGGGTGCCTTGGCAACGTCCCGGTTTCGATCTAGGCTTACAATTAGAAAAATGCTTAAACGATAATCCTGGCATTAGAGGAATCGTTCTTGGTAGCCACGGGTTATTCACTTGGGGTGATACATCTTACGAATGTTATATAAATAGTTTGGAAGTTATAGAAATGGCTTCTGAATATATAGAAAATAAAATAAAAGAAAAAGGATCCATTTTTGGCGGCCAAAAAGTACCAAGCTTACCCAAACAAGAACGTTTGGAAAAAGCCGCTCAGTTAATGCCTTTACTAAGAGGTTTGTGTTCTTCAGAAAACCAAATGATTGGTCATTTTTCTGATAGCGACGTGGTTTTGGAGTTTATCAATAGTAATGACTTAGCAAGATTGGCTCCTTTGGGAACTTCTTGTCCAGACCATTTCTTAAGAACAAAAATCCAACCCTTGGTTTTAACTTTAGATACTCATGAAGATTTATCAGATTCCAAAGCTATTCTGAAAAAATTAGAACCTGCTTTTGAAGCTTATAGACAAGAATATACCGACTATTATAATACTTGCAAAAAAACCAATAGTCCAGCCATGCGCGACCCGAATCCTGTGATTATTATTTATCCAGGAGTAGGTATGTTTAGTTTTTCAAAAGATAAACAAACAACCAGAGTTGCCAGCGAATTTTACATCAATGCCATTAACGTAATGCGTGGTGCCGAAGCTATAACTTCTTATACCTCGCTACCAAGACAAGAAGCGTTTGATATTGAATATTGGTTATTGGAAGAAGCAAAACTTTCTAGAATGCCAAAAGAAAAACCGTTATCGCGTAAAATAGTATTAGTGACTGGTGCTGGTGGTGGTATTGGAAAAGCGATTGCCGATAAATTAGCTGCCGAAGGTGCTAATGTCGTTTTAACCGATATAAATGAAGATAGTTTAAAAGAAGCCAACGCGACTTACAAACGCGATGTATCTACTTATGCAGTATGTGATGTTACCAGTTATAATTCTATTAAAGAAGCTTTCGGCAAAGCCTGTTTAGAATTTGGAGGAGTTGATATTATTGTACACAGTGCTGGTTTAGCAATTTCTAAACCAATTGAAGAAACTACCGAAAAAGACTGGGACATTTTACAAAATGTATTGGTTAAAGGCCAGTTTGAATTGGCAAAAGTTGGTGTGGAAGTGATGCGTAAACAAAATTTAGGAGGAAACTTCATTAGCATTGCTAGTAAAAACGGATTGGTCTCTGGCCCTAATAATGTTGGTTATGGTACTGCTAAAGCGGCACAACAACACATGGCACGTTTATTGGCAGCTGAATTAGCTCCAGATAAAATACGCGTTAATATTGTTAACCCAGATGGTGTTATTGTGGGTAGTAAAATATGGGAAGGTGCTTGGGCAGAAGGTCGTGCTAAAGCTTACGGCATTACGGTAGAAGAACTTCCTGCACATTATGCAAAAAGAAATTTATTAAACGAAATTATATATCCTGAAGATATTGCCAACGGTGTGTTTTCATTGGTTGCCATTTTAAACAAAACAACAGGAAACATTGTGAATGTTGATGGTGGAATGGCCAACGCATTTGTCAGATAAGATATTTTGAGTTAGTTTTAGTTTGTAAAAAACTTCCATAGCATATTAATATATATGGAAGTTTTTTTTAAGACAACTCATTTTTTCTCATTATAATCCAAGTTTAAAGCTTTATAATTGCTAATCTGCTACTAAAAAATTACCAATTCATGAAATCGCCATTAACAAAAAATTTGCTTTAAGCAATTGAAAATCATCGAACACCAATGAAAACAATTTTTTGTGAGATAAACACATGAAACGACCGTGACCAAAACTTTGTACACTCAAGGAAATAATTATTAGGGGTTATGGAATAGAAAATAGAGCCAAGAATCAAGAGTCTTTGAAGCTTTGAAACTCTGCAACTTTGAAACTTAAAAATAAACACATGAAAATAGAACAAAACCATATACAAGACGCTAACAATAAAGATTTAAAATCGCATCAAGAGCATTTTGATTTTTTATCAAATAGTTTATCAAAAAAAGGCGTTCATGTTAATGCCATTATTAAAAAACTACAAGACTTTCAAGTTGCCATTCCAAGTTGGGCATTAGGTGCTGGTGGTACCCGTTTTGGGCGTTTTTCGTTTTATGGAGAACCTTCAAGTTTAGAACAAAAAATTGAAGATGTTGGTTTAATTCATTCATTAACACAAACAGCAGGTGCTGTATCACTTCACATTCCTTGGGATATTCCACAGGATTATAAAGCTGTTAAAGAATTGGCTAACAGTTTGGATATTAAGTTTGATGCGGTAAACTCTAACACGTTTCAAGACCAAAAAAATGCTAAAGAAAGCTACAAATATGGTTCTTTAAGCAACACTAACGAAGCTGTTAGGCAACAAGCTATTCAGCATAATTTAGATGTTATCAATATAGGTAATCAATTAGGCTCTAAAAGTTTAACCGTTTGGTTGGCCGATGGATCTTGTTTTCCTGGACAGAACAACTTTCAAACAGCACTTAAACATACCGAAAATAGCCTAAAAGACATTTATAAAGGACTGCCCAATGATTGGAGCATGCTTATTGAATACAAACCTTACGAACCGAACTTTTATAGTACCGTTATTCAAGATTGGGGAACATCATTCATGCTTGCCAATGCGTGTGGAGATAAAGCTTATTCTTTAGTCGATTTAGGCCATCATTTACCAAACAGCAACATAGAACAAATTGTTTCTATCTTAATGTTGAAAGGTAAATTGGGTGGATTCCATTTTAACGATAGTAAATACGGTGATGACGATTTAACTGTTGGAAGCATCAAACCTTATGCCCTATTCTTAATTTTTAATGAATTGGTTTACGGCATGCAAAACAACCCACAAAACCCAGATTTAGCATGGATGATAGACGCTAGCCACAACGTTAAAGATCCTTTAGAAGATTTAATACAATCGCTTGAAGCCATTCAGGAAGCTTATACTAAAGCGCTTTTAGTGGACCAAGATTTATTAAAAACTGCACAATTAAACAATGATGTCGTTACATGTCAGGAAATTTTACAAGACGCCTATAGAACAGATGTAAGACCGCTTTTAGCCCATGCCAGATTACAAAAAGGTGCTGCTTTAAACCCTATTCAAGCATACCGTTCGTTAGACGTTAGAAATCTATTAATTAAAGAAAGAGGCAAAAATACCGTAGCAACAGGTTTATAATAGTTTTGTATGATAGACGTAACAGCTGTTTTTGATATTGGAAAAACCAATAAAAAATTCTTTCTTTTTGATAAAGATTATAAGGAAGTTTATAAAGAATATACACACTTTGACGAAATTGAAGATGAAGATGGTTTTCCTACCGAAAATCTAGCAGCACTTCAAAGTTGGTTAAAAAGTGTTTTTGAAAACATTCTTAAAGCTTCCGAATTTAATGTGAAAGCCATCAATTTTTCAACCTATGGCGCTAGTTTTGTTCATTTAGATGAAAACGGAGACGTACTAACGCCACTTTACAACTACACCAAACCTATAGACAAAAGTATTGTTGATTCTTTTCTAGAAAAATATGGTCCACGAGAAGCATTTCTTAAAACAACAGGCTGTTTTGATTTAAGTCTTTTAAACTCAGGGTTGCAACTCTATTGGTTAAAATATAGCAAACCTGAAGTATTTAAAAAAATTAAATACTCGTTACACCTACCACAATACCTAAGTTATGTTTTTACGGGCATTCCGTTAAGCGAATATACCAGTATTGGTTGCCACACGGCATTGTGGGATTACAAAAAAAAAGACTACCACGAATGGGTTTATAAAGAAGAACTACATCACATACTACCAACTATTGTATCTACCGAAACAAGCGTTAACATGAACTATAATGGAAAACGGATTAAAATTGGTGTGGGCATTCACGATAGCTCTTCGGCATTATTACCTTATGTTAGAAGCGTAAAGAAAAAGTTTGTGCTCGTTTCTACCGGCACTTGGAGCATTACATTAAATCCTTTTACAGACCATCCCATTATTGAGGACACACACGATAAAGATTCTATAAACTACATGCGAATTAATGGTAAACCTGTTAAGGCAACCCGCTTATTTTTAGGAAACGAATACAAAATTCAGGTTAGCAAATTAGATAAACATTTTGGTGTATCTGAAGATTACCACCGCCATGTAAAATTTAATTATGAAACCTATGCCGAAATTATTAAAGATTTCGAACATATGTTTAAATGGGAAAGCTTAACCGATAGCAACATGCCTTCGGAAACCAAAATACCATATACCAAATTTGAAGACGCCTACCATCAACTAATGACGGAGCTGGTATTGCTTCAAATAAAAAGTGTTAAAAATGTTATTGGTAGTGACTCTATAAAAAGATTATACATAGATGGTGGCTTTAGCGATAACGACCTTTATGTAAAATTACTATCACATTACTTTAGAAATATGAAATTAAGAACTACCGATTCTTCGTTGGGTTCTGCCTTAGGAGCTGCTATTTCAATTTCAGATACAGAATTGAATTCTAAATTCCTGAAGAAAAATTATTCATTAAAAAAACACGTGCCGTTCATTATTACCTAAGAGATATATCCAAAGAATTTAGAATTATGTCACAAAGAATAAAATTAGTTCATCCACGCGACCAGATAACAGAAATTATTAGTCGGATTTACAAAAGAGGCATGACTACAACTTCTGGCGGAAATATTTCTATAATTGATGATGAAGGCAATATATGGGTAACACCTTCCGCCATTGACAAAGGTTCTATAAGACCCTCAGATATTATTTGTGTTAAAAAAGATGGCGCTGTTATTGGCAAACATAAACCTTCATCCGAATTTCCTTTTCACAAAGCCATTTATGAAGCGCGTCCAGACATCAGGTCTGTAATTCACGCACATCCTCCTGCATTGGTTTCTTTTAGTATTGTTCGTAAAATACCAAATACCAACATCATATCCCAAGCAAAACATATTTGCGGCCCCATTGGTTATGCTACTTACGAATTACCCGGAAGTGAACAATTAGGTGAAGTAATAGCTGACGAATTTAAAAAAGGCTATAAAGCCATTATTATGGAAAATCATGGAACCGTTTTAGGAGGAAGTGATTTATCTGACGCCTTTCAAAGGTTTGAAACTTTGGAATTTTGTGCACGCACTATTTTGTATGGCTCACAAATTGGCACACCAAATTATTTAACCGATGCTCAAATTGATGAATTTGAAGCCCAAGTACCCTCGATGATTCCGGAAATGGAAAAACCCGAACACCCATCCGATGAGTTAGAAAAACGATTGGAAATATGTAAAATTGTTCAACGTGCCTGTCAACAAGGGCTTATGATAAGTTCTTACGGAACCGTTTCGATGCGATGGCGAAACAATGATTTTTTAATTTCTCCAACAAACGTAAATCGTTGGGATATGGATATTGAAGATATCGTTCAAATAAAAGATGGTAAAAGGGAAAAAGGAAAAACACCTAGTAGAGCCACATGGATACATGAAGAAATTTACAAACGTAACCCAAATGTAAATTCTATTATTATGACACAACCACCGTATTTAATGTCATTTGGAGTGACAAAAACACACTTAAATGTGCGTACAATTCCTGAAAGCTGGATATTTTTACAAGATATTGCCACTGTTAAGTATGGTGACCATTTTAAAACCAATAAGACTTCTGAATTTTTAAATAATTGTACTACGGCTTTGATCATCGAAAATGACTCCGTAATGATTACAGGAGATAAGTTGCTTCAAACATTTGATTATCTAGAAGTAGCCGAATTTAGTGCAAAATCTATAGTTTTAGGAAACTCATTAGGTAAAATGGTGCCGATAAATGATGACCAAGTAGAAGACTTAAGAAAAAAGTTTTTGTCGTAGTTTGCGTTTCTTTGACAATCATGGAAATGAAACAACCATAATATTTGATAAATTAACCAATACTAACTAAATAAATAAAACCAATGACACAATATCACAGAGAAGAAGATATGATAGAGGAAATTGCAGGAGGTGAATTTGAAAGAACCCCTGTGCCGCAATCAAAATTAAAAAGCTGGAAAAGTTTTCTTGGCATGTACGCTGGTGAGCATGCAGCTGGTACCGAATTTATGATTGGTCCCTTATTTTTAACTGCGGGTGTTAGTGCTTTCGATTTAATTATCGGACTTCTAGTTGGAAATTTATTAGCCGTATTATCTTGGAGATACTTAACCGCTGAAATCGCTGTTAAAAACAGATTAACATTATATTTTCAACTGGAAAAAATATGTGGTAAAAACTTAGTTACAGGCTACAACCTTGCCAATGGAATCTTATTTTGTTTTTTAGCAGGTTCTATGATAACCGTGTCGGCAACTGCAGTTGGTATTCCTTTTGACATGCCCATGCCAAAATTAACAGACACACTTCCTAATGGTATTACTTGGGTTGTTATTGTGCTTGCTCTTGGTGCTGTAATATCCATCATAGCAGCTAGAGGTTACGATACGGTTTCAAAAGCTGCCAATTGGATGTCTCCTGTTATTGTACTTGCATTTTTAGCCTGCGGTGTAGTAGCATTAAACCAATTGGGCGTTTCTAGCTTTTCTCAATTTTGGGATATTTGGGGTGAAGGCAGAGACCCATTCCCTGGGCAAATAAAATACACCTTTTGGCATGTTGTTATTTGGTCTTGGTTTGCCAATGCAGCTATGCACATTGGTATGTCCGATTTATCAGTATTCCGTTTTGCCCAAAAAGCAAGTTCTGGGTGGACAACTGCTGCAGGTATGTATGTAGGTCATTATATGGCATGGATTGCCGCTTGTTTACTATACGCAGTATATTTAAATTCACCTGAAGCTCAAGCCTTTTTATCAAATGGCGAAGCACCACCAGTAGCTCCCGGTCCGTTAGCTTATAACGCTATTGGTATTTTCGGAATTATAGCCGTTGTATTGGCCGGGTGGACAACTGCCAATCCAACTATTTATAGAGCTGGTTTAGCGTTTCAAGCCATCATTCCTAAACTGTCTACGTTTTGGGTAACCATTTTGGCTGGAACTATTGCAACCATAGCTGGATTATTTCCAGCCTTTGCCATGAAATTATTAGACTTTGTTGCGCTATATGGCTTTATATTAGCACCTGTTGGAGCCGTTATTGTTTTTGAACATTTCTTTTCAAAAAAATATGGCATTATTAAAAATTATGCAGAACATGCCAATATAAAATTTAATAAATCGGTATTACTGGCTTGGGCCATTAGCTTTGGTATATTTTATTCCATATCGCTTCAGTTTGATATTTTCTTATCGTTCGTAACATTACCCACCTGGTTATTATGTGGCGTGTTGTTCCTTGTTTTCAGTAAACAATTTCAAAAAAAGTAATAAAAAAATAGATGCTATCTAAATGTGAATCCGTAAGCAGAAATGTTTACGGATTTTTTATTTCCATGCTACTCATCGCATTTTAATTTTCACTTAGTATATTTGCAAAATTCTTATCAACCAAACGAACTCGTTCAACTAAGACATTTTATATTGTACACTATAAAACACATTTTAAATACATCTAATGATTTAGATTTTATTGAAGTTAAAAACCAAGAAAAAGTATGTTATGCAAAAATTTGTATCAACCAAGGTGCAAGTTTACAGGAATTAAAACTTGATGGTAAAACCATTATTGAAGATTTATCCCCTTTAACATATAACAATACCTACGCATCGTCGATATTATTTCCGTTTGCCAACCGAATAAAAGATGGTAAATATACGTATGATGGTAAAGAATTTCAATTTCCAATTAATGAAACGGGCAACAACAATGCCTTACATGGTTTGGTTTTCAATAAAACATTCCAAATAGTTAAACAAGAACAAACCGAACATTTTGCTTCCATCACATTACTATATGTCGAAGACAAAGAATCTGTCGGATTTCCATACTCCTACTCCATTCAAATTGAATATATTATAAAGAAAGATTCGGTAGATGTTAATGTGTCGGTTAAAAATACTGACACCAAAGCATTTCCATTTACTCTTGGCTGGCACCCCTATTTTAGTAGCAGTAACTTATTTAATAGCACGCTTAATTTTGAGAGCAACAAACAACTCGTTTTTGATGAACGTTGTATAACTACTGGCAGTGTTGATATTAACAATGAACCACATTTTGAGATTAAAGACAAAAAATTAGATGATTGCTTTATTTTAAATTCCAGCCAAACACAATTTAACACACCAGATTATAAACTTTTAATAAGCGCTTCTTCCAAAGAGAATTTTTTACAAATTTATACACCGCCAAAAGCGAATACGATTGCTATAGAACCAACTACAGGTGTATCAGACAGCTTTAACAACAATATGGGGCTACAAACCTTAAAACCTAATGAAGAGTATCAAATAAACTGGAATATTAAGTTAATATAATTTCAAAAACATAAAATGAATTCAACATTAATTAGCAAAGTAAAAGATAGTTTCATTAATAAATTTAATGCCGACCCATTAATGATTTTTTCTCCCGGAAGAATCAACATTATTGGCGAACATACCGATTATAATGATGGTTTTGTGTTTCCAGCAGCAGTAGATAAAGGAATTGTCGCCGCATTTCATAAAAGTGATGACAAAGTATCTACAGCCTATGCCATTGACATGAACGAAAGTATCGTGTTTGAATTAGATAAACTGAAACCCTCATCTGAAGGTAGTTGGGAAAACTATGTTTTGGGTGTTGTTGCCGAAATGCAGAACAAAAATAAAGTGGTTGGAAATTTTAACATTGCCTTCAGTGGTGATATTCCCGCAGGTTCTGGCATGTCTTCTTCAGCAGCCTTAGAAAACAGTGTGGTGTTTGGCTTAAACGAACTTTTTAATTTAGGATTGTCTAAAACCGAAATGATTCTAATCTCACAAAAAGCCGAACATAATTATGTAGGTGTTAACTGCGGTATTATGGATCAATATGCCAGTATGTTTGGTATTGAAAACAATGCACTATTATTAGATTGCAGAACGGTAGAAGCAACACCCTTTGAAATTAATTTTAAAGACCACGAACTTATTTTAATAAATACAAATGTAAAACACAGTTTATCTGATAGTGCCTATAACGACAGACGCTCGGCTTGTGAAAACATTGCTTCGTTATTGGACATCAAAGCGTTGCGGGATGCTACCGAAGCCGATTTACTTACAATTAAAGACCAGGTGACGCCTGAAAACTATCAAAAAGCATTATATGTTGTTCAAGAAAACAATCGTGCCGTAAAAGCCTCACAAGCTATGCTTGATGGTGATTTAGAAACTTTAGGTGCTTTAATTTATGGTTCTCACGAAGGCTTATCCAAACAGTACAAAGTAAGCTGTGACGAATTGGATTTCCTTGTGGAGCAAGCCAAATTAAACGCACATATTTTAGGGGCAAGAATGATGGGTGGTGGCTTTGGTGGCTGTACCATAAACTTAATTTCCAAAAATGCTGTGGAAACTTTTAAAACAACTGTCTCTAAAGCTTATAAAGCTAAATTTAATAAGGACTGCTCCATCTATGCCGTTAAACTGTCTAACGGAACGCATGTTATCAAATAAATAAACTTCTTTTAAAAATGAACACCGACTTACAAGATTATTCACATAAACGCTATAATATATTAACAGGTGAATGGGTTTTAGTTTCACCACATCGAGCTAAACGCCCATGGCAAGGTCAAAACGAAGCTGTTTCCAACGCTGTTAGACCGGCTTACGATGCAAGTTGTTACTTATGCGCCGGAAATACCCGAATTAATGGCGAAGAAAACCCAAAATATGAAGACGTCTTTGTTTTTACCAACGATTTTGCTGCGCTTCAAACAGAATCTAAAAACTTTAATGTCAATGATGGCTTATTAATTGCACAAAGCGAACAAGGCATTTGTAAAGTGATTTGCTTTAGTCCGGACCACTCTAAAAGTCTGGCCGATATGGATGCTAAGGATATTGAGAAAGTGGTTTTCGCATGGCAGAAAGAATACGCCGAACTTGGTAACAATCCCCTTATAAACTACGTCCAGATTTTCGAAAACAAAGGCGCCGTTATGGGTTGTAGTAATCCGCACCCACATGGTCAAATCTGGAGCCAAACCACGTTGCCCAATGAAGTTGATAAAAAAGACCAACAACAACGTGCTTATTATGACAAAAATAAATCGAGCTTATTAGGTGACTACATTCAGCAGGAATTAACAAAGCAAGAACGTATTATTTTTGAAAATGATGGGTTTGTGGTACTTGTTCCGTTTTGGGCCATTTGGCCTTTTGAAACCATGATCGTTCCTAAGCAACAGCAGCAAAGCATCTCAGATTTAAAAGGCAATGACACATTCCTTTTTGCTGAAGCCATTTCTGTAATAACCAAAGCTTATGATAAATTGTTTAATACTTCATTTCCTTATTCCAGTGGGATTCATCAAGCACCAACCAATGGAAAGGATAACAGCCATTGGCATTGGCACATGAGTTTTTATCCACCTTTATTACGTAGTGCAACCGTAAAGAAATTTATGGTTGGTTACGAAATGTTTGGGTCGCCACAACGCGATATTACACCCGAAATTGCTGCCCAAAAATTAAGAGAACTTATATAGGAACCCATATTTTTAATTTGGATTCGCCATCTAAAAAAACAAATCTAAAGGAGTTTGTCGAAGTCCTAAAAAAAGACAGTAAACAGTAGGCAGTAGACAAAATAATCTATTCACCAAATAAACAATAATAAATAGTCAATAATAAATAACAAAAGTCAGACTGAGCTTGTCGAAGTCCTAATTACCAACATTATTGTTTATTCGATTATTTGTTGATTTGACTATATGCTAGTGATTATTATTCATTGCTAATTGTTAATTGTCAATTGCTAATTGCTAATTGTTAATTGCTAATTGTCAATTGCCAACTTATTAAAGTATAATTATTAAAAGTAAAATAAGAATAATGACACCCGTTGAAATGTAAAGACCATTCCCAGCGGCTCTTAGATCTTTCTTGATGGTTCGCACTTCTTTACGAAGCTCCTTTCTTTCAGATCTACTTAAAGTCGATTTGTCTAAGGCTTTGATTTCTTCCAAGCGATTCAACATCACTTTAACTTCGGCTGGGATTTCTGTTGGAGCTGGAACTGTTGTATTTATTGGTGTGTTTTCAGCAGCCATCACTGTGTTTGGAAATGCTGCTAATGACAACATCATTAACAACAAAATAAATGATTTTTTCATAATACATTGATTTTAAGATTATTTAATCTTATAAAGATATATGATATTAACTTTTGGATGTTATAACATTTCTAATACATGTTATATAATTCAAACTTTAAACAAATTTTTAGAGATTTATTAAACACGAATTTTTATCTTTCGTATTGAACTCATTTAAAGTTTTTGAAATTAAGCGAAAATTAGGAGGTTTTAGTTCTGTTGAAGGCTTTTTTGAGTTAGGGCCGAGCGTAAAGAAAAGGTTTCGTAAACCTTTTTAGAGAAGGAGCCAGCTTGTCACGTTGGAAAAGCTACGGAAGGATGAAAAGGCAAAAACAGAGCTGAAATCAGCAATTTTTTAGCAAATTGAAAAACTTTAAATGAGTTCATTAAGAAACTGTTTAAATTTTATTTAGAAAATTTAAAACCAAATGCAAACTTTCGAAACGACCCTCATAGTGACCCAAAACGATTTAGACGAACTTAACCATGTTAACAACATAAGGTATGTAGAATGGGTACAAGATGTTGCCAAAGCCCATTGGCTGAAAAATACATCACCAAAGATTATAAATGACTATCATTGGGTCATGTTATCCCATTACATAGAATACAAAAGTCCAGCTTTGTTAAACGATGTTATTACACTAAAAACCTATGTAATAAATTCTGAAGGCGTTACAACAACCCGTATGGTTGAAATATATAATGATTCCGATAAATTACTGGCAAAATCTGAAACCACTTGGTGTTTAATAAACAGCCAAACAAAACGTCCTGCACGAATAACTCCCGAAATAATGGATTTATTTAGCTAAATAACCAACTCGGATATTGAACTCGTTTAAACTCTTCATAATTAGCTAAAATTGTCCTTTTGCATTCGCTTTTTGTCTTTTCTTCCTTCCGTAGCCCTGCTATGCAACTCAAAAAAGCCTTCAACCGAACACAGGGCGGAGCGTAAAAATACCCCAGCGGGTTATTTTAGCGAACGAGCCAGCTGGCGTAAGGTTAAATTTTCGCTTTAATCAAAAAAGTTTAAACGAGTTCACTATACTATCAAAACAAAAGTTATATTTTTGAAGTCAATCAATTAAAATAACGACCGTTTAATGAAGCGTATTTTATATCTAATTTTCACCCTAGGTTTTATAATGCTTTGGAGTTCTTGCAGAAATGATTTTGAGTTTTCGCCAAATACTGGAAACCTTGAATTTTCAAAAGACACCGTTTATTTAGATACCGTTTTTACCAATATAGGTTCAAGCACTTACAATTTAAAAGTTTACAATAGAAGCGGTCATGATATTATGATTCCCTCAGTAAGACTCGCGCTAGGAAATGCGTCCAACTACCGCTTAAATGTAGATGGTATTGCTGGAAAAACATTCGAAAACATACCAATTCTAGCCAAAGACAGCTTGTTTATTTTTGTTGAAACAACCATAGATATTACTAATTTAGCGAATCCCGATAGCAAATTTTTATACACCGATCAAATAGAGTTTGATGCAGGCAGTAATCTCCAAAAAGTAGAACTTGTCACCTTGGTACAAGATGCTATTTTTATTTATCCCGATAGAGACAATACCACAAAGGTTATTGAAACCCTTAAATTAGACATCAATGGCGACACCGTAGAAACCGATATTCAAGGCCGTGAATTACTCCCTGAAGAACTGACTTTCACAAACGAAAAGCCTTATGTTATTTATGGTTTTGCTGCCGTACCAAATGGTCAAACTTTAACTATTGAAGCTGGTGCGCGCGTGCATTTTCATTCAGAATCTGGACTTATTGTAAGCGAAGGCGCTTCATTGCAAATCAATGGTAGTGTAAGCAGCGATCCCGAACTTTTAGAAAACGAAGTTATTTTTGAAAGCGATCGCTTAGAACCCGATTTCGCTGATATTTCCGGGCAATGGGGCGTTATTTGGTTGTTTGATGGCAGTGTAAACAACAGCATAAACTACACCACCATAAAAAATGCCACTATTGGTATTTTATGTGATGGCAATCCCAATATCGCTACCGAAAAACTAAAAATTACCAATTCGCAAATTTACAATTCCAGTAGTTTTGGCATTTTAGGTCGAAACACCTCTATTATAGGTGAGAATGTGGTAATTAACAATTGCGGGCAATCGGCATTTGCTGGGACTTTTGGCGGTAAATACAATTTCACACATTGCACCATTGCCAATTATTGGAGTGGCTCTAGAGAATTCCCCGCGGTTTTATTGAATAATTTTATTACCGATGCAGATGACAATGCCATTGTAACCGATTTAGCCCAAGCCAATTTTAACAATTGCATCATCTACGGAAACGACAATCCAGAGATTCTTTTAGATGAAATTGAAGACGATGCAGTGGTTTTCAACTTTAAATTCACCAATTGTCTCATTCGTTTTGATAGTAGAAACACGAATTTTACAGGTGCTAATTACGATATCAACGATCCCACACATTATGAGGGTACTATTTTTAACCAAGACCCACATTTTAAAGATACTAATAAAAACATGCTTGTAATAGGTGAAGATTCTGCCGCCATAAATAAAGGATTAGCAACATTTGCAACCCAAGTACCGTTTGATATTTTAAATGTTAATAGAACATCAGCACCCGATATTGGAGCTTATCAGCATATTGTTTTTCCTGTGGAAGATTGATGAGATATTATTATTTGAGAGAAAAAAAAATTTTAACTTCATTAATGATAGTTTGAAAGAGTATAGCGTAAGTTTTAGCAATAATGCCATTCTATTGACTGAAAGTAACGGGGTTGATTATGGAATTTTAATTGAATTTACTGATGAATATGTCGACTCTTTTAAGACTATCACGCCTTCAAACATAACAACATTATCTGAGAGAATATATAAAAAAAACTCTGATAATAATATTATATCGTATATTGGTTCATCCACTAAATCAATATACTCTAAATATGTAAAGGGAAACATAAAGCCTATTTTCCTTTCTGAATATTATGAAGATTACTTCCTCGTTTTTGGCTTAAAGAATACTTGGTCGGCTGTGAAACATTTTATTAAAAAAAATGGATTTGATCCAACTGATGAATTACGTTCTGATATTGAAAAAAATTGGGGTTTTGAGCTAAAAAGAGAAGTTAGGTTTCCACTTTTATTAAAAATAGGAATAATAAAAATATAATTCTTGATTGACGTCCGGTGATAAAACCCAACAGGTTTTGTTCGTGGTTTGTTAGGGTTTTTGCCACGCTATGGTTTAGGTATATTTTTGTTAGATGAGGGCTTGAGCAAAGTGTAAATGAGAGTGCAATAAGACTTCGTTCGTGTCCATCGGAAAATCCTCGCTCATAACCATGCCAGTTCCCACATACAAAAACGTTACCCATACAGAAAAAACACTACAAATAAAAAATAAATTTTGTACTTTTAGTATATGAACTTTCTAAGAAATATATTATTTTTTAATGTTGTGGTTATTATTGTGTTCCACGCCTTAATTCCTCATAAACACCATGGGGAAATGACTGAAGAAGAACATAATATGACCCACAAAAATGCTACTGGAATAATTGACATTATTGGTTTGGCATTTCATCAAGGTTCATCCAATAATTTAGATAATTATATTATATCAGAACAACATTCATTGAACAAAGTTGATTTCAATGGTTTGGTTGTTTTTGCAGGTATATTTTCAATAGATTTCAAATTATTTCCAACAAATGAAAGGCCGACTACGACAATTCGACCTGATATTATATCTAACACCTATATTATAAATTCAAATGGACTGAGAGCACCTCCCAGTTTTGATTCTTACTCATAGAATTTCAAATTATTATCAAAATTTTAAAAAGTAAAAATCATGGATTTAACACATATTCATTTAATATTAACGCATTTCCCAATTGTCGGAACAATAATCGGGATTGGAATTTTGGCTTATGGACAATTTGCCAAAAATGATGACGTAAAAAAAGTAGCATTAGTAACTTTTGTACTTATGGCTATTTTGACAATACCCGTTTTTTTAACAGGTGAGCCAGCAGAAGAAAGCGTAGAACATCTTACAGGAGTTTCGGAAAACATCATCGAAGAACATGAAGAACTTGCCAAAAAAGCAATTTGGTTAATGGGCTTATTGGGAGTATTTTCCCTGATAAGCTTTTACGCAATTATTAAGAAAACAACTTTTGCAAAAATGATGACACTGATAACTTTAGTTATTTCATTGACTACATTTGGGATTTTTGCAAAAGTGGGCAACTTAGGTGGACAAATTCGTCATACCGAAATCGGAGTAAATAGCAACAATGTCCAAGAAGAAAATAATAGTGAAATGGCAAACCCATATAATGAAGATGATGATGATTAAATAAAGTAAAAATACTAACATAAGAACTGAGCTAAAACATTGTTAATTTAAGCATCTAAACAGTAAATTTCAAAGCATTAAAAAGTAATAAATGAAAAAAGTAAATTCGGTTGAAGAATATATTGAAGAACATACCCTATTTAGTGATGCATTAACACTTTTACGCAGTATTATTAACAGCACCGAGCTAGAAGAATCTATAAAATGGAACGCTCCTATCTATGCTCTTGATGGTAAAAACGTGATTGGTCTGGTCGCTTTTAAGCATTATTTTGGTGTTTGGTTTTTTAATGGTGTTTTTCTTAAAGATGAAAAAAACTTACTGCAATCTGCTCAAGAAAAAACTAGAGGTTTAAGGCAAATGCGTTTTGAATCTATTAATGATATTGATAAAAACAGTGTTTTAGCTTATGTAAAAGAAGCCATTGAGAATCAAAAACTGGGTAAGGAAATAAAATCAAACAAAACAACAAAAAAAGATATTGTGGTTCCTGAGAAACTTCAAAAACATTTAAAAGATAATGCCGTTTTATTTGATGCTTTTAAACTTTTAACACCAAGTAAACAGCGTGAATATTGTGAGTTTATTGCCGAAGCTAAACGCGATGCCACTAAACAAACACGCCTAGATAAAATAACACCTATGATTATACAGGGCGTTGGACTAAATGATAAATACAAAAATTACAAAGAGACTATCTAAATAAAAAAAGGTTGCTTGGAACTATAGTACCAAGCAACCTTTTTATAACGACTAAACCTGTTTTAGTTACAATGATACTTTGGTACCAACCGGTTTACCATCTATAATATCGATAATAACATTATCGGTTTTTCCATTTACAATGTAAGTGGGAATATTATTAGCCGCTGCTTGTTGTGCATAATCTAGTTTTGAGCCCATACCACCACGGCCTTCTTCTTCACTTTTATTATTGTCTTCAATATACTTATCTAAATTTTCATGTGGACCAACATTTTTCACCAAACTACTGTTTAGTGCATCGGGATGTCCTGTATAAAGTCCATCAATATCTGTTAAAATAATAAGTTTATCGGCATTTATTAGTTGTGCAATTAAGCTTGCCAACTCATCATTATCTGAGAACATAGACATGGTAACCGACACTGCATCATCTTCATTAGCTATGGGAATAACACCTTCATCCAATAAACCTTCACAGCAATTAATCATGTTTTGTCTGTGTACCCCTGGACTAAAATCACGTTTAGTAGGCAATACTTGGGCACATTTCATGCCATAATCGTGAAAAATATCGTAATAAAGACGCATCATACGTGGTTGCCCAATAGCAGAATATACCTGACGACGTTGCGTTCTATTTTTTATTTTGGACTTGCCTAAAACTTCTTTCCCTGCAATTACAGAACCAGACGATACGAGTATGCAAATAATGTCACGGTCATAAAGTTCGGCTATTTGTTTTACCAAATTACGTAATACGGGTCTAACAATTCTATTGTCTCTGTTGGTCATTACATTAGTACCAACTTTAATAACTATTCTTTCTTTATACATTTTAATATTCCTTTCCTAATTCAACAGCGCGATTAAACGCAGCAAATGCCGCTTCCTTTATTAATTCGTTTACATTATTGTCTTGCATGGAATCTAGCGCAGCACGGGTTGTTCCACCTTTTGAAGCCACTTTTTCCATCCAAGAATTAGGTGATAAATTAGATTGATTGAAAAGCTCGACCGCACCAGTAAAAGTTTGACTTACCAAAACTGTGGAATCGTTTTTTGAAAACCCCATTTGTAAGGCTGCTTCCATCATACTTTGCATAAAATAAAAGACATAGGCGGGTCCGCTTCCTGAAATACCAGTAGAAGCATCAATGAAACTTTCATTGGATACGCGCATAGATTTTCCTGTGGTATCTAATAAACTTTCAACGGTTAGCATTTCTATTCTAGAAACCTCTGGCGATATAACATACGATGTTAAGCCCTTCCCTATTTGCGCAGGCAAATTTGGCATGGCTCTAACTATTTTATTCAGTCCAGTTATTTCTTTTATAGAAGTTATGGAAACACCTGCCATTATGGATACTAAAATTTGTTGTGGCTGCACAAGTGGTTTTATGGCTTTAAAGACACTTTCGGCATGGTATGGTTTAACGGCTATAAATATAATATCTGCTTGCGGAACACAATCTTTTAACTCGCTAAAAGCATCAAAATGTGATATTTGGTGAAGCTCTTCAAGTTTTTCTTCAGATTTATCTAAAACCATGATGTTTTTTTTCTTTAACAATCTTGATTTAGACATACCTTCGGCATAGGTAAGCCCCATGTTACCCGCCCCTATTACTAGTACTTTCATTTTTTTTATTTGTGTATTTGTTAATTTATTTTATGTATATCCGTTTTGTGCCATATCGCTTATTTTCACATCACTTTGAATTTGTTTATTCATAAATATCTATTTAAAATTAAGTAAGGGATTCATGAATCTTCGCTGTCAGTAGCTAATATTTTCTGATTATCAGCAATTTACAAACGACACCCTGAAACAAGTTCAGGGTGTCGAATGCGTTATGATTAATCACGGATAATTACGGACAATCAATTTGCTTTTTTAAATTATTAAACGAATAGCATACAATCATTACAGTCTTTTACTTCTCCATAGTAGGTCTCTCTATATTTATGAAGTGTTTTAACAGGCAACCCAAGCAGGTACTTTTTTATATAAGTAACCTTTGTGGTTAATTCACCCATTTTTATACTGTGTCGCTTTTCGTATACTGTTTCTCTTTTTATATATATAATTTTCATATGCTTATATTTATTGTTTTTTAATCGTCATATGGAACACCCTTTATAACCATCTTCTTGTGTATCAAGCTTTTTCTCATGGGTGTTTCATCTGTTTATTATAATTTGAATTAAGTGATTGGTTAATTCCTAACCAGTCTCATTTCTATATTTCTTGGTTCAAAACCCTGTTTCTCAAATAACTCAACCACAGGATTATCTTTGTTTATATGTGTTGAAATATCGCCATCGCAATATTTTATGGCATGTTTAATTAATTCTTTAGCAATTCCCTTTTTTCTAAACGCTGTTTTTACAGCTATGTAAACCAATATGTTTTCCGGTATATATTCGTTCATACCTGTTCTGTTTACTACTGTAGCCCCTAAAATTTCGTTATTATGCTCCATAACAAACACATAACCACCTAATCCCGGAACCTCTTTTGCAGCATATAATATGGCCTTTCTAATGGCACTTTTTGTATCTCTGGCATCATCAGAATATTCAAATAAAAAATTAGTTATGCGATTTATATCAATAATTGATAGCCTTGAAAAGGCATCAAAGGTTTTTATAGTCATTAATATATATTGTTTTTAATCACATCTAAACCAGTAATAGATGCAACTAATTAAGGATATAAATACTTATGCTGTAAGTACTTAAATAAAAAATAGGTGATTGATAAAGCGTACTATTTAAAGATAGAACCTCTATTTGGAGGTGCTAGGAGGAATAAATTTATCGGATTGTGTCCTAAAAACTAAAAAGTTAAAGTTGAATATTCTACAGTTTTGTCTTTCATGAAGTCTCTTGCTCATACTGCAAACATACGAAAATTGACTGCTAATAGCAAATATCCCTTGTTAAGGTAATGATAAGCTTTAACATACAACAACAAAAAGCTCCTTTTTCAAGGAGCTTTAAAATCAAATAATTATGGATTAAAATAAACCTAAACTAACCCTCGGTGTACGTACGTTTACACTAGTAGTAACCGTGCTTCGTTGAGGATATCTATGGTAATAATAATTGTCGTATCTATAATAATAAAACGATGCATGGTGGTAATAATGCGGACTGTGATGGCAGTGTGCATCACAATGCTCGTAATGGTCTGCATAAGCATCTCTTTTACCTTTCATATATGCTCTGTAAGCTTTTCTATCTCTTTGCTTTAATTCCTTTTCATAGGCTTTTTGCTCTTCCCAAAAAGCATCTTCTTCAGCTTTTGTTTTGGCAGCAAATTGTTGTTCGTACTTAGCGTCTTCTATGGCTCGTTGTTCATAATATGATTGACTATCTATTTTAGCTTCAGAAGTTGTTTTGGCTTCTTGGGCATTTATTATAGAAGAAACAAATATTATAAAAAACATAATCAGTGCTTTAATTGATTTCATAACTTATAATTTTATATTAAACTTTAATTACTCTGATTCTATATTTAAGACAACTTAAAACATCTTTACCCTACCTTAAAAAAATATTTTAATTTTTAGTAGACAAAGAAGATATTCTTCTAGTTGATTTTAATATGCTTTTTTGAGTTGATAATTTCAAATCGTTTAACTCCTTCATTTGACTAAATCTACTTTTATCAATTTTGTTTTGAGACAAATACAGTTCGAATTCTAAAATATAGCCTAGCATTCTCAGTTTATTTTTCAATTTAATTCTTTCAAAGCTCAAATCGGCCAAACGCTTAGTTTCTAAAACATCTAGCATTCTTGAAAAACCAAATGGCATTAATGCAGATGCTAAATAGTGTTTTTCACTACCTAACTCTGTATTGGATTTTTTACCAGAAAAATATTTAAACCTAGATAAGACAAAGGAATCCCTAGGATGTTTGGACAAAATGCTTTTTTCTTGAAATGCATACAGTGCCAAACAATTAATTGTTAAAAGCATGGATAAATACATAGCCTAAACGATTAAGTTAACGAAGCATTCAACATTAAGACAGCTTTATAATTATTTACCCTACTTTCTAGCTGAAGTGATTTAAGCTTTTTATAAAACAAGAAAGGCTTCCTGATTAGGAGGCCTTCTTAATTTTTTTTATACGAAACTAGTTTTATGCTTGTGCGTTAGCTTTGACGCTTAACTCCATAGAAATTGCAGAACGCTCAAACTTAACTTTTCCAGACATGGTTTCTATAATACATGTTTGGTCTTTATCGTTAAGTTCTAATATTTTACCATGCAATCCGCTTTTGGTAATAACTTTATCGCCTTTTTTTAATTCAGCATTGAATTTCTTTTCTTTTTTAGCACGTTTCATTTGTGGTGCAATCATAAAGAAATACACAACCACAAACATTAGTATAAACGGTAAAAATTGACCGATTCCTTCCATTGTTTTTTAGTTATATGTTAGTTATTTGTATGCTACTTTTGTAGCAGTGTTAATTAGTTGTTGTAGCATTAGGATCTTTTACGAATGCTGAAATTTTAACAACCTCAGACCCTTTTTCGGTATTGGCTGTTACTGTTATGGTTTTTGTTATTTTGTTGGACCCGCTTCCGTTGTACTTAACGGTAAACTTACTTGTTTTTCCTGGTGCTAAAGGTTCTTTACTCCAATCTTCTGGCACCGTACAGCCACAAGAACTTTTAATATCTGTTATAACAAGAGGTGCATTTCCTGTGTTTTTATAAGAAAAAACCGTTTCAACTGATTTATTCTTTTCTATTTCTCCAAAATCGTGTTCGGTTTCATTAAATTCAAGTACAGGAAATTTAGACGCATTGGCATCCCTAAGGGCTGCCGCCGCTACATTAGCGTCATCTACTTTTTTAGAAGCATCCTCTTTACAAGAAGTAAAAACTATTAAACTAAGGGCACTTAATCCTAATATTATTTTTTTCATTATTAAGCTATTTTTGTTCAAGCAGTAAAAATAGGAATTATTTAATCTATTAAAAACTTTTAATAGCTTCTTAACACAAATTTACAGCAATCCGCGACCTACTTTTTTTAAGGTTCCAGCCTCTTCATACTCTTTTACCAATTTATCTAAAATACCATTTATAAAAATGCTGCTTTTCGGAGTAGAATATTCTTTGGCTATTTCTAAATATTCATTAATAGTCACTTTTACAGGAATAGACGGAAAGTTTTTTAATTCACAAATCGCCAATTGAAGCAATACATAATCTACATTGGCAATGCGGTCTGAATCCCAATTTTGTGTTTTCTGTTCAATTTCTTTATTTAATGCTGTTCTATTTAAAAGGGTTTTTCTAAATAAATCGATGGCATACTGCTTATCGTCTGTATCTTTATAAAGTTTTGGCGTAAAATAACCTCCTCCCGATGTACTTTTTGCTTTTCGTAATAATTTTAAAATAGTGGTGTTTACCGTTGGCAAATCGTCTAACCAAGTTAAGTTCTTATCTTCCAAATAGTCGTAAAGCTTATCGTTTGGCGCTATAATGTCTTTAAATACATCTACAATGAAATCTTTGTCCTCTTTAAAATCGGACACTTTGGTTGTCATGTATTCCTTATACAAATCGCTAGAGGTAATGGCTTTGAAAATAACATCTACATATTCACCATCAAGTTGCCAATTTGTTATGTTATGTATCTCTAACTGGTTTTTTAACTGAAAATCCGCTGCCAGAAGTTCAAGAAGCTGGTTGTTTACAAACTTTCTGTTGGGATCTTTATCTTCTTTGGTTGCTAAATGCTTTTTTTGTTTTTTCTCTAAATCGTTTTCGGCTCTTTTTTGAACCTCCAATAACAAAGAAAGAAGCAATAGGTACAAGTTGTACATATTATCTATACTAAACAGTAAAAACTTTTGATCTTTACTAAAATCGTCACTTTCTCCTCCTTTAAAGGCATACATGGTTTGCATTACTTTTACACGGATATGTCTTCTGTTTAGCATAATTACAAAGAACTTAAATTTATATAACCGAAAAATTTTTAATTTCGAGTTGCAAAAATAACACTATTTTAAAAAGTTACTTCATATTTTTTGTTTTTATTATTTTAACATGTGCGTTCGATGTAAGCTTTAGAGACTGTCTAAGTTTTATCTGTTTGATTATAATACTTATAAGCACTCATGTCAGGTCGAACGCAGTCGAGACCTAACTAAATTTCCAACTTTCAAGAACCTCTCGGCTTTAGTTTATCTTAAACATTATCAAAAATGGAAATGTGTTTTTATTTGAAGCTTGCGAAAGACTCAAAGAGACATCCTTTTGTTTTAAAGTTAGGATGCATTCTTAGTACTTTATGCTATTTTTAACACTTACTAAATAGCTATTAAAGCTATATATGCTTTTAAAACTTTATATTTGCTAACTTAATTAGTACTATCTCCCTATATAGATTAGACCTTTAAATGAAAGAATTACAGCACTTAAATAAATACTTTTTAAAATACAAAAAACAGCTTTTAATAGGTACTGTAATTACTATCATAGCTAGAATATTTTTGCTATATACACCACGTTATGTTCGGGAAATTTTTGTTGTTATTGAAAAATATTTAAAAGGCGGGGTTTCTGAACAGGTTGTAAAAGCAGAATTAACCGAAGTTATCATCTACATTATTGGTGCCGCATTAATTGCTGCCATACTTACGTTTTTTATGCGTCAATATATCATTAATGTTTCCCGTTATATAGAATTTGATTTAAAAAATGAGATCTACAACCAATACCAGAAACTCTCTTTAAACTTTTATAAAAAGAACAGAACGGGCGATTTAATGAACCGTATCAGCGAAGATGTTGGTAATGTACGTATGTATGCAGGACCTGCCATTATGTATAGCATTAATACCGTCACCCTTTTTATAATTGCGCTTATTTACATGTTTAATGAAGCTCCTAAACTGGCTTTATACACGGTGCTACCTCTACCCATATTATCAATTGTAATTTATAAATTAAGTAAAGAAATACACCATAGAAGTACCATTGTACAACAATTTCTATCTAAACTATCTACTTTCACACAAGAATCGTTTAGTGGCATTTCGGTTATTAAAGCCTACGGAATTGAACCACAAACTGCTACCAATTTCAAATCGTTAGCTACTGAAAGTAAAGAAAAACAAATAAACCTCGCTAAAGTACAGGCATGGTTTTTTCCTATGATGATTTTGCTTATTGGCACCAGTAACTTACTGGTTATTTATGTGGGTGGTATGCAATACATTAATGGTCAAATTGAAAGTTTAGGAACCATTGCCGAATTTATTATTTATGTAAACATGCTTACATGGCCCGTAGCAACGGTGGGTTGGGTAACCTCTATTGTGCAACAAGCCGAAGCTTCACAAAAACGCATTAATGAGTTTTTAAAACTGGAACCCGAAATAAAAAACATGGTAGAGGAACATACCATAATCAATGGAGATATTGTTTTTAACAACGTAACCTTTACATACGATGACACCAATATTCAAGCATTAAACGGCGTAAGTTTCCATATAAAAGAAGGCGAAACCTTAGCTATTTTAGGAAAAACAGGTTCTGGAAAATCGACTATTTTAGATTT
This sequence comes from Mariniflexile sp. HMF6888, assembly GCF_044335535.1. Lineage (NCBI taxonomy): Bacteria > Pseudomonadati > Bacteroidota > Flavobacteriia > Flavobacteriales > Flavobacteriaceae > Mariniflexile > Mariniflexile sp. HMF6888. The sequence continues at coordinate 156,121 of NZ_JBIQVZ010000004.1, read as the reverse complement.
AATTGGCCGTCTTTATGATATTGATGGTGGTTCTATTTTAATAAATGGCATTCCTATTAAAGATCATAACTTAACCGATTTAAGAAAAAGCATTGGCTATGTGCCCCAAGATGCTTTTTTGTTTTCAGATACCATTAAAAACAACATTAAATTCGGGAACCAGAACGCTACAGATGAAGAGGTTATTGAAGCTGCCAAAAATGCCCAAGTACATAAAAATATTATTAAATTCAATAATGGATACGATACTATTTTAGGTGAACGTGGTATTACGCTTTCGGGCGGACAAAAGCAACGTGTTTCTATTGCGCGAGCAATTATAAAATTACCGGAAATTTTATTGTTCGACGACTGTTTATCGGCTGTTGATACCGAGACTGAAGAAAAAATATTAAAGAATTTAACAAAAATAACTAAAGGAAAAACATCTATTATCGTGGGCCACAGAGTATCTTCTGCAAAAAATGCCCATAAAATTATAGTGTTGGATAATGGTAAAATAGTTCAAGAAGGCACACACGAAACACTTATAAATGTAGAAGGATACTACCGACACCTATACTTAAAGCAATCAAGTGAAGCTTCTTCAAATAAAGACTAACACCCTTTACTACTTGAGTTTACTGTAATAACAACTGGTACAAACCCTTTGTTTACTAACAAATGAGCTTGCATTAAATGCAACAAAAAAGGATACTTTAAAAAGAAATATCATAAAATGTTGGTTCGTATCGGTTTTTTTTAGATTTTTGATATAAATTGATAATTTAATAAATTTCTATATAACTATGAACAACAATGACATGATGGAGAAAGAGGAGATTTTTTCTAAAGTATTAAGAGCAGGAAGACGCACATATTTTTTTGACGTAAGATCTACAAAAGCAGACGATTATTATCTAACTATTACCGAAAGTAAAAAGTTTACCAATGATGATGGTTCGTTTCATTACAAAAAGCATAAAATTTATATCTACAAAGAAGACTTTAGTGAGTTTAAAGATATTTTAGCTGAAATGACCGACTATATTATTAATGAAAAAGGTGATGAAGTTATTAGTGAACGTCATCAAAAAGACTTCAAAAAAGAATATGATACCGAAGAAACTCCTAGTCAAAATGGAGAATTACACAAATCGACCGAAAGTTTCACCGATTTAAATTTTGACGATATTTAATATGGCGATCAAAAAATGAATAATATAAACCGTTACTCTTTGGTAGCGGTTTTTTTTAGCTCACAACGCTACCGTTTTTTACTTTGTTTTCTGGGTTTAATAAAATAACATCTTTACCGTTAACCGCTCCTAAAACCAAACATTCGCTCATAAACTTAGCTATCTGTTTTTTAGGAAAATTCATAACAGCCACAATTTGTCTTTGTAGTAAATCTTCCTTTTTATATCGCTTAGTAATTTGTGCTGACGACTTTTTAATCCCCAAATCACCAAAATCAATTGTTAATTGATAGGCAGGATGCCTGGCCTCAGGAAAATCATTTACTTCAATAATGGTTCCTACCCGCAAGTCAATTCTAGAAAAATCCTCGAAAGTTATAGTCTTATTCATTTTTTAAAAATACAAATTATTCCGAACTTTGAATAAAATTCATTATTATGGCAAATACACCTTCTAATATGTTACCATTGGGCACATCGGCTCCTTACTTTGAATTACCTGATACTATTAGCGATACACTTATAGATTTAGAAACAGTAAAAGGTAAAAATGGTACTGTTATTATGTTTATTTGCAACCACTGCCCTTTTGTAATTCATGTAAATAAAGAAATAGTAGCCATTGCAAATGCATATTTAAAAAAAGGGGTTGGTTTTGTTGCTATTTCTAGTAATGACGCTATAAAATATCCGCAAGATGGTCCTGATAAAATGAAGCTTCACGCAAAGAACGAAAAATATCCGTTCCCTTATTTATATGATGAAAGTCAAGCTATTGCCAAAGCTTATGATGCTGCCTGTACACCCGATCTTTATGTGTTTGATGAAGATTTAAAATTAATTTACCGAGGGCAATTAGACGATTCAAGACCTGGAAATGGCAAACCTGTTACAGGAAGCGATTTGCGATATGCATTAGATTGTTTGATAGAAAACAAAGAAAATAATAACCCACAAAAACCTAGTATTGGCTGTAATATTAAATGGAAAATCCCAGAATAGAATGCTAGACGACTTAGACTTCTTAGATTATTAGACTTCTTAAATTGTTAGATTGTTGGATTTCTTAGAATTAGTTGATGGTTAGTTGCCAAAAACCTACGTCGTGCCACTTATCGAATTTATAGCCAACTTCCTTAAAATGCGCTACTTTTTCAAATCCAAAACCCTCATGAAGTTTTACACTTGCTTCATTAGGCAATGTTAAACCTCCAATAAGTACATGGTAATTTTCTGCTTTTAGCTGTTGAATTAATTCTGAATACATTTTTTTCCCAATTTGTTTCCCCAATGCATGATGCTTCAAGTAAATGGTTAGCTCTACTGTCTTATTATAGGCAGGTTTTGTTCGAAACGTACTGGCATAGGCATAACCTAATATCTCATCATTTTCTTCGTAAACTATAAAGGGAAATCGGCTGGAAATGCTGCTTATTTTCTCTTCAAAATCCCGAGCCGAAAAAGGAACCAAATCTAACGTTACGATAGAATGAATAACATAATAATTATAGATAGCTACAAGTTGTTGGGCATCAGCAACAGTCACTGGTCTCATCATAATCTTCTAAATCCAGTTATTACGTTTCATCAAATTCTCGATGTGTGCATAATGATGGTTGCTATGCCATGCATAAATGCCTACATTCTTTTTTAAAACCACTTCACTTTGTGTTTCTGGGTGAATAAAACACTTATTTAAATCATCATCAGACAAGCCTTTTAACAAATAAACGAGCTTCGCATGAATGGCTTTTAAATGAAGTAAAGACATATCAATTGGTGCCGATTTAGTATCAAATAATTCTGCCCACCTATCTTCGTAATAGGCCTTAATAACCGGTTTGTCTTCAGTTAAAGTCCATTTAAATCGTGCGTAGCTATGATGATGACTATCGGATAAATGATGGACAACCTGTCTAACCGTCCAACCGTCTGGTCTATATGGTGTATCTAATTGGTCATCAGACAAATTCTTAACAAGGTTTTCTAATCGGTTTGGAAAATGTTCCAGAATAGATATCCAACCCTCAATTTGCTGTGGAGAAATATTAGTTGGGCAATCAAACTGCCCTATTGGGTATTTAAGTTTTTCTAGTTCTTGTTTTATCATATGTAAATATAAAAAAAGCCACAATGAAGTGGCTTATAAAATTATATTTTAAATAAAAAATTTCTTGAAACAGTCTATCCCCGAGGTATACTTCGGAGAATTATTTTAATTAATGCTATTTAACATTCATCAATTCAACATCAAAAATCAAAATAGCATCTGGAGGAATAACACCTCCAGCTCCTCTGCTTCCATATCCTAAATGACTAGGAATTACAAAACGTGCTTTATCGCCTACGTTTAATAATTGAATGCCTTCATCCCAACCTGAAATCACTTGACCAACTCCTACTGGAAAATCGATGGGTTGATTGCGTTTGTATGACGAATCAAAAACAGTTCCATCTGCTAATTGTCCTTTATAGTGTACTGATACATGCTTACCTTTTTCGGCTTTTGTTCCTGTTCCTTTTTGTATAATTTGATAACGTAATCCGCTTTCGGTTTTGTTAAATCCTGATGCTAATTTATCTAATTCGGCTTCGGCTTCTCTTTTTGCTTCTGCCAATCTTTTTTCTCTTGAACCTTCAAAAGTTCTAAAAGCTTCAATGGCATTATAGGCTTCTGCTTCAGCACCAACTCTTATAATCTCTAAAGTTTCGATTTTATCACCTTGAGCGATGGCGTCAACCACATTTTGGCCTTCAACCACTTTTCCAAAAACGGTATGGTTGTTATCTAACCAAGGCGTTTCAACGTGTGTAATAAAAAATTGACTGCCGTTTGTGCCGGGTCCTGCATTTGCCATAGACAAAACCCCTGGTGCATCATGCTTTAAATCTGGATGAAACTCGTCGTCAAATTTATAACCTGGATCACCTGAGCCAGAACCTTGTGGGCAACCACCTTGAATCATAAAATCTGGAATAACTCTATGGAATTTTAAACCATCATAATAAGGTGTTCCTTGAGGTTTTACTTTGTTTTCTAAGTTTCCTTCGGCTAAAGCTACGAAGTTACCAACTGTTCCTGGTGTTTTTTTGAATTCCAAAGCAACAAGGATTTCTCCTTTAGTTGTGTTGAATTTTGCGTATAATCCGTCTTGCATGCTATTCTTTTTTAATGAAGCTGCAAATATAAGAAATGATTAACGAATGGTGATTAACGAATGGTGATTTTTGATTGGTTTATTGTGAAGAGTTTTAAAGTGGCAAAGTGCCAAAGTTGCAAAGTTGCAAAGCTGCAAAGTGGCAAAGTGGCAAAGCTATATACTAGAAAATATGAAATTTAGAAGCTTTAAAACTTTGATTCTATGAAACTTAAAATATTTAAAAGTCATAAACCCATAATCTCATAAACCCATAAACTCTGAAAAGTGGCAAAGCTGCAAAGCTGCAAAGTGACAAAGTAGCAAAGCGGCAAAGCGAAAAGCAACTAACTAAAACTTTGAAGCTCAGGAACTTTGTAGCTTTGTAGCTCTGTAACTTTGAAACTCTTTAAATAGGTAAAGTGGCAAAGCTAAATCTCTGTAACTCTATAACTTTATAACCCATAAACTCTGAAACTCTGAAACTCTGTAAAGAGGCAAAGCTGCAAAGTGACAAAGTAGCAAAGCGGCAAAGCGAAAAGCAACTAACTAAAACTTTGAAGCTCAGGAACTTTGTAGCTTTGTAGCTCTGTAACTTTGAAACTCTTTAAATAGGTAAAGTGGCAAAGCTAAATCTCTGTAACTCTATAACTTTATAACCCATAAACTTTGGAACTTTGAAACTCTGAAACTTTAAAACTCTGTAAAGAGGCAAAGCTGCAAAGTGACAAAGTAGCAAAGCGGCAAAGCGAAAAGCAACTAACTAAAACTTTGAAGCTCAGGAACTTTGTAGCTTTGTAGCTCTGTAACTTTGAAACTCTTTAAATAGGTATAGTGGCAAAGCTGGAAAGCTGCAAAGTCACAAAGCGGCAAAGTGGCAAAGCTAAATCCCAGAACCTTATAAACTCTGTAAATCATAAACTCTGAAACTCTGAAGCTTAAAACTCAGAAACTTTGAAACTTAGAAGCTTTGAAACTTTGAAACTCTGAAACTTTGCAACTTTGGAACTTTGAAACCCATAACCCCATAAACCATAATCTCATAAACCCAGAAACTTTGAAGCTCAGAAACTTTGAAACTTCAATTAGCTACTTCACTAATAAACTTAATTCTGTATAAACGAAGTTCTTCATCATCATAATCACCATCAAATTCCTTAATAGCGGTATCAATACTGTCCGTCTTAGATTCCATAAAGTAGTCATGAATTTCTTCTTGTTGGTCTTCATCTAAAATCTCATCAATCCAATAGTTTATATTTAATTTGGTACCCGAATAGACTATGGCTTCCATTTCTTTGATAAAATCTTCCATAGACATGCCTTTTGAAGAAGCAATATCATCTAATGGCAGCTTTCTATCAATGTTTTGAATAATGTAAAGTTTATTGGCTGAATTACTTCCCGTAGATTTAACAACTAAATCGTCTGGACGAATAATATCGTGTTCTTCAACATATTGTGCTATAAGTTCCACAAAATCTTTACCGTATTTTTTTGCTTTTCCATCACCAACACCATGCACGTTAGCAAGTTCCGCTATAGTAATGGGGTATTTTAACGCCATATCTTCAAGCGATGGATCTTGAAAAATAACAAAAGGAGGCACTTCTAACTTTTTAGCATTCTTTTTACGTAAATCTTTTAATAAATTCATTAACAACTCATCAGCTACAGCTCCTTCTCCTTTAGCTGCTGTAATAATAGTACCATCTTCTTGCTCTCCGTCAAAAATGTGATCTTCGGTCATCATAAAAGATTCTGGTTTTTTTATAAAATCCCTACCAGCTTTAGCTAACTTGATGACGCCATAGGTTTCAATATCTTTTTTAAGCAACCCAGACACCAGAACTTGCCTTAATAAGGCCATCCAGTACTTTTTATCTTTGTCTTTACCTTTCCCAAAGAAAGCTTGTTCGTTGGTTTTATGCGAATTGATTAAGGCATTTTCTTTACCCGTAATAACGTGTACTAAATCTTTAGACTTATATTTTTCGTTAGTTTTATCAATAGTTTCAAGAAGCAGTTTAACATCGTCTTGGGCTTCGTGTTTCTTTTTTGGATGTCTAACATTGTCATCCATATCGCCGCCTTCACCTGTTTCGTTATCAAACTCTTCACCGAAATAATGTAAAATAAATTTTCTACGGGAAATAGACGTTTCGGCAAATGCTACTACTTCTTGCAGTAAGGCCTGCCCAATTTCCTGTTCTGCAACGGGTTTGCCTGACATGAATTTTTCAAGTTTTTCGATATCTTTATAGGCATAATATGCCAAGCAATGTCCTTCACCACCATCGCGTCCTGCTCTACCGGTTTCTTGGTAATAACTTTCTATACTTTTAGGAATGTCGTGATGAATTACAAAACGCACATCTGGTTTATCGATGCCCATACCAAAGGCTATCGTAGCGACCACCACATCGACATCTTCCATAAGAAATTGGTCTTGATAATTAGATCTAGATTTGGCGTCCAACCCTGCATGATATGGCACTGCTTTAATACCATTAACCTGCAAAACCTGTGCAAGTTCTTCAACTCGTTTTCTGCTCAAACAGTAAACAATGCCCGATTTACCACTGTTTTGTTTTATAAAACGAATAATATCTGCATCAACATTTTTGGTTTTTGGGCGTACTTCATAAAATAAATTAGGTCTGTTAAACGAGGCCTTAAATGTTTTGGCTCCGCTAATCCCTAAGTTTTTAATAATATCTTCCTGCACTTTAGGCGTTGCCGTAGCTGTTAAACCTATAATGGGGATATTATCACCAATACGACCAATAATATGTTTTAAGTTTCTGTATTCTGGTCTAAAATCATGTCCCCATTCACTAATACAGTGTGCCTCGTCAATAGCCATAAAAGATACTTTTACAGAACGTAAAAACTCTACATTCTCTTCTTTAGTGAGCGATTCCGGTGCCACATAAAGAAGCTTAGTAACGCCATTTACAATATCTTCCTTAACACGTTTTATTTCTGTTTTATTTAGTGAGGAATTTAGAACATGTGCAATCCCTTCTTCATTGGAAACACCTCTAATAGCATCTACCTGATTTTTCATTAAAGCTATTAAAGGAGACACCACAATGGCCGTTCCTTCCTGCATTAATGCTGGCAATTGATAACAAAGCGATTTGCCACCGCCAGTTGGCATGATAACGAATGTGTTATTTCCTGATAAAATGCTTTCTACAACATCTTCTTGGAGTCCTTTGAATTTGCCAAACCCAAAATATTTTTTTAATGCAGAATGCAAGTCACTTTTTGCTATTAACATGAATGATACTGAAATTTATTTAATCATTAAAAAATTATAAAAAATATTCAAAACACAATGGATTATTTTTTAAAGTGTATAGAGAGAACCCTCGTGTTTTTTTCGTTAGTTTTGTAACGAAAATCGAAATTACAACAAAATTAATTTCGATTTACATTTAAAGATAATAATTTCTTTATAAGCATCAACTAAAAAAACAATAAATTTTGAATAGTAAAAGCTCAATTATCAATATTGCAAAACAAACTATTGAAATGGAAAGTAAAGCCATTTTTAACCTGTCTAATTTAGTAAATGATGATTTTGCCGATGCCGTAAATCTTATTTACAACTCTAAAGGACGTGTTATTATTACAGGCATTGGTAAAAGTGCTATTATAGCAAGCAAAATTGTTGCTACTTTAAATTCAACTGGAACCCCTGCTGTTTTTATGCACGCAGCCGATGCCATTCATGGTGATTTAGGACTTATTCTTGAAGATGATGTGGTCATTTGTATCTCAAAAAGTGGCAACACCCCAGAAATAAAAGTGCTTATCCCACTTATTAAAAGAGCTAAAAACAAAATAATTGCTATTACAGGCAACATGGAATCGTTTTTGGGGCAACATGCCGATTATATATTGAATGCTTACGTTGAAAAAGAAGTTTGCCCCAATAATCTAGCGCCTACAACAAGTACCACAGCACAATTGGTTATTGGCGATGCGCTTGCCGTTTGCCTATTGGATTTACGGGGTTTTTCCAGTACCGACTTTGCCAAGTACCACCCTGGAGGCGCTTTAGGAAAAAAATTATACTTACGTGTTCAAGATATATCTTCAGTTAACCAAAAACCAAAAGTTACTGCTTCAACAAGTATAAAAAATGTTATTATTGAAATAACGGAAAAAATGTTAGGAGTTACAGCTGTTGTTGAAAATGATAAAATCACAGGCATTATAACAGACGGCGATTTACGTAGAATGCTGACCAAGGTTGATGATTTCTCGAAACTAACTGCCAAAGATATTATGAGTCCCAACCCCAAGCGTATTAGTGCAGGCGCTATGGCAATTGATGCATTAGAAATTATGGAAGCACATGGTATTTCCCAACTTTTGGTTGAAGAAAACGATAATTATGCAGGAGTTGTTCACTTACACGATTTAATTAAAGAAGGCATTATATAATGGCGAAAAAAAACATAAACGAGATGTCTTTTTTAGACCATCTTGAAGAGTTACGCTGGCATCTTATTAAAATTACTTTAGCTATAGTTATTGTAGGTACTTTGGCGTTTATTTTTAGTAGATTTATTTTTGACGACATCATTTTCGCTCCGCTGGACATGAGTTTTCCAACCTACGAATTTTTATGTAGAACAGCGACCTATATGAATGTAGACACTAGTTTCTGTAACGATAAAATACCACTTATTTTACAAAACAGAACGATGGCCGGTCAGTTTTCGGCAGATATTTGGACCGCTGTTTTAGCTGGATTTATTATTTCATTCCCTTATATCATTTACCAATTATGGCAGTTTATAAGCCCAGGTCTGCATGCAAACGAACGCAAACATTCCCGCGGCTTTATAGTAATCTCTTCGTTACTGTTCTTTTTAGGTGCTTTGTTCGGGTATTACATTGTCACACCTTTATCTATTAACTTTTTGGCAAATTATAGCATATCATCGCGTGTAGACAATCAAATAGATATTAGCTCGTTTATAGGATTGGTACGTTCATCGGTGTTAGCATCAGGTATTATTTTCGAATTACCCATTATCATTTATTTTCTAACCAAAATTGGCTTAGTAACACCCGAGTTTTTAAGAAAATATAGAAAATATGCCTTAGTACTTGTATTGGTTTTATCTGCTATCATTACACCCCCAGATATAGCAAGTCAGGTTATTGTAGCGATTCCTATTTTAATTCTATACGAAGCAAGTATTATTATTGCTAAAATTGTAGTACGCAACCAAAATCGTAAACTGAAAAAACATGTCTGATACTGTTACCGAATTTAATGAGTATCGTTCTAGAATGAACGACAAAATTTTAGCCGACAATAATAAAATCATCAAACGTATTTTTAATTTGGATACGAACGCTTACGCAGCAGGTGCTTTAGACGTAAAAACCAAAGAACTATTAGGTTTGGTCGCCTCGGCTGTATTACGTTGTGATGATTGTGTGAAATACCATTTAGAAACAAGTCATAAATTAGGTTTAACAAAAGACGAAGTGGTTGAAGCTTTAAGTATTGCGACTTTGGTGGGCGGTACCATAGTCATTCCGCATTTACGTCGCGCTTACGAGTTTTGGGATGCCTTAGAACAACAGCGTTAAACAAAATATAAATTAGAACATCTGCTGTAATAGTGTACATGATTTCACTATTTTTGGCATTCAGTACATAAGATATGATTTTAAGAGCTCAAAATTTAATGAAGTCCTACAGTGGACGAAAAGTGGTGAAAGATGTGTCTTTACAAGTTGAACAAGGTGAAATTGTTGGGCTTTTAGGACCAAATGGTGCTGGTAAAACAACCTCGTTTTATATGACGGTTGGTTTAATTAAACCTAATAGCGGTCATATTTTTTTAGATAATACCGAAATCACACAATATCCCATGTACAAACGGGCACAAAACGGCATTGGCTATTTGGCACAAGAAGCATCGGTTTTTAGAAAATTAAGTATTGAAGACAATATTTTAAGTGTATTGCAACTTACCAAGCTTAGTAAAAAAGAACAGCACTTAAAAATGGAATCGCTTATTGAAGAATTTGGTTTAGGGCACATTCGTAAGAGTAGAGGTGATTTATTATCTGGTGGCGAGCGCAGACGTACCGAAATTGCACGTGCCTTGGCAACCGACCCCCGTTTTATTTTATTAGATGAGCCTTTTGCTGGGGTTGACCCTGTAGCAGTTGAAGATATTCAACGTATTGTAGCGCAACTTACCAAAAAAAATATTGGTATTTTAATTACCGACCACAACGTACAGGAAACGCTTGCTATTACCGATAGAACCTATTTAATGTTTGAAGGTAGCATCCTTAAAGCTGGGGAACCTGAAGAATTGGCAAATGACGAAATGGTACGTAAAGTGTACTTAGGTCAGAATTTCGAATTACGTAAAAAGAAAATTCGCGATTAAAGCCTTAGTTCCGATTGATAAATATACCCTGTAACTTTTAACTGTTTAACCGTGTAATCGTTGAACCGTGTATCACAAACTTCATCGGCATCATCAAACTCTGAACTCTGAACTTTGAACTTCTAACATTGTACTTTTAACTGTGTAACCGTGTAATCGTTGAATCGTGTATCACAAACTTCATCGGCATCATCAAACTCTGAACTTTTTAACTTTGTACTTTTAACATCTAACTTCGTTAAAATTTAAACTCACGTATTTAACTATTTATACTTGTTATGAATTTCATAAGTACCATCTTCCAAGGCTGTACCATCGGCATTTAATTTTGTTCTGAAAATCTTTACTGATTTAAGTGTAGGTACTAAAAAGGACACACCCCAATCTGGAATTTTTCCACCTTCATAAATATTATTTCATCATCGGTTTTATCACCATATTCTGTTATCCATAAATAACCTTCAGAACCATAGAGAATCGTATTTGGGTTAAGCAGTGTATTATTGTTTGCTAGGTTGGTTACAGTTCAATCCGTATCCAAAGTAAATTGAGGTATTGAATTTAATTATTGTTGGAAAACAACATCTTTTTAATAATTTTAAATAACTTAACTATTAAAAGCGCTATAAAACCTACTAATAAACCAACTATAGAATCTTTTATAAAACTGGGAATAGCTTCCATAAAATGGTGAAGAAAGTCAATATTATGTGTAAAAATACCTCCAGCAACCAATAAAAGCGCTACGGTGCCGATAACCGATAAACTTTTAATGACCCAAGGCAGTGATTTAACCAAAAGGTTTCCAATACTTGCCATACCCCCTTTTTTATTGGTACTCCTTTTAATTAGCTTAAAACCTAAATCGTCCATTCTTACTATTAAGGCCACAATACCATAAACACCAATAGTTGCAATAAAAGCTACAATGGAAACTACCAATACCTGAAATAAAATAGGTTTGCCTAAAACGGTTCCTAAGGCAATAATGACAATTTCAATAGACAGAATAAAATCGGTAAAAATAGCCGACTTTATCTTCTTCTTTTCAGCTAATAAAATAGCTTCATCTGATAGGTTTATTTCTTCAATTGGAGCGACATCATGTTCGTGAGGAAAAAAATATTCTGCTATTTTTTCAACACCTTCATAAGCTAAATAAACGCCACCTAATATTAAAATTAAAGTGACTGCCCAAGGTAACAGGGAACTTAGTAAAAAAGCAATGGGTAAAATAATAAGCTTGTTCAAAAAAGAACCTTTAGTAATTGCCCACAAAACGGGCAACTCCCTTGATGATACAAAACCCGTAGCTTTTTCGGCATTAACCGCTAAATCGTCTCCTAAAATACCTGCTGTTTTTTTAGTAGAGATTTTACTCATTACCACAACATCATCCATAAGTGCTGCAATATCATCCAATAGGGCAAAAAAACCTGAAGCCATTGTAAGTATAAATTATTTTGATTTGGAAGCGACATTCTCTAAAACAGACATGCCTATATAAAGTAGTATAATCAATGGTATCGCAGCAAACTGCAACACAATTAAAAAGATTACACAAAGTATGATAAAAATGTATCGGGTTGCGTTGGCTTTAAAACTCCAATCTTTAAACTTTAAGGCAAATAGTTTAATAGTTGAATTAAGCAGGTAACAACTCAATGCGGTAAGTGCCATTAAAAACCATTTATTAACGATGATTGCATTTATTAAATCGTTATTTTGAAATTCTATAATTAAAGGCAAAGAAACAATTAGTAAGGTATTGGCAGGCGTTGGCAGGCCTTTAAAATAAGTTTGTTGGTCTTCATCTATATTAAATTTGGCCAATCTGTAAGCTGAAGCTAAAGTTATACATAAACCAATTAATGGCAACAACGAAATTGTAAAACTAACAGGTTTCATATTGGAATCCCAATCAGTAACCATCGGTGGAGCATCAACAGATAAACTCAACAACTTATACATAATAATTCCAGGAACCACTCCACTGGTTACCATATCGGCAAGTGAATCCAATTGTATGCCTAAGGCACTTTGTACGTTCAGTTTTCTGGCTGCAAATCCATCAAAAAAATCAAAAAATATACCGAAGAACACAAATAATGCTGCAGCAACAAAGTGATTATTAACTGCAAAAATAACAGCAATACTTCCACAAAAAAGGTTTAATAGTGTCAACGCATTGGGTATATATTGCTTCATAATTGCTGTTTTAATGCTGTAAAAATAGTAAACAATTTTCGTCTAAAGCAATATCTATCATAATTTCAAGTTAGTAGGTTTGTAAATTATGTGCATCTTTGTAAAAAAATTGCGATTGAGACCTTACATCACTGCATTATTTTGTGTAATTACGGCAACTGTATTTAGCCAAACCGTTCGGAAATACTCCAACGAGTTTATGAATATTGGTGTAGATGCTGCGGCTTTAGGTATGAGCAGTGCTGTTACAGCGCACACTTCCGATGTCAATTCTGGATATTGGAATCCTGCCGGGTTATTAAAATTGGAGGACAACCAACTTGCCCTAATGCATTCCAACTATTTTGCCAATATTGCCAATTATGATTATGTTGCTTTTGCAAAACCTTTAGATGATAGAAGCACGATAGGCATCTCTTTAATTAGATTTGCGGTTGATGATATTTTAAATACCACCCAACTTATTGACGAACAAGGCAACATAAACTACGATAGAATTAGCCTTTTCTCTACTGCCGATTATGGCCTCACATTTTCATATGCACGCGCCCTCCCTATTGAAGGACTTAATTACGGCGTAAATGCCAAAATAATTCGTCGCATTATAGGCGATTTTGCTTCGTCATGGGGTTTTGGGTTTGATGCCGGTATTCAGTTTGAAACCAATAACAATTGGAAATTTGGCGTGATGGCGCGCGATATTACAACTACTTTTAATGCGTGGGCTATTGATGAAGATGAATTTAAAAAAATACAGGATGCTGTTGAAGGACAAAACCAAGAACTTCCCGAAACCACCGAAATCACTATCCCTAAATTACAAATTGGCGTTTCTAAACTATTTGATTTTCATTATGACTATACACTTTTAGCTGCTGCCAATTTAAATGTACGGTTTGAAGAAAACAATGATGTCATCTCATCATCATTTGCAAGTATCAACCCCGCTTTAGGCTTTGAATTTGGGTACATCGATATGGTTTATTTGCGGGCTGGTGTTGGTAATTTTCAAAATGAAACACAAATAGATAATTCACAACAACTAAGTTTTCAACCTAGCTTTGGCGTTGGCTTTAAGTATAATGGTATTCAAATTGATTATGCATTCACCGATATTGGCGACCAAAGTGTGGCTTTGTATTCTAATGTGTTTTCGTTAAAACTCGATTTTAGCGTTTTTAGGTAACCTTAATTTTATGCAAAAAAAACTACTTTTTTTATGTCTTTTTTTATTTGTTGAAATAATAACCGCTCAACAAAATATCTTATCTGAACAAGCCGAAATTAGCGTGTTAACCATCGGTCCCGGCGCATCACTAAACGATTCGTTTGGACACAATGCCTTTAGAGTGAAAGACCCCATAAAGGGCATTGATTTGGCATTTAACTATGGTGTTTATGATTTTAAAGCACCCTATTTTTATTTAAAGTTTGCCCAAGGGAAACTTAATTATCTTATTGATTGGAACTATTATGAAGATTTTTTCAATGATTATATTTCACAAAACAGAAGTATTAAAGAACAGGTTTTGAATCTTTCACAAATTGAAAAACAGAAGTTATTTGATTACTTGTTGAACAATATGAAACCAGAAAACAGAAGGTATCTATATGATTTCTTTTATGATAATTGTGCTACAAAAATCAAGGACGTCACCAATATTGCTTTAAACAATTCTATTCAATTTAATGACCCTAAAGATTTCAAACCACAAACATTCAGGGAACTAATACACAGTAATTTAAATAGGAATTCGTGGGGCTGCTTTGGTATTGATGTCGCATTAGGTTCTGTCATTGATAAAAAAGCGACTTCAGAAGAGCATATGTTTTTACCAAAATACATCTACAAATTCTTTGAAGTAGCTACCATAAAAAACAGTAATGAGCCACTGGTGAAAAAAAGCAGCGTACTTTACGAGAAAATTGATGAACCCATTCCTTCCCAATTTTTAACAAGTCCCTTATTTATTTTGGGCATATTGGGTTGTTTCATACTTTTTATAACCTACAATGATTTTAAAAAACAAAAGCAATCCGTATGGTTAGATGTCACCTTGTTCAGTCTTACAGGTATTATTGGTATACTGATTTTATTACTTTGGTTTGCCACAGACCACAAAGGGACACACCAAAACTATAATTTGCTTTGGGCATGCGCACTAAACATTTTAGTCATTGGGCAACTGTTAAAGCAAAAAACAAGCACTTGGTTTATTAAATACCTGAAATTTTTGGTCATTCTTTTATGTCTGCTAACACTTCATTGGATTATTGGTGTACAAGTATTTGCCATTGGATTGATTCCTTTTTTAATCGCTCTATTTATTAGATATTTGTTTTTAATAAAATACTATTCTAATAGACAATAAAGAATAGACGATAGACAATAGAAAATAGAGAATAGACGAAAACCCAGAACCTTGAACCTTGAACTCTAAACCTTGAACCTTATTTCACGCTAAGGCGCAAAGACGCAAAGCTTTTTTAAACACCTGAAGTTTTTGGTCATTCTTTTATGTCTGTTAACACTTCACTGGGTCATTGGCGTACAAGTATTTGCCATTGGATTTATTCCTTTTTTAATCGCTCTATTTATTAGATATTTGTTTTTAATAAAATACTATTCCAATAAGCAATAGACATTTATTTCACGTTAAGGTGCTAAGCTTTTTAAAACAAGTGATAGACTACAAAAATGTTTACTGTTTTTTCTAAAAACTGAGACTGTGACTGAAAACTATTGCCCTCTATAGAAAATAATGGTGCTGAGTGTTTTTATAAGGATGTTGGCATCCAGCAAAAAACTTCTATGCTTAATATAATACAAATCATATTGCAGCTTTAGTAAACTATCATCTACAGATGAGCCATATCTTGTTTTTACTTGCGCCCAACCTGTTAGCCCTGGTTTTACAATATGCCTAGTCTCATAAAAAGGCAATAGTTGCGATAGTTGCCTAACAAAATGAGGCCTTTCTGGTCTGGGGCCAATTAAGCTCATATCGCCTTTTAAAATATTTAAAAACTGAGGAAATTCATCCAAGCGGGTATTTCTTAGAAACTTACCAAAAGGTGTTATTCTGGTATCATTTTTTTTTGCCCATACAGCACCAGCAGTTTCAGCATTAATAATCATGGTTCTAAACTTTAAGATTCTGAAAAGATTACCATTTTTACCAATGCGCTCTTGCATGTAAAAAAGGGGACCACGGTTTCCAATGAGGTTTCCCAACAAAATTACAGGCAATATTATAAGCCCAAACAAAAGCCCTAAAACAGAAATAAGAACATCGAATAAGCGATGAAAAAACAAATATAGCTTGTTATGGTTGGTTCGGCTAAATGGAAAATATCTGTAAAAATCTTTTCCAACAAATTGAACAGGCACGCGTTGCATCATGTCTTCATAAACCTGCGTATACTCTTTTATAGGAAACCCGCCTTCTAAAAGGGTAATTAGATCTCTGTAAATTTCTGCTGTTATAGATTCTGAATTGTAACTTGCAATAACGATTTCCGATATATTTTCGTCTTTTATAACCTGATATATTTGTTTTGGGCTGTATTCAACAATCCCTTTAAATTTAATTTTATCCGATTTTCTAGGTTCACAATTAATAAATCCCACAATTTTATAATTAGGATCGGCATGTTTAAAAGCTTCAATAATACTTTGAATATTGGATATTTCGCCTACAATAATCACTTTTTTATAAAAACGTGGGGAGATAATAAATGTTAAATAGGCAATTCGCCATAAAAATAAAGCAAAAAGTATGGCAAAATAGAAGTATACAATTTGCAGACGATTGTATGGTAAAATAGGCGTAAAAAAAGGTGTTAAAAAATAGAACAGTACCGTAACAGACACCGTAAAAACAATACTGGTAGAAATTTTTTCAAGCTTGCTGGATTTTTGCAAGTCGTAAAGTTCAAAAATGGTTCCAAATATGGAAATGTATAAAACAAGCACAAACGCCCAACGCCAATTTTCTTTTGTTATGGTAAAATAATCAAACTTAAAAGTGTTGCTTACAAAGTACAAGACAATAAGTATTGAAACAATATCGAAAATTCGAAGCAACACTTTACGTTCTGATATTTCGAAATGAATCCCTTTTTTAGACATTCTTACAATTTGTATTTATTTGTATTAACCATGAACTACCAATGACGTTTTTAAAATTAGGGCTTCGACAAGCTCTGTCCGACAAATTAAATATCACTTTATATTGCTTTTTTAGAATAAAAATGATATCTCATCTTGACTTTTTCAATTGGCTGCAAAAATAATCTTTTTGTCCCATATTTTACCTGTTTTTTATCCGTAGTGCTACTGTAAAGTGCAAAAAACTAAAAATAAAATATCTGTTTTTTACTTCAATCAAAAAAGTAAAAAAGCTCCACGCTAAAGGTACTAAACACATGGCACAAACTACTATTTATTCAATTATTGAAATACACTAATCCACAATTTTTTAACAACGTCCCAATCATAACTTTCTACTTTTTTTCGAGCGTTTAAAGTCATATCATGTGTAGTTTCGTGGTTTAAAAGTATCTTTTTTACAGCTTCAACAAATTCGTTTACACTGTTTGGGTTTACCAAAATGCCGTCGTGGTTGTTAGTAATTAAAAACGGCATACCTCCTACGTTTGTAGAAATAATAGGCAAACCTAAGGCCATAGCTTCCATAACGCTAACCGGCATGTTATCAAAACTGGTGGTGTTTATAAAAATAGTGTGGTTTTTAGATAATGAAATCCATGCTTCTTTTGAAAGTTTTCCTGTAAAATTAACTTCTACACCTAGTGCTTTTGCATAATCCTTTGTTTTTTGTAAAGAACCATCATTATCGGGGCCTACCATACTAAGTGTTGCATTTATATGCTCATCTTGCAAAGCCTTTAAAATTCCAACAGCTAAAAGCGGATTGTATATATCTGAAAACGAACGTACCCATAACAAATGAACGGTTTCGGAATTTCTTTGTTTAAAATCATAGTTTTTAAGAGTTATGGCGTTGGGTATATGAAACAAATTAGAATATCCTGCTTTTTCAAATTCAGACTGTATGTAAACCGAAGGTGCTATATTTTTATAGGCATGGTTAAAAATAGCTTGACTTAACTTTGGATTTGTTTTTAATCGGTTTGGTAAATTACCACCATGTAAAATAGGCAGGTATTTTAAGTTTAAAAAGCGGCATAAATAACTACAAAAAAGCGCATAATAAAAATTTGAAGTACTATATGTATCTATTAAAACATAATCTACCTTTTTGGCATATTTTAAAATAGCAAAAAGCATATCAAGAAGACGTAATAGTTTATTCTTTTTATTTGAACTGGTATAAACAGTATAACCTTCTATGCTTAACCTTTTGCTCAAGGTTTCAATGGTCGTTTCAGTTTTACCGGTTTTAGATAAGTTGTTTCCTATGTATAGGAGGTTTTTCATTGTTTATGTGTTTGTCTCTCTAAATTTATTTGTCTCGCGAAGCCGCTAAGGCGTAAAGTTTTTAAGTTACAAAGCTTCAAAGTGCCAAAGTTGCAAAGTTTCAAAGTTTCAAAGTTACAGAGCTACAGAGTTTCAAAATATTTAAGTGACAAAGTTTTTCTTGGTCTCTTGTCTCTCGTCTCTCGTCTCATGTCTCATGTCTCTTGTCTATTCTCTATTTTCTATTTTCTTAATTCTGCATTCTTAATTCTTAATCCTTAACTCATAACTCTTAACTCAGAACTCTTAACTCTTAACTCTTAACTCTTAACCCTCCCATTTCCATAAGTAATATTCAACAAACAAAGCCCGTAAATAAATGCAGGCGCTGCAATACGCATTGCTGAATGATTAATAGTCAATAACCAAAATAAATAGAACGAATAAAAAAATAAGTTTGTTTTATTTTTCATCCTAAAAACCAAAGGAGTCATTAACAAGATCAGGAAAGCAAACATGCCTAACAACCCATGTTCTGCTACTATTCTACTCATTTCGTTGTGGGAAGCTGCTGCAACGCCTGTCTCATTTAAGCGTTCTTCTTTTACTTTACCTACCCCAATACCTAAAAAAGGATTATCGATAAACTCTTTAAGTTCAAAAGCCATTAAATCGGTTCGACCTGTTGTTAGATCTTGCTTTTCCCGTCCTGAAGCATCTTGATTAGCATAACGTTTTTCTATAAATCCACTCGTTTGGATAGAACTGTATAACCAGATAGAGAATATACATATTAAAAATAAAAACAATGAAAATTTTATATGGAATTTGGTTTTCAGATTAACTTTTAAATAGTATAATCCCACAAAAAACAAAATCATAACAACCGCTGTAAAAACACCACCCCTACTAAAGGTAATGAGTGCTCTATACGTCAATATACCTAATAAACACAAATCTATAAATCGGTATAAAAAAGGGTCTTTAGACATAAAAAACCGTGTAGCCAAAACAAAGATACCGATGCCCAAAACAGTTGCTACTTGATTAGGTCCAAAACCACCGGAGGTTATAAAATTTGATTCCGTTCCAGTAACCACATCTTGTAAATTGGGCGTAAATAAAAATAAATAAACAGCCATACTTATTAAAGGTAGCAGTAAAGCCAATAGCACTATCTTTATCTGATTGTAAGTAAGGGTTCGTTTGTAACAAAAAACGGCTGTTACTCCTAGACAAATAGGACCACTTAAGTTAAAAGCGATGGCTCTCCTAATATCGGTTTCAAAACCCAAATCGGCAACCGCAACAAAAATTCCTGGTATTAATAGTACCATATATAGCACATAAATCAATGCCTTATTAGAAAAACTGTTGCTTATTAAGCCCATAAGAATAAAAACTATCACCAAATATTTAATAGCTTCATAAAATACCGTACCCCCATTCATTCTTAAAAACACTTCTATTCCGACTATATAGGCACAAGCTGTCAACACATAGAACGTTTTGTACTTTTTAGAAGCCCTTAAAATTTTATAACTAAAAAACACCGTAATAAATAAAAAATACACCAATGCCAATGGCCTTATAAGGTAAACACCTATCGCTAAAATGACATGAAAAACGAGAAGTTTATAATATAGCGACAATTTCATTTTTGGTGGGCTTTGTAGATTTCAATTAGTGATTCCATAACCTTTGCTTCTGAAAAAGTGGACGTCACTTTCAAATATAAATTTTTAGCAACTTTAGTCCTCAAATCTAAATCATTAATATAGGTTAATAAAGCTTCAGCTAAAACTTTATGGTTTATAGGTTCAACTAAAAGACCTTCCTCATTATTGGAAATCACTTTATTACAATCACCTACATTTGTAGCAATAACAGGTAATTCTGCTAAACCATACTCTAAAAGCGCTACTGGCAATCCTTCAGATTTTGAAGACAATACACCCATTGTACTTTGACTTAAAATATTAGAAACATCGGCACAACTTCCATAAATAAACACCTGTTTTTCTAAATGACGTTCAATAATAAAGCTTTTAATTGAACGATAATAATCATCTTCATAAAAATGCCCAACTAAATGCAAGCTCCAATTTGGTTGAAGCTTATAAACCTCATTAAAGGCATGTAATAAATTAATATGGTCTTTATCGGGTCTTAAATTCGCTAAACATACAAGACGTTTACCTGTTTCACCATGAAGCGTTGTTAATTTTAAAGTCGGATTAATTTGCGGATAATTAGCTAAAACATGTACATTTTTAGTCAAAAGCTTATCTTCACTCCTTACTTTCAATGCTTTATTAACTGTAATGATGCTTGAGAAAAAAAAAGAACACAGTTTTAAAATAAACTTATTTACACTCGACGTCTGGTCTCTATTTCCATAATGTTCATGCCAAATCAAGACCTGTTTTGGGTTTAAAATTTTAATGATGGTTGCTATAAAAAATGAGGAGGCATGTGCATGAATGATGGTTATATTATTGGTTTTAACAAATCTATTAAGCTTTCTTATAGCCCTAAAGTCTAAACTGGATTTTTTATTTAAAAACAAATAATGAACCTCTTTCAATACACTTTGTTTTAACAACCCTTCAGCCCTAGTAGCACATAAAAACGACTTTTCAACACGACTTGCTAACGCATTTGCGTAATTTACTGCCACACGTTCTGCGCCACCAGCATGTAAAGAATCTATAAGTTGTAAAACTTGCATTTATAATTTAATAATTTAACTATGGCTTTCTCAAAAGTTTCTAAAGTGTACTGTTGCGACCATTTTGAAGCTTTTTTAGACATGGATTCCAATTTTTCCATATCTTTTAAAGCATCATTAATGTGATTAACGTCTTCATTCAAATGGGCCTCCATTAAAATCCCTCGGTTGCCAAAGTCTAACATATAAGGCACACAAGAAACGGCTGTTGCCATAGGAATCACGCCAAAAAACATGCCTTCAGCAATGGCTTTGGGCCAACCCTCAGATTTTGATGGCAGTATTAAAAAATGGGCCGTTTTTAGTGTTTCTTTTATCGTGTCTTTAGATTGGTTGCCATGTAAAGTAACTATTTTTTCAAGACCATGGATATGGATATAATCCTGTAATTCTTGTTTTAAAACACCTTCCCCATAAACCTCCAAAAACACGTTTTTGCCTTGTTTGTACAATGCCTCAATAATCTGTAGGGCTAATAACGGACGCTTGCCCGGAACTAAAGTACCCACAAAAACAAATTTCAAATCTCCCGAATAATCTCGTTTAATGGGTGTTTCAATCTCAGAATCCTTATACGTAGCCGTAAAAAAGGGTTTGATATTTTTAGTTTGGTTTGGCCAATCACCATACACCAAAACCTGCATGTTTTTAGTTAAAAAGGGGTGACTCAAGATCCACTTTTGGAGCCTGTAACTTAAAGGCTGTTGGGCATTTGGATCCCAGTTACCAGCATATTTGGCTGTTTTTGTTTTCTTCGGAAAAAATATTTGAACAAAACACCCTAACAAGCCCATGTTACCTGGACATCTTAAATGAATATGGTCGGCTTTTTTGCAGGTCTGAAATAGTTTAACAACAATCATAGGCATACCCAATAAACTGGATACAATGGCTCCTAATGAATTAAACTGAAGTGACCTTACTGATATTACTTTTGGTTGCACATCAAAACGGGACGTCAATAGTGCTTTATCGTAACTTGTTGGAGATAGTATGGTAAACGCATCAACGTATTTCGCCCAAATATTCATTTCCCGAACATAAGGTTCATAAGCCACATAAGAATCATTTTCTTTTAAAGTTGGAGCATTTGTAATGACTAAAAACTTCATTAAATATAATCTTTTGAAGTATTGTTATTTACAACTACGGCAGGCACACCCATAACCGTAGTATTGGCATCAACCGATTTAACAACTAGTGAGTTGGCAGCTATAACACAGTTATCACCAACCGTTATTTTTCCAACGATAACAGCATGGGCTCCCATATATACATGATTCCCAATTACAGGAACCCCTCGTTTTTCATCACGTCCGCTAACCCCAATGGTTACGCCTTGGGAGATATTACAATTAGCACCAATTACGGCATTGGAATTGACTATAATACCACCAAAATGACCGATATAGCAAGACACTCCAATACTTGCTGAATAAGGCAAATGAATGCCCGCAACAAGTTCTATCCATTTTTGACAGATGACACCCAAAATCAAAAGTGGTTTTTTAATTATTGTGGGCATCCGCCTCCTATAAATGGCGTTAAAAAACCTATAAACACATAATGCCCAAAGCCCTTGGGTGGTTAACAACAAGATGACTCCTGATTTATTACCACTATATTTTTTATATTTTTCTATGTCTTGTCTAAATCTAGCCATGAGCTATCTGTTAACTTTTGGAGCATTAAAGATAAGCGAAAACCAGCCAACAATACGCCCTAAACTTTCGGTGAACGCCTCTTTTCTTTCTGAAGTCGTTATGACGTTAAGCAATCTTATTTTAGTCAATAAAATGGCTGTAGCATGCCATTTTAATCGCGCTTTAAAAGTAGGATTTGGATATTTAACGCGCCATACATACCAGCCATTCCGAAGGACCATTTTGCCATAACCGTATTTATTGGGACGACCGGAACCATCGTGATAGTGTGCCAATTGCGCATTGGTGTTCACATAGAGTTTTCCTGTTTTTGCCAAACGCAATGAAAAATCGGCATCTTCATAAAGTCCGTAACCTTCAAAATAGCTTGAAAAATTAAATCGGTTGAAAACATCTTTTCTATAAGAAGAAACACCTCCCATAAGTTGTTCTACTTCATAAATGCCTCCTGAAGGTGGTAAAAAACTAATAGAGCGCCCATGTGAAAACGTAGGCATACATCCTGGTATAGCGTCTGGTAGTAAACCAAATTTTCGTCTCATTTTGAATCGTGAAGGTTCACTTCGCATCCATCCATCATAGTAAAATTTTGAAGGATCCTTTTTATGATCGGACTTCGTCCAACTTACTTCGTTAATAATATAACCGCCAACCGCTAAAGCATCTTTCTTTTCAGAATATGTTTTTATTAAAGCTTCAAAATAATTTGCTTTAAGAATAACATCATCATCCAAAAAGCAAATAATCTCCGAAGATTCAGAAACCTTTTTAACTCCAAAATTACGTTGTTTGGTTAAGCCTCTATGGGGGGCATCCACTTTAAAATATTTTAAGTTTTTAAATGCATTTTCTTTTAAAATGGTTTCTGTGTCATTATTGGTAGAACCATCAATAATTAAAATGTCATTGGGATATAATGTTTGTTTCGCTACCGACTGCAATAAAGTTAACAGTGGTTTTGGTCGCATGTATGTACAAACTATTAAAGTAAAATTCATATCCTAAAGTTGCTATTTTAGATAATTTAACTGACTTCTAATCTATTTTTTTAATAAAAAAATCATCTGAATTCGGTTGTCAATCTGCCTGTCAAAGACCCAATAATACACTTCGACAAGCTCAGTGTGACAAAAATATTCAGTGTGACAAAAAATATATTACTATTTGGTTCGCTTTCCCAAAGCTATTAAGTTTTTGGCATAAAACACTGATTTATTAAACTGTAAAAGCCTTATGGGAAATTTTAATACTCTTGATGGTATGTCTATCCACTTTGCTTTGGTGAAATAAAACACAAAATACTTGATTTTATATTCTTTTCGTTGCCTTACATCAAAATGTTTAAACAGTTGATACATGATGGTAGGGCTTGGTTTTGGCACAATCCATTTAACCGGCTTATCCAGTTCCCATGGTTGTTGTTTGCGTTTTTTTCCTTTTATTCCCGCTTGTTGTCCCCAAAAACGGTAACCGCCTATTGGTGGTTTTAAATGCAAGTTTACAGAGAATGGATTATGTAAAACGGTAACACCTAATTTTGAAATTGATAGGCCAAAGTCACTATCTTCACCATAACCACCATCGTAATTGATATCGTTGCCAATCAATTGATTTACAATACGCCTTGATACACAGGAATTCGCATTACTAAATGACTGCGCTGCACCAACTTTCCAACGTGCATCTCCCATGGTATTTAACTTATCATCTAAATCCGTTAACGTTTGCTGCTGGTGGTCTGCCCGAATATCCAACCCATTACAAGCTTCGGCGTTATAGGTTTGCAATAATCGGATATGGTTTTCTATAAATTGCGGCTGAATGCGAATATCGTCATCACCAAAAACAATGTAATCGCCCGTACACAAATCGATGGCTTCGTTTCTTGCCCTACAACTGCCTTGAGTGGTTTGCCATTTAAAAACAACCTTAAACGAATAGGCATTGGCATGATAAAGCGACGAATCTCTCACTGCTTCTGGAGTGGCATCCACCACAATCACTTCAAAAGGTTTGTAGGTTTGATTTTCCAAATCGTTCAAGAGGTTTAAAGTGAAATCTTGACGCATCATGGTGGGAATGATGTAACTTACTTTTGGGGTGCCTTTTATGGGTTGTAATTCCCGAGGTTTTAATAAGACTGACTTATCCTTAAAACGGTATTTGTTTTTTGCAAACCAAAATCCCTTCAGGTCCTTCGGTTTCCAAAAACCGCTTCGAAATAACATATAAACACTATGCGAAAGCTTAAAGTTTTTAATGTAAAAGGTATAAATATCTTTTGTTGAAATTTGAACGTCTTCAATAAGGTCTTCAAACAATCCTTTTACATACAAAGGAACAACGCCTTGGTACCTCAACGTATTAAACCCAAAATCCAAAGCCGACATTTGTAGGTTTTCATAATCCAAATCGAAACCGCCAAAGGTTTCCCAAACCTGTTTTCTTATTACAAAAGCATTGGGATTGATTCGCCAACTAACCGATTTTTCTAAGTTATCAAAATCCTTTGCATACCAGAAAAACACCACCGTTTGATAGACAATTTCAGGAAAGACATTTTTATACCCTTGATCCAAACTGCTGTGCCAAATATCACCTTCTCCCATAGCCAACTCATCAAGCAAGCTGAAATTTGGAGCGCCTTGATATAATAAGACCTCGCCATTAGGGGTGGTATGTTCTTTTAAGTTTATCAAGATTTTAATATGGATTTAGCACATGACAAAAATTGAAGCGCGTCACATAGAGCATTATCGAAAATGAAAATATATTTTTATTTGAAGACAAAAGCAAAGTTTTAGAAATGCGAATAAAAAATTTCTTGAAACAGACTATCCTAGAGGCAGAGCCATAGAGGTATTTCGCCTGTTTCATTTTGATCTCAGGTTCAAAAACCGAAATTTTGTATTTTACCTCACCCAGAACTGCCCGAAAAGGCAGTTCTGACCTCTCCTCCAAAGGAGAGGTGAATTGGACACCCCGAAGCAGAGCCTTCGGGGAATTATTTAGATTAAAAACAATACTTCCAATGTCTTCGACTGCGCTCAGACTGACATCTGAATATGTTTGTTTTTTTGTCATGTACTAAATAGGGTTTTATATCATTTTTTATCACACTAAGCTTGTCGAACTTTGTCACACTGAGCTTGTCGAAGTGTATTATTGGATTTTCGACAGGCGGACTGACATGCTATTATTCTTTCGATAGCCTATTATATTTAGGCAAATATTTCATTGTAAATATATTGAATTATATACGTTGGGTTAAGGTTTTATAAAATTCAACCGATTTTTTGGCTACCAAATCATGACTAAAATGTGTTTTTACTTTTTCTCTGGCTGCCATACCTAATTGCCTTTGTTTTGATGGATCATCAAGTAATTCTAAAATACGCTCAGCATATTGTTTGTGTTGGGCTGGATGCACTAAAAAACCTTCTTTACCATCTTCAATCATTTCATTTGCCCAGCCAATATTAGAAGCTACAATGGCTTTTTCCATAGCCATGGCTTCCAACCACGATACGGGTAAAGCTTCTGCAAAGGTAGGAAATACACAAACCGTAGCCTCTTGAATGAGCTCTTGAATTTTTGAATAGTCAACCGCTCCCAAATAGCTTACTTTCTTTAGTGCCGATGCGCTAAATAAAGGCTGCATGAGTTGCCATGTCGAAGTTGACCCTGTTTTTTTATCGCCACTATCTTTTCCTACCAGAATTAATGCTACTTCATTTTTTGAATCATGGACACGGTTGAATATTTTGGGCAGTTCTAAAAGTCCTTTTTTTCTTATGAGTGTTCCGAAATATAGAATCGTTAGTTTTTCAGACGTATTGAGGTTTGGTTTAAATACAGAGACATCAATACTATTGGGAATGACGGTAAATTGTTTATTCAACCCGAACAATTCATTCGTTAAATTTCCTGTATAAGCACTGACGCTAATAATACCATCGGCTTTTTTAAGAGCCTGTTTCTCAAGGAATTTATTTTTAAACTTAACTTTTCTGTTATCTAAATGGCAAAAATAGGTATCGCTACCATTCTCTCTGATAACCAAAGGACATTTCGGATTTACAAGCGCTGTAAAACCGGTCCAATCTGGCGCTTCAACAATCTCAATGTTACCAGAATCATACAATGAATTGATCAAGCGTTCTACTTTTTTTTGTGTCAAAATAAGTGACAAGCCTTTTACTTTAATGTTTTTTATTTTATAAAAGTGAATGTCTGCTTCAATAAAAGAATCGTCCTGATCTTGTCTATAAACAAGAATGCTAATATCGTGTCCTAAATTAGATAAGGCTTTCGATAGATTTAAAATACTCGTGCCAATACCTCCAGCCGTTCCGGTTTTAGGATGGGGATATTCGGGTGTTAGGAAAGCGATTTTCATATCCCTATAAGTTTCATCTGGTTTATTTTCATTGTTTTAATTTGGTCAGATGGAACACCCTGAATAATCATGCTTGTGTGAGATGCTTTTTCTCATGAGTGTTTTATCTGTTTATTTATATTGTTTTAGTACATGACAAAAATTGAAGAGTGTCACATTGAGCATTATCGAAAATGAAAATATATTTTTATTTGAAGATAAAAGCAAAGCTTGCGAAATGCTATTAAAAACGATATTTCCAATGTCTTCGACTGCGCTCAGACTGACATCTCAATGTATTTTATTTTTGTCATGTACTAAAATTTATTTTATATTTTGGTCATATGAAACACCCTGAATAATCATCCTTGTGTATGTGAACACTATCCCCATAGGTATTTCATGTGATTATGTACCATCATATCAATTGAAAATCTATTTTCTATTAAAGTCCGTGTATGTCCTATAATATATTTTTCTCCTTTTATAATGTCGGCTAACAAGCCTGATAATGCTTTACTATTTTTAGTTTCAAATATAAACCCATTTTCGTTATGGGTTATAACCTCAGTATTGCCCCCTACTGGGGTTGTTATTACGGGAATATTAGCTGCCAAACTTTCTAAAATAGATAAGCTAAAACATTCCATGTGTGTGGGCTGAATCAAATAATCATACTGTTGATATAAGGCTTTTAAAGTGGATTGACTGCCTTTAAAATTGAAAACGGATTCTAGATTATAAAGTTTTACCAATTGAAACAAGTTGTCTTTATATGGGCCGTCGCCATACACATCTATCTTTAAACTTTTTTTTATCGTTTCTGTCAATAAATAAACCGCACGTATTAAATCTTGAATGCCTTTAGACGCCCGTAAATGTGAAACTACTAAAAACTTAGGGTTTATTCGACTTCTTGCTGTGGTTTTTGGAATGATAGTATCAATCAACACCCCATTATAAATAGTTTGTGTTTTTGGTTTTAAATGGCTTCCAAAATCCTGTAAAATAGCCTGACTTGTATAATTTGAAACACCAATAAATAAATCAATATATCTTGAATATAAGAATCCTTTTAACTTCTTTTTTAATTGCTTTTTAAGTGGATAACCTCCCAAAGGCCTGGGATTGTGGTCAACTGCAATAATTTTTGCTTTTTGAAGTTTCTTAACATCTCCAAAAAAGGGCGTACACAACTCAATAAAATGTGTAACTATATGTGAATACTGAACTTTTTGTGTTTTAATATAACTTGAAAAGCATGCTTCTAAACTAGAATCGTTCGCTGGAATTATATTAAATGTTGGATAATCCCCGTATCTGGACTTATTAGGAAAAAACCAATCGACTGCAATCTGTTGTTCAGCACATTTATGATTAAACGTCCAGAAAAAATAATCCATACCACCTACCCGATCTTCAAGAAGTTCGTAATTGCAAATTACAGCGATATGTTTTCTATTTAGGCCCATTCTTTTAAACTTACCACTAATTGCTTATTGGTTTCTTCTAAAGATACACCAACTTGTTGTTTAATAAAACTTTTTCGATTTGTTGAATCACTATCGCTATTTAAATATCCTGAAATAGCAGCAAGTAATTGTGCTTTATCCTTGACTATTTTTGAAGATTGACTGGTCACCAAGTGTTGAATATGTGCATATCCTAAAAACCGCTGATCATCATACAACCCATTAGTGGCATGACCAAAAATAGGATTAATAACAGGTTTATCAAACAACATAAAATCTAAACTCATAGTCGAAAGCATATTGATATTCAAATCGGAATATTCCAACAAAGCCCTTAATTGTTTAACGTCTTCAAGTGTTGGGATGCGTTGCGACCACGATTCTTGGTGATTGGCGCGTACTTGAATCCATTTAGGGAAATTCCATTTTATAAATGAAAATCTTTCAACTAAAGAATGAAACCGAATAGGTTCTTCAGCTGGGGAGGTTCTGACTATAAAATTAACCGGTTCAATTTTATTTTCTGTAATGGCACTTGCTATGGTTTCTATATAAAGTTCATCATTTTTACTAGTTGAAATATCCCCACAACTAAAACATACCGTCTTTAAATTTGCATCCAAATTAAATTCCGAAATAAACGCCTCTTTCGATACTTTATAATCATCCATCACATACGGCACAAATTGAGGTGTTCCAACCACTTTAATTTGCTCCTGCTTAATAGAGGTGTAAAACTGAAGTAAATCTTGTTTCATGACAGCGCTCCAAACCAAATAATAATCGAAATTGGAAGCCATTCTGCCTTTTGAAGCCAAATTATCCCAACTAAAAATAAAGGCCGCCGTTTTTATTTTTTTTTGTTGTGCTGCGTATGCCAAAGGCGCAATATATGGAGGTCTTTGGTGGGTAAAAAACAACAAATTAAAGGACTCTTTTTCTAAAATAGAAGCATAGCCCTTTGTGATTCTATGATTAGAAAAGGTACTATTTTGCAGTTTTTGAAACTGTTGAATAGTCAATTCTGAATGGAACAACGCCGTTAATTTATATATAAACCGAGTCGCATACCCTCTGGTCGTTTTTAGCTTAGAGTCATTGGTTTTTAAATTATCTTGAATCCCTAAATTTCCTTTTTGGTGTAATTTAAGGTGTGCTATTTCTTTAGCCTTTCTAAAAAACCAGGTTTTGAATGTTTCTTCAAAAACATCCAATTCAATAACCCGACGGTTGGTATGCGGTTTATAAATATCCTTTGGCAAACATGATAAAATAACGACTTCATCAAAACTCTTTTCGGCATGTCGTAAAAAATCACTTAAAATAAAGTTTCTAAAGCCAACACCGTCGGTAATTACCAATCCTAATTTTTTCATTAAAGTGCTCTAAATTGTTTTTGATGATTCGTCTTCCAAAGTGATTCCGATTTTAAAACATTTAAAAATGCTTCCGCACTATGGCCATTCCCAAAATCAGTAATTTTATTTACAACCACCTGTTTAGCCGCTTCTATGCCTTCTAAAATCGCATCAACATGATAGTCTGTATTAATAATAGCATTCGAAATGGCTCTGTTATGTTGGCGTGTACCAATGTTAATGGTGGGAATACCGTAATAAGGAGCCTCCCTAACACCAGCACTACTGTTGCCTATAATAAATTCTGAATGCCTTAAAAGTGTTAAAAAATATTCAAATCTAACAGAAGGAAACACTCTAAAATTCGGATGGTTTAAAAGGGATTGATACGCATCTAAAATGATTTGACTTCCCATATCGTTATTCGGAAAAATAACCACGTAATTTTTATTGCTTTCAATTAAAGCTTCTACAAAAGCCTTGGCATAATGTGCCATTTGTTGATGCTCCGTGGTTATTGGATGAAACATAGCAACAGCATACGTATCAAAAGGAATGTTGTAATACAATTTTACGGTTTGTAAATCTGGTAACGTATTTGAAAACATGATATCGACATCTGGAGAACCAATGCTATAAATAGATGCTGGCAACTCCCCCATTTGCTCCAATAAGGACTTTGCTTTACCATTTGCCACGAAATGAATATGACTCATTTTACTGGTGGCATGACGCAACAATTCGTCAATAGTCCCCGATAATTCGCCACCTTCCACATGGGCGACCAAAATATTATTTAAACTGCCTACAATAGCGCCTGCTAAAGCTTCCACTCGGTCGCCATGAATGACAATTAAATCTGGTTGTGTATTTTTTACAAACTCAGAAAAACCGGTGATGGTCTTCGCCAAGGTTAAATCCATACTGGCCTCATGGGTATCATTCCGAAACGTTGAAATGTTTTTAAAACCACAACGCTCAACTTCAATGAGGGTATATCCATACGTTTCGAGAAGATGCATGCCCGTAACAAAAATATGAGCTTCAAAATCCTGATGATTATCAAGAATTTGGATAAGTGGTTTCATTTTACCAAAATCGGCTCGTGTACCTGTTAAAAATGCTATTTTTTTATGCATGCTTTTTTACTTGCAACAAATATAAAATTTTAATTAGTGAACAACTAGTCAATAATCATTAGTCAATAGTCATTAGTCACTAGTTGGTAGTTGATAGTCAACAAACAATTAAACGATTAAACAATTAAACGACTCAACGATTAAACGACTCAACGATTAAACAATTAAACAAACTCCCTGTCAGACTGAGCCTGTCGAAGTTCTATTACTAACACTTTCTTCATACAGCTTCGACAAGCTCAGCTTGACAAACATTGTTCCACAAAACTAACTTAAACAAACCATACGCTGTCAGACAGCCTGTCAAAATATTTTAGCTATTTCTTCTGTTGGAGGCACCATAAATGTTGTAACAAATAGGGACTAGCCACTAGTTGGTAATCAACAACCAATTCAACAATTAAACAATTCAACGAATCAACGATTAAACAATTCAACGATTAAACAATTCAACGACTCAACGATTAAACAATTAAACAAACTCCCTGTCAGACTGAGCGCAGTCGAAGTCCTTATTCAATATCCACCCAAGTCAATTGTTCATCATTCTCAATATCCCGACTGGCTCTTTTCCCTAAAATACCATCAAAATGTTCTGCTAAAATTTGTCCAGTACCAGGGCGTTTAACCCAAGTATTCTCTTTGGTGAAAATAGCGCCTTTTTTAATGTTTGAAATACTACACACCGTAGCAAAAGCAAAATCAATGGTGACTTGCTCTTCTTTAGCTGGTTCTTTAGTACCACCTCGCATGCATGCAATTTCTTTACTACCCGCAATAAGTTCTTTACAGCTCGTTTCGTCCATACTACAAACAATATCCGGTCCTTGGCGTTGCATGTGGTCGGTGAAATGGCGCTCCAGTATAGACGCCCCTAAAGCGACTGCTCCCAAGCAGGCATTGTTATTTAAAGTATGGTCGCTTAACCCAAAAACTTTATCTGGGAATGCTTTATGCAACTCCATCATAGCTCCAAAACGTACCAAATGACTTGGTGTTGGATATAAGTTGGTGGTATGCAAAAGCGCCACTGGTACATGATATTTATCAAAAATGGCTACGGCCTTCTTAACACTTTCAATGGTATTCATACCCGTACTTAAAATAACTGGTTTTCCAAACTGGGCAATATGCTCTAATAACGGATAATTATTGCATTCACCAGAGCCTATTTTATAAGCCGGTACATCAAATCGCTTTAAACGTTCTGCTGCTGCGCGTGAAAAAGGCGTAGAAATAAAGATCATGCCTTTACTTTCAACATAGTTTTTTAGTTCCAATTCATCGGCTTCATTTAAAGCACAGCGTTCCATTATATCATAAATGGACACATCCGCATTTCCAGGAATCACTTGTTTGGCGACACGGCTCATTTCATCTTCAACAATATGGGTTTGATGTTTTACAACCTCAACACCCGCTCTAAAAGCGGCATCAACCATTTGTTTTGCGACTTGCAAGGAACCTTCATGATTGATACCTATTTCGGCAATAACCAATGGCGGAAAATCTTGACCAATTTTGCGACCTGCTATGTCTATATATGGGTTATTCATTTTTATCTTATTTACTTACTAAACCCTTCGACAAGCTCAGGGTGACACTGCTTATTTATACTCCTTTTTTTATGTTCCACCATCAGACTGATCGCAGTCGAAATCCTATTACCGACAATTTCTTCATACAGCTTCGACAAGCTCAGCTTGACAAATGTTGCTCCACAAAACTATTTAAATAAACCATATGCTGTCAGACTGAGCCTGTCGAAGTCCTAATTTCTCCCAACTCTAAAAGCTTTGGTAGGCTCAACTCTACAAATACATTTTAATACCACTTCCGATGTCAGACTGAGCCTGTCGAAGTCCTAATTTCTCCCAACTCTAAAAGCTTTGGTAGGCTCAACTCTACAAATACATTTTAATACCACTTCCGATGTCAGACTGAGCCTGTCGAAGTCCGTTTCAATACATATTCAGCATACTCAAAATCTTCCTGTGTATCAATATCTATTGAAGCAAAAAGATGGTCTACAATTAACGGAAATGCATTTTCTGTTATAATTTGGTTATTTAAAATATGCGTTGCTTTTGTAATGTACAACAAGCCATTTTCAAAATACAAAGGCTCTAAATCCTGACTACGCTGCCCAATAGAATAATTAAATGGTTTAAAAATACCCTTTTCAATAGTTCCCAATTTCTGATGATTTCGGGAAACCGTAAATAAACTGTCGTATGCTTTGTCTTTGTATAGTTGGAATGCCTCAGTTAACAAATGCTTAGGTCGTAACGGATTTGTAGGCTGTAATAAAATAACATTTTCAACACCATCATCTATAGACTCTAAAACATGTTTTAAAGCGGTTACTGTAGGCTCTAAATCCCCCGACAGTTTTTGTGGTCTATCAATAACAAATGCGCCATGTTCTAAGGCTATGTTTTTTATGTCTTCGTTATCTGTCGATACATAAATAGCATCAATAAAATCGTGTTTCTTAGCATAATTTATACCGTGAACCAATAAGGGTATGCCTGCCAATAACTTGATATTTTTATTAGGCAATCGTTTTGAATGTCCCCTGGCTGGTATAATGGCTATGGTTTTCAATTTATTTATTTCCTATTATTTTTTTAATAAACCGCTTAATTTCTTTTACTGAAAATTTGTAATAATATTTAATATTTTCGAAGGCTTTTAACACCTCTCCTTTTATTACTAGCTTCCAATACTTTAATTCAATGGTCTCTTTTTCTGAATTGAAAGCAAACCATCTATCGGGAAAATAATCTTTATCATTATTTCCCGCCCTAAATTTACCTCTAAAATTTTGAATTGGTCTAATAATCTTGGTTCCTTCTTTTTCTCCTAACCATGCTAACCACCAAGAAAAAGTCGAATTACTTATTACAAAATCATCACATAAAGACCCTAAAATAAGTTGTTCCATTAAGTTTGATTTCTCCATAAATATAGCGTTTGGTAAAAACTGAAAATGTTTTTTGCAGTAATCAATATCATCACTAGTAAAAATTAAAACTCTTTCTTTCCAATCAGGAAAATTCTTTACGATCCCTAAAAAATAATAGCTATAATCTAACTGAAAATAATATGGATGATTAACAAAGTCGCCTCGTCTTACGGATATTAAGATGTTTTTTTGGAAAAGGACCGTTTTATATTTCTCCTTTACGTCACTAATAATTTCTGGCTTAAATTTAAAACACGCCCTAACAGCTTCTCTATTAAAATATTTTTCAGACTGAAACCATCCATTTAAATCATAATTACCGTCTTTTAATTCAATATTTTTATAATGATAGGCGTTTTCTTTTATCAATTGGCAACTTAGTTGTTCATCATATAAAGGAAAATTATAATCAAAGTATGTTGCATACTTCCATTTAGGAAATGCAAATTCATGACCATTTTTAATAGCTATACCCATAGTTGAGGCTATTTGAAACAAATGATTTCCGAAGTTTCCTTTTTTACCAAGTCGTGAAAAAATTATCATATTTTTATAGTCCTAACTCTTTAAAACAACTTATTAACTCCAATAAATTATTGTCTCATTTAATTGATAAAATCTTTTTAATTCCGCTTCCGTCAAACTGTTTCTGTTGTTTAACAGCCTAGGCATATTAAACAGTACATCAAAAATAGCTCCCAATATAGCTAACAACGCCCTAAAATCGCCTTTAAAAACTTTTAATTTTAGTTGCATCCATAAGGTATAGGCTAACCTTTTAGGAATGTATTTTAATGGATAAAACAATAGGTACAAATACCAACCAGATCGTAATGAACGTCTCAATCTAGTCGTGTAATCTTGATGTTTTTTTCTTGCTTTTACATCCACACGGTGGTGTATCAATACATCTGGAACAAACCAAATTTCCCAATCTTTTTTAAAGAGATGAAAGCCTGCAAATTCTTCTTCCCCATAAAACACAAACCAATCTGGATAATCTGGCAGGCTTCTCCACGCATCCATACGCCAAACGTGACCGCAACCTACAAAGCCTTTTACACGTGTACTTACAAGTGTATGATTTAAAGTATCTGGCAATGTTTTTCCCCAAAAAACCCTGAAAGCAATCACAGCACACTTTTTATTTGAGTCAAAAAAAGCTTCTATTTTTTCCAAAGGATTTTGAGAAACAATATACGCATCGTCATCCAATGTGATGGCATATTTTGCTTTTGTTAGATGAAGCAATCTGTTTCGGCTAAAAATAAGTCCTTTACTTTTTGCGTTTTTAATTAGCTGTATCGATTTATAGTTTGTTTCTATAAAAGTTGATGTTCCATCGCTAGAGCCATCATCGCAAATAATAAATTCCACATCATCATTGTCTATAAAACAAGCTAGTTGATTTAATGTTTCTTTTAAATCGGACAGCCTATTTTTTGTGGTAATTAATATGGAAAATTTAGAGTTTTTGGCTTCCATATTAATATCTTTTTATCATCGCTTTTGGTAATCCTTTCCACTTTAAAAACAACCTATTGAGAAAAACTATAGAAAAAATCCTAGTAAAAAACTTATTCTTTAAAAAGTAAACAGCAGGACTTGTTTTTTTATTTGTTTTAAAATTAGATATGAAGTCTTCACTAAATTCTTTATGATTAGGAACGGCTTGCATCCAATCCTCAAGGGTATTTCCCATGTGGAAAGCGTAATTATTGTAAGTTGTTAATCGCCAATACCCTTTTTTTAATGGTGCTTTGTCAAGGTAACTTAAACTTGTTCCACCTAACTTATAAGGTATGTATGAAATGATTTCGTGGAACATATCCTTTTTATAGGTGGCTACAAAATGCCCTGAGCCTATTAATACATTTAAATTTGAGTTGATTTCCAACCCCAAACTATATTTTAAATAATCTTGATTATAATTTCTTTCCCAACCAATACTATCATAAAAGCGTTTTAATGCTTCGGGATTAATAACTGGCAAAAACTTTAATTTTTCACTAAAAATAGTATCCAAAATTACATTTCCACAATAATTTTCATACATTTTAAATTGTGGCACAATACCAACAACACCCGCTTTTGGAACATCATTAAAAACCTTAACGGTTTCTTGTTGCCAATTGGGTAAAAACAACACATCGGCATCCGATATGGTAACTAACTCCATATCGTTTCCTACCAAACCTTTAATAATGGCATTTAGTTTTCCTATGTTTTCTGTGTATATTACCTCTTGAATATTCCCATTGTTAAATAACAATTCTAAATATGCTTTTACTTCTTGGCAACTTCCATTGTTTACAATGGTTATAAAGGTTCTGTTGTGAACAGTCTTTAGCAAAGACTCAATACATAACTCAAAAATCTTTAAACTATCCTTAAAGTAACCTTCTTGATTTGGGATATAAACAGGTATTACTACTTGATGTGTAAATCTCGAAGTTTCTAAAATTTTGTCTTTATTTGGGTTTAGTCCTACTCGCATTTCATAATAGTATTATAAAATGCATTAATCCTTATTCTGTTTTTTTGGTAGTCCAGTCTTTCCAAAGCAAGATTATCATTATAAATACGAGCTTGATTAATTAATGAGCCATTGTCTAATGCTTTTATAATTTTTAATTTTATTTCTTCAATGTTTTCTGCATCTTGGATTAAAAGCCCATTAATACCATCTTGGATTATTTCTGAAGTTGCATTTCCCGGATTAGTTTGTATTGGAAAAGCTCCCATAACGATTGCCTCTAAAAGTGTATTGGGAATACCATCTGAAATACTATTACCAATATAAACCAAGGATTTTCCCATAAGCTTTAAAAGTTCTATATGTGACAACTCATTCCTTTGGTAAACTTTAAAAGGCATTTTTTTTTCTTCAATGTATGAAATAGTTTCGTTATGCGCACCAAATACTACAAATTCAAAGTCTGGATAATGCAAATAAATGTCTTCTATTGCCTTTAAAACATTCAATGCTCTACCAAAAGTATGTTGATACCCTTTGATCAATATTAATTTCCTATTTGCAATAGCATATTTATAGCTTAAAATATCTTCTAAATGGTAGCCTCCACCTCCCGGAATTACACCTAAAAACCTTCCCTTAAAACCTATTTCTTTTGCTATTTCAAAATCACGGTTACAATCTGCTAGTAAATAATCTACCCGCTTTAAAACGTTCCTTAGCCTATAACGGTGTTCTTTGAAGTCTTTATAATAATACAAATCACTTCCCCAACATGAATAAACCCACTTCATTTCGGAATATTTTTGCATCGTTTTCAAAATAGGATACGAACAAGACTGCATCTCAAAACTGTGCACTATGTCTGGCTGTATTTCTTTAATAATTTTGTCTAAAGCTTCATTAGGTGTTACTTCTAAATATTTTATTATATAATTATATAAAAATGGTAACTTCTTATATAAGAAATACTCTCCTTTTAAATATGGTATTTTGCGTTTATTCATTCCATAAAATTGAGTAGCAAAAGAAAGCTTTTCTAATTTCCCTCTGTTTAAAACATCAAACCAATAGATTTCATAATCCTTTCTATCTAAATTTTCAATCCATCTTATTGCATGAATGGAATTCATTGATATAAACAATATTTTCAAAGGTTTTAAATCTTTCATTTAACTTGAGTGAATAATATTATCAATGCTTTTCTTAAAATTCCCATCACTAAAATAATCACCAAAGGGATTTACACAACTTTCATTATTCAACCTATTGATAATCAAATTCTCAAGCTTTAACTTTATCTCTTCTTTATTTTCATAACTAGCGATGAACTCCTCCTTTTTTATAATATTTCTTATTTCACTTTGTTTAGGAGATAGCGTAAACGTTGGTTTATCAATAGATGCCAAAAGAGGTGTTTTACCCAATAAAATGTTGCAACATAATGGTCCATTTTCTAACAAAATATTTATATCTGAAAAGTATTTTTGTTCATGCATTGAATTTGAAAAATTTACACCTTCCAAAAAAAACATATTTTCACATTTTGAATATTTTTCTTTTAGCCTGTTTAATTCTGAACTTTTTAATCGCATAATAAACGCTGTATGATCTCTGTAGAATGTATTACTATTTATTAGTTCTAAATAACAATCTAATAACACCTCTAGATTTCTACCAAACTGCAATGCGCCTTGATAGGATATAATCACTTTTTTATTTCTTTGGAAAATTTCGCTTTTATCATCTAAATTAAAAACGGTTTCGTCAAATTGATGTGGCAGCGTATAAAAAGGCTTTTTTGAACCATATAAAAACTGCATCTCTTGAGATAACAAACCTGATGGTGTTATACATTTCTTAGCCCTAGAAACAACTTTAGTCATAGCTTTCAACCTGAAAAGCTCTAAATTAGACAATACTCTATCCTCACCAGAGTACCAAAATAATGGATATGGGTCGTGAAAATTTATTATAGCTTTTTCTAGAATAGGTAAATTCTTGGCTGCTAATATGGTTTCATAATTTAATCCCGAACTTCTTATAAAAATATGATCATACTTTTCATAATCAATTTTAGAAATATAGGACGCATATACTTTATGGATATAGTGCTCTTTTAACGACACATGAAATAATCGCCAATATATTTTATTAGCCCATTTTGTAAAAAAGGGAATTTCTGTATTTAAAACATACGTTTGAATATTATTAACAGGCAAAAGGTTTAGTTGATCATCCCTTTTATAGTTTATTAAGTATAAAACATCAATAACAGAATCGGGATAGGCTTTTCTTAATTTAGCTAAAAATGAACGCGAAACAATACCTTCACTGGTACCCGACACTCTTAAATCTTGTACTATTACTAAAAACTTAATCATACTTTATTTTTTAAAACCGAATTCAGTACCTTTTTAATAAAATTGAAATACCGCTTTATTTGTAAATCATTCATATAAAGCTTAGTAAACAACCCCCAAAATTTAATATTCTTTTTATTGTCGAGAAACGTCTTTTCAAGCATAAAATATAGTGTTTCCTTTTGCTTTTCATTAAAAAAAGCGTATTTTTTTTCAAGCAAATAATAATAAAAGTAGAAAGTTGCTATATTTTTTAATGTTAAATCGTCTCGTTTACTAGTGATATTTAATCCGCTTAATCTAAACGACACTAAAGCATCGTTAATGGTGTACATATTTCCAAAATCAGAACACTCCAAAACTGCCAAATAATCACTATACCATGCTAATGGCAAGTTTTTAAATTTTTTGTTTTCTAATACTTTCTTTTTAAAAATAAATTCGCTCAAAGAACTTCTGGTGCCACCTTCTAATTTGCGTATTAAAAAATCGGTTGATGTTTCTAATTCAGGGTGTTTGTGTTTTTTAGAGATTTGTTCGCCATGTTCGTTAATCACGACTGTAGCATACCTGATAACATTTATTTTTAAATCATTTATTTGTGTTAAATGTTCACAAAATGCTTCTACAAAATTTTCACTAACGGTATCATCATCTCCCAAAACCACAACCCATTCTTCGTTATTTACCATATCTAAACAACGCTCCCATTGCTTGGTTAGTGAAATACTACCTAGATTGGATTCAAATCGTTTATAATGACATGGAAAATTTTCTTTATACTTTTCTAATAAATCTTTTGGATTTTCTGGGCTAGCATCATCACCTATATAAACGATGAATTGTTTGTTAGTTTGGTTTTTTAATGAAACTAAAGTCGATTCAAAAAAAGTATGCTTGTAATATGGAATTACTATGGCTAACATAACTTTTTTTAGTTTTTAGTTTTAAATTTTAAAAAGAACGGAAATATTTTTTTTGAGACTTTTAATAACCCAAAAGCTTTTAGCACTTTCTTTATCATTAACCCTGTTTGATAAGGTTTCGATGTCTTGACGTTTCTTAGTCTGCTTTTAAACTCCTCCTGAGCACTATAATACCTCGTTATTAAAACAATTGAAAGCTTATGGAATTCTTTTTCATCAAGTATGTTTTTTAAATGCTCATACGCTTTTATTTGATCTTCGAGTAAACTTTTGGTCATCGTTCTGCTATTTGGATTTTGTCTATAAAAAGCCAAAGGTTCATCTAAAAAAAGAACTTCAACATTTAATTTAAATAGTTTAACCCAAACAATCCAATCTTCTTGGGCTGTTAAGTTTTCAAGAAAACGAATATTATCAAACAATGAAATTTCAAAAAGACCAGAATGTATAGGTATGGAAAAAGACTCATTCCATTTATAAAGCAAGTTCTCATAAGTAAACAATGCTTTATTTAAACTACAATATGGCTCTGAGGTGATGTTTGCATTATCAAAAAACATCCTGAAATTAGATATAACAATCTGTTTGTTTTCGCTCTGGGATATATCCAAAGCGTTTAACGATAATTCAAGCTTTCTTTTATCTAACAAATCGTCAGCGTCTAAAAACTGTATATAAGTTCCGCTTATTTTTTCAAGGGCAAAGTTTCGTGCTGCACTTACCCCATTGTTATCCTTGTAAAAATATTTAAATCTATGATCCTTATTAGCCCATGTTTTTGCAATGTTTTCAGAATTATCCGTACTTCCGTCATTTATTATCAAGCACTCCCAATTGGAATAGGATTGATTGTAAACCGAAAGCAACGTTTCGTTTAAAAATTCACCTTGATTGAAACAGGGAATTATTATTGATATTAATGAATTCATACAATTTTAAAGTAAATGACGCTTTTTAGCACTTTTGACTGCTTCTAACCACTTTAACCCATATTTACTATCTGGTTCCAAATAATTGCCTTCGGCCCATTCATTCCAAGATTTAATTACCAAAAATGGTGGATTATTTGGGTTTTTGTTCATTTCGTTAATAGTGCTTTCTAAATGAATTTTCCATGCTTGTGGCGTTGCATTTTTAAATATCATAGCCTTATTGCCACTTCTAGCTGTATTATCCCAATTAGGGAAAACACAAGGTATATATTTTTCATTGGGAAACTTTACATTTATTTTAGTGACACCTTTTTTGTAATCAAAAATCAATGGTTTCTGCCTGCTATCAATATTTTTTTGTGATTTAAACAATTTCCGGATAGTTCTTTTTAGTTTCCTTTCAATTTTACCAAAAAGACTTCGCTGAGAAAACCAAAACTCTAATCCGTAACGCATTTTTATAAAAACATCAACACCAACTTTTCCATAAATTGATCTATGACTTATAATATCATCTGAGGCTATTGTTGCAACTAAATAAATTCCATTAAAACCATTTTTAAGAGCCAATGTATTAAAAGTTTCAATAAACACATCTACATCTGGTATATCATCCAGTTTATATATATGAAACATAGGTTTATTATCAACCTTAATATAGCGGGAGTCTTTAAAAAAAGGTAATAAATAGTTGAAATAAGCATTATATCCTTCAACACCTTTATATGTTTGCTCTATAAGCACCTCTGGATTATCTAAACCGTGCCAAATGCCTTTCCAAGTTTCATTTGCCCAACAAAAACAAAAGGGTATATCAATTGCTTTATTTAATAACATTCGTTCAGCTGGTTTTTCTAACAGCATGTTATCTATTCCAAACCAATATTGGTAATATATAAAACCGTCTATACCATGTTCTTTCGCTAATTTCGCTTGTTCTTCTTGTATTTTGGGTTGTTTCAATAAATCGTAATAACCTAACTGTCCTGGTAGGATTGGTTGATAATGGTTTTTGAACAATGGTTTTCCTTTTTTTACATTACTCCATTCAGTAAACCCCATTCCCCACCATTTATCATTTTCTGGTATGGGATGAAATTGGGGCAGGTAATATGCAAGAAATTTTATTTTACTATTATTTATTAAATTCATTTACTTCTTTCATGTTTCTAAAAAAAATAAAACCAAAAAACCTTTTAGTGAATGCATTTATAATGAATTTTTCGCTTTTTAATTTTTCTTCATATTTACCTATAACTTGTTCTTTGGCTTGTTCTAATTCTAAAAAAGAACCATAATATTTTACAAAAAAATCGGCATGCTTTACCGAAACATATTCAGCCATTTTTTTAGATTTTTCAAAATCCATTTCTCTTAGCATTGAGCCTTTTTTAATACGATAATAAAACTGTACAGATTCAATTCTTTCAACTTCTCCTCCTTTTTTTAGTAAAGAAATCCAAAATTCCCAATCTTCCCAACCATAAATCATGTTTATATCATATCCTCCGACTAATTCCCAGTCTTTTTTTCTAAACATAGCCGAACAAAAAATCATGTTTTTCCTGCTTAAATTAAAAAGATTAAACTCTGCTAGTTTCCATAAACCACTATCTTCATCAAACTTTTCGGCGTAACAATAAACAACTTTTAATTTTCCATTATTATTAAATGCTTCTAAGCCTAATTTGA
Organism: Mariniflexile sp. HMF6888; assembly: GCF_044335535.1. Lineage (NCBI taxonomy): Bacteria > Pseudomonadati > Bacteroidota > Flavobacteriia > Flavobacteriales > Flavobacteriaceae > Mariniflexile > Mariniflexile sp. HMF6888. Next base: position 113,619 of record NZ_JBIQVZ010000004.1, on the reverse strand, counting down.
GGTAATCTATTCCTAATTTATCATCGGCATCAAGTGGTAAAACAAACTCTCCTAAAGCGTTTTCTATCCCAAAATTTCTCGCATGGCATAAACCTGAATTCTTTTGTTGAAGGTATTTAAATCTTTGATCCTTTTCTACCCATCGTTTCGCTATAGTTTCAGAATTGTCTGTGCTTCCATCATTTACAATTATACACTCCCAATTAGTTTCTGTTTGCTTTAAAACAGATTGCAAAGCTTCATTTAGATAATCAGCTTGATTATAACATGGAACTATTATAGATACTTTTATGTTAGTCATGGCGCTTTAAAATAGTATTTGCTAACCGTTTTATAAACTTTTTACTTTCCATATTATCATAATGTTTAATATACTTCAAAAGTAAATATAACCATTCCAACGTTTTTAATGGTCGCTGTTTAGAAATTTCATATTCATATCTATACATAAAAAACAAGAGTTGTTTTTTACTAAAAAAAGATGCTTTTTTTGAAAACAAATATTTATAAAATTTCACGTAAGATTCTCTTTTTAATTTCAGATTATTGGTTTTACCAGAGATATTTACAGTTGAAATACCAATAAAAACAATACTCTCATTAATGGTATAAATGGGTTTATGATCTGAAAAATCCAACCAAGCACAGTCATCACTGTTCCATGCTAATGGAAAGTTTTGAAACCCATATTTTTCATAAGAATTTCTACAAAATACGTGCTCAGACAAAGAACTTCTTGTTTCATTATTATATTTTCTCCAAAATGATTTAACTGCACTTTCCAAAATTGGATGTTGGTATATTTCTGAAATAGTATTTAATTTTTGATCTACGATTTTACTTGCAAATCGGACTATATTTGTTTTTTTACTAAATGTCTCATAATGTTTATACCAAGATGCTACTACATTATCTGACAAAAAATCATCATCACCCAAAATCATTATCCAATCTTCATCTTCAGTTAAATCTATACAACGTTCCCATTGTCTAACTAATGATGTTCCTCCAACATTTTCATCAAATCTATGATATAAAAAATTTAATTTGTTTTTATATTTCTCTAATATTTCTTCTGGATTTTCTGGACTTGCATCATCTCCAATATATAAATTAAATTGTTTATTGGTTTGATTTGCTAAAGACTTAATTGTCTCTTCAAAAAAAAGAATTTTAAAATATGGAATTACTATGGCTAACTTTATATCTTGTTTTTTATACTTTTCCATAAGTTAAAATGATATTTAAAATTTGGTTGTAGCAAAAAAAGTTTATACCACACTAAATAACCTAAGCGTTGTTTTTTAAATTCGAAACATTGGTTAATAAAACTAAAAGCATTTCTTATCTCGTCACCATTTTTTAAGATATGTGGTTTTACCTGTAAAGGTAAAATAGATTTATACATTTTATGTATTTTATAAGTAGACGATAACCAGTCCTTATTTAGCATTCCTGAAGAAAAATGTTCTATTAAAATTTGATTGGTTACCATAATTTGGCAACCATTTTTTTTACACTCAAAAGATATATTTAAATCATAATTATGATAACCTACCATGACTTCACTAAACCGAATATTCATGCTTTTTCTTAGAGCCATAAAAACTCCATCAATTACCACAACCTCTGCTTCTGAACCTTCATCAAAGCCAGTCATCGTTTTTTCTGGTTCGTCATTTTTATTATGCTGAATTATATTAATCACTTGCTGGTCTTTATGGCAATTCCACCATGGTGACACCATTTTGGTTTTAACTTTAGCACCTGCAATTCCTATTAAACCTACTTTTTCGTTTGCATTAAAAATAGATTGTAAAATTGTGCCCCAATTCTTAGTATGCAACAACACATCATCATGCATAAAACATAAAAAGCTGCCATTACTTTTCTTTATGCCTAAATTATATACTTCAAAAATAGAGTATTGATTTTGTGAATTATCAATTATTAGCAACTCATAAGTACAACCTATTGTTTCAGCTATATTATCTGAGAGCTCTTTTGAAATTGTCCTTTTTCTTGAACAAATTATTAATGACAGCTTCACTATAACAAATGTTTTATACTATTTAAAATTTTGGGAGCTTGATAAAGAGCGCTGAAATTTATAAATTGATTCTTATTTATAGCACAATCTTTATGATAATGATCTGAGTTATTAATATAAAATTCAACATTATTCATTATTGCGATAGTATCTAAATAAGGAACTACTTTACCACCTCCTTTTAGAATAATTTCACTTATCCCATTTGCTTTATCAAAACAAATTATTGGTATTCCTAATTTACCCATTTCAATACAAACTAAAGGGAAAGGATCTTCTCTTGAAGTTAAAACAAATATATCAAAAGTGCTAAATACCGTTTCAGGAGACTCAAGTTCATCCGTAAACTCAATTATATCAGAGATGCCTAATTTTTTAAGTTCATTATTTAAAATCAATCTAAATTCTCCTGTAATAGCTCCTACCCAAATAAACTTAATAGGTAAATTAGCGTAATTATTCTTTTTTAAATTTGCTAATTGTATAAATAAATCAGTCCCTTTTCTAAGACTAGTTGTTCCTGCTCCTCCAACAACAAAATGAGTTTTTTCATTGTTTTTTTTGAAAACAATTCTATCACTAAATTCATACACCATTGCAACTTTATCTTCATTTACACTAGTGAAATTAATAAAGTCATTATTTGCCTCGTTTGACACTGTTATAAACTGGTCTATAAGTTCTATAAATGGAATAACACTTGTTCGATATAACTCTAAAACGCTTCGCATTTCATGTACATGAACCACAAGTTTATTATTAGGGTTTTTCTTTTTAAGAGCTACAGCTGTAGGTATACTAACAATTGTGTTTGCATACACAATATCATAATTATTTTGACTTAAATGAATAAGCAACTTTTCTTTACGATTTGGCTTTTTAAAGCAGCCCAATTTTAACAATACCCGCTGCCAAAACTTTAATTTGATGGGTTTTACTATTTGGCTAAAATCATAAAAAGTACAACAGGACTTTTTAAATTCGTTTTCTAAATCTCCTCCATTCAAAACCAAAACATCAACTTGTATTTCAGCTTGATTTGCTTGTAGCCATTTCAAAAAATAAAGCAACACCATGGGCGCTCCTGTTCTTGTAGCTTCATGAGATATAAAGAGTAGTTTCATGCTATATAACCTTCTTTAAAATATTTTTAATTTTTCTAGTTAACTTATAAATCCTTGAATTTTTGAATTTACGTATTTCTTCAACCTCTTTTTGTAACTTAGAATATTTACTAAATAATTCATTATATTTTTTTACATACATAATATCACCACCACTTTTATTATAAACATCCAACCTAAAAGAGTTAACTTTATCTAAATTTTCATTTGAATAAATTCCTAACAAATAAATAATTGATTCTCTCAATTCTTCAATAATTTTAGAATTAAAATCGCTCGAATTTGTTAACAAATAAAATGAAATTAAATATTCGATTTTTGAATATGGTGATATTAGTTTATTTTTCAAAACAGCTGTTGTGGCAGAAGTAGGGTGTATTCTATATTTTATTTGTGGCACATTTTGGTAATAGAACTTACCTTTTTCAGCAATCAAACTCCATAATAGCCAGTCCTCAAACTGAAATAATTGGGGTAAACCAAATTGGAGATTTTTCAACACCATAGATTTTACAATTACTGTTGAATTACATATCTTATTAGACTTTAACCAGCTTTCTTCTTCGTGTATTTCATACAATCTATCGTGGACATCTAAGGCAAACTCATTCTTAAAAACGGACTCTAATTCATTTAATATTTCAACTTTTGAATGTACAAGTATTACATCTTTAAACTTTTTAAAGATATTAAGTTGGTCACTTAATTTGTTAGGATAAAATATATCATCTGCGTCCAAAAAAGCAATATAATCACCTTTAGCAACTTTAATTCCTAGTTCTCGAGATTTTGAAACACCCAAATTAACCCCTTCAGGATGCTGTAATAGAATTATTTTTTTATCATCCCTATACTTATTGATTATATCAATAGAATTATCTCCCGAACCATCTTCTACAAGTATTAGTTCCCAATTATCGTAACTTTGTTTAATTACTGATTGAATTGTTTGTTCAATATATTTAGCTGCATTGTATATAGGTACTATTACCGAAACCATACCATTTTGATTTTCCATCAACTATCTTGTTTTTTTACAAAGAAATGCCTTTAAAGCTACATTAATAGTAATAAAAATTCCCCAAATCACACATTATTGTTTTTGTATTTATAAAAAACACCTGTATAAGACTTAATAGTTCTTTTAATGAATCTTTCGATTTTTACCTGCATATATCTTAACCATACTTTTTTATTAAAAAAACCTGACTGTAAAGTTTTATAAAATAAACTCATCATTGAATTTTCTATACAATATCTTTCAAAGAATATGTAGAAAAATTTTTGTGCCAATATTAAATTTTTATTATTAACAGTTCTATTTTTAATTAAATGTTCTATGTTACTATTTAAATTTTGTTTGTTATTATAGTCATAGGTAAACCCTAGACCAGAGTAAAAACTATTACAATGAGACAAGACTGGTTTGTTATATAAGCAGGCTTCTAATCCGGCTTGTGAATTTACAGTAACAACAATTTGCGATTCCTCAATTAGTTTGAATGTATTATAATCGTTAAGATAATCTATATATACATTCTCAGATTCATATTTTTTTATTCTGTTATAAGTCGGTAATCCATATATTTTCTCTACTACAGGACTTATTCCTTCAATTTCTTTTGGATGTAATTTAATAACCAATGGGATATTTAAATCATGGCATACATCTATAGTATTCTTAATTATTTCCACAGGATTTTTAAACTCGTCTTCAATAGCAAACAATTGAGCTGCATCGCAATACACCTGACCTAAAAATAAAACATAGGGTTTATCAAATGGTATTTTAGAATTATTCATGTTGGATATATGCTCTTCCTTTTTATTGCAAAAAATGGTACTTTTGAACTGAATTGCGTAAGATTCAGCCTTTTGCCTACTGACTTTGTTTTTAAACTTATGAAAATATTTTTTGGCTAAATTATATGTGACTACTTTTCCAGAGATATCATCCCAAACAATCCTACTATTATTAGACGTATTCTCAATGCATAAAAAAGGCATATTGTACTTCTTTGCAAAGGTCAACAAACAAGCATCTATGAGTGAATAACCATTAATAACAATAACCAAAGAAAACGTATTGCTACTAAATATGTTATCAAAATCACCTATAATTATTTTTGCTATAGAAAACCATTTAGATATAACTTCTCTATGTAAATCAAATTCTAACTCATCTTTAAATATTATTAAATCATTACAAATATTATAAATAGTTAAATCATATAAACGTATACCCAAATAAGTCTCATCAATATCTAGTTTAGCATTGTTGTTATTCTTAAAACCATTTAAATATATATTTTCATCAATAGGGTAGGATTGTACACCAATAGAGCTAAAACCTAGTTCCATTTTTTTTTGGTTTATGTTAAACCAATTAATTTTTATACTATTAAAAATTACTTTATTCAATATGAATTATTTTAAACCTATCTCGCCTTTATAATTTATAATCTACTTTACCAATTTAATTCTTTAATATCTCCATTAAAAGGTTCTGTTGTACCTTGAGGAAAAAACGCATTCAACTTTATTATATCTCCACTATCATAACTTAAATCTGGGTAAGAGATTATACTTTTCTTTTTTAGAATAAGACTTATATTGTAGCCATATGACTTTATAGAAACATCTCTACAATCAAATCCTGCCATTATTAATTGATACATAAGCAACCCTGCATTCCATAAAGTAACATGTCCGCCTACAATATCGTGTTTTAAAGGCGGTACTGTAATTGCTAATATGCCACCTTCTTTTAAATCATTATGTGTTTTTTTTAAAAACAAATTTGGATTTGGTTGATGCTCTAAAACATGCGATGCCCAAATAGCATCAAATTGTTCTTTAAAGTCATGACTATAATAATCTCCAAAAATACAAGTATGGTTTTCGCTACGCCTCTCAAAATATATAGATTTTCCAAAATCTATTGAGGTTACTTTTTTTCCTTCGTTTTGAAGCATATCACTGTGCTTTCCTTCTCCACTGCCAATATCTAAAACGGTTTGAAAATCAAAATCAGTAATAAACTTTTTAAGTGCTTCTCCTGCAAACGGCAGGTTGTCATAAGGGGTTTTAACATGACCATTCAAGACAAATCCTCGACTCTCTGATTCTTTTTTTTTAGGTGATTTTTGAACACTTTTTATGCGACTTAATTTTAATCCAAAATAGCTTAAAAGTTTGTTGATTATTTTCTTCATTATAACATTTCTACATTAAATTTTTCCAATTTATATCCATATAGAGTGTAAGTTTCATAAGTGTTTTTAGATATGAAATCAAATTCTTCTTCAGAGATATCCTGTCTGTATTTTATTAATGATGCAGTATCGATAGGTTTAGACAAATCATTCTTGCCGTGACCTTCAAATCCAGCATCATAGTAGCTATGCGCACTTAAAAGCTTATCATTCATATCTATTTTCAATATACTACAAACATTCTCTAATGTCTGCTTTGTATTTAAAAGTAAATCTTCATATCTAATTACAGGTAATTTAGTATCCAAAAGCTGTTTCATTCTTAAGTTATAAAACAAACAAAACTGCTCAACTGGTGTTTTTCCATTAAATAATGGAATTGATTTTTTATTAATATCCTTCAACCATCTAAAAAATCGTTCCTCATTACCTTCCCAAAAATTATCATTTTTATTGTATTGGGGCAACTCTTTATCATAAGTTTTTAAACTAGCATAAATAGAAACAGGGTTTCTTGATAAAATAAAACCTTTAAATGGATATGGATGTTTCCATACACCTTGTTTTAATAGTAATATTTTATTTTTATCAAGGTTATAAGGCCTAATAACAGGATGAGTTCTAGAAATGGTTTCTTTTTTGTAAGTCTTTAAAAATTGAAATGCTCTTTCTTTATTTACATTATCATTTTTTTCAAGGTTATGAACTATTTCTATATTTGGATGTACCGCAAGAATTTTAAGCATTAAAGTTTCTCCACTTCGCGCCATACTTGCCATATGGTATACTTTATTATTTTCTTTAAACAATTTAAACATTTCTATCCCATTTACCTGATAACATTACTGGACTAACACCTGTAAACTCATTTATAAATTTTATAGTATTCAAATTCTGAATCCACAAATATTTTTTACCCGTTAAACAATCATCCACAGTAAGTGAAAATTTATATAATCCCGTATTTAAATAAATTTCATCTATAGAAAAAACAAATTCATTTAAACCTTTGTTTAACTTTATATCTTGATTTAAAAATTTAGAACTTCCCTGGCAAACAGGTGCTAATTCCCTACTCATTATAACAAGATTAAGTTCTATATTATCCAAATCTAACTCAGAAATTAAACCTAATTTGATTTCAAAATTTTTAATTTTACCTGTAAATACATTCAAATCAGTTTTAAAATAATCTAGTTGACAATAATTTGATTGAATTATTGTTGCCTTATCCTCAACAAAATTATCATCATAATAAGCTTCAATTACATAACCGTTATTACCTTGAATTTTTATTTGCCCCTTATGCATTAAAATAGCACTTGTACATATTTTAGAAACCTGTGGCATGGAGTGAGTGACTAAAATAACACAACAGCTTTTCATAAGTTCAGAAATACGTTCATAACATTTAGCCCTAAAACTAACATCCCCCACCGCCAAAACCTCATCAATAATCAATACATCCGGTTCCATTTGCGCAGCAACGGCAAAGCCTAAACGCACTTTCATACCAGAACTATAGTTTTGTACGGGCATGTCTATAAACTCACGAATTTCGGCAAAATCTATAATGTCTTCTACTTTAGCATCAATCTCTTTTTTGGTAAACCCCAAAACCGCCCCGTTATTGTATATGTTTTCCCTACCACTTAAAATGGGGTTAAAACCTGCGCCTAACTCTATAAGCGCACCAACCCGCCCTTTGATGGTGACTTTACCGGCATCGGGGTTTATTAGGCCATTTAGTATTTTTAGAAGGGTACTCTTACCCGCACCATTATGACCTATCAAGCCTAGACATTCACCACGACGTAACTCAAAATTAATATCTTTTACCGCCCAAAATTCCTTATCGCGTAACAGTCTTTCGCTTTTATTACCGTGAATATTAGAAATCAAATCTTTTACGCCATACCACAAGCTTGTTTTTAAATCTTTGCAGAATTTTTTTGAAAGCCCTTCTACTTTGACAAGGACTTCATTGGTTGTTTCTATGTTTTTTTCTTCTATCATATTTTGTACAAGACGTGAAGCGTGAGACGTGAAATGTGAAACGTTGTTCTCGTTTCCCGATTCACTTTTCACGTTTCACCATTCCCGATTCACAATTTCCGTTTCAAATAATTCCTAAACCCTAATAACAATTGTTTTACTTTTGTTATTAACGCCATTAATTCTTTAGTTTCATCAACATATTTTAATCTTATAGCGATCAAATAGTGTGTTTCCAATTCCGTTAATGACCCTAAAGCTATTGAAATAAATTGAATTAATTCCTTATCACTTTTTCTTCCAGAACCTTCTGCAATATTAGAAGGTATTGAAATAGCGGACCTTCGTATTTGACTGGTTAAACCATAACGTTCATCATCTGGAAACTTAGATGACATGGTATAGATTTCCTCAACTAAATCCATGCTACATTTCCATACATCTAAATCTTTATGCTCCATATTTATTTATTTTTACGTGAAACGTTGTTCGTGAGACGTGAAACGTGAGGCGTGAGACGTTGTTCTCGTTTCCCGATTCACTTTTCACTTTTCACCATCCCCCGATTCACTTTTCACTTTTCACCTTTCACCATTTCACAATTCACGATTCACCATTCATTAATTTCTAAGCACTTAAACGTTCAACGATTATAGGAATGGATGTTCTATAAAACAGCAGACCAATAAAAAACAAAGAGGTACTTATTGCAAAAACCCAACAAAAATAGCCCAAATACGCTGGCGAAGTTCCCAGAGCCAAATCTCTTGCAGTTAAAATAAGTGACGTAAATGGATTTAACTCCATAATGGTTTTCATAAGTCCACTTTTTGGAATGGCATAAACCACTGGGGTTATATACATCAACAAGCTTAAACCCATACTGATGATTTTGGCAATATCATTATAAATAAGACTGATAGGCGTAATAAACAACCCAATAGTAGTACCAAATAATATGGCCGCCAATATAGCGAACGGAAATAATAATAAAGACCAATGAAATCCGATACCAAACGCAAAAATTAAAACCACCAACAGCCCTATTTTTATAGAACTGTTAAAAAGCAGTTTATAAATGCCCGTTAGAATCAAAGCCTCTTTTGGGAAATTTATTTTGGTCATAATACCTCTAGCTGCATTGGTATTGCTTGTCGGAGAATTGATAGACTCTGTAATAATAGACCAAATTAAGGTTCCTGAAAATACAAATACGGGATATGGCACACCAGTATCTGAAAGGTTTACGGTTCCTGTTGAGTTTAAAAATATCCAAACAAAAGCAGAGCTAATAGGTGTAATAAATGCCCAAATAATCCCTAAATACGACTGTCGGTATTGCGATTTTATATCTCGGGTAGCGAGTTGTTTTGCTAAAAAATGAGAAGCAAAAAAATCTTTGGCACTTGCCTTTAATAGCTTGCCTATTTTTAAGTTGTTCTCCTTTTGATATATTTTGGTTTCAAGTTGCATGCTTTTGGTTTCTCAATTTAGTGTGTTTTGATGCTCTTAACTTTTGTTTTCCTACTTAACTTTTACTTTTATAGTTCCCCTGTCAGGCTGAGCTTGTCGAAGTCCAGTTCTTAGCGCCTCAACATATAGCTTCGACAGGCTCAGCTTGACAACATGTTCACTTATAGGCTTCTCTGTCAATCTGAGCAGCCTAAGACTTCTTCTATAAGCACTTCGACAGGCTCAGTGTGACAAACTTAATCTTTCCTCTTACTTTCTATATAGTTACTCTGTCAGACTGAGCTTGTCGAAGTCCTATTACCTAGACTTCCTTCATATCACTTCGACAGGCTCTGTATGACAGGCATATTTTAATACCACTTCCGTTATCAGACTAGCTTGTCGAAGTCTCACCATCCTTACCATATTGTGTATAATTTTTTGAATATTCCACTAATTTATCCCAATTTTCATCAATTAAAGCTTGCTTTTTTCTCCTACTCCATCCTTTTATTTTCTTTTCAAACATAATGGCTTGGGAAGGTTCGGTAAACATTTCAAACCATACCAACTCCACTGGTCTTCTTTGATATGTATAAGTGTATTTATCAATACCTTTATTGTGTTCAAACAATCGTCTTTCAAGATTATTTGTAATTCCCGTATAAAAAGAACCGTCTTCACATTTAACTATATAAACAAAATAATTTTTCATACACTTTACTTTATATGCTCCCTTGACAGTTTGAGCATTTTTAGCTTCTTCTATAAACACTTCGACAGGCTCAGTGTGACAAACTTATTTACTCTCTTACTTTTATAGTTACTCTGTCAGGCTGAGCTTGTCGAAGTCCTATTACCTAAACTTCCTTCATATAGCTTCGACAGGCTCAGTGTGACAAACTTATTTAACCGATTATCACAATTTACGTTTTAAAACATCTAAAATTCTAACTACCGCCTCTTCCGGGCTTTCTTTAAGCGTTTCAACTTCTAATGTTGGGTTTGTCGGTATTTCAAAAGGCGCACTGATGCCTGTAAAATTTTTAATGGTGCCTGCCCGTGCTTTTTTATACAAACCTTTAACGTCGCGTTGCTCGCAAACTTCTAAAGGAGTATTTATAAACACTTCTATATAATAATCACTACCTACAATAGCTTTAATATCTTCGCGTGTTTTGTTGTACGGTGAAATAAAAGCCGCTATAACCACCAAACCTGCATCAATAAACAATTTAGCGACTTCGGCAGTGCGTCTTAAATTTTCAATCCGGTCTTCTTTTGTAAATAATAAATCCTTGTTTAAACCACGTCGCAAATTATCGCCATCTAAGGTATACGTATGCACATCTTGCTTATGCAATTCCTTTTCCAATAAATTAGCTATGGTGGATTTTCCAGAACCCGACAAACCCGTAAACCATATTAAACAAGGCTTATGTTTATTTATGAGGGTCCTATCTTCCCTATTTATGGTATATGTTTGCTTTCTATTATGTTCCATTGCTTTTATTGAACTATAAAATAGGGGTTTAACAAATTTTCTTTATTGTATTGCAATTCATCGCTTCTGTCAACCTGCATTACTTTTAAACCTACCGCATTACAGATGGCGTGTCCAGCAGCCGTGTCCCATTCCATAGTAGGTGCAAATCTAGGATAGATGCTAGCCTCACCTTGTGCCACCAAACAGAATTTTAAAGAACTTCCTTTTGAAACCAAGCGAATGTCATGGCCTTGGGCTTCTAAATTTTTAATAAAATTGGTTGTTGCTTCACTTTTGTGGGAACGACTGCCTACTATCTTAATCTGGTTATCAAACTCTTTTTGCGGTACCAGTTCTGTGCTGTTTTTAAAAATAGCGTCGGTAAATGTATGGGCATCCAACTCGGCTTTATAAGCTTTGTTATTTGACACCAGAGCATAATACACTATTTTGGTTTCAGGAACATAAATAACACCTAAAACAGGTTTATTGTGCTGTATAAGGGCTATGTTTACTGTAAACTCACCATTTCGTTTTACAAATTCCTTAGTGCCATCTAATGGATCTACCATCCAACACATATCCCAATGTTTTCTTATTTCGTAGGGAATTTGCTTGTTTTCTTCGCTTATAATAGGAATGGCTGTTTTTTGTAAATACGCATTAATAATGGCATTGGCATGTTCATCGGCTATTGTTAATGGCGAATTATCCTGTTTTAGAGTAACCTCAAAACTACCCGAATAAATGTTCATTATTTCTGCACCTGCATAAATAGCAGCTTCTATGGCCAATTTAAGTAATGTCTTCATTAATTTACACTAATATATGACTTCCATTCGATTTATTAAACATTACAGATAACTACTCCGTAGATACTCCATAGATACCCCGTAGATACTCTGTAGATAGTGTATGGATAGCGTGCTTCAAAAAACAAATTAGCGTCCTTTATGGGATCTAAAAAGAGACTTCAAACGATTTAAAACCCCTTTATTCCTAGACTCTTCATGGTACCCATTGGCATAATTTCCATAGCCGTAACCATAACCGTAGCCATAGCCATAGCCGTAACCGTAGCCGTAGCCGTAACCATATTTTGCTTTTCGGTCGTAGCCGTTATAGATGAAACTGATATTTTTTATTTGTTTGGTTTTATATTTTTCATTTATAAAATGAAGCATCCCATTCTTTGTATAATCTTGTCTAATGACATACAAAGAAGCATCTACATGCTCTAACAGTTCTAATGCATCAGCTACCAGACCTACTGGCGGTGTATCCAAAACAATATAATCATAGGTATCTTTTAAAGCTGTTAGCAGTTCTGCAAGCTTTTCACTTATTAATAACTCTGAAGGATTTGGAGGAATGGGCCCCGAGGTAATAACGTCCAAATGCTCAATTTCTGTGTGCTGAATGATAGTCTCCAACGGCTCTTGCCCAATTAAATAATTTACAACACCTATATCGTTTTTAATATCAAAATCACCAAAAATCTTTGGTTTCCTTAAATCCAGTCCCAGCAAAATAGTTTTCTTGCCACTTAATGCAAAAACCGTAGCAATGTTAATGGAACAAAATGTTTTGCCTTCGCCACTTACAGATGATGTTACCATTAATGTTTTGGCACCTTCTAAGTCTTTAGACTTGTAAAAATACTGCAAATTAGTACGTATGGCCCGAAACCCTTCGGCAACGGCCGATTTGGGCTTTCTATGAACTACTAAATTATTATCCAATTTATTTTTACCAATAATCCCTAACATGGGGATGGGAGATAATTGTTCCACATCTACCGGAGTATGGATATGATCATCTAAAAATGTTAAAACAAACGCTAATAATAAGGGAATAAGTAAAGCACCAAAAAATGCAAATACATATCGAATGTTTAAATTTCTACCTAAAACAGTCGCTCCTGTATTTTTGGCAGGATCGATAACTAAAATATCTGATACATTCGACGCTTTAATCATTTGTGCTTCACCTCGTTTTGCTAAAAAAGCATTGTAAGTTTGTTCACTTAAAGAATATTGGCGCTTAATAGTGATTAACTGTTGTTGATCTTCCGGAAGCTTGCTAAACTGGGATTCAATAGCATGTAGATTAGAACTAACGGTACTTAACTCCCTTTTTAAACCATTAGTAACCGAACTAATGTTTTCTAAAAGGACATTTTTTATACCTTCAATTTGTCTGTTTAAATCATTAAAAACGGATGCATCACTACGCACCGAATACTGCAACTTCGATTTTTGAACGGATAAATCGTTTATTTTGGAAACATTTGCTAAAATATTGCCATCCCCAATACCTGCTATAGATGGGGCTGGTATTTCGGTAAATGTGTTACTTGTTAACAAATAGTTTTTAAGATTGGAATAATAATTTAGTTGTCTAGTTATAGCTTCCTTTTCGGCATCAAATTTTGTTAGCTTGTCTTTTAACTGGTCCGTTTCATTATCAAGTGTGTAAATCTTGTTCTTCTTTCTGTAGTCGTTAAGTGCTTCAACATTTTCAGATAATTCGCCTTTTACTCTAGAAATTTGTTCATCTATAAAATTAATGGCGTTGGTAGCATATTGGTTTTTTCTATTTAATTGGTCTTCACCTAAAACGGCTACAATGCCATTTAAATAATCAACTATCTTTTCTGTATTCTTATGTATCAGGGAAATATCAAGTATGGGGGAATTTGCAGTACTCCCTATGGCTGTTCTGCCTTGATAACTGGCAACCGTACTATCAAAATTACTAAATTGTATAAAGAATGGCTCGCCTACATGGGCTTTTCGGTTTTCAGCCAAATTAATAACACCTTTTAAAAATGGCAAGTCTATGGTATCTCCTATCTTAAACTGCTCTTTAAAAATTCCAGCAGATACACCAACCGTTGAAATATCTTTAGTAGTGTAATTTTGCACTTGTACACTAGGATTTAAAAACTCGGCTTCCAACTCAAAAGAATCTGCATTTAAAAAGGTGATCTTTACTGGAATGTTTAAAAGTTGGGGGGCATTATAATCATGGTAAAATCTAAAAGGTGCCGCTTTATAAATATCTTGCATTCTAAACCTGCCCTGTTTTAAATAGCTTTTATAAAACTCTAAGCGATCCACTACTTTTTCATGGTGTGACCTCGATTTCAAGGTTACAATCATGGTTTCGACCTTAGCTGTAACACCTCCCCAGTTGAAGGTTAAACTGGCATTGGATGTGAATAACGGATTGTTATCATTTTCAATAGAAATTTTAGTTCCTAAGCGGTAAGAGAACTCTTCCCGTATGTTTTTTTGATACACAAAGAAAATACCAATAGCCAATAGCAATAAGAAAAACTTCCAATAACTTAAAGCCCTGAATAAAAACTTTTTTATATTGAAACTACTTGCACCCGACTCTGAAACTTCAAATTCTTCAATCATAACTTAAACTTTAAAGATTTCGAGTTAAAAAATAGGTTGACACTAATACAGACAATATAGAAGCTATCGTGGTGATGTTCTGAATAGCCGTTTGTCCTGCCCCTAAAGCTTTACGCCTTAAAGGTTTCACCAATATAATGTCATTGGGCTGAATATAATAATAAGGCGAATCCATTGCCGCAATATCTGTTAAGTCTATATGGTGTATTTTTTGTCCGTCGGGGTATTGCCTGATAACCAAAACATCTTTTCTATCACCTGTCTGACTGATATCGCCCGCATTTGCTAAAGCCTCTAAAATATTAACCCTATCTTGGAATAACGTATACACACCTGTACCAACCTCGCCTATGGTGGTATATCTCAAACCTGCCAATTTTACGGTAACAAATAATTCTGCCGATTCTTTGAAATATTGAGCCAACAACTCACTTTTAACTTTTTCTTCAATTTCTTTAGTTGTAAAACCTAACACATTAATCTCTCCCAGAATAGGAAATTTAATATTACCATGTAAATCAACAGTAAAACCACTAAAATACAAACCCGATTGTCCTTGTGCTGTACCAATATTGTTAGCTCCAACAGGATTGAAAATAGCCGTAAGCTCATTATCCAAAGCCTTTACATTAATACTTAAAATATCATTAACTTGAACCCTGTAAGGTTTATACAATTCTTTAATCAATAATGAATCCTGTTTAACAGTACCTTTATCTTGTAAATAAACGACATCTTTATTGGTGATACACGAAGAACATAAAACACTGATTGACACACAAATAAACAGGAATGTTTGTTTCATCATAGGGCTATTTGATTTAGCACAAATATAACTTTTAGCATGGAACAATAAAACTTATAACGCTATTTTTGGTTTTTTATCCTTTATTTGCAAAAAAAAATAACCCTTTGAATTATTTAACTGTTGAAAATATATCGAAATCTTACGGAGAGCTTACACTCTTCGAAAACATTTCTTTTAGTATCCATAAAGACCAAAAAATAGCTTTTGTAGCGAAAAATGGCACGGGTAAAACCTCTATTTTAAATATTATTTCTGGTGATGATGAAGCCGATTCCGGTAATATAACCTATAGGAATGGCATTGTAGTTTCATTTTTATCGCAAGACCCAAAATTGGACAAGAACCTAACGGTTGAAGAAACCATTTTTGCAAGCGACAATCCCATTTTAAAAGTTATTTCAAATTATGAACGGGCACTTTTAAACCCTGAAAACTCGGATGCTTACCAAAAAGCATTCGAACAAATGGAACAGCACCAAGCCTGGGACTTTGAAACGCAATACAAACAAATACTTTTCAAACTAAAACTTGAAGATTTAAATCAAAAAGTAGGAGCGCTTTCTGGGGGGCAGAAAAAGCGTTTATCGCTAGCGAACGCACTAATAAACAAACCCGATTTGTTAATTCTTGATGAGCCTACAAACCATTTAGATTTGGAAATGATCGAATGGTTGGAAGCCTTTTTTGCAAAAGAAAACATCACCCTATTTATGGTAACCCACGACCGCTACTTTCTAGAACGCGTATGCACCGAAATTATAGAACTGGACGAAGGGCAAATGTATAGCTACAAAGGCAATTATTCCTATTATCTAGAAAAGCGCGAAGCCAGAATTGAACAAACCGAAGTGGAAACCGGCAAAGCCAAACAGCTCTTTAAAAAAGAATTGGAATGGATGCGTCGCCAACCAAAGGCACGTACTACAAAATCGAAATCGCGTATAGACGATTTTCATGATATTAAACACCGTGCCAGCCAACGCCGAAACGACCATGAAGTACAACTAGAACTCAACATGGAACGTTTGGGCAGCAAAGTGGTAGAGTTCCATAAAGTATCCAAATCCTTTAAGGATAAAGTAATCCTTGATGGTTTTGAATACCTATTTAAAAATGGGGAACGTGTTGGAATTATTGGAAAAAATGGTACTGGAAAAACCACTTTTTTAAACCTTTTAACACAAACTACAAAACCAGATTCTGGAAAAGTAATTTTAGGCGAAACGGTCAAATTTGGTTATTACACCCAAAACGGTATCACCATAAAACCAGAGCAAAAGGTCATTGATGTGATTCGGGAATTTGGCGATTACATTCCGTTAAAAAAAGGACGTCAAATTTCGGCTCAACAATTGCTGGAACGCTTTTTATTCAGCAGAAAAAAACAATACGATTTTGTTGAAAAACTAAGTGGTGGCGAACGTAAACGCCTGTATTTATGTACGGTTTTAATTCAAAATCCTAATTTTTTAATTCTGGATGAACCTACAAACGATTTAGATATCGTCACCCTGAATGTATTGGAAAGTTTCTTATTGGATTTTCCTGGATGTGTGATTGTAGTATCGCACGACCGTTATTTTATGGATAAAGTCATCGACCATCTTTTTGTTTTTAAAGGTGAAGGCGTCATTGAAGATTTCCCAGGGAATTATACCGATTACAGAGTTTATGAAGATAGCCAACCTGTAATTTCCAACACCCAAGAAGACAAGAAAGATAAAAAAGCTTGGAAAAAAACAGAAGACAACAAACTCTCTTACAACGAAGAAAAAGAACTGAAAAATATTGAAAGCAAGTTAAATTCGTTAGCGTTTGACAAAAAAGAACTAGAAGCAAAGTTTAACAATCCCGATTTATCACCCGAGGAAATAAACAAACTTTCGGAAGCGTTGCAGAAAATTATTGAAGACATAGAAACCAAGGAAGAACGCTGGCTGGAGTTATTATCTAAGTTGGAGGAAAGTTAAGGAGTTAAGGAGTTATAAAGTTACAAAGTACCTAAGGGGCTAAGTGGTGAAGTAGCAGCTGCAGAACTACAAAGAGGCTAAGTTGAAAAGTTAAAAGGTTATAAGGTTATGAGGTTATGAGGTTACAAAGTACCTAAGAGGCAAAATAGTGAAGTAGTAGCGGCAGAGCTACAAAGAGGCAAAGTTGCAAAGTGGTAAAGAAACAAGTCAAAATCTCTAAAAGCAAAAAAACCTAAAAACCTGAAGCTCTGAAACTTTGTACTTAGAAACTTTGTTACTTTGAAACTCTGAAAACTTTGAAGCTCTGCAACTTTGATACTTTGAAACTATAAAAAGAGACAAAGCTAAATCTCTGAAACTTTAAAACTCTGAAGCTTTGAAGCTCTGCAACTTTGAAACTTTGAAGCTTTGAAACTCTGAAACTATAAAAAGTGGCAAAGCTGCAAAGTGACAAAGAAACAAGTCAAAATCTCTAAAAGCAAAAAAACCTAAAAACCTGAAGCTCTGAAACTTTGTACTTAGAAACTTTGTTACTTTGAAACTCTGAAACTTTGAAGCTCTGCAACTTTGAAACTTTGAAACTATAAAAAGAGACAAAGCTACAAAGTAGCAAAGAGACAAAGTTGCAAAGTGGCAAAGAGACAAAGCTAAATCTCTGAAACTTTAAAACTTTGAAGCTTTGAAAATCAGAAGTTTAGAAACTTTGTGTCTCAAAAACTTTGAAACTTTAAAAATCAGAATCTTAGACAAAACTTTGAAACTTTGAAGCTCTGCAACTTTGAAGCTCTGCAACTTTGAAACTTTGAAGCTTTGAAACTTTGAGCCTTTGAAACTTTGAGCCTTTGAAACTTTGAAACTTTGAAACTATAAAAAATGTTTTACCAAGCCATTCAATACATAAAATTCCTGTTCAAATCCACCAACCAACACGGTGTGCACTCTCCTTTTGTCTACAATTTAGTCACAAAATGCTTTTACGATACAGCAAATTACGAAGCCTACAAGAACATTTCAGCATATAAAAAACAACTACTTCAAGACCACACTAAAATTACAGTAACCGATTTAGGTGTAGGTTCCCAAATAACAAAGCAGCAGGAACGCACTATTTCTGAAATTGCCAAAAACGCAGGAACGACCATTAAAAGAGCCAAACTTTTATACCGACTTAGTGCCTATTTTAATTTTGAAAACATATTAGAATTAGGTACCTCACTAGGTATTGCAACACATGCGGTGAGTTTAGCCAATCCTAAATCAAAAATTACAAGCATTGAAGGTTGCCCGATGATTTCAGAATTCACTAAAGCAATTTTTAAAAAGCATCATTTAAAGAACACAAATCTTATCACAGGAGATTTTAATGAGGTCATAAAAACCCTAACACCCAAATCCTTCGATTTTATTTTTTTCGATGGCAACCACCAAAAAGAAGCCACTTTACAGTATTTCGAAACCTTGATAGAAACGGTGCACAACAATTCGGTTTTTATTTTTGATGATATCTACTGGTCGAAAGAAATGACCGAAGCTTGGGAAATCATAAAACAACACCCAAAAGTAACCGTAACTATCGATACCTTTTTTTGGGGGGTTGTGTTTTTTAGAAAAGAACAGGTTAAAGAGGATTTTATTATTCGGGTTTAAAAGACTGTCTAAATACGCCTATCATTTTAAGTAATAATAAATGCTAAAATTTTTAGATTAAATTAGTTTACTGGTAATAATTGCAGTTACTTATAGTCATTATTGGCGTGTCATTTTTATAGGGATAATAATTTTTTATAATCATATTTTTCATAATCCTTTGTTCTTTCTTTTTTTAATTTCACCATTTCGTTTTTCACTTGTACCCTATACCAATATTCAGGTTTTGTATGAGAAAATGAACTGATTTTCAAAACAACTTCTGGATTTAATTTTCTATTTCCAGTCAAATACTTATGTAGATTACTATCTCTCATCCCAAAATATTTAGCTAAATCTCTTTTTGTAATGCCCAATGCTTTTAAATACATCTTTACAAAATCTAATATATCAAGTACTTCATTTTCTTTAATATCATCTTTTTCAATATAATCTTCCAATTTATATTGAATAGAAAGAAGTTTATTTCTAATTTTTCGTTCTTTGGATTGATTATCAGAATGATTCTTGATGAACTCGTTTATGGTATTGAGTTTTTCATCGTTCCAAATGTCTTTAGGTAATATTTCTGTCTTTTTCATAACCTTTTATTTTAAAAATTCGTTTATCAGCGCTTCGCTTCCTTCAGGTAGAATAATCATTGTTGTTGAATTGTCAAGCCTTACTGCATTGTATTTTTGACTATATAATTTCATTAGTCTTATCTCATTTTCTTTTTTCTCTTCTAATACGTCAAAAGCCAAATAACCTTCTTTGCCATTAATAAAACTTTGTCTACAAGCAAAGGCAATTAAACAACCAGCAACTCTATCATACTTCTTTTCATTTCCTTTATTATGAGAAGCAACTTCTACAAATGCCATATAGACTTGAAATGGTGTTTTAATATTTATAATTAAACATCCTTCAATTATTTCAGGTGTTTTATCCGTTGTTAGAATATAGGTTTCGTAATATTTTCCTTTGGAGTGCTTACTAAAATTAAATCTCCACCCATCATTTATTGAAGGTAGGCTTGCTTTGTTTTTAGTAACCAATGAGATTTTAGATTTTATCTCTAATTTGGTTTCAAACTCTAATATTTTTACATTCATTTATATTTCAATTCAATTCAAAGATACAAAAATTATACAAAATGTACAATTTTATTTTAAATGAACGTCAACTGTCATTTATCAGGAATAATAATAAATCCGAAAAATTTTTAAATTAAACCAGTCTACTGGTAACAATTGCAGTTACTTCCTTTATCGTATTTCCCATGAAAAAGAGGTATTTTTAATCCTGCATAGAAATTTGCCCCTTTACTTTTTTCACTCATTAAATTAGTAAACAAAGAACTGGAGCCTAGATAAAGCGGTCCTAATCTTAAACCAGCTCCCACCTGAAAACCGGCATATTGAACCATACTTAAAGGCATATAAAAACTAAGCCATTTACTCTCAAAACGTGGCGTAAGGGATGCTATATTTGTAATTTTACTCGTGTGTATCTGGCCTTTTCCCGTAAGCGCTATATCGGTATTAAAATTTAAATAAAAATTATTTTTAAAACGCCAATCAGCATTCAGATGTAATGCTGTTGGCAATATGGCCTTATACCCTATTGTAGAATTTGTTAATGTATATAGATTGTTTAGTATATCGTACAAGTTATCTTCATTATCAATGGCTTCTTCACTCACATTGGTATTTGTAATATCAAAAAAATCTTCAATGCCATCTTTATAATTTATAGAACCAATATCGGTTATAGAAAAACCTAGTTTTAATTTGTACTTATTTTGTTCTTTGTATGTTAAGCGGTTTGGCCATACTTTTCTAGGTTTATAATCTCTATAATTAGGACGCCACTCATAAATTATTCCGATATCTACACCCAAACCAACAGCACTTTTTGGGAATTTATATTCATAATCGTCTCTATCAAAATCATCAAAACGTCCATAAATGACCTCTCCAGTAGACGAAACACTACCTGTAGTTCCCCCTCCTGAAAACATTGCCCCATCTGCATCATAAAATACCGTAATATTTCTACCCGCTACATAAGCACTACCGCCTCCTTTTAGATATTTTAAGGAAATCCCACCTTTTAAAAAGGTCTCTCTTTCATTAACTAATACTCTGGCATAGGAAAGTCCGATTTCTGCCCATGTTTGTCCAAAAGCATTAAAATTATCTTCATTAACAGTATAATCAGTATTTCCATCTTCATCAATAGCATATAAATCCCTACCATTAATTCCATTAGCATTAACAAAAGTGCGTGCCCTGGTAAAAACAGCAATAGAATTAGTGTCGTTTATATTAAACATAAATGAAGGTCCCATAACATCTACATTCACCCCGCCATTATTATTTATTTTTGGATTTTGTCGTGACTCCCCTTCAAAATTGTAATCATCATCTTTAATAGCCTTTATAATATTCATGTTATAATAATCGTTGCCTACAAAAGCACTCATACCAACAAGATTTATATCTGCTCTAAAACGAGAATCTACTATATTCGCTGGATTTGAAATGACGCTATTTACACCACTATAGTTATCCGTTAAAAACCCTAAATAAGATTGCGCCTGCAAACTATAAGAGCTTACAATTAATGTAAATAAAAACGTGATTTTTTTCATAATTTTTGGTTAAGCCTAAAATTCACATGTTACAAATATGTTTTTTTTCTTATAAAATAAATAAAACACTGAACTCATCTTGGCTTTTTGTTTTTAACCGAAAATGAGATAATTTTTTTACAAATGAAGCAATTTTTGCAAAACATAGCATAGCTACGCATAAAAAAAGTAACGAAATATGGATAAATTTTACCATTCCTGCCTGCCGGCAGGCAGGTTTTAGGAAATAGAAAAAGGCAAAATGAGTTCATTATTAGTAAATGAACTTCTAAATTTTCAAAATATTATAAAAAGCCATCCATTCATCAAACTTTTCCTTTAGTATTCCCGAGTCATCTCCTTGAAATATTCTCTTCGAATTATACACATTTTAATGGATACTGCCCTTTAGATTTTAAAACACCAAATTGTGGTATACAAATTAACTGCTTAAATTCATGTTTAACCTATAGTTATATTTCAGGACTAGACACTTTGCAACTTTGAAACATTGAATCTTTCCACAAAATGATTTAACTTCGTAACATGAAAATCTACACCAAAACGGGCGATACAGGAACCACAGCATTATTTGGTGGTACACGTGTGCCTAAACACCATATAAGAATTGAAAGCTACGGTACGGTTGATGAATTAAACTCCTATTTGGGATTAATTCGTGATCAAGAAATTGATGCGCACTACAAAGATTTACTTATTCATATTCAAGATAGACTGTTTACCCTTGGCGCTATTTTAGCTACCGACCCTGAAAAAGCCATC
This sequence comes from Mariniflexile sp. HMF6888, assembly GCF_044335535.1. Taxonomy (NCBI): domain Bacteria; kingdom Pseudomonadati; phylum Bacteroidota; class Flavobacteriia; order Flavobacteriales; family Flavobacteriaceae; genus Mariniflexile; species Mariniflexile sp. HMF6888. The sequence continues at coordinate 91,047 of NZ_JBIQVZ010000004.1, read as the reverse complement.
TTAAAAAGTGGAAAAGAACGCTTAAACATCCCTAAAATATCCAGTAGCGATATTGAGCGTTTAGAGCAGGAAATGGACACTATGAATGAAGTATTGCCACCCATGACGCATTTTGTTCTACCTGGTGGACACCAAACGGTGTCATTCTGTCATATTGCACGCTGTGTGTGCCGTAGAGCCGAACGTTTAACTACCGCTCTTAATGACATGGAAGCCATTGACCCCAATACATTAATGTACTTAAACCGCCTTTCTGACTATCTTTTTGTGTTGGCACGGAAGTTGACTTATGACTTGCAAGCAAACGAGATTAAATGGATTCCTGAGAAGCAGTAGTTTTATAGTGGAAACGGTTCTTGCGTTAGGGATGACTCACTGGCTTTTATTTTGAATTAATGAAATCATAAATAAGTTGTATTTGCGGTAAAAATCCTTTTTTGTCTGGTTGAGCGTAGTCGAAACCTTTAAGATAAAAAAGATTGTAACGAAAAGCCCGACATCCCCGATAACTATCGGAATGCTAACGCTCAAATTAAAAACTTGAATTTCAACTGTTTAAATAATAAAACAACACGTTCTTAAAAATAATAATTAAATAATTCATTTTTTTCTTGTGTGTTTGAACTAAAAATTTATTTTTGCACAAAATTAAAACGCATATAAAATGTATTGGACTTTAGAATTAGCATCGTATTTAAGTGATGCACCTTGGCCAGCAACAAAAGACGAGTTAATAGATTACGCTATTAGAACGGGTGCTCCTTTGGAGGTTGTTGAAAACTTACAGTCTATTGAAGATGAAGGTGATGCCTACGATTCAATTGACGAAATTTGGTCTGATTATCCAACAGATGAAGATTACCTTTGGAATGAAGATGAATATTAATAAAGCATAAAGAAAAGTTAAAAAGTCTCGGTTTGAGGCTTTTTTTTTGTCTTAACTCTTTATAAAACATATAACAAAATGTATCTTTGATTGCTTTTTAAAAGTAACAAAAATAAAATAATTTACCACTAGGAAGCTTTCCTAGTTAACATATAATATACACACACATGAGTTTTTTAAATTCTGTACTTAAAGTATTTGTTGGAGACAAATCGAAACAAGATGTAAAGTCCATTATGCCTATTGTAAGCAAAATCAAAACTTTTGAAGCTGCTATAGAAGGATTATCGCATGACGAACTAAGGGCAAAAACAGCACAATTTAAGGCGGCTATAGCACAAGCGATACAGCCTATAAACGACCAAATTGCAAAATTACTTGAAGAAGCTGAAAACACCGAAGACATTGACAGACGTGAAGATATTTATCTAGACATTGATAAACTTAAAGATGATGCTTACAAAACTACCGAAGATGTTTTAGATGCTATTTTACCAGAAGCTTTTGCCGTAGTTAAGGAAACTGCAAAACGTTTTAAAGACAACACCTCTATTACCGTTACAGCAAGCACTTTTGATAGAGAATTATCAGGTGCAAAAGACTACGTTACTTTAGATAATGACAAGGCTATTTGGTCCAACTCTTGGGATGCTGCCGGAAAAGCCATTACCTGGGATATGGTACACTACGATGTACAACTTATTGGAGGTATTGCCATGCACCAAGGTAAAATTGCCGAAATGCAAACAGGTGAAGGTAAAACCTTGGTAGCAACACTTCCTATGTATTTAAATGCGCTTGCTGGAAAAGGGGTGCATTTGGTAACCGTAAACGACTATTTAGCAAAACGTGACAGTGCGTGGATGGCACCTATCTTTCAGTTTCATGGATTGACTGTAGATTGTATCGATTACTACCAACCAAATTCCGATGCCCGTAAAAAAGCCTATAATGCCGATATTACCTATGGCACCAACAACGAGTTTGGTTTCGATTACTTGCGTGATAATATGGCACACTCACCAAACGATTTGGTACAACGCCCACACCATTACGCGATTGTCGATGAGGTGGATTCCGTATTGGTTGATGATGCCCGTACACCATTAATTATATCAGGGCCTATTCCACAAGGCGAACGCCATGAGTTTAATGAGTTAAAACCCAAGATAGATGATATTGTTGCCGTACAACGCAAATATCTAACAGGCGTTTTAGCCGAAGCAAAAAAATTAATCACCTCTGGAGATACTAAAGAAGGTGGCTTTCAATTACTGCGTGTTTACCGTGGGATGCCTAAAAACAAAGCCCTTATTAAATTTTTAAGTGAAGAAGGTGTTAAACAACTGCTTCAAAAAACCGAAAACTTTTACATGCAGGACAACAACCGCGAAATGCCAAAGGTTGATGCCGAATTATACTATGTTATTGAAGAAAAAAACAATCAAATAGAGCTGACCGATAAAGGTGTTGAATACATTTCTGGAAAAGATGACCCTAACTTTTTCATTATGCCTGAAATAGGTATCGAGATAGCAAAAATTGAAAACCAGAATTTACCATTAGCCGAAGAAGCTAAATTAAAAGAAGAACTATACAAAGATTTTGGTATAAAATCGGAACGTATCCATACACTTAGTCAATTGCTTAAAGCCTACGCTTTATTTGAAAAAGATATTCAATACGTGGTCATTGACAATAAAGTGATGATTGTTGATGAACAAACCGGTCGTATTATGGATGGTCGCCGTTATTCTGACGGTTTACACCAAGCAATTGAAGCTAAAGAAAACGTAAAAATTGAAGATGCTACGCAAACCTTTGCTACGGTAACACTTCAAAATTACTTTAGAATGTACCGCAAACTGTCTGGTATGACGGGTACTGCGGTTACAGAAGCTGGCGAATTTTGGGAAATTTACAAACTAGATGTTGTGGAGATTCCAACCAACCGCCCCATTGCCCGTAACGACCAAGAAGATTTGGTTTACAAAACAAAACGCGAAAAATACAATGCCGTTATTGATGAGGTAACAAAACTGTCGCAAGCCGGTCGCCCAGTGTTAATTGGTACGACTTCGGTAGAGATAAGTGAATTACTTGGTAAAATGCTTACCATTCGTAAAATTCCTCATAACGTATTAAATGCGAAACTCCATAAAAAAGAAGCTGATATTGTTGCCGAAGCTGGTCAACCTGGACAAGTAACCATCGCCACCAATATGGCAGGTCGTGGTACGGATATTAAATTGACCGAAGCAGTTAAAAAAGTAGGAGGTTTAGCTATTGTAGGTACCGAGCGCCACGATTCGCGTCGTGTGGACCGCCAGTTACGTGGTCGTGCAGGTCGTCAAGGAGATCCAGGAAGTTCACAGTTCTATGTATCATTAGAAGATAATCTAATGCGTTTATTTGGTAGTGAGCGTATTGCTAAAATGATGGATAGAATGGGATTAAAAGAAGGCGAAGTCATTCAGCATTCCATGATTTCAAAATCCATTGAACGTGCACAGAAAAAAGTAGAAGAAAACAACTTTGGTGTTCGTAAGCGTTTATTAGAATATGATGATGTTATGAATGCACAACGTGAGGTCGTTTACAAGCGTCGCCACCATGCCTTATTTGGTGAGCGTCTTCGTGTAGATTTAGCTAATATGCTTTTCGATACATCCGAAGGGATTGCTGAAACCAATAAAGCTGCCAACGATTTTAAAAACTTCGAATTTGAATTGATTCGCTATTTTTCAATGAGTTCGCCAATTTCAGAAGCTGAATTCGGAAAACTTTCAGCTCAAGAAATTACTAGTAAAATATACCATACAGCATTCGATCATTACAAAGAAAAAATGACACGCAATGCTGACCTAGCATTCCCTGTTATTAAAAATGTATACGAAACCCAACGCGATAAATTCAAACGCATAGTTGTTCCATTTACCGATGGCACTAAAACCTTAAATGTGGTTACCGATCTTGAAAAAGCTTACCAAACCAATGGTAAACAATTAATCACGGATTTTGAAAAAAACATCACACTTGCCATTATTGATGATGCTTGGAAAACCCATTTACGCAAAATGGACGAGCTAAAACAATCGGTGCAATTGGCTGTGCATGAACAAAAAGACCCATTACTTATTTATAAGTTTGAGGCGTTTGAATTGTTCAAATCCATGATAGATGAAGTAAACAAAGATGTGATTTCATTCTTATTTAAAGGCGAATTACCTCAAGAAACACAAAACACCATTCATGAAGCTAGGGAACGTAAACAGGAAAAGCTGAATGTGCAAAAAGACGAAATCCCTAATTTAGATGAACGTTCGGCACAAAATAGAGCTGCGGGCAATACCCAACGCCAACAACATGTCGTTGAAACCATTGTACGTGATAAACCAAAAATTGGGCGCAATGACCAAGTAACTATTAAGCAAGTAATTACCGGTGAAAACAAAACCCTTAAATACAAACAAGCCGAACCTTTATTGGCCAAAGGCGATTGGGTTTTGGTTGAAGATTAACACAATTTATGCGAAAGCAGACATCACATAATTTAAAAATCCTGATAGATTCCTATCAGGATTTTTTTATATAACTCATTAAAAAGCAATACATTGCATACATATATGATATAACTACCATGTGATGCTATTTACTGTGGTTATAGGGGTGTTGTAGCACATTTTGACAAACAGCTAACCAGTTTAGTTCAATTATCCTATTAACTGTCTTTTTCCGCTTCTTTTGGATCGTAATCATAAGCAAACTTATCACCTGTCCCTAAAAGAAATAAAAAAATGTCTTAAAATTTTAATTCACTAATTTTTGAAAGCTTATTAATCTAAATAATTCCCCGAAGGCTCTGCTTCGGGGTGTCCAATTCACCTCTCCTTTAGAGGAGAGGTCAGAACTGCCTTTTCGGGCAGTTCTGGGTGAGGTAAAATACAAAATTTCGGTTTTTGACCCTGAGGTCAAAATGAAACAGGCGAAATACCTCTACTGCTCTGCCAAGAGGATAGTCTGTTTCAAGAAATTTTTTATTCCGTTTTTATAATCTTTAGGGTTACTGGTTCTGTTAAATTAATTTTTAAGAAATACATTCCAGCAGGTTTATCTGTTATATCTAGTTCAAAGTTCTTTCCATTTAACTCATGTTTTTGACTTGAAATCAATGCCCCATTAATGTTATATAATTCGCTATTGACATTATTAATAGAAACAGGTAAATTTATATAGAAAATACCATTGGAAGGGTTTGGATAAGTATTTATGCCTTCTGATATTTCCTTTTGAACAATGTCTAACGGTTCCCCTGCATTTACCAATTTGATATTAGGAGATGGTGGCGTATTCATTCCACCGCCAAAATAAAACCCAAGATTCGGAGGCTGGTTATACGAATTGTTCTGCCATGCAATTGCAGTCCTGTAGTTAGGGTCATGCATTAAAGTGTACATTCTTTGAGTCGTACTGTAAGGACTAACAAAAACAATCAAACCTGTGTTGTCAGTACGTCGGTATATAACTTCTTCCCGCCAGTCACCCAAAATATCGGCCATAAGGCAAGGATTCGATTTAGTTGAATTATTATCAGAAATTGGCGCTACATTATATAATGTAGCTACCCTGTCGGTCCCGCTTCCATTCCATTTCGTTATGACCGTTCTGTCGAGTATTTCACGTTGAACGTCGCCGTCCCACCAAACACCAAAATTGTAAGAAGCTCCGTTACCAGCAGTAGTTGGTATTGCATTTGATATAAGTTGGCCTGTACAGCTACGAAGACCAGAACCATCAGAACCCCATATTTCCATGCCTTTGTAGTTTGGATCTACATCGGCAGCCATACATCTTCCAATATCACCACTTGACCAATTTGCCCATTGTATGGTACCACTCTCAGCATTTCTTATTGCTATGCCCGGGATTGTTGTACCATTAGCGTACTCTTGACAGCCGAAATATTCCAAACCTGCAATATCAGGATTAATATCTGCTAAATGACCAGCATCACCGTGACCAAAACTGGTGGAATAAAGACCATTACCATATTCATCAACCGCCATGCCTCCATAAGTTATCTCGTCTCTACCGTCACCATCAACATCACCGGCAGCAAGATTGTGGTTTCCTTGTCCGTTAAAAGCAGTACCTACATCATCGCTATCCCAAGCCCACTCTTGTGTTAAAGTGCCATTTCTAAAATGCCATGCCTCAAGTTTTATGCGTTCATAAATTCCTCTGCCGATTACAAAGCTTGGATTTTCACCATCGGTATAGGCAACTGTCCACATGCATTTGGTAGCCCTGTGACCCAGTTGAGCAAGGTTTTGGCCCGGCAGCCCCCATTGTGCTATTGGTTCCAGACTGATGTAATTATCCCAGGCAATTTCTGCACCTGTTTCGCCATTAAATATTGATATGTAATCGGGACCTTCGGTTCTGAACCAAAAAGGACCATTCTGTGCCGCTGTAGAACGATAACTGATTTGTCCGTCTCCATCTCTGTCGCCGATATCATTGCCTAAGCCGTCGATCATACCATCTGAAGTTCTGGTAGCAATTTCGGCCTTTCCATCATTATCAAAATCGTACACCAAAAAGTTTACCTCTACCGCGTGTAACAAATTAGGTCCCAAATCAATAGCCCACATAAAGGTACCATCAAGTTCATAAGCTTCAAGATAGTGATTATAGAGTGAGCTAGGAGATTCATCATTGGAGAGTCTTTTTATAACAATTTCGTATTCCCCGTCTCCATCCAGATCGCCAACAGAGGCATCATTCAGATTATGGGTCGTGTAACCACCGTTGATCGATCTGACCGGAATAGTGAAATACCCACTTCCCCTAATGCCTGTAGCAGCGGAAAGCGCTTGCTCTGTTCCACCAATAACAGCAGCTACACTGTAAGAATGATCAGTACTGGTTGCATCAACATAATTTGAAACGCTAAGATTGGAAGCGATTAGTGTTGACCCTCGGTATAGGTTATAGGTCGTATTCTGGGCGTATTCGTCACCGGGAATTCGCCAACTTATTAGTACTGAACTAGTGCCGGTTCGCATGGCAATTAACCCTCTGTCAAGGTTTTCCATGTAACGCTGCCCGTAAAGTGAGAAACTGCAAAGCGTCATGATGCCAATTAAAGACAGGCTCATAAGTAATCTGTTCTCAAATAATTTTTTAACCGTGAATTGATAAATTAACAGGGTGTTTTTAACGGTAAGCGTCGTTTTCATAATTAGTTTAGTTGGTTGTTTTTTAAGCTGAAGTTTGGCTTTTATAAATTTAAATAATACACTTATTAGATTGTAAACAAATATATTTTTAATTTCTATTATAACTGTCCTGCTCTTACATGTACAAAAAACGGGCATAGTATACCAGCTCGAAGTCTATGACTTCGTAGCAATATTAAAAAAAGTAAGCATCTATGAGAAACTGCCTTTTACAATAAGGTGGCGTGTTTTAATTTTTATATACTGTCCCGTCATGAAATAGCTTATCCCATTTAACTCGATTATTATTTAGGTTAAAAGACAACAAACCAATCAGGGTTTTTTATTTAAATAAAAATGGCACAATACGTGTTCAAAATGTTTAACCCTTCCGGATTTAAATCCACCTTTCCTTAAAAAAAGGGAAGGAGTTGTTTGTCGTTTTAATTTCAATATTGGTACAATCATAATATTTACCTGCCTTTTATATTCTCCTCCTTTTTAAAGGAGGAGTGGATTCGGTTTCACTAAAAGAAACCGGAGACGAGGTGGTTTTTACCTGGATTCGATTGCTTTTTAGGTTTTGAGATGCAGACCTACAAGGCTTTTCAGACCTACAAGGTTTTTAAAACCTTGCAGGAGTTCAAATGCCAGCTCTGAAGCCTATGACTTCGTAGCAATATTAAACTATGAGAAACTGCTTTTACAATAAGGTAGCGTGTTTTTATTTTTATATACGGTCCCGTCCTGAAATAGCTTATACCATTTAACTGGAATACGCTATCCGCGATTGTTTAATGTCCCCTATATTATCTTTAGCCCATATAACAAGGTTGTGTAAATGAGGGATAAGACTTTTTCCTCGTTCAGTTAATTGGTATTCTACTCTAGGTGGTATTTGTGGATAAATGGTACGCTTAACTAAACCATCTGCTTCCAATCCTTTTAAAGTTACCGAAAGCATCTTTTGGGAAATTGTATCAATATGTTTATCAATTTCATTAAATCGAAGCACTTCATTGTCATTCAAAATTAACAAAACAAGCATCGACCACTTATCTCCTATTCTATCCAACACATTTCTAACAGGACAATCATCTACATCTGAATATTTATTTATATTTTTTACACTCATAACTTATTGATTTTCAATATTAATAACTTGAAAGTTAGTATCCAACTTCTAGAACAGTTCTTGTTTTGCCAATAATAACTTTATATCTTTGACTAACTAAAAGTAAGTAACTTTACTTTAATACGCAAATCAAATATAATGAACTCATCTTGACTTTTTTGATTGAAGCGAAAATATCCTTTGCGCAAGCTGGCTCGTTCGCTAAAATAACCCACCGGGTTATTTTTATACGCTCCGTCCAGTTCCAGATTTTAGCTTTTTTGCACTTCATAGCAGCGCTACGGAGTAAAAAAACAGGTGAAATATGGGGCAAAAAGATCATTTTGCAACCAATTGAAAAAAGTCAAGATGAGTTCAAAAGAAACATTTATAAATTAGAATACAATGAATAAAATATTAATTACAGGTGCAACAGGCAATTTAGGAAGTGAAGTTGCCAAACGGTTAAATGACAAAATAGGTACTAATTCCATAGCTGTTTTGGTTAGAACCGAAAATTCTGAAAAAGCCAAACAATACCATACCGATGGTTTTGAAGTACGAGTTGGAGATTATGATGATTACGAAACTTTAACAAATGCCTTTACAGGAATTGAAACGCTGTATTTTGTTTCCGGGAGCGATCTTAATAAACGGTTCCAGCAACATAAAAACGTTGTGCAAGCAGCTAAACAAGCAGGTGTAAAACATATTCTTTATACCAGTACCGTTAGAAAGGATGAATCTGAAAAAGCACCACTACATTTAGTTGTTAATGCACACAAACAAACGGAACTATGGATTCAGGAATCTGGTTTAGCCTATACTATATTAAGGCATAATTTATACAGCGAAGTTGTTTCTATGTTCATAGGTGACAAAACCCAACTACAGAAATCCAAACTAGTATATCTACCTACCGCTAATGGCAAAACAGCCTTTGTGGCAAGAGAAGATTTTGCTGAAGCAGAAGCCATTATTTTGAGTAAACCTGAAAAACATAAGAACAAAATATATGAATTTAATGCCAGCGCTACAGTCTCTTTTAGTGATATTGCAATGTTACTGTCTGAAACTTTAAGAGAAGACATACAATATGTTTCACCATCAGTAACTGAATTTGAAGCAACATTAAAATCTATGGGATTGCCCGATGCCATCATTAGTTTAACAACCATGTTTAGCTTAGGTATAGCTAATGGTGAATTTGATAAAACCGAAAATGATTTAGAAACAATATTAGGTAGAAAAACAAAAACCATGGCAGCTTATATTAAAGATGTTTACCAATAATACATTATAGTTATTGGTATAAAAACACCTAAATTAGTATTAATAACAACATTTTTCGAAAAGGAAGTTTACTAATACCATTTCAAATATTAAATGGTATAATCATATATCTTATGAATTTAAGAGACCTAAACAAAATAACTTCAACCTTAGGCACTACCAAAAAAATGCCGGTATTGTTTTTAGGTCATGGTAGTCCTATGAATGCTATTGAAGAAAATGAATTTATTGCTTCCTTTAGGCAGTTGGGTAAAGAACTCGTAAAACCCCATGCCATACTTTGTGTATCGGCACATTGGGAAACCCAAGGCACTTTTGTAACCGCCATGCAAAACCCTCTAACCATTCATGATTTTGGAGGGTTTCCTCAGGCCTTGTTTGATGTGCAGTATCCAGCACCTGGAAGTCCTGAATTAGCCAAAGAAACCAAGCGTATCATTACTAAAACCAAAGTGGAACTAGATGATAAATGGGGATTAGACCATGGTGCTTGGAGTGTTATTAAGCACTTATACCCGAATGCCAATATCCCTGTCATTCAAATGAGTATTGACTACTCAAAACCACCACAATACCATTATGAACTGGCTAAAGAACTGGCAAGTTTAAGGCAAAAAGGTGTACTCATTATTGGTAGTGGCAACATGGTACATAATTTAAGGCTTGTAGCTTGGAACAAACTAAATGATGCTTTTGCCTTCGATTGGGCAATCGAAGCTAATGAAAAGATGAAACAATACATTTTAGAGGATAATCACAAAAATCTAATTCATTTTAAAAATGAAGGAAAAGCATTTGATTTAGCCATACCAACACCAGAGCATTATTTACCACTCATTTACACCTTGGCTTTAAAAGAAAAAAACGAAACGGTTTCTATATTTAATGATAAACCCGTTGGTGGTTCGCTTACAATGACTTCAATAAAAATTGATTGTGATTAAACACACAAAAACCGATGATATCATCGGTTTTTGTGTTTTATATTTGTTCCTATTTTTAGAACTCGTCTTGACTTTTTGTTTTTAACTGAAAATGAGATAAAATTTATACAGATGAGGCACTTTTAGTAAGGCATAGCACCGCTACGCGTAAAAAAGTAACGAAATATGGATAAATTTTAGCCGTTCCTGCCGACAGGCAGGCAGGTTTTAGGAAACAGAAAAAGTCAAGACGAGTTCTTATATAACGACCTTAGTCTTTAATAATAACTTCTGTTTTTTTTGCACCATCTTTAGTTGAAAACTCAACCCCATCACTATCAACACTAAGCGATGTACCATCACTTTCTTCGGCTTTTGGAGTTTCCACTGGTTTTTCAATAATTACAGTTTCCGTTTTTGGTTTCTCTTCTCTACAGCTTGTAAAAGCTAATAATACTAAAGCGGTAAAAATGGCAAAACTTATAAAATTTCCGAGTATTAATGTTCCTTTTTTCATTTTCTATGTTTTTTATGAATATAGGTGCAAGGTACAATCAACTGCAATAAAATAAATTACAGCAATTTTAATTTGTGTTATAGAATTACCATTTTTCGATTCTGTCATTAAACATTGAACTCGTTTTAGAAACTCATAACTTCAACAACAAATTCGGGTTGGGGCAATTATCTAAATAAAAATCTAAATCGGTTTTATTGCAAACCCCAGGATAATCACCAATAAAACCTTGTAAATCCTTTATAATTTGAAAATGCAAATGTGAGGGGTAATCACCATTTACTAAGGTATCGCCTAGAGTACCTATTTGTTCTCCTTGTTTAAAAACTTGATTAACCTTTAAATTTTCAATAGATGCCAAACTTAAATGTCCATAAAGGGTATAAAACTCAACATCATTAATATGGTGCTTTAAAATAATGGTTGGTCCGTAGTCACCATAATTTGTGTTGTTTTTAAAACTATGCACAGTGGCATCAAGTGGTGTATAGACAGGCGTTTCAACCCCACACCACAAATCGATGCCAATATGGATATTACGTTCTTTAGTAGGTGTTGCATTAAAATACGTACTGCGTTTATAAATAGTCCGTATTTCGTTATAACCACCAAAAGCAACCAACGCATGCTGTTTTTTGATGTAATTGGTAATGTAAGTTTCTAATTTGGTTGATGAAGACACATCGACACCTTGTAGTTCTAGATGGTCTTGTGATAAATCTAAATGAATATATTTTGGGTTTTTAATAGAAGTATCTAAAACACGAAGTGGTTTTCTACTTATGTTCATAAGGAAATCTTCAAAATATAATCGACTCACAATAAAAAGTATTTATTCAAAAGTATTAAAATATTACATTTAATGCGATTAAATAATATTTTTGCATTTATGGAGCATATTGAACAAATTACAAAAAAATTGCATCGTGCCACTGGCGAAGCCTTAGAACAATTTTCAATGATAGAAGATGGCGATCGCGTTATGATTTGCCTATCTGGTGGAAAAGACAGCTATACGTTGCTCCACATGATGCTACACTTCCAAAAGGTAGCTCCAGTCTCTTTTGAAATTGTTGCTGTTAACCTAGACCAAAAACAACCTGGTTTCCCTGTTGAAGTATTACCTAACTATTTAAGTAAATTAGGTGTTGAATATAAAATCATAGAGAAAAACACCTATAAGGTTGTTATGGAAAAAACGCCAGAAGGTAAAACAACCTGTAGCCTTTGTTCCAGGCTAAGACGCGGAACATTATATGAAGCCGCCAAAAATCTAAGATGCAACAAACTTGCTCTTGGCCATCATAGAAACGATATTATAGAAACTTTCTTCTTGAACTTCTTTTTTGCTGGAAAATTAGAAACCATGCCTCCTAAGTTTAAAAATGATGCGGGAGATTTAATTGTTCTAAGACCGCTTGCCTTCTGTAAAGAGAATGATATAGAAACGTATTCGCAATACATGAATTTCCCTATAATACCATGCAATTTATGTGGTTCTCAAGAAAATTTACAACGAAAAAAAGTAAAACAAATGATAGCCGATTGGGAAACTGAATTTCCTGACAGAAGCGCTGTTATGATGAATGCGCTACAGAACGTGTCGCCTTCTCACTTATTAGACCGCAAGATATACGACTTTTCATTGCTTCAAGATATGACTTCTAAAGACTCGATGGTTTCGTATTAAAAAATTAAGCCGTAATAACCTCAGCATATAAGTCAAAATCGGCAGCTTCGGTAATTTTCACTGTGGCAAACTCGCCCGTTTTAATATAGGTTTTGGTAGCATCAATAAGAACTTCATTATCGACATCGGGAGAATCAAATTCGGTTCTGCCTACAAAATAGTTACCTTCTTTCCTGTCTATAACGACTTTAAAGGTCTGCCCTATTTTTGCTTGGTTCAATTCCCATGAAATCTGGGATTGAATTTCCATAATCTCATTGGCACGTGCTTGTTTTACTTCTTCGGGCACATCATCTTCTAAACTATAGGCATGTGTGTTTTCTTCATGGCTATAAGTAAAACAACCCAAACGCTCAAAACGCATCGCTTTTACCCATTCTTTTAGAATTTGATAATCTTCTTCGGTTTCACCCGGATAGCCGACAATCAACGTGGTTCTAATCGTCATATTCGGTACGGCTGCTCTAAAATCCTTAAGCAATTGCGTCGTTTTCTCTTTGGTCGTACCACGACGCATACTTTTCAAGATAGCATCTGAAATATGTTGCAACGGAATATCTAAATAATTACAAATTTTAGGTTCACGGTTCATGACCTCCAAAACATCCATTGGAAACCCTGTTGGGAAGGCATAATGCAATCGAATCCATTCGATGCCTTCAACTTTTACCAAGGCTTCAAGTAATTCAGCTAAGTTTCTTTTTTTGTATAAATCGAGACCATAATAGGTTAAATCCTGAGCAATCAAAATAAGCTCCTTCACGCCTTTTGCTGCCAGTTTTTCGGCTTCAATAACAACCTCTTCAATAGGCGTACTTTTATGTTTACCACGCATTAACGGAATGGCACAAAAACTACAAGGTCTGTCGCAACCTTCGGCTATTTTTAAATATGCGTAATTTTTTGGTGTAGTTGTTAAACGTTCGCCAATAAGTTCGTGCTTATAATCGGCACCCAAAGCCTTCAATAAACTCGGCAATTCGGTAGTGCCAAAATAGGCATCAACATTAGGAATCTCCTTTTGTAAATCTGGTTTATAACGTTCACTTAAACACCCTGTAACAAATACTTTATCGACCTCGCCATCTTCTTTTTTTTGCATAAATTCTAAAATAGTATTGATGCTTTCCTCTTTGGCGTTATTAATAAATCCGCAGGTATTAATCACAACTATATTACCGTCTTCTTCATGGGCTACGTCTTTTCCACTGGCTTTAAGCTGTCCCATTAACACTTCGCTATCGTAAACATTTTTACTACAACCCAGAGTGACTACGTTAATTTTATTCTTTTTAAGCGATTTCGTTCTCATACCAAAATTTAAGTGTGCAAAGATACGGAATGAATTACGATTTACGATTTATGATTTACGAATTTTAGGTGTTGGTTCTTGGTTTGTGAATTGTGAGACGTGCAGCGTAAAGAGGCAAATCGTAAAAGACGCATTTTGTCGTTTTACAAAAGTAGCTTTCTAACTGTCTAAAAATCTGATTGTCTAACTATCTAACTTTATAACCATTTACAATTAAACCTTTTATATCTTTGAATGTCTTATTTATTAAAACCTACTTTATGAATCGTTTATACTTTTTATTGTTTATAGGTGTATTATCGCTTTTAAACTGCTCTAAAGACGAACCCATTGAGTCCGAAACCCTTTATTTTCCACCTATAAATTCTAATACTTGGGAAACAAAATCTATTACAGATTTAGGCTGGAATGCCAATGCAGAACAAGTCCTTTATGATTTTTTGGAAACAAATACTACCGATGCTTTTATTATTTTGAAGGATGGAAAAATAGTTATTGAAAAGTATTTTGGAGATTTTGGGCAATCCAGTCTGCACTCTTGGAATTCCGCCGCAAAAACCTTAACCGCTTTTACCGTTGGGATTGCACAAGAAGAAGGCTTTTTGTCGATTGATAACCCGTCTTCAAATTATATGGGCACTGGGTGGTCATCACTTACTCTGGAACAAGAAGCAAAAATTACTGTACGCAACCATTTAACCATGACGACCGGACTTGATTATACCGTACCCCAAAACTTTTGTACAGACCCAGAATGTTTGCTATATAAAAACGAACCAAGTACCTATTGGTATTACCACCAAGGCGCTTATACCTTACTAGATAATATTGTTACAGGTGCCGTACAACAAGACTTTAAAGATTACTTTAACACCAAAATACGCAACAAAATAGGAATGACAGGATCTTGGGTTAAAACAGGCAACTATTTAAATCTTTATTTCAGTAATGCCAGAAGCATGGCGCGCTTTGGATTATTGAACTTAAATAAAGGCGTTTGGGACAAAACAACCATTTTAGAGGATCAGAATTATTTTAATGCGATGACCACAACCTCGCAAGACTTAAACAAATCGTATGGGTATTTATATTGGCTAAATGGCAAGAGCAACTATAAAATACCAGGTTCTGAAACCTTATTTTTGGGGAAATTAATTCCGAATGCTCCCGATGATTTAATTGCGGGCTTAGGTGCTTTCGACCAAAAACTATACATCATTCCGAGTAAAGGATTGGTCATAGTACGTATGGGCGATAGTGGAAATGAAGACGAGCTTGGCCCTACAGAATTTGATAATGGCCTTTGGGAAAAGATTAATGATTTGATTGATTAAACAGCTTTTGCTTTAAGATAATTAATAAAAGTAGAACAGGTAACCAACATAAATTTAGCTTCATCAAAATCTGGAGAATAATCTCCTTCAACTAAAGCGTGACGAATTCCTGTTTTAGAATCATTTGTATAGGTGTATAATTTTTCAAAAGCAGATTTTAAACTCGGATTAATTTTAATTCCAGATTTCTCTAAATTATTTAATGCTTTACCTAATGTATTTTCTCCTGTAATTATTTTACAAATACTTTCAACTGCTGAAATTGATTCTTTAATTGAGTTTCTATAATCTGGATTTTCTCTATTTGATAAAGAACTTACTGATGCTTTTAGGTGTGTCGAAACTTCCTTAAACTTATCGTTACTTTTCGATGCATTTTCAATAGATTCCATTTCGACTTCATCGGAAATTGGAGTAATTTGGTTATTTATTATTCTGTAGGCTGAAAGTTCTTTTTCTAAAACTAAATTGCAATTATCAATAAACCCTGAAAAAGTCAATGGTATATTATTTTCTAAACTAACTACAAACTCAATAAAATCATATACTTCATGCCAATCAGATTTAAAAAAATTCTTTTCATATATTTTCAATGCTTCTTTTTCTCCAGGAAACTCATTGACTCTATATAGGTAAAAATCTTCCCAAATCATTTTTGTCAAATCAAATAAATGTGTATTTATACTTCTTTTTTGTCGGTATATGACTTTGTTAAAAAAGCAGTTCCAAAGTTTAATTTTCAAAGCATCGTCAATTGAGTCCTTCTGAAGAACGCTTCTAACTTCTGTTTCACCTATACGTTCAGAAAATTTCATATAATATTTTGGGATGTGAATTATGAGATTCCTGCCTTCGCAGGAATTCTATTTAAAAAACGAATCGACAAACTCAAATTTATTAAATACCTGCAAATCTTCAATACCTTCGCCAACACCAATATATTTCACAGGAATTTTAAATTGATCTGAAATTCCAATAACCACACCACCTTTGGCGGTGCCATCTAGTTTTGTAACCGCCAAAGATGTTACTTCCGTAGCTGCTGTAAACTGTTTTGCTTGCTCAAAAGCATTTTGACCAGTTGAACCATCCAAAACCAATAGTACATCGTTAGGTGTATCATCTACTACTTTTTGCATCACACGTTTAACTTTGGTTAGCTCGTTCATAAGGTTTACCTTATTGTGCAAACGACCGGCAGTATCTATTATTACCACATCGGCATTTTGGGTAACAGCACTTTTTAAAGTATCAAATGCCACAGAAGCCGGATCGGAACCCATAGATTGTTTTATCAATGGCACACCTACTCTATCAGCCCAAACTTGAAGCTGGTCTATAGCAGCAGCCCTAAATGTATCGGCAGCGCCTAAAACCACATTTAAACCTTGTTTTTTAAATTGATAGGCCAGTTTACCAATGGTGGTAGTTTTACCAACTCCATTAACACCAACGACCATAATGACATATGGTTTTTTATCTTGGGGAATGGTGAATTCGGAATCCTCACCCGAGTTTATTTCACTTAACAAACCTGCAATTTCTTCCCGAAGAATAATATTAAGCTCGTCGGTCCCTAAATATTTATCTTTTGAAACGCGTGCTTCAATACGCTCAATAATTTTAAGAGTCGTATTAACTCCAACATCGCTAGAGACTAAAACTTCCTCAAGATTATCTAAAACTTCATCATCTACTTTAGATTTACCTGCGACGGCTTTACTTAATTTTCCAAAGAAAGTAGTTTTTGTTTTCTCTAAACCTTTATCAAGGGTTTCCTTCTTTTCTGAGGAAAATATTTTTTTAAAAAAACTCATTTATTGAATGTTGATTCGTTGATTTGTTGATTTGTTGATGCGTGAACTGCTATTATCGCAGAAAATGACTTTCAAATATAAACATAAAAAAGCTGCTTCCAATGAAGAAAGCAGCTTTGTATATTTTAAAAAGCTTTTTTTACTTTTTGTTGAAAAAGTCGTCTGCAAATTCTGGAGACATGATTGATTCAACAAACATGTAAGCACCTGTTTTAGGTGATTTTACCATTTTAATCGCTTTTGTTAATCTTTTAGAAGATGTTTGTAACGATGCTACTGTTTTCTTTGCCATGACTTATTATTTTATCTCTTTATGAACTGTCATACGCTTAAGGATAGGGTTGAATTTTTTAATTTCCATTCTATCTGGCGTATTCTTTTTATTCTTTTTAGTAACGTATCTTGAAGTTCCTGGTAACCCAGACTCTTTATGCTCTGTACATTCTAATATTACTTGAATTCTATTGCCTTTCTTTGCCATTTCTTTTTACTTATTAAATACAGCTATTATTTTAAAAATCCTTTAGATTTTGCATCCTTAATTGCTGCAGTAATACCTATTTTGTTGATAGTTTTTAGAGCAGATGTAGAAACTTTTAAAGTTATCCAGCTGTCTTCTTCTGGAATGTAAAAACGTTTCTTCACTAAATTCGCATTAAATTTGCGTTTAGTTTTATTCATTGCATGAGACACGTTGTTTCCAACCATTGCCTTCTTACCTGTAAGTTCACAAACTCTTGACATTATTTATAACTTTAAATTTCTTTGTTGCTTAAAATCGAGGTGCAAATATACAAATTCTTTGTATTATGACAACCTAATTTTTATCAATTTTTAAAAATTTCTTTCAGAAGCATTTCTAAAGCTTTATTAACCGCCTTACTTATCACTTTTATACGGTGATTTCCTAACATAAATTTTTCTGAATACACACCATTTTTAGTAGCAATAGCAATAAAAACCGTTCCTACTTCTGCTTCTGAATCACCTTTGGTAGGTCCAGCATTTCCTGTGGTTGCCACAGCAAAATCTGACTGGAATAATCGCTGTGCATTACTAGCCATAGACTCTGCCACTTGGGCACTTACCACCGAAAAGGCATCAATATCTGCTTTTGAAACACCTAAAACATTCATTTTAGATTCGGTTGAATAGGTTACCACACCACCTTTAAAATAAGTCGAAGCCCCAGAATGTGTTGTAAATTGTTCTGCAATCATGCCACCCGTGCAACTTTCGGCAATAGCTAAGGTTTTTCCTAATTTGTTCAGTTGTTTTGCAATAACAACTTCTACTGAACCGTCTTCTTCTTCAAAACCTGCAAACTCGTTTTTTATTAATGGAATGACTTTGTCAAGTTCATTTTGAACACTATTGATAACTTCTTGAACATTGAATCCTTTTGCCGATAAACGCAACCTCATTTTCCCCAAACTTGGTAAATATGCTAATTTAATATGCTTTGGCAAAGTATCTTCCCATGCTTCTATACGTTCTGCTAAGGCACTTTCACCTATACCATATACCAATAAGGTTTTATGCAAAATATATGGGCAATTATATTTTTCCTTTAACTTTGGAATAACCGACTCTTCAACTAAAGCATTCATTTCGTAAGGTACTCCAGGAAGTGAAATAAATACTTTATGGTCTTTTTCCATCCACATACCTGGAGCTGTACCCAATTTATTCATAAGCACTTTTGCTTTTGAAGGCACAAGCGCCTGATCGCGATTTACCTGAAGCAGTAAACCACCAGTATAATGTTTCCAGAGTTCTTCAATATTTTCTATAACCGAATCGTCTTTTACTAATGTGTCATTAAAATATTCGGCGATGGTTTTTTTGGTAATATCGTCTTTTGTCGGTCCTAAACCTCCTGTAAGAATAACGATATCTACATGGTTCTCGGCATCTTTTAAGGCTTTAAGTATATGTGCTTTATCATCTTGAACCGATGTTATTTGGTAAACAGAAATCCCAATTTTGTTAAGATGTTTTGCAATAAACGCAGAATTGGTATCAATAACTTGACCAATTAAAAGCTCATCGCCTATGGTGATTATTTCGGCTAGCATTATAAATTAAAATCTGATTTTATTTCGGCTACAGCATTATCAACAGCCGAAATAACAATAGCCAATTGAGAAGAAATATCCAAATCCCTTTTTTCAAATTTCCCCCAATCTTGCACTTCAATTAAAATATCAAGCACTCCTAATTCGAATAAATCGACAGTTGGTTTCATTTTATGCGCTGCTTGATAAGTCGTGTGATAATCTTTTTCAGCAACCGCTTTTTTTAGTCGTTCGGCGTCTTCTGGCACTTCTTCTAAAAAAGCTTCGGCTAAAGTCGCAATAAAATCTTCATCGTTATCTGCTAATTCGCGTACCCTAAATAGTTTGTAATGTCGTTCCATTTATTTTATTGTTATTGAGAACATTTCTTTGTCTTCTATAAATCCTTTAAGTTTATCATTTGCAAATACTTTGCCTACTCCAGCAGGAGTGCCCGTAAATATAATATCTCCAATCTTTAAAGTAAAATATTTTGACACATATTCTATTAATTCATCAATTTTCCAAAGCATGTGGCTTGTATTTCCTAATTGTACAATATTTTCATTTTTTTTTAAAGAAAATTCAATCGCATTAACATCTTTAAAATCTGAAACTGACAGCCATTTACCTATAACCGCTGCGCCATCAAACGATTTTGCTTTTTCCCAAGGCAATCCTTTTGCTTTTAATTCGTTTTGTAAATCACGTGCTGTAAAATCGATTCCCAACCCAATTTCATCATAATATTTGTGTGCAAATTTTTTATCGATATACTTTCCTATTTTATTGATTTTAACCAAAACCTCCACTTCATAATGCACATCATTTGAAAAATCGGGAATAAAAAAAGGTTGTTTTTTCAGCAGAATAGACGTGTCTGGTTTCAAAAACACCACCGGATCTGTTGGTTTTTCGTTTTCCAATTCTTTGATATGTTCGGTGTAATTACGACCGATGCAGATGATTTTCATTGATGGTTTTTGGTTGATGGTTTTTGGTTGCTAACATAACTTTTTAACCTTTATACTTTTAACTCTGAACTCTGAACTCTGAACTCTAAACTCATAACTCTGAACTTTTTCAACCCAATTTATTATTGAAACTTCTGAGTTTTATAGCTGTTAACACTTTTTTTGTGTACAATGGGAAATCGGCATTTAATAACCATCCAAAATACCCCGGTTCGGTTTCTAATACGTCGGTGACTAACTTACCTTTATGCTTTCCGAATGAAAAACATTCTTCGCCTTGTTTGTTATAAACTATAAAGCCTGCAAAATCTGCAAATTGCTTTCTAGAGCTGAATTCTGCTAAAAACTTCGTATCGTTTTCTATTTCATCATACTTAGTTATTTGTGCCTTTAGCACTTCGTAAGTTGCCCTGGTATCTGCTTCTGCACCATGTGCGCCTTCTAGTTCTTCATTACAATAAAACTTATAGGCAGCACTTAAGGTACGTTGTTCCATTTTATGAAAAATGGTTTGCACATCTACAGCAACACGGTTTTTCATATCGAAGTCTACCTCAGCACGCAATAATTCTTCTGCCAATAGTGGAATATCAAATCTGTTTGAATTAAAACCTCCTAAATCGGAATCTTTAATCATGTTATAAATATCTTTGGCAACTTCCTTAAATGTTGGTTTATCAGCAACATCTTCGTTTGTTATGCCGTGAATAGCTATAACTTCATTTGGAATGATCATTTCGGGATTTACCAACCATGTTTTGCTTTCTTCCTTTCCGTTAGGATGCACTTTTAAAATAGCTATTTCAACAATGCGATCGGTGGTTATACTTACACCTGTTGTTTCTAGGTCGAAAAAACAAATGGGTTTGGTGAGGTTTAAATTCATTAGTTTTATTTTTCTGTTGAATAATTTGTCTTTATATCGACAATACAAAAATAAGAAAACCCAACCTTTTAATGAATTGGATTCGTCTTTTAAAGTTTATTTTGATGAGATTCCTGTCTCCGCAGGAATTTAAATTTCCCTATTACTATCCCAAGCTTCTAGGTAATCTTTAACGGCTTTTACAAATTGCCCTCCTAAAGCTCCATTTACCACACGGTGATCGTAAGAGTGCGATAAAAACATGCGGTAGCGAATACCTATAAAATCACCTTCATTGGTTTCAATTACTGCAGGCACTTTACGTATAGCTCCCAAAGCTAAAATACCAACTTGTGGCTGATTAATGATAGGTGTTCCCATGATGCTACCAAAGGTACCCACGTTGGTAACAGTATAAGTACCGCCTTGCACCTCATCAGGTTTTAGTTGGTTGGCTCGTGCACGATTTGCCAAATCGTTAACTTGTTTGGTCATGCCTACTAGATTAAGTTGGTCGGCATTTTTAATAACCGGCACAATTAAATTCCCATCCGCCAACGATGCTGCCATTCCTAAATTGATATTCTTCTTTTTAACAATGGTATCTCCTTGCATGGAAATATTCATCATTGGAAAATCGCGAAGTGCTTTAGCTACTGCTTCCATAAAAATGGGCGTAAAAGTTAAATTCTCACCTTCACGTTTTAAAAACGCATCTTTTATTTTATTTCTCCAGTTCCAAATCTTGGTAACATCAGCTTCAATAAAGCTTTGAACGTGTGCTGATGTTTGAACCGATTCTACCATGTGATGTGCAATAAGTTTGCCCATTCTGGTCATTTCAATAATTTCATCTTCACCACTTACTACAACTGGCGTTGGAGTTGGTTTTTGCTTTTCAGGTTGAATGGTTTTAACAACCGGAGCTTCAGTTTCAGACATTACTGTTTCGGTTTTGCCTGACTTATTTTGAATATAGTTTAGAATATCGTTTTTTGTAACACGATTATCAATGCCTGTCCCAACAATGCTATCGAGTTCTTGTTGCGAAACACCTTCTTCTTTTGCTATATTTTTAACTAATGGCGAATAAAAACGCTCTTCACTTGAAACTACAGGTGTCACCGTTTCTTTAGCTATAGCAATAGATTGATTTACAAACTCTGCTGCTTTTTCTTCTTCTATAGGAGATCCTTTTGAAGTGGTTTCTGAAACTTCTTCTACATTATCATCTTCTTCATCTTCCGTTTGAATAATTGCAATTGTTTGCCCAACTTGAACAATGTCATCTACATTAAAAAATTTCTCAATTAAAACACCATCCACTTCACTTGGTACTTCGCTGTCTACTTTATCGGTTGCGATTTCCAATACTGCTTCATCAAGTTCTATAGTATCTCCAACTTCTTTTAACCAAGATGTTATAGTTGCCTCTGCAACACTTTCTCCCATTTTGGGTAATTTAAGTTCAAACTTTGCCATATCTATAACGTAATACTTCTTTTCTATTTTTCGCTTGCAAAATTAATTAAAAAACATTGATTTTTTTAAATTATTTACAATAAAACTAATTTAAAACTACAATTTCACCTCTACTTATGGCATTATCACTTCCAAGTATAAAGTTAGCCTGCTTTGGTAATATTTTGTAGGTAATGGATTTGTTTTTTTTAGGATCACTCATCATTACTATAATTTCTTTATAACTCAGCTTATTAGCGTCAAAAATAACCTCTGTTCCTTTTTCTAGGTTACTTAAATTCGATTTTAAACTTAGCTTTTTCTGTAATGTTAGTTGCAAAGCATCATTCATTTTGTCTGAAATAAAAACATAACCACTAACACATTTTTCTTTGGTTACAGGCAATTTTCTAAACAAATAAACCACCCTAATACCAAGCCAAACAAACATGTCGAACAACGAGTTTTTCTTAAAGTGCTTTTTATAGAATATTTGCATGGCACCATAAAAACGACGTGCATAAAATTTGTCTTTTAATGTGCTTTCACCTTTGTAATGAATGACCGTTGTAGCTCCAAAATAGTAGTTCTCACAACCCGATTTTAATGCTTTATAGGACAAATCGATATCTTCACCATACATAAAATAATCTTCATCAAACCCCTTTAACTTATGGTATAAATCTCGTTTCATCAACATAAAAGCACCTACCAAAATATCGGCTTTTCCTATTTCATTTTCATTTAAATGATTGGCGTAATAGGCTTCTGAATTTCCATATACTTTTTTAAATGCCGCATTTATATAAGGAATATTTCGTTTGCTTTCTGGCAGAAAAACTCCAGAACCATTTATAAGCTTACATCCTACAATCCCTATTTTTTCTTTACTTTCTGCAAAACTTAACAGTAACGTAAACGTGTCTTCTGCAACAACCGTATCTGGGTTTAAAATACACAAATAATCGCCTTTTGCGTGAGAGACACCTATATTATTTCCTTTTGAAAACCCCAAATTTTCTTTGTTTTCTATTAGTCTAATCTCGGGAAATAAATCTTTTACCATTTGGCAACTACCATCTTCAGAATTATTATCGACTACAATAATTTCTGCATCAATAGTTTCGATAGCCGCTTGTACACTTTTTATACAGAGTTCTAAAAAGTAACGGACATTATAATTTAGTATAACAATAGATAACTTCAAAAGATCATTATAGTTTTAAAGAAGATTCAAACGGCACTCTATTAACAATACTTCTTCCAAGGGTAATTTCATCGGCATATTCCAATTCATCGCCAACCGAAATACCTCTAGCAATGGTTGATGTAAAAACTTGGTACTCCTGAATTTGTTTAAAAATATAAAAATTGGTGGTATCGCCTTCCATTGTAGAGCTTAACGCGAAAATAAGTTCCTTTATTTTGCCTTCTTTTACTTTGTTTACCAATGAAACAATATTTAAATCATGTGGACCGATACCATCCATAGGCGAAATTTTGCCTCCTAAAACATGATAGAGTCCTTTAAAGGAACTGGTGTTTTCAATGGCCATAACGTCGCGAATGTCTTCTACCACACAAACAAGGGTTTCGTCTCTATTGGGGTTTGAACAAATTTCACATAAATCGACATCGCTAATATTGTGGCATGATTTACAAAACTTGACATCGTTTCGCATGGTTTGCAAAGCTTCCGATAATGCCGTTGTTTGCTCTTTAGGCTGCTTTAATAGATGCAACACCAAACGCAAAGCGGTGCGCTTACCAATCCCTGGCAATTGCGACATTTCGTTAACAGCACGTTCAAGTAATTTTGAAGAGAATTCCATAGCTGCGAATTTAATACTTTTTGACTCAACTTAAAAAATGCAATACAAAAGAATAAAATATGTATTCCAAGAGACTGTTTAAGTTTTATCCTTTGGCTCTTTTATGTGCCTTTTTCCGTCATACTTCAGCTATTTTTCGGTTCGTAGCTATGTACCTCTCCCTCGCGGCAGCCTAGATCCTTCACTAAAAAGGTCTCCCAGACCTTTTTTATACGCTCGGCCCTGTCTGACAAAAAAATATCCTATAAAACATTCCAAAAATAAAATTTAAACAATCTCTAAAACTAAGACTGCAAACTAATTTTGTATTTTGGCTACCTAATCATAAACATATGAGTGCTACACAAATCATTCTACTTATTGCTGCCTATTTTGGAATGCTTATTATCATATCCTATTTCACCGGAAAAGAAAACTCTAACGATGCTTTTTTCAAAGCGAACAAATCGGCTCCATGGTATTTAGTGGCTTTTGGAATGATTGGAGCTTCACTATCTGGGGTGACTTTTATTTCGGTTCCTGGTTGGATCGAAGCTTCGCAATTCAGCTATATGCAAGTGGTGTTAGGCTATATAGTAGGCTATTTGGTAATTGGAACCGTGTTACTCCCTTTATATTACAAACTCAATTTAACATCTATTTACACCTATTTGGAAGAACGCTTTGGAAACTATGCTTATAAAACAGGGGCGTCGTTTTTTTTAATTTCCCGTGTTGTTGGTGCTAGTTTTAGGCTGTATCTCGTTGCAAATGTGTTACAAATAATATTATTTGACGAATTAGGCATCCAATTTTGGCAAACGGTGACTATAACTGTGGTTTTAATTTGGCTGTACACATTCAAATCGGGTATAAAAACCATTATTTGGACCGATACGCTTCAAACTCTATTTATGCTTATTGCTGTAGGAGTTTCCATTTATTATGTTAGTACCGATTTGGGTATAAACGGCGGTAATCTTTTGGGCTATATTTTAGATAGTGATTTATCTAAAACCTTCTTTTTTGATGATTATAAATCTGAAAATTACTTTTGGAAACAGTTTATTTCCGGAGCATTTATAGCCATAGTAATGACAGGTTTAGACCAAGATATGATGCAAAAAAACTTAACATGTAAATCGCTTAAGGATGCACAAAAAAACATGTTTTGGTTTACGATTGTTTTAACGATTGTCAATTTTATTTTTTTAAGTTTAGGCTTACTTTTAACTGTGTATGCCCAACAACTTGGTATTGATGCACACAAAGATGCACTGTTTCCCATACTTGCAAAAAACCATTTGGGGGTTGGTATTTTTATTTTCTTTCTTATTGGCCTAATTGCCGCTGCTTATAGCAGTGCCGACAGTGCATTAACAGCCTTAACAACATCGTTTAGTATAGATATTTTAGACATCGAAAAAAAATACGATAAGACTAAACAAATTACCATAAGAAAGCGAATTCACGTCTTAATTTCCCTATTACTAATATTGGTTATTGTAGCGTTTAAATATATTATTAAAGATGAAAGTGTTATAGCCAAACTCTTTGTTTTTGCAGGTTACACCTATGGACCGCTTTTAGGTCTTTACAGTTTTGGACTCTTTACAAAATGGCAGGTTAAAGATAAATTAGTACCTATTATAGCTATTCTATCGCCTATATTATCTTATATAATAAGTATAAATAGCTCAAAATGGCTCGGTTTTGAATTTGGATTCTTTATTTTAATTTTAAACGGATTCCTTACCTTTTTAGGATTAATATTGATTCGTAGAAAGCAACACTAGCGAACAAGCAGCTTCAAAAGGAATATTATTCTTCTTTAAAATTTCATAAAACTCAGGATTCTCGGTTCCGGGATTGAAAATAACGCGCTTCGGTTTTAATGACACTATATAATCATAATACATGATCTGGTTTTTAGGATTCAGATACAAGGTTACGGTATGCAAGTTCTCAAAAGACAACAATTCTGTTTGAATGGTCACACCAGCAACCACGCCTTGCTTCAAACCTAAAGCTACTGTTTCAATGTTTTGACTTGCAAGTTTCTGAATTGCATAATTTGAATACCTACTAGGGTTTAAAGACGCCCCCAGTACCAATGTTTTTTTATTCATATGTTAATATTTTTTCAAAGGTTAATGCCTACCAAAAACTTTTCTTTGTGGTCCAATAATTTTGACAATGTTATGTTAAAAGCATGTTAATATACAATAAAACAGTAACAGATTATAACAATCGTCGTCTACTTTATAATCAATCAAAAAAACAGTCAATCAAATGAAAAAATTATTTTTAGTATGCGTTTTCCTCTTGTCCATAATGAACAAAACACATGCTACCAATCCAAAATCGCCCGACGATAAAACCGGTACTATATCTGGAAAAGTATTAGACGCCACTTTAAAGCAGCCCTTACCCTATGTAAACATCATAATAAAAAACACTAAAGAAGACATTTTAACAGGTGGTATTACTTCTGAAGATGGTAGTTTTAAAATTGAAAAAATTGAAGAAGGGAAAATAATAGTAAGCATCCAATATATAGGTTACAAAACTATTAGAAAAGAAGTTTCTATTAAAAAAGGCAATTACGATATAAACTTAGGCAATATCTTTTTAGAAGAAGCTGCAGAAGGTTTAGACGAAGTTACTGTCATTGCCGAAACCTCAACAATTCAACAAAAAGTAGACAGAAAAGTTATAACCATTGGCAAAGACTTAGCTGCAACTGGCAGCGCATCCGAATTAATGGTAGGCATTCCTTCGGTTGGTGTTGATGCCCAAACTGGTGATATTAGCTTACGGGGAAACCAAAATGTACGTGTCATGGTTGATGGTAAATTGTCTAACATACCAACAGCCCAATTGTTAAAACAAATTCCTTCAACAGCTATAAAATCTATTGAATTAATCACCAATCCTTCTGCAAAATACAACCCCGAAGGCATGAGTGGTATTATAAATATTATACTGCACAAAAACACGATGGTAGGTTTTAACGGTAATGTAAACATTGGTTTAACCCACCAAATAGAAGCTAAATTCAATAGCTCATTGGATATGAATTACCGCAACGGAAAATTCAATTTGTACGGCAGTTATAGTAACAATATCTCTAAAAACAGAAATAAAGGTTTTATATCTAGACCCGAAAACAACTCGGAACAGTTCTTCAAATTTTTAGATAAAAGACAATCACATTTGTACAAAGTTGGCGTTGATTTTTATTTAGATGATAAAAACACCGTGTCTGTTTTCACTACACAGAACACCTCAGAAAGTAGTAATAATGGACAAACAGATGCTATATTTTATAATGATGCATCATTCAATCAAAGCCAACTTTTTGTTTCTAACAGCGACAACCTATCGTCACAATATAATTTTGATTACAAACACGATTTCTCAAAAGAAGGTCATAATATAGAACTAGAAGTTGACTATAATATTTTTGAAGATGATAGACCTGTTGATTTTATGTTCTTATTAGGATCAAATGAAGATTATAAGGATTTTAATAATACCGACAGAAAAAGCACGACCATAAATTTAGATTACATAAATCCATTAAGTGAAAAGTCTAAATTAGAATTAGGATTAGAAGCACGTTTATTTAATTCGGATATTGCATACGCATCTACTGGCGATTCGTATAACAATGCTGGTGTTTTAAGACCGACTCCAAGCACCGCGTTTGACTATACGAGAGACATTTACTCAGCCTATGCTAACTTTAACAAGCAATTTGAGAAATGGAGCTATCAAATAGGTGTACGTGCTGAAAACGTGCACGAAGATGCCATAGCATTATCATCGGAAGCCGCAAGTACCGAAACTTTTAAAAATGATTATTTCGAACTCTACCCATCGGTATTTTTTACTTATTCCCCTTCTGAAAAAAACTCATACCAATTAAGTTACAGCCGTCGTGTTGATAGACCGGGTATTGACCAAGTAAACCCTATTAAAGAATGGAGTTCTCCTTTAATTTCATCGTATGGAAATATTGACTTACAACCACAATTCACAAACTCCATTGAAGCTAATTATACCAGAACATTAAAAGATAAAAAAGGTACTGTAACAGGCGGTGTTTTTTACCGTATCATTAATGATGATATGAACAGAGCCTTATTTATAGATAGAACCGATATTAATTCTGGACGTGTTATCTTAACCCATGATAATTTTGATAACACTACTGCTTATGGAATGGAATTATCATCCAATTACAAACCAACAAAATGGTGGAATATTAATTCCAGTTTCGATTTATATTCACAAGTACAAAGAGGTATTGCCGAAAGTTTAACGGCTCCTATAGAAACCGCAACTATAGATGATATTGAAACCAACGTTGATGAAATTGACAATGTGGCATGGAATTTTAGAATGTTCAACAATTTTAGCTTAAGTAAAACAGTGAGTTTCACAGCCTTTGGTTTTTACCGAGGAAAAAACAGATCATTACAATTTGATAGAAAACCTATGTATTTTGTTAATCTTGGTACCCGGGTTGGTTTTGCCCAAGGAAAAGGGACGTTTAGCTTTAATTTGAATGATGTTTTCAACACTATGGAATTTGCTTTTAATGGCAAAAAACCATTTGTTCAAAACGGTGCCTTTAACTGGGAAAGCAATACATGGAATGTTGGCTTATCTTATAGATTTGGTGGTGGAAAATACCGTGCCAAAGCTAGAAAGAACAGAGATAATAATGAAGAATCCGGTGGCGGAGGCTTTATATAACACACTATTTAATAGCTTTCATTAATAGTTGATGGTTAGTATTAATGTTTACTGTTAAATAAGAAAACCCAAAGTATTTCCACTTTGGGTTTTTGCTTTTTTTTTGCTTCTATTTTATCATAAATGTTAAATTTTAAAAAAATACAAATTTCACACAATATACACAATACCAAAACGTTGTAGTAACATACAATCTAGCAAACGAAAGAATAATTATTATAAGAGTTAGTCACCTTCGCATATAAAATTTCGTAATAAAGATTTGTATACATATAACATGAAAACTCGAAAATTATCTTTCGAGTTTTTTTGTATTAAAAAAGTTTAAATCACTTCAATGTGTTAAAAATGAGTTAAATAGCAAGACTTATGCAATATTTCAGAGTCTTATACGTCTATATAACAGATTCTTCACAATAGTAAAGTGTTAGTTGAAGTTGATTAATAGCTAGAGAAGCCCAAAACCATTAAGTTTTGGGCTTTTTGTTTTATATACTCTAAAATTTTATACCCATTTAATAATAGCACTTGCCCAAGTAAAACCACTTCCAAAGGCAGCAAGCACCACGTTATCTCCCGGTTTTATTTTACCTTCTTCCCAAGCTTCAGTAAGTGCAATAATAACAGAAGCTGCCGTAGTATTACCGTACTTCATAATATTATTAAAAACTTGATCATCACTTAAACCAAACTTCTTTTGAATAAATTGCGCAATTCGCAAATTCGCTTGATGTGGAATAAGCATATCTATGTCTTCTTTCTTCAAATGATTTGCTTGTAACCCTTCTTCAATAACCTCACTAAAACGAACGACAGCATGTTTAAACACAAACGTTCCATCCATATACGGAAAATACGATACATCCTCTTCGCCAGCTTCCAAAATTTCCGGTACCCAATGTGCAATACTTGGTGAAGCAACAATTAGCTTATCGGCATACTTGCCTTCACTATGCAAATGGGTTGATAAAATACCCTTTGTTGTGTCCTCTTCCCTAGTCAACACACAGGCACCTGCACCATCACCAAAAATAACGGTCACGCCACGACCTCGCGTTGATTTATCCAATCCATTACTATGGTATTCGGCTCCTATAACCAAAATATTTTTATACATGCCCGTTTTAATAAACTGATCAGCTACCGAAATGGCATACACAAAACCCGAACATTGGTTTCTAACATCCAAAGCACCAACAGTTGGCATATCCAATAAATCCTGAATTTGCACACCACAACCTGGAAAATAATAATCGGGACTTAAAGTTGCAAATACAATAAAATCAATAGCGTCTTTGGTTAATCCGGCACGTTCAATAGCTATCTTAGCTGCTTTTGCTCCCATAACTGCCGAGGTATCATCGGTTCCTTCTTTTATCCAACGCCGTTCTTTAATACCTGTACGCTCTTGTATCCAAGCATCATTGGTATCCATTATTTTAGATAAATCATCATTAGTAACCACATTATCCGGCACATATTTACCTAATCCTATAATTTTTGAATTATACATATTTCCCTCAATTTAATAGAATACAAAGTACAACAACTCCAACAATATTCCAATTATTAAAATTTAGAAGTGGTTTAAACTTTTTTAATTGGCTACAAAATGGTCTTTTTATCCCATATTTCACCTGTTTTTTTACTCCGTAGCTCTGCTATGCAGTGCAAAAAAGATAAAATCTGTAACAAAAATCCCTATTTTTCGCTTCAATCAAAAAAGTTTAAACCACTTCTTATTCTAAAAATCGGTAATCATCAATCGCTATTCGGTAATCAACAGTGTCAGTTTGTCACATTTTATTAATTGGCATTTTTGTTGACTAAGAATTCAAAGTGAATTAAAACATAAATTAATCAGATTCCTTTCTAACACAGCCAAGGAATGAAAAATTAAAACTATTATACTATGACAAAAGGAAGTATTAATGTTTCCGTAGAGAACATTTTCCCTCTCATTAAAAAATTCTTGTATAGCGACCACGAAATATTTTTACGTGAGCTAATTAGTAACGGTACCGATGCTACTTTAAAGCTAAAACACCTTACAAGCATTGGAGAATCTAAATCGGAGTACGGCAACCCACAAATTGAGGTTAAAATAGACAAAGAAGGCAAAAAGCTTCATGTTATTGACCAAGGTTTGGGTATGACTGCCGAAGAAGTTGAAAAATACATCAACCAAGTGGCTTTTTCCGGTGCCGAAGAATTTTTAGATAAATATAAAGATTCTGCTAAAGATTCAGGAATTATTGGTCATTTCGGATTAGGTTTTTACTCAGCATTTATGGTCGCTGAAAAAGTAGAAATTATCACAAAATCGCATACCGATGCACCTGCTGCTCATTGGACTTGTGATGGTTCGCCTGAATTTACTTTAGAAGCATCAGACAGAACCGAAAGAGGTACTGAAATTATTCTCCACATTGCCGATGATTCTACCGAATTTTTAGAAGAAGCCCGTATTAGTGCATTATTGCAGAAGTATAATAAGTTCATGCCAGTTCCAATTAAATTTGGAACTAAAGAAATTAACGATCCTGAGCATGAACCTGCAACAATTACAGATAAAGACGGTAAAGAAACCAAAGAACCTCAACGTAAGATTACAGTTGATAATATCGTCAACAATCCAAATCCAGCTTGGACTAAACAACCTACCGATTTAAATGATGAAGACTATAAAAATTTCTACCGCGAATTGTATCCAATGCAGTTTGAAGAGCCTTTATTTAACATTCACTTAAATGTAGATTATCCGTTCAACTTAACTGGTATTTTGTATTTTCCAAAAATGGGTCAGGATTTCAATATCCAAAAAGATAAAATCCAACTATACCAAAACCAAGTGTATGTTACTGATAATGTAGAAGGCATTGTACCTGAGTTTTTAACCATGCTTCGTGGTGTTATTGATTCACCAGACATTCCTTTAAACGTTTCGCGTAGTTATTTACAAGCTGATGGGGCGGTTAAAAAAATCTCATCTTACATTACTAGAAAAGTTGCCGATAAATTAAAATCCTTATTCAACAGTAACCGTGAAGATTTTGAAGCAAAATGGAACGATATTAAAATCGTGATTGAATACGGAATGCTTTCAGAAGAAAAATTCTTTGAAAAAGCGAACGATTTTGCACTCTATCCAACAGTCGACGGCACTTACTATACCTACGATGAATTATTCAACAAAATAAAAGCGAATCAAACTGATAAAGATGGCAAATTAGTCATTTTATATGCTTCCGATAAAGAAGCACAACATGCTTATATTGAAACTGCAAAAGCAAAAGGCTATGAAGTGTTGTTGTTAGATTCGCCTATCGTATCGCATTTAATTCAGAAACTGGAAAGCTCTAAAGAAAACATCAACTTTGCACGTGTAGACGGTGATCATATTAACAAATTAATACAAAAAGAAGACACCGAGATTTCTAAATTAACTGAAGAGCAAAAAACAGCATTAGAAACCCTGTTAAAAGAAGTCATTCCTTCAGAAAAATTCATGGTACAGTTAGAAGCTATGGATAGTGAGGCATCACCATTCATCATTACACAACCGGAATTTATGCGTCGTATGAAAGAGATGCAGCAAACTGGCGGTGGCGGTATGTTTGGCATGGGCAGTTTCCCTGAAATGTACAACTTGGTAGTTAATACAAACTCTAAATTAGTTGGCGAGATTTTAGAAACTAAAACCAAAAACAAACAAGAGCGTTTAATTAACCAAAGTTTGGATTTAGCACGTTTATCCCAAGGCTTATTAAAAGGTGAAGAACTTACCAAATTTATTAAGCGTAGTTATGAAATGATTAAGTAATCTTCCATTCCCTCGAAAGAGGGAATCTTATAATTTAATAAATCTAAAACCACTTTGCAAACAAAGTGGTTTTTTTATTACTTTTAATTCATGAAAATCATCTCAACAAACCTAGCCAACCCAACGACCATTATTTGGAACGGAAAAGAAGAAACTACTGGTATTTATAAAAAACCTACTGACAGACCCATTTACATAGGCAAAACCGATGTAAAAAATGATGAAGTATCGGATCGTGAACATCATGGCGGTTTTTATAAAGCATGCTATATGTTTTCTGCAGAACAATATTCTTATTGGAAAAACCTATACCCAAATTTAGATTGGAATTGGGGTATGTTTGGTGAAAACTTAACGGTTTCTGAATTTGATGAAACGCAAGTTTATTTAGGCGACATCTACAAAGTTGGCAAAGCCTTAGTACAGGTTTCACAATACAGAGAACCTTGTTACAAATTAGGATATAAATTTGGAACACAAACGGTTCTTAAACAATTTATAGAACACGGTTTTGGCGGTACTTATTTGAGCATTCTTGAAGAAGGTTATGTAAATGTTAATGATACTTTTGTTTTAGTTAAAAGACCCGAACACAGAATATCTGTAGCAAACTTATTTCGTTTAATCCATTCCAAAGACAAAGATCAAGACTTATTGAAAATTGTTGTTAATAGTGAAGCCATTCCTCCTAAAAAACAAGCATTATTAAGGAGTTATATTAAAGATTAATATCGCTTATAGGGTCAAACAATTGAGGCTCAACTTTAATGTAAAACGAATAATTACATAAAGCGGTCATAGTTTTCAGTTATATTTGTTTTTATTTTTATAATTATCCTTTGAAAGACCTTTTACTCATCACACCTCCGTTTACGCAATTAAACACGCCCTACCCTGCTACATGCTATTTAAAAGGTTTTTTAAACACTAAAAACATCCCTTCGTTTCAAATGGATTTGGGCATTGAGGTGATTTTAGAATTATTTTCAAAAAAAACATTCCAACATCTTTTTGAATTAGCCGCTAAAAATAATCGCATCACTTCTGAAAATGCGCAAAGAATTTATACGTTAAGAGATGCTTATTTACAGCCTTTGGATGATGTCATAGCCTTTCTACAGGGGAAAAAACCAACCTTCGCCAGACAAATTTGCACCAATCATTTTTTACCGCAAGCGTCACGTTTTGAACAATTGGATGAATTGGATTGGGCATTCGGTAATATGGGTATGCAAGATAAAGCCAAACATTTGGCCACCTTGTATCTTGAAGATTTATCCGATTTTATTGTAGAATGCATCGATGACAATTTTGGTTTTAGCCGTTATGCAGAACGTTTGGGGCACAGTGCCAATTCGTTTGATGACTTATACCAACAATTACAAAATAAACCAACATATATTGATGCCATTACACTAAACATTCTTGAAGAAAAACTAAAAACCATTCAACCCAAACTGGTGTGTTTTTCGGTACCGTTTCCCGGGAATTTATACAGTGCGTTTCGGTGTGCCCAATATATAAAAATCAACTACCCTACTATTAAAATAGCGATGGGCGGCGGATTCCCAAATACCGAATTACGCTCGGTTACAGACGTTCGGGTATTCCAATTTTTCGATTTTATTACATTAGATGATGGTGAATTGCCCATTGAATTATTATCCTCCCCCAGCTCCTCCGAAGGAGGGGAGTATAAACGCACCTTTCTTTTAGAAAACCAAAAAGTCGTTTATAAAAACAACAGCACCAAACCAGATTACAAACAAAGTGATCTTGGCACACCCGATTACTCCGATTTACTTTTAGATAAATACATTTCAGTCATAGAAATTGCCAACCCCATGCACAGTTTGTGGAGCGATGGGCGATGGAACAAACTCACCATGGCGCATGGTTGTTATTGGGGCAAATGTACATTTTGTGATATTTCGTTGGATTATATTAAAATTTACGAACCCATTGCCGCCAAATTATTGGTGGATCGTATGGAACAACTCATAGAACAAACGGGGGAAACAGGGTTTCATTTTGTGGACGAAGCAGCACCTCCTGCACTCATGAAAGCCCTAGCTTTGGAAATTATAAAACGTAAACTCACGGTTACTTGGTGGGCCAACATTCGGTTTGAAAAAAACTTCACCAAAGATTTGTGCCTGTTGTTAAAAGCCTCGGGGTGTATTGCTGTTTCTGGCGGACTGGAAGTGGCTTCCGATAGGTTGTTGGCACTTATTGACAAAGGAGTCACCGTAGCACAAGTGGCGCAAGTCACCCGTAATTTTACCGAAGCCAACATTATGGTACACGCCTATTTAATGTATGGTTACCCCACGCAAACCGTTCAGGAAACTGTGGATAGTTTGGAAATGGTGCGTCAGTTATTCGAAATTGGCGTCTTGCAATCGGGGTTTTGGCACCAATTCGCCTTAACGGCACATAGCCCTATTGGATTAAATCCTTCTGAATACCATATCATCCCAAACACCAAACCCATTACGTTTGCCAATAACGATATTGCCTTTACCGACACTACAGGCATTGACCACAACCAATTTAGTTTCGGATTAAAAAAGTCGCTTTTCAACTATATGCACGGTATTGGTTTTGAACTACCGTTACAAGATTGGTTCGATTTTAAAATCCCAAAAACCGTTATTAAACCCGATTTTATTTATAACTGCTTAGAAACAGATGTTCATTTCAACATCAAACCCACTGCAAAAATACTATGGCTAGGCACAAAGCCTTTGGTAACAGAAACTTCCAAAACAAAGAAGGGACATACCTATCACACATTGCAAGCACTGTTTCATACGACAACCGAAACCTTTACGGTGACTTTAGATAAAGATAAAGGCTACTGGTTTTTAAATAAGCTGGATTCGTTGCGCCCAAGCAGCACACAACTACCCTCCTTTTTGGAACTAAAAAAAGATTTTGAAAGCCAGTTTGAAGACTTTGAGCTGTTTTGGTTTTCAAAACCTATGAACGTTTTACGAGAAAATGGGTTGTTGATTTTGTAGTAAAGTTTAATGTAATTTCGCTTATATTTAAGATAAACAAACTCCAAAACATGTCCGAGATTTTTAAAGCACACATTAATAAATTCGCAACCGTTAGCGATGAAGAGTTTGAAGATATTCTATCCTATTTCCAATTTAAAAGCATACTAAAAAAAGACAATCTTCTTGAAGAAGGACAGGTTTGTAAATCCAATGTCTTTGTATTAAAGGGCATTCTCCGTAAATTTTTTATAAATGAAAAAGGCACAGAGCAAACTACCGAATTTGCCATAGAAAATTGGTGGATAACTGAAACATTCTCCTTTATAAACCAATCGTATACAGAATTTTATATTCAAGCCGTAGAAAATACAGAACTCTTGCATATAGATAAAACAGCTTATGAAAAACTGTTAGAAACACATCCAGTTATGGAAAAATATTTCCGTTGTATTTATCAAAAAGCCTATGCTGCTGCGCAAATGCGCATTAAATTTCTTTATGATTTTTCACGGGAAGAACTCTATTATCATTTTCTAAGGGTACAGCCTGAATTTTTACAGCGTGTACCTCAATATTTGATTGCTTCTTATTTAAATTTTACGCCAGAATATTTAAGCGAAATCCGTAAAAAAGGCATTTCTTAAACCAGTTTAAGTTTTTCCCGTTGGCTGTTTTCCAACTTTGTACTGTTAAATTAAAACAACAAAAACAATGGAAAAACGTATCAACATCAACCAAGTAGAGCCACAAGCATTTAAAGCCATGTTTGTATTAGAAGGTTATTTAGCAAAAATAGACATCTCTAAAACCTTAAAAGAACTCATTAAAATCCGTGCCTCGCAAATCAATAATTGCGCCTATTGTATCGATATGCACACCAAAGATGCCATAAAAGGTGGAGAAACCAACCAACGTATCTTTTTGGCTGGCGCATGGAAAGAAGCCACCAAATTCTTTACGAAAGAGGAACAAACAGTATTGGCAATGACCGAAGAAATCACACTCATTCATCAAAATGGCTTAAGCAAAGCTACCTATGAGAAAGCGGCTAGCGTTTTTACGGAAAACCAAATCGCACAGATTATTATGGTGATTGTTACCATTAATGCTTGGAATCGTATTGCAGTAAGCACCCACCAAAAGATTGAATAACAATAGGGTTTTGTCACGGATGCACTTATAAAAACAGGGTGTATTCGTGGCTATTTTTAAATTAGTAGAATTGTAAAGATTCTATGAGTTCTATAAAAGAGAAGTATTAAATAAATGTATAAAAGCTCCACATCAAACTATTATAACACTTTCAATTCATTTAAACACCCCTAAATAATCTCCTCCACATGCTTTTTAATATTTACCGAAATCTTTTCAATGGGCAAATCGTTGGCATCAATCCCAAAAGGATCTTCAATTTCTTCGGCAATCAACTCTAAGCTTGCCAATACGTAAAAAATAAAAATAACGACTGGGATGGCGTAATATCCCAAACTAAACACATAACCAAAGGGTAAGGTCATAATATAGAAAAAGATGAACTTTTTAATAAACGCACTATATGAATATGGAATGGGTGTGTTTTTAATACGTTCGCAAGCACCACAAATATCTGTAAACGATTGTAGTTCGGCATTTAAAATAATAAGTTGGTCGCCCGTAATTTTTTTCTGCTCGTGCAAATCATTAATTTTTTGATACATCATGGTGGCCACTTGGTTTGGTCGGTGTTTGTGATTGTCTAATTCGATTCCCTCAAACAGTTGCAAACCAGTTTCAACATCGGTTAAATGCTTTGATAATATAGATGCATAGCTAGGAATCAATTTTTTAAAATACACCCTATCGTGTTCTTCCTTTAAGATAACACTGAGCTTCATAGCTAAATTTCGACTGTTATTAACCAACGCACCCCACAGTTTTCTGCCTTCCCACCAGCGATCGTAAGCTGTATTGGTTCTAAACACCAACAATAAGGAAATGACGAAACCCAGCATACCGTGCATGACGGTAATGTTTGATAAATGGTTTTTCTGGGATAGTTTCCAATATTCAAGTTCCAAATACCCGACGCCACCCGTGTAAACCCCTATAAAAATCATCATGGGAATCAGTTTTCTAAACGTATCCGATTTATGAAATCTAAAAATAAAAGTTATCCAGTCTTTGGGGTTGTATTGTACCATGGGTTATTGTGCAAATTAAATTTGTGGCGTAAAATTAGAAAATGTTACGGCTAAAATTAATCCTTTGTTTGTATTTATTTTTCTTTTCCCAAATGAGTATTCAACGTCACACTGTGTTTGTCGAAGTGCCGTTTTAAAAGGTCTTCGACAAGCTCAGACTGACAATTGTACATTATTTAGCTTGTCATGCTGAGCCTGTCGAAGCATATTCCAATATAAACTTAAATTTATTCCTAATGTTGAAACCTAGGAAAATTACCCTGACAACTTTTATGTATCTTTGCAGCAAATCATCATACATGTCGTTTAAAGACTTACAACTTAATAGACCCATTTTAAGAGCCATTGCCGAAGCTGGTTACGATAACCCTACACTGGTACAAGAAAAAACCATTCCTTTGGTTTTAGCAAAAAAAGATGTGGTTGTATCTGCCCAAACCGGTACAGGCAAAACCGCTGCGTTTGCATTGCCCATTTTACAATTATTATTTGACAAACAAGACGCCAGTAAAAAAGGCAAGAAAATTAAAGCGTTAATTATAAGTCCTACGCGCGAATTAGCCATTCAAATAGACGAAAATTTCAAAAAATATAGCACTTATACCAATTTAAGAACGACGGTGGTTTTTGGAGGCGCTTCCATTGAACCTCAAATTGATGTATTGAAAAAAGGGGTTGATATTTTGATTGCAACGCCTGGACGTTTGCTCGATTTACACAAACAAGATATTGTCAACCTCGATTATATTGAAACACTGGTTTTGGATGAAGCCGATTTAATGTTGGATATGGGTTTTATAGACGATGTCAAAAAAATTGAGCGTTTATGCACCAAAGAAAAACAGATTTTATTGTTTTCGGCGACCATCCCTTTTAAAGTTGAACAACTGGCAAACACCATTTTAAATACGCCTGAGCGTGTTGAAGTAGCACCAAATTCATCCACTTCAAAAAACGTCAACCAAGTATTGTATTACGTGCCAAAACGCAATAAAATAGAATTGTGTTTGCATTTACTAAGAAACGATATTAAAGGCAGTATTCTTATTTTTAGACGTACCAAATTTGGGGTTGAAAAATTAGAACAAACCCTTAAAAAAAACGGTTATAAAGTAGATAGTATCCACGGCGATAAAAGTCAGAATTTAAGAGAAGAAGCTCTAAACAACTTCAAAACCAACAAGGTAAACATTTTAATAGCGACCGATGTGGCTGCACGTGGTATTGACATAAACGAACTGGATGCCGTAATAAATTTCGATTTACCAAACGTACCGGAAACTTATGTACACCGTATTGGAAGAACTGCTAGAGCTGGAAAATCCGGTAACTCCTATTCGTTTTGTTCTGCCGATGAAAAAACCTATGTGGCAAGTATTCAACAGCTTATTCAATTACAACTGGACGTTATTGAAGACCATCCGTATCCATTAGACCCTAAAGCAAAAAAAGAAATACACCGAACTCCCGGAAAAAGCAAGCACAAAAAAGGGCGCAAAAGTGAAGCTTCTAAAAAGAAAAAGAAACGTTGGTACTAAATCACAAGAAATTACGTTATATATTAAGTATCTTCGCCAAAACAAAAAAGATCAACAGACTTCTCCCTACCATACCAACTAACGGATTTAAAATTTAAACAGTAATGGATTTTACAAACCCACTAGTTTATGGTATTCCCTTTTTTTTGGGGCTCATTTTACTTGAGCTTACTTACAGTAAAACCCATGACCATAAAAGTCTTTATAAATGGAAAGATTTAACTTCCAGTCTTACAATGGGCGTTGGATCGGTAGTTATAGCGCCTTTAATAAAAACTATTTCAGCTATAATTATTTTCAATTACTTATATGAATTGTTCAACCCTATGGTTGATGGCATTCGTACCAATATTATGGGTTGGGAATCTTTTGGGTACTCTTGGCCGGTTTGGATAGCCTGCCAGTTTTTAGATGATTTTACCTATTATTGGTTTCACAGACAAAACCATATGGTACGTTTTTTATGGGCAGCACATATCGTGCATCATTCTTCAGAAAATTTCAATTTGGGAACTGCCGTTAGAAATGGCTGGTTCACCATTTTATACAAACCATTGTTTTACATGTGGTTACCCGCAATAGGATTTCCACCAGAGATGGTCATTGTATGCCTTGGAATCGAGGCGCTTTGGCAATTTCAGTTACATTCTGCTTACATTCCAAAAATGGGAATCATTGAA
Source organism: Mariniflexile sp. HMF6888 (assembly GCF_044335535.1). Classification (NCBI taxonomy): domain Bacteria; kingdom Pseudomonadati; phylum Bacteroidota; class Flavobacteriia; order Flavobacteriales; family Flavobacteriaceae; genus Mariniflexile; species Mariniflexile sp. HMF6888. The sequence goes on along the minus strand of NZ_JBIQVZ010000004.1, from coordinate 50,782 downwards.
AAAGTATTTAATACCCATACCATGCACCAAGTACATCATGCTAAAAACATTGAGTATATGGATAAAAACCATGGTGGGTTTTTAAATATGTTTGATAAACTATTTGGAACCTGGAAAGAATTAGATGAGAATATAGATATTAAATATGGTGTAACAAAACCGCCTAATTCCTATAATCCTTTGGTGATATTAACGCATGAATATAAAGACATTTGGAACGATATGAAAAAGAGTTCTAACTTATATCACAAATTCATGTATGCCTTTGGCCCTCCAGGATGGAGCCATGATGGAAGCACTTTAACCATCAAGCAAATGCGTAAGGAAATTGAATTGACAAACAAAAAAAACAATTAAAAATAATTCGGAGTTGCCAAACACTAATTTTCAAACCGTTGATTAAAATGATGCTTTAAAAATGATATTTGAACACAAACCATCACACCAAAAAGCACAATAGCATAAGTCAACGTTTTAGATATTGTAAAACTTGGTATTTTAAAATTTGAAATAGCTTGAGTTATAACATTGTTAGAAAGCATACTAAAATCGATTGTATCTAACCTCCCTGAAGAGGATGTTTGATTTCCAAATAATACAAAAAAGATCAAGGTTAAAAATCCAACCGAAATAAAAGTCCAACCCGTTTTTGAAATTAAGGGTTTATACGCAATTACTTTGTTGTGGCTTAACCCTGAAACTTGAGACATCACAGTATTAGTAAAGTTAAAGGAAGGCGTTTCTAAAGGCGCATCCTTCATAACTTTTTTAGCTAATTGGTCTAAATATTTATCTGTTTGCTCGTTCATAACTTTCAATTATTTCTGGTTCTAATCGCTGCTTTAAAATGACTGCTAGCTTTTTTCGGCTTCTAAACAACTTTACTTTTACATTATTAGGAGTTAAACCCATCACCTTTGAAATGTCATCTAAAGACTGTTCTTCAAAGTAATACAAAGTTAGCAAAAAACCATCTTCACTGGACAATAATGAAATACAATCCTGAATGGCTTGCTCCCGCTCTTTAGCTTCTAAATTTTCTAAAGCATCATCAATTGTTTTCACTTGATGTTCGGTAAATTCATCAATAGGCACATCATTATAAAACTTTTTATTTTTCTTCAGTCTATCCAAGCAGGTATTATAAGCTATTTTATAAATCCATGTTGAAAACTTTGAATCGCCTTTAAACCTTGGTAACGAATTAAAAACTTTTATAAAGGTATCTTGTGAAACCTCTTCGGCCTCTTCCCTATTCTTTAACATCCGTAACGATAATGAATACACCAAATCTTTATAACGGTCTACCAATATGTGAAATGCGTTGGCATCTCCATTTAAAATTAAATTGATATCATGTTGGTCGTTGATAGTCATTTTGATACTAAGACGATATTAAATAGTGTATGGTTACAGAAACAATAAAAAATTTCTTGAAACAGCCTATCCTCGAAGCAGAGCCATAGAAGAATTATTTATATTAAAAAAATATTTAGCCATTTGTTGTAACCTAAATTCGAAACCCATCGTCATAAGCTATGAACACATTAAATTTAATCAATTAAAAACAAACAATTATGGGATCGGAATTAATCATTATACCAATAATATTTGGTACAATTTTCGGAGTATTTTATTTATATTTTTCTACACGTAATAAAGAACGTATGGCGCTTATAGAAAAGGGAGCAGATGCCAGTATTTTTGTAAGAGGCAAAAAAGAATACACGGCTCCCATTTGGAAAGTACTTATTTTAAATTTAGCACTCTTACTAATGGGTATAGGAGCTGGAATTGTTTTAGGAGGAATCCTTGCTAAAAACCAAATTATGTATGATGGCATTGCAATGCCAGGATCAATTTTTTTAATGGCGGGAACAGGTTTATTAATCGGTTTCTTTTTAACAAAAAAAATGGATAAAGAATAGATAAAACCAGCATCAATCAAAAACAGAAAACCTGCTTTCTAAAAAAAGGCAGGTTTTTACTTTACAGGAAAATCGAAATACGTGTCAGGAAATGGTTCATCTTTTAAGGTAAAATGCCACCATTCTTTCGGGTAATTTTTAAAACCAAATTTAAGCATGACTTCTTGTAAAAGTTGCCTATTAGCTTTTTGGGATTCGTTAATATTTTTATAATTTACCCAAGAAGCTTCACCAAAAAAGTCATAATTGCTGCCCATATCCAAGGGTTCACCAGTATTTCCATTTATAATGGTTACGTCTACTGTGCTGCCCTTACTGTGCCCCGATCGGGCTGCAATATACTCTTCAACGAATAAATCCAATTTATCAACATCTGGATAAAATGCCTGTTTATTAATCGTATCATTAAGATCTTTAGCCCAACTCATAAAATGGTCTACTGCCCGTTGTGGTCTGTACCCATCATACACTTTTAGGCATAAATTCCTGTCTTGTAATGATTCCTGAACCTCTTTTAAAGCTAAAGCAGCTTGTTTGGTTAATATGAGTTTATTTGATTGGTAGCCATCAATACGTTTACCAACAAAATTATTAGAGGTATTATATCGCAGTTCCACATCCAAATCTGGAATAATGGATTTTACATAAACAAACCCTTCTGGTAATTGGGCAAATGCTCCAAACCAGACAAATACAAACAAAAACCTTATATAATATTTCATATCTACTACAAATTATGCTAATTTAGAGAAAATTAAGATTAAGACATGAACTATCCGTGGCATTTATACATCATGGCTACACTTTATATAGCAGCAGGAATCAATCATTTTATAAAACCTAAAATGTATTTACGTATTATGCCGATTTATTTACCAAACCATAAATTGTTGGTGTTTTTAAGTGGTATTGCAGAAATATTTCTTGGTATTATGCTATGCATTCCCTTGGTTAAAAACATATCCCTCGTATTTATCATTATCATGTTGATAGTTTTCCTGTTGGTCCATTTTTATATGCTTTCTAATAAAAAAGCCTCAGCAGGATTGCCAAAATGGTTACTTCTTTTAAGAATTCCTATTCAGTTTTTGCTAATTTATTGGGCTTACTTCTATTTAGGTTTATAAAAACCAAAAAAAATAATCTAAAGAATTCATCGGGGCTTGCCCTTGGGTTTGCTTCGTCAGTTTGCTTTGCTCGTGCCCGCTTCTACTTCTCCTTGAGGAAAGATTAAAACTGTTAGGCAGTTCGTTTCAAGAAATTTGTTTAATTCAGTCAAAATATAAAAACAAAAAAACCGAGTTCCCTCAAACTCGGTTTTCTTTCAATTTGCTTTTTTTATTACGAAGTAGATTTAGGGTCTCTATATCGACTACATAATGCAAATATTAATTAATTAATCCATTGAACTAAAAAGTATATTATTTAGTACATTTCAAAGATATAATTAAAAATGAATCATAACGACAAAATACATTATAAATCGATGAAATACACTAAATTTTAACATTAAAAGATGAAATATTTAATATTATCGACGAAATACACTTTTAAAAAATGCTTTTAAATAAAAAAAGCACCCTATAAAGGATGCTTTTTTACTAACTAACCAACTAAAATATGAGTTACTATTTCTAAGTTTAAAGTAACCACTCAATAAACCTTGTATAAGAATATAACTAATAAACAAAACACAATTACTGTGCCAAAACAAATAATTCCAGTAAAAATTGCAAAATAAAGTGAGCAGCAACCTAAAACAAGAAACTTATAAAACAGGTAACTACCGTTATAAACCATATAAATGTTGTTTTTTGGAATATTTTATAGTGCATTTTTCGTCAGGTGAAGGTATTTTGAGGTTCGTAATATAGTCATGTACCGAAAAATGGCTGATGTATAGCGGAAAAAGACACATAAAAAATCCAAAGTATAAAACTTAGATAGTCTCTAGCATTTAAAATATAATTATAAGATATTTGCGTTTTAAAAAATTAATCAATTAATGAAATCGCCATGATTCGGAAACGTAAACACCAATGAAAAATAAAGCGATTGCTTCGCCAGTTCGCTATCGCTCGTGTCCATATGACCTTAAAAAAACAATAAACATTTACATATGAAAAAAATAATATACATCTTACTATCACTATTAATTTTAGCCTGTAGCAAAGAACAACATGATTTAACTGTAAAGGTTCATGTAAATGGTTTAAAAAAAGGAGTTCTTTATTTGAAAAAAGCAAAGAATGACAATCTTATTACAATCGATACCGTAGCAGTAAATGGTCAATCGGATATTACATTACACGCTTCTTCTTTAGAATCGCCCGAAGTCTTTTATTTATTTTTAGATAAAAACAGTTCTGAAAAAGACCAAATTGTATTTTTTGCAGATAAAGGCATCACCGAAATAACAACCTCTGTTAAGAATTTTGGACTTGGTGCAAAAATTAATGGTTCTGAACAACAAAAAATATTTGAAGAATATAAATTGATGCGTACGCGTTTTAATGAGCAAAATCTAGATCTTATTAAAGAAAGTTTTGAAGCACTAAAGAAAGGTGATACATCTAAATACAATACTATTCAAAAAAAATCAGATAGTAATTTAAAACGCCGTTATTTATTTACCGTTAATTTTGCTTTGAACCATAAAGACAGCGAAGTGGCTCCTTACTTAGCACTAACTGAAATTTACAATGCTAAGGTTAAATTTTTAGATACCATCAATAGCGTTTTAACACCAAAAGTTAAAGCTTCTAAATATGGCAAGGAATTACAGGGGTTTATTGACAAAATAAAAGAATCTGAGAAGTAATTGACCCTATTATAAAAAGTAAAAGACCTTTCAAATGAAAGGTCTTTTTTATTAAGAGCCGATAGAGGGACTCGAACCCACGACCTGCTGATTACAAATCAGCTGCTCTAGCCAGCTGAGCTACATCGGCGTTTTATGGGTGCAAATATAATAGCAAAAATTATATTTGCAAGCAGTCCGCAAAAAAAATTATGATAATTTATTAATTTTTTCAATTAGTGCTTTTCCTTTAGCTTCTAACTCAGCACTAATAGCCTTAAAATGTGCTTTAGAATTTTCTACATTTTTAGCATTTACTTTAACAATTAATTCATCAAACGTTTTGATAGCTTCATCAATAATTGCTTCACTCTTCTTGTTGTCTTTGCTTGCGTTTGTTAATTCCCAAACATAAACTGCTTCTATAATATCCCCTAAAACGTAATTAATATCTTTTTTTAGGTTTCTAACATTTGCCATAATTCAATATTTTAATTTGACACAAAATTACATTAATCTGAATCAAAATTCTCATAAAACATGACTAATTTAAAAAAATTATTATTACATTTGGTCTCGATGAATGCAATAAAGTTGTCATATAACCAAATTTGTAACCTTACCTCTCTACAGGCTAAGGCGGTGGTTCGTTTTATGACCCAACACAAAACTTATATGCATCTTGAATAAACGTTAAATAATACAATTATAACTATAACAATAAAGGTGCTTTTTTTAAAGGCACCTTTTTTATTTTAAATCAATTAAATCTTTAAAATCATGAAAACTCTAAAATCCATTAAACAGAAAATCCAACTTTTTATCAATGCCACTTGTGCAAACGTCATGTATAGCACATACCACAGCTATAACTTAACACCTTTATTATTATACCCATAAAAAACAACTCATGAAAACACATCACATAAATACCCCATTTGTAGTAACAAAAGATATAAGTAATGGTAATGGCTTTTTATTGCCCCATGTACTTTATGATAAAATTAAAACTGTTGCTACCTATCCCGTGAAAGAATTTTATTTACAAGACATTCCAGAGATTGGCGATTTTAAATTTAAAATGTACAAAAATGCGTTTTTGAATGATAAACTGACTATTCAAGCCCAATTAGTGAAACAAAATAAAGAAGGCTATCTAGTAAACATAACTGTTACAAAAGCAAAATCCACTACAAATTATCAAGAACGAATCTGTAGTGCTTTATTTGATTTTCCGGCAGAGAAAAGGTACAGTACGAATAGAACTGCTTGTTAAATAAAATTCCCAAGGAATACTCTTGGGAATTTCTTTTTTTATAAATATACTTCTAATAAAGTGGCGTCTTTAGAAGCTATCTCATACTCTTTAATAGCTGCTGGAAGTAAAATGGTTTCTCCCTTTTTTATGGCTTCAGAAAAACCATTTGCCTTGATTTCGCCTTCACCATCCACACACATATATATAATAAAGGAATCGTGATGATTTTCTTTTTGGAGCGTTTTATTAACTTTTAAATAGTTAGTTGTAAAATATGGGCAACTCACCATTTCGTTTGATTGATTTTCGGTTTTATTATAAGCCACTCTAAAATTATCCGGCATATTAAAATCGATGGCATCAATGGCCAAATCGTTATGCAATTCTCGTTCATTACCGTCGGCATCTACACGATCCCAATCATAAACCCTATAAGTAATATCACTGGTTTGTTGAATTTCAGCAACCATGACACCTGCTCCAATAGCATGTACACGACCTACTTCAATAAAATAAGTATCTCCTTCCTTAACTTCGTCGAAGTTTAAAATTTTAGTAAGTGTTTTATTTTCTAAATGCTTTAAATACTTTTCAGGTGTCATGTCTTGATTAAAACCAACAATAAGATTAGAACCTTCATCTGCTTGAAATACATACCACATTTCTGTTTTTCCGAAGGAATTATGCCTTTTTGCAGCTAATTCATCATTCGGGTGCAGTTGGATAGATAAATCTTCTTTGGCATCTATAAACTTGATAAGCAACGGAAATTTGTCTTTAAAAATTCTATAATTCTGTAGCCCTAGCAAATCAGATTTATAGGTTTCTAAAAGTTGTTTTAATGATTGTCCTTTTAAACTGCCATTACAAACTATGGACGTGTCGCCTTCTACATCACTAATTTCCCAACTTTCACCAATATTTGGTAAATCGCTTTTTTTATTAAGTAAAGTTTTTAATTTTTGGCCGCCCCAAATTTTATCTTTTAAAATGGGTGCAAATTTAATTGGGTACAAAGTGTCTATCATTTTTAGGTTCCTGAATAAGTTACAAAATTACGTGGTGTTTCAAAAAGTGTTATTTCTAAGCTTAGTTTTGAATCAAGTTTCGGCTTCATCTTATTATAAATAACAACTGCAATGTTTTCGGCAGTAGGATTTAAATCTTTAAATTCGGGTACTTCAATATTTAAGTTTTTATGATCGAAAGCATCTTCAACTTCATCTTTAATGATGCCTTTTAAAACTTTCATGTCTATAACATACCCCGTTTCGTTATCTATCTCGCCCGTGACACTTACAATTAATTCATAATTATGCCCATGAAAATTTGGGTTGTTACATTTACCAAACACTTCATCGTTCTTTTCGTGAGTCCAATCTTTTCTATATAAACGGTGTGCAGCATTAAAATGTGCCTTTCTACTAACGGTTACCTTCATTTTGAAATATTTATATGTTCGTAGAATTTATCAAAAATAATTTTAAACCACTCGGTATAAAATTCTGGATGTTCCAAAATATCATTCTTCACAGCGTCAAGCGACATCCACTTCCAACTGGCCACTTCATCTGGATTAATTATTGGTGTACCATTATATTTCCCAATCAAGATATGGTCGAATTCATGCTCAGTTAAACCATTATCGAAAGGTGCTTTATAAATAAACGAAATCGTATCTTCCAGTTCCACAACAAAGCCCATTTCTTCCATTAAGCGGCGCTTTCCTGCTTGAATATTGGTTTCCCCAACACGTTGGTGGCTGCAACAGGTATTTGTCCATAACAAGGGTGAATGGTATTTATGTGCTGCGCGTTGTTGCAGCATTAATTCATTATTATCATTAAACACAAATACTGAAAATGCACGATGTAACAATGCTTTTTCATGTGCTTCCATTTTAGGCATGGTGCCTATTTGTTCGTCGTTTTCATTTACAAGAATAACTTTTTCCTCTTCCATAGAAAGCAAAAATACCAAGTAAAACATTAATATAATAATTCTATCTATAAAATATAATATGAGGATTCTGAAATCATAAATTATAAAGTATCTTTGCAGACCAATTTGCAAAATTATTATGAGTTTTATTAAGGAGATTAACAGACGCCGAACCTTTGGTATTATTTCACATCCCGATGCTGGAAAAACAACACTAACCGAAAAATTATTACTTTTTGGAGGTGCTATACAAGAAGCTGGTGCTGTAAAAAGCAATAAAATTAAAAAAGGAGCTACCAGTGACTTTATGGAAATTGAGCGTCAACGTGGTATTTCGGTTGCTACTTCGGTACTTGCTTTTGAATATAACGGTACTAAAATTAATATTCTTGATACGCCTGGACATAAAGATTTTGCTGAAGACACTTTTAGAACCCTAACAGCTGTTGATAGTGTTATTGTGGTTGTTGATGTTGCCAAAGGTGTTGAGGAACAGACTGAAAAATTAGTTGAAGTTTGCCGCATGAGAAACATACCGATGATCGTTTTCATTAATAAAATGGATAGAGAAGGTAAAGATGCTTTTGATTTATTGGATGAAATCGAACAAAAATTAGGTTTAAAAGTAGTGCCTTTGAGCTTCCCTATTGGAATGGGCTATGATTTTAAGGGTATTTATAATATGTGGGAGAAAAACATTAACTTATTTAGTGGAGACAGTAGAAAAAACATTGAAGAAACCATTGAGATTTCCGATTTACAATCCCCTGAACTAAACAAACTTATTGGTGATAAAGCTGCAAAAACGTTAAGAGATGAAATAGAATTGGTAGAAGGTATCTACCCGGAATTTGATAAGCAAACCTATTTAGACGGCCATTTGCAACCTGTATTTTTTGGATCTGCTTTAAACAATTTTGGTGTTCGCGAGTTACTGGATTGTTTTATTGAAATAGCGCCAAAACCAAGACCAAAGCAAAGTGAAGAACGCCTTGTAAAACCAGAAGAGGACAAATTTACAGGCTTTGTTTTTAAGATACATGCTAATATGGATCCTAACCATAGAGACCGTTTGGCATTTGTTAAAATTGTATCGGGTACATTTGAAAGAAACAAACCATATTTACATGTAAGACATGGTAAAAAATTAAAATTCTCAAGCCCTAATGCTTTTTTTGCTGAAAAAAAAGAAATTGTTGACATCTCCTATCCAGGTGATATTGTGGGGTTACACGATACAGGAAATTTTAAAATTGGAGACACCTTAACTGAAGGTGAAGCCATAAATTACAAGGGAATCCCTAGTTTTTCTCCTGAACACTTTAGATATATTAATAATGCTGACCCTTTAAAATCCAAACAATTATTTAAAGGGATTGACCAATTAATGGACGAAGGTGTTGCCCAGTTATTTACATTGGAACTTAATGGGCGAAAAGTCATTGGAACCGTTGGCGCACTTCAATACGAAGTTATACAGTACCGTTTAGAACATGAATATGGTGCCAAGTGTACTTACGAAAACTTAAATGTATATAAGGCCTGTTGGGTAGATCCTAATAATTCTAAAAGTGATGAATACAAAGAATTTATTAGAGTAAAACAGCGTTATTTAGCAAAAGACAAACAAAATCAGTTGGTGTTTTTAGCAGATTCTGCCTTTTCGCTACAAATGACTCAGCAAACATATCCTAATATAAAGTTCCATTTTACCTCCGAATTTTAGCAAATCAACGATTATTATTGGGTATAAATAAATAATATGATAATTTTCATGTATTATTTTTATCATATTATTTATTTTATTTAATATTATTGTGATATTCATAATTAAAAGTAAAATTCATACCCCAAATATGAACGCTTATGGAAACTTATACAAACGAATTCAGTAATAACGATATTACTGTAACCTACGAACCCTGCAAGTGTATTCATGCTGAAAAATGTGCTAAAGGCTTATCGGAAGTTTTTAGAACAAGCGTTATACCTTGGATCAATTTGGATGGTACCGAGACCAATCGTATTATAAATCAAATAAAACGATGTCCGTCAGGAGCACTGAAATATCGAAAGAATTTAAACAAAAAAGCCTCATAATCTGAGTTCTATATGAACTTTGACGAAGTTAGATATTAAAAGCACAATATTAGAAGTACAAAGTTCAGAGTTCAAAGTTAAGAGTTTGATGTGCCGATGAAGTTTGTGATACCCCATCCAACGAACAATTAAAAGTTACAAAGTATGTTTATCAACCCGAACTAAGGCTTTGTAATAATATTGTTTTTCATTTATTTAACTATTAAAACACTTAAATATCAGATTACATTACATCGAATTCATTTTCATAAATAAGAGTATAAAAAAATCCCATTGAAAATTTCAATGGGATTTTTACTTTTTATGCTTGACCTGTTGGACCAAAATTTAATGGTATTGGCGGTTGCTCGTAATCTTTAATTTCACCATGGGCGTTTTCAAACCTAGCTACATTATCACCTAAAGCTTTAAGCAATCGTTTAGCATGCTGTGGTGTTAGTATAATTCTAGATTTCACTTTACTTTTAGGAACTCCAGGCATAATACTAACAAAATCTATAACAAACTCTGAAACAGAATGATTAATAATAGCTAAGTTAGAATATATCCCTTCGGCTACATTCTCATCCAATTCTATATTAATTTGACCTGGTTTTGGTTTATCCTTTTCGTCTGACATAATTTCATAATTTAAATTAAAAAGCCTTCATGTTCACATTAACTTGAAGGCTTTTGTTTTTACAGATTCCTGCCTTACTCATTGAATAACATTTTAAATCAATGTATTCGTGAATCTTCGATTTCGCAGGAATGAAAATTAATTATAATTTAATTCTTGTTTTACTTGCATCATTTCGTCAAACTCTTCTTTAGAGCCAACGATAATATCAGTATATCTACGCATGCCCGTACCTGCTGGTATTCTATGGCCAACAATAACGTTTTCTTTCAAGCCTTCTAAACTATCTACTTTACCAGCTACTGCTGCTTCGTTAAGTACTTTAGTAGTTTCTTGGAAAGAAGCGGCCGATATAAACGATTTCGTTTGAAGCGATGCTCTTGTAATACCTTGCAATATAGGTGTTGCCGTTGCTGGTTTCGCATCTCTGGCAGTCACAAGATTTTTATCTTCTCTTCTTAAAATTGAATTCTCATCCCTTAAAACGCGAGGTGTTACAATTTGACCTGGTTTAAGATTTGATGAATCTCCAGCATCTTCAATAACTTTTAATCCGAAAATAGCATCATTTTCTTGGATAAAGTCATCTTTATGCACTAATTGGTCTTCTAAGAAAAGGGTGTCACCAGAATCAATAATCTGTACTTTACGCATCATTTGTCTTACAACAACCTCAAAGTGTTTATCATTAATTTTCACACCTTGTAAACGATACACTTCTTGTACTTCGTTTACCAAATATTGCTGAACTGCAGATGGCCCTTTAATGTTTAAGATATCGTCTGGAGTTATAGAACCGTCTGACAAAGGCATACCCGCTTTTACATAATCGTTTTCTTGAACAAGAATTTGATTAGATAATTTAACTAAGTATTTTTTAACTTCACCTAATTTAGATTCTACAACAATCTCGCGGTTACCACGTTTAATTTTTCCAAAAGAAATCACACCATCAATCTCACTAACAACAGCAGGATTAGAAGGATTACGTGCTTCAAATAACTCGGTTACACGAGGTAAACCACCTGTAATATCACCTGCTTTAGCAGATTTACGAGGTATTTTCACTAAAATTTTACCAACGCCAATTTTCTCTCCATCGTTAATCATTAAGTGAGAACCAACTGGTAAGTTGTACGAACGAATAGTTTCTCCGTTAGCATCTTCAATATGAAGCGTTGGAATTAACTTCTTGTTTCTAGACTCAGAAATAACTTTCTCTTGGAAACCTGTTTGCTCATCTATTTCAACTTGGTAAGTAATACCTTGCTCAATGTTTTCGTACTTAATTTTTCCAGCAAATTCTGAAATAATAACACCATTATATGGATCCCAAGTACAAACAACATCGCCTCTATGTAATTCCTGACCATTTTTTACCAATAAAGTAGAACCGTAAGGAATATTATTCGTGCTTAAAGTAATACCTGTTTTCTTATCAATCAACTTAATCTCAGATGTACGGGAAATAACAATGTCGATATCATTACCCTCACCATCTTTGCCTTTAACAGTTTTTAAGTCTTCAATTTCGGCAATACCGTTAAATTTAACTGCTAATTTATTTTCTTCTGAAATGTTACCTGCAATACCACCTACGTGGAACGTACGAAGTGTTAACTGTGTACCTGGCTCTCCAATAGATTGTGCAGCAACAACACCAACAGCTTCACCACGTTGTACCATTTTTCCGGTAGCTAAGTTACGTCCGTAACATTTAGCACAAATACCTTGTAACGCTTCACAAGTTAAAGCAGAACGAACTTCTAAACTTTCAATTGGAGAGTTTTGTATCGCTTTAGCAATATCATCTTCAATTAATTGCCCTGAAGCTACTAACAACTCGTCTGTTAATGGGTCGTATACATCATTTAATGCAACACGTCCAACAATTCTTTCTTCAAGTGTTTCTACAACTTCATCATTTTTCTTTAATGGCTCTACTTCAACACCTCTTAATGTTCCACAATCTTCTGTGTTAATAATAACATCTTGGGAAACATCCACTAAACGACGGGTTAAGTAACCAGCATCAGCCGTTTTAAGAGCCGTATCCGCAAGACCTTTACGAGCACCGTGAGTTGAGATAAAGTATTCTAAGATTGAAAGTCCTTCTTTAAAGTTAGAAAGAATTGGATTCTCAATAATCTCACCACCACCTGCATTCGATTTTTTAGGTTTTGCCATTAATCCACGCATACCTGTAAGCTGACGAATTTGTTCTTTCGAACCACGCGCTCCAGAATCAAGCATCATAAATACTGAATTAAATCCTTGTTGATCCTCACGAATACGTTTCATAGACAATTCAGTCAATTCCGCATTGGTAGAAGTCCAAATATCAATCACTTGGTTATAACGCTCGTTGTTCGTAATAAGTCCCATATTATAGTTCCCCATAATACCATCAACAAACTTATTAGCTTTATCAATCATGCCTTGTTTTTCTGGTGGAATGATGATATCACCTAAACTAAATGATAAACCGCCTTGGAATGCAAACTTAAATCCTAAATCTCTAATAGAGTCAAGGAAATCTGCAGTTTCAGGAACCGATGTGTATTTTAAGATATTACCAATAATATCTCTTAATGATTTTTTAGTAAGAACTTCGTTGATAAATCCAGCTGCCTGTGGTACTTTTTGATTAAATAGTACACGACCAACAGTCGTTTCAATAATTGTTGGTGCTAATTTACCATCGGCATTAATATCTAACGTTCTAACTTTTATACCCGCATTTAAATCTACTTTCTTTTCGTTAAAAGCGATTTCAACTTCTTCTGGTGCATAAAATGTTAAACCTTCACCTTTAACTTGAGCTTCAGGAGTCGATTTACGTAACTTGGTCATATAATAAAGACCAAGTACCATGTCTTGAGAAGGTACCGTTACCGGTGAACCATTTGCAGGATTTAAGATATTATGTGAAGCCAACATTAATAATTGACATTCTAAAATAGCTTCTGGTCCTAATGGTAAATGAACCGCCATTTGGTCACCATCGAAATCCGCATTAAACGCAGTACATACTAATGGGTGTAATTGAATTGCTTTCCCCTCTATTAATTTGGGTTGGAATGCTTGAATACCCAATCTGTGTAATGTAGGAGCACGGTTTAGTAATACTGGATGTCCTTTAAGAACGTTCTCCAAGATATCCCAAACCACAGGCTCTCTTTTGTCTATAATTTTCTTTGCAGATTTTACAGTTTTTACAATACCTCTTTCAATTAATTTTCTAATTACAAAAGGTTTATAAAGCTCTGCTGCCATGTTTTTTGGCAATCCACATTCGTGTAATTTTAATTCCGGTCCAACAACAATTACCGAACGCGCCGAATAATCAACACGTTTTCCTAAAAGGTTTTGACGAAAACGTCCTTGTTTACCTTTTAATGAATCTGATAATGATTTTAATGGTCTATTAGAATCCGTTTTTACAGCTGAAGATTTACGAGTATTATCAAATAACGAATCTACAGACTCTTGAAGCATACGTTTTTCGTTACGTAAAATAACTTCAGGAGCTTTAATTTCCACCAATCTTTTTAGACGGTTGTTACGAATAATAACACGACGGTATAAATCATTCAAATCTGACGTTGCAAAACGACCACCATCCAACGGCACTAAAGGACGTAATTCTGGTGGAATGATTGGAATAACTTTCATAATCATCCATTCTGGACGATTTTCCCTGTTATTGTTCGATTCTCTTAAAGACTCAACAACTTGTAAGCGTTTTAAAGCTTCTGTTTTACGTTGCTTAGACGTTTCAGTGTTTGCTTTATGACGCAATTCATATGATAAAGCCTCTAAATCAATTCTAGATAATAACTCAATTAAACATTCAGCTCCCATTTTAGCAAGGAACTTGTTTGGATCATTGTCGTCTAAATATTGATTGTCTTGAGGAAGTGATTCAAGAATATTTAAGTATTCTTCTTCAGTCAAGAAGTCCATTTTTTGTAATGGTTCACCTTCTTCATTTTTAGCATTTCCGGGTTGAATTACTACATAACGTTCGTAGTAAATAATCATATCTAATTTCTTAGATGGCAACCCTAATAAATATCCTATTTTATTTGGTAACGAACGGAAATACCAGATATGAGCAATAGGCACAACTAAATTGATGTGTCCTACTCTATCACGACGTACTTTCTTTTCTGTTACTTCAACACCACAGCGGTCGCAAACGATACCTTTGTAGCGAATTCTTTTATATTTACCACAAGCACATTCATAATCCTTTACAGGACCAAAAATACGCTCACAGAACAAACCATCTCTTTCTGGTTTGTGAGTTCGATAATTGATAGTTTCCGGTTTTAAAACTTCACCTCTAGACTCAGCTAAAATAGACTCTGGTGATGCCAAACCAATTGAGATTTTGTTAAATCTCCTTACTGTATTCTTATCTTGTTTTCTTGCCATTTTCTTTTAGTATTCAGTCTCAGTCTCAGTATTCAATCTCTAATAGAAACTAAATACTGCGACTGCATACTATTTTTTTATTCCTCTAATCTTATGTCTAATCCAAGACCTTTCAATTCGTGCATAAGTACGTTGAAAGATTCCGGTAGTCCTGGATCTGGCATTGGCTCACCTTTCACGATTGCTTCGTAAGTTTTAGCTCTACCAATAACATCATCAGATTTTACAGTTAAGATTTCACGTAAAGTACTTGAAGCACCATAAGCTTCAAGAGCCCAAACCTCCATCTCTCCGAAACGCTGACCACCAAATTGTGCTTTACCACCAAGAGGTTGTTGTGTTATTAATGAGTAAGGTCCAATAGAACGCGCGTGCATTTTATCGTCAACCATATGTCCTAATTTCAACATATAGATAACACCTACTGTTGCTGGTTGGTCAAAACGTTGGCCCGTACCACCATCATATAAGTAAGTATGTCCATATCTTGGAATTCCAGCTTCATCAGTCAATTCATTGATTTGATCTATAGTAGCGCCATCAAAAATAGGTGTCGCATACGTACGTCCTAATTTTTGACCAGCCCATCCAAGAACGGTTTCATAAATCTGACCAATATTCATACGAGAAGGTACCCCAAGTGGGTTTAATACAATATCAACTGGTGTTCCGTCTTCTAAGAAAGGCATATCTTCTGCTCTTACAATACGAGCAACAATACCTTTATTACCATGACGACCCGCCATTTTATCACCAACTTTAAGTTTACGTTTTTTAGCAATATAAACTTTAGCTAATTTAATAATACCTGCTGGTAACTCATCTCCTACAGAAATAGTAAACTTCTCACGTCTTAAAGATCCTTGTAAATCGTTCTCTTTAATTTTGTAGTTATGGATTAAATCGGCAACCAATTGGTTTGTATGATCATCTGTTGTCCATTTTCCAGACACTAAATGTGCATAATCATCCACAGCATTTAACATTTTTTGAGTGAATTTTTTACCTTTTGGCAATACTTCTTCACCTAAATCATTATAAATACCTTGAGCGGTTTTTCCATTTACAATATTGAATAATTTTTCGATTAAAATTTCTTTTAAATCTTCAAATTTTCTATCGTAAATAGCTTCTAATGCTACAATATCATCTTTATCTTGAGCTCTCTTACGTTTATCTTTTACTGCTCTAGAGAATAATTTTTTCTCAATAACAACACCATTTAACGATGGTGAAGCTTTTAAAGAGGCATCTTTTACATCGCCTGCTTTATCACCAAAGATAGCACGTAATAATTTTTCTTCTGGAGTTGGATCGCTTTCTCCTTTTGGAGTAATTTTTCCAATTAAGATATCGCCAGGTTTCACTTCTGCACCAATGCGAATCATTCCGTTTTCATCCAAATCTTTGGTAGCTTCCTCAGAAACGTTAGGAATATCATTAGTCAACTCTTCGTTACCTAATTTCGTATCTCTAACTTCTAATGAATACTCATCAATATGAATAGATGTGAAGATGTCTTCACGTACAACTTTTTCAGAAATTACAATCGCATCCTCAAAGTTATAACCTTTCCAAGGCATGAAGGCCACTTTCATGTTTCTTCCTAATGCTAATTCTCCTTTTTGAGTAGCATAGCCTTCACATAATACTTGACCTTTAGTTACTTTATCTCCTTTTACCACGATTGGTTTTAAGTTGATAGAAGTCCCTTGATTGGTTTTTCTAAATTTGATTAACTGATATGTTTTAATATCACTATCAAAACTTACTTTAGCTTCATCTTCGGTACGATCGTACTTAATTTTAATTTCGTTTGCATCTACGTAAAGCACTTCACCATTTCCTTCTGCATTTATCAATACACGGGAATCTGATGCTACTTGACGCTCTAAACCAGTACCAACAATTGGTGCTTGAGGCAATAATAATGGAACGGCTTGACGCATCATGTTAGATCCCATCAATGCACGGTTCGCATCATCATGTTCCAAGAACGGAATTAAAGACGCCGAAATAGATGAGATTTGATTAGGCGCCACGTCTGTATAATGTAGACCTGTAGGGTCTATAACAGGGAAGTCACCTTCCATACGTGCAATTACCTTATCATGTAATATCTTACCTTCTCCATCAACTTTAACAGTTGCTTGAGCTATTAATTTACCTTCTTCTTCTTCAGCACTTAAATAAACAGGCGCTTGTTTGATGTCAACAACACCATCGGTTACTGGACGGTATGGTGTTTCAATGAATCCCATACCATTCACTTTAGCAAATACTGAAAGTGATGAAATTAAACCAATATTTGGTCCCTCAGGAGTTTCAATTGGACATAAACGTCCGTAATGTGTATAGTGAACGTCACGTACCTCGAAACCTGCTCTTTCACGAGATAAACCACCTGGCCCTAGTGCAGATAAACGACGCTTATGCGTGATCTCTGCTAATGGATTAGTTTGATCCATAAACTGAGATAACTGGTTTGTTCCAAAGAAAGAATTAATAACAGACGATAATGTCTTGGCATTAATCAAATCAATTGGTGTAAACACCTCATTATCACGAACGTTCATACGTTCACGAATCGTACGTGCCATACGTGCTAAACCAACACCAAATTGTTGTGATAATTGCTCACCTACGGTACGTACACGACGGTTAGATAAATGGTCAATATCATCAATCTCAGCTTTAGAGTTGATAAGCTCGATTAAATATTTAATGATGGTAATAATATCTTCTTTGGTAAGCACTTGCTTATCCATTTCAATATTAAGACCTAACTTTTTATTCATTCTGTAACGCCCAACTTCACCTAAAGAGTAACGTTGATCACTAAAGAATAATTTATCAATTATGCCACGTGCAGTTTCCTCATCAGGCGGCTCCGCATTACGTAATTGTCTGTATATATGTTCAACAGCCTCTTTTTCAGAGTTTGTTGGATCTTTTTGAAGCGTGTTGTGAATAATAGCATAATCACCTTGTTCTGCGCTTTCTTTATGTAAAAGAATCGCTTTAACATCTGCTTCAATAATTTCTTCAATATTATCTTTGTCTAATACAGTATCACGATCAAGAATAATTTCATTACGCTCGATGGATACTACTTCACCTGTATCTTCATCAACAAAATCCTCATGCCATGTGTTAAGTACACGTGCAGCTAATTTACGTCCTTGATATTTTTTTAATCCAGTTTTAGAAACTTTAATTTCTTCAGCTAAATCGAAAATCTCTAAGATATCTTTATCACGTTCAAACCCGATTGCACGGAATAGCGTTGTAACAGGTAACTTTTTCTTTCTGTCAATGTACGCATACATTACCTGATTGATATCTGTAGCGAATTCAATCCAAGATCCTTTAAAAGGAATAACTCTTGCCGAATATAATTTTGTGCCATTTGCATGGAATGACTGCCCGAAAAACACCCCTGGCGAACGGTGTAATTGAGATACTACTACGCGTTCTGCACCATTGATAACAAAAGTACCACTTGGCGTCATGTAAGGTATCGTTCCTAAGTACACATCTTGAACAATGGTTTCGAAATCCTCATGTTCAGGGTCTGTACAATACAACTTTAACCTTGCCTTAAGCGGAACGCTATAAGTAAGCCCTCTTTCTATACACTCATCAATAGCATAACGTGGAGGATCTACAAAGTAATCTAAAAATTCTAAAACAAATTGATTACGAGAATCAGTAATGGGAAAGTTCTCCATGAAGGTATTGTATAGACCTTCATCGCCTCTCTCTTCAGACTTTGTTTCTAATTGGAAAAAATCCTGGAAGGATTTAATCTGAATATCCAAGAAATCTGGATACTCTGTTCTATTTACAATAGACGAGAAATTTAATCTTTCAGCTTGTGTTGATAACATCAATGGACGGAATTTTGATTAAAAAATAATAGTTATGGCGTATCTAATTATTATATACGCAAAATGGTTTAGGTCTTGAAGGTTAAACTCCAGACCTAAACCTTTATGTGTTTTGGTAGCTAAGCTTATTTAAGCTCAACCTCTGCTCCAGCTTCTTCTAAAGATGCTTTTAAAGCTTCAGCTTCGTCTTTAGAAACGCCTTCTTTTACATTACTTGGAGCTCCGTCAACTAATTCTTTAGCTTCTTTTAATCCTAAACCAGTTAATTCTTTAACTAATTTAACAACACCTAATTTAGATGCACCAGCAGCTTTTAATACAACTGTAAACTCAGTTTGAGCTTCAGCAGCATCATCACCACCTGCAGCAGGACCAGCAGCAACTGCTACAGCAGCAGCAGCAGGCTCAATACCATACTCATCTTTTAATATTGTAGCTAACTCATTTACTTCTTTTACTGTTAGGTTAACTAATTTTTCTGCGAAATCTTTTAAATCTGCCATTTTCTATCGTTTTTAATAAATTTTTAATTGTAATATAATTGTAATATAGTGCGTACTATTTAATACTATCCTTCTTTTTCAGATAGTGTTTTAATAATTCCAGCTAGTTTACCACCACTTGATTTAAGTGCTGAAATAACATTCTTAGCAGGCGATTGTAATAATCCAACAATCTCTCCTAATAACTCTTCTTTAGACTTGATATCTACTAACATGTCTAATTGGTTATCGCCAATATAAACGCATTCCTCAATAAACGCTCCTTTTAATAAAGGTTTCTCTGATTTTTTGCGGAAGGTTTTTATTAACTTAGCTGGTACATTACCTGTTTCAGAATACATCACAGATGTATTTCCTTTTAAAACTGAAGGAAGGTTTCCAAAATCTCTTTCGGATGCTTCCATTGCTTTTTCAAGTAATGTGTTTTTAACTACTGCTAACTTTACGTTTGCTCTAAAACAAGCACGACGTAAATCTGAGGTTGTTCCTGCATTCAATCCTGAAATATCTGCTAAATATATGTTAGCATTATTGGCTAATTCTGCAGTTAATTCCTCAATTACTTGTGATTTTTCTTCTCTTGTCATAATAAAAGTATTTAACTAATTAACCAACTTTAGGATCAACAGCAACACTAGGACTCATGGTACTAGAAAGGAAAATACTTTTCACGTAAGTACCTTTAGCAGTTGTTGGCTTAAGTTTTATTAATGTTTGAATTAATTCTGTTGCATTACCAGCAATTTTGTCAGCACTAAAAGATGCTTTTCCTATTGCGGCATGTACGATACCGGTTTTATCAACTTTAAAGTCAATTTTACCAGCTTTAACTTCTGTTACAGCTTTAGCAACATCCATAGTTACCGTACCAGTTTTAGGGTTAGGCATTAAACCACGAGGACCTAATATACGTCCTAAAGGACCTAACTTACCCATTACACTTGGCATAGTAATAATAACGTCAACATCGGTCCAACCATTCTTGATTTTATCAAGATACTCGTCTAAACCTACGTAATCTGCCCCAGCTTCTTTAGCTTCTGCTTCTTTGTCTGGAGTTACTAATGCTAATACTTTCATGTCTTTACCAGTTCCGTGGGGAAGTGAAACAACACCTCTTACCATCTGGTTTGCTTTACGAGGATCAACTCCTAAACGTACAGCAATGTCTACTGATGCATCAAATTTTGTATTAGTAATTTCTTTTACTAATGCAGATGCTTCATCAAGAGAGTAAACTCTCCCTTTTTCTATTTTTGCTAAAGCTTCTTTTTGCTTTTTTGTTAATCTTGCCATTTTTTAATGTCTTTAATAGATTACTTTGGTGCGTTTCCAGTCACGGTTATACCCATTGACCTTGCGGTACCAGCTATCATTGTCATAGCAGATTCAATAGTAAATGCATTTAAATCTACCATTTTGTCTTCTGCTATAGTTTTGATTTGGTCCCATGAAACTTTAGCTACTTTTTTTCGGTTTGGTTCTCCTGAACCACTTTTTAACTTGGTCGCTTCTAATAATTGTACTGCAGCCGGAGGAGTTTTAATTACAAAGTCAAATGATTTGTCTTTGTAAACTGTAATAACCACAGGTAATACTTTACCTGGCTTATCTTGTGTTCTAGCATTAAACTGCTTACAGAACTCCATAATGTTAACTCCAGCAGCACCTAAAGCGGGTCCAACCGGTGGCGACGGATTCGCAGCACCTCCCCGAACTTGTAACTTAACTACTTTACCAATTTCTTTTGCCATTTTTAATAATTTAAGTTGATACGCTTTTTAATTTGGAAGCAAAAAACCGTATCTTTTATATAGTGTAACAATTATTATACTTTTTCAACCTGCATATAACTTAGTTCTAATGGTGTTTTTCTTCCAAAAATCTTCACCATAACTTCTAGTTTACGCTTTTCTTCATTTATTTTTTCAATAGTGCCATCAAATCCATTAAATGGTCCATCAATAACTTTAACCGTTTCACCTTTTGTAAAAGGTATTGCCACAGTTGAATTTTCCTCAACTGATAACTCGTCAACTTTACCTAACATTCTGTTTACTTCAGATTGTCTTAATGGCACAGGATCACCACCTTTTGTTTCACCTAAAAAACCAATTACGTTTGTAACCGATCTGATAATATGAGGAATTTCACCTGATAAATTGGCTTGGATCATTATATACCCAGGAAAAAAAACTTTTTCTTTATGAATTTTTTTTCCATTACGTATTTGAATCACACGTTCTGTTGGAACCAATACTTGATCAACATAATCTTGAAGACCTAATCGAGCAATTTCATTCTCAATATAAGTCTTAATCTTATTTTCTTGACCACTTACAGCCCTAACAACATACCACTTTTTTTCGCTTACCTCAGACATATTTCTTCTTTAACCAATCAATTGAAAATAAAATGCTATCATTTTGCTGAATACCGTATCGATTCCCCATATTGCTAAGGAGAACACGATTGAAAATACAGCAACTAAAACAGTTAAACTTTGTGCTTCTGCCCAAGTTGGCCAGCTCACATTATTTTTAAGTTCGCCAAATGATTCTTTTACGTAATTTACAATTCCAGCCATTTATATATTTTTTTCAACAGATTAAAAATTTCTGTCTATCAATTTAAAATTGATTTTAAGTGAAATCTTTATTTCTAATTCTTTATTATAAGAAGTATACTTTTCAGCAATGTCTTCTCTTCTCTATGCACGGGTTGAGAGACTTACTTCGTCTACGCTCAGTATAAACTTCTCGCTCGCAATCCTTTGCTTCGCACGGGTTGAGAGACTCGAACTCCCGACACCTGGTTTTGGAGACCAGTGCTCTACCAACTGAGCTAAACCCGTAAATATAAGTCAAGGTATTCCGAAAATACGGAATACCTTAGCTTATGATATATTAAACTGTTTAGTCTAAAATTTCAGTTACTTGACCAGCACCTACTGTACGACCACCTTCACGGATTGCGAAACGTAAACCAACGTTCATTGCAATCTTTTGGATAAGTTCAACAGTGATAGTTAAGTTGTCTCCTGGCATAACCATTTCAACACCATCAGGAAGCGCAATGTTTCCTGTTACGTCAGTTGTACGTACGTAAAACTGTGGACGGTAGTTGTTGTGGAATGGTGTATGACGACCACCTTCTTCTTTCTTAA
This sequence comes from Mariniflexile sp. HMF6888, assembly GCF_044335535.1. Taxonomy (NCBI): domain Bacteria; kingdom Pseudomonadati; phylum Bacteroidota; class Flavobacteriia; order Flavobacteriales; family Flavobacteriaceae; genus Mariniflexile; species Mariniflexile sp. HMF6888. The sequence goes on along the minus strand of NZ_JBIQVZ010000004.1, from coordinate 28,137 downwards.
GGATATAAACCTCAGCTTTAAATTTAGCGTGTGGTGTTACAGAACCTGGCTTAACAATAACCATACCTCTAGAGATTTGAGTTTTCTCAATACCTCTTAATAAGATACCAGCATTATCTCCAGCTTCACCTCTATCAAGGATTTGACGGAACATTTCGATACCAGTAATAGTAGATGTTAATTTTTCAGCACCCATACCAATAATCTCAACTGGATCTCCAGTTTTAGCGATACCGGTTTCAATACGACCAGTTGCTACAGTACCACGACCAGTAATAGAGAATACATCTTCGATAGGCATTAAGAAAGGCTTATCAATTTCTCTTAATGGTTCTTCAATCCAAGTATCACAAGCTTCCATTAATTGTAAAACTGTATCTACCCATTTTTGCTCACCATTAAGTGCACCTAAAGCAGAACCAGCAATTACAGGTCCATTATCTCCATCATACTCATAGAAAGATAATAAATCTCTAATTTCCATATCAACTAGTTCTAATAACTCTTCATCATCAACCATATCCACTTTATTCATGAATACAACGATACGAGGAATACCTACTTGACGACCTAATAAGATGTGTTCACGAGTTTGTGGCATTGGACCATCTGTAGCAGCTACCACTAAAATAGCACCATCCATTTGAGCAGCACCAGTAACCATGTTCTTAACGTAATCCGCGTGACCTGGACAGTCAACGTGAGCGTAGTGACGGTTAGCTGTTGAATATTCTACGTGAGAAGTATTAATTGTAATACCTCTTTCTTTTTCTTCTGGAGCGTTATCAATTTGATCAAATGATTTTGCTTCTGATAAACCTGCATCAGCTAATACTTTAGTAATAGCAGCAGTTAAAGTTGTTTTACCGTGATCTACGTGTCCAATTGTACCAATATTTAAGTGTGGTTTTGAACGATCGAAAGTTGCCTTTGCCATGTTTTTTAAATAATTTAATCTTAGTTATATAATAATATTAGTGTGTTCTAATCTTTTCAATAATAGAGCCAATGACGAGAATTGAACTCGTGACCTCTTCCTTACCAAGGAAACGCTCTACCCCTGAGCTACACCGGCGGTTTTAATTGCTGGTTTCAAGTTTAAGGTTTTAGGCTTAAACTAAAACTCATAAGTTTTTACATCCTCTCTCCAAAAACAATTTTGAAATGAGATTCCTGCCTTCGCAGGAATTTTAGAGCGGGAGACCGGGTTCGAACCGGCGACATTCAGCTTGGAAGGCTGACGCTCTACCAACTGAGCTACTCCCGCAATTTAACAAGCTTTCACTTGTATGGCTTCAATATTTCAAAGTTCATGTTTTTATAGGATTACCTCACATTTGTTCGGTGTTCCTGGATTGGTGACCCAATCCAAACAGTTTTTAAACGCAGTTTTGCAAAAGCGAGCTTTTGACAACTCCTTATTAAAAATTGTTTGTGGGGAGAGCAGGATTCGAACCTGCGAAGACTTAGTCAGCAGATTTACAGTCTGCCCTCGTTGGCCGCTTGAGTATCTCCCCAATTAACTTATTTCACTCTTTTTAAAGAACTTAAAAAACGAACTTTTTAACTTCGCTTTTTTTTATTTTTTTGAGCCGATGGAGGGACTCGAACCCACGACCTGCTGATTACAAATCAGCTGCTCTAGCCAGCTGAGCTACATCGGCGTTTTTATACTTTTTATGCATAAAAAAAGCCCGCTATTTCTAACGGACTGCAAATGTATAGATTTATTTTTTTATTCAAAACATTTTTTAAGAAATTTTATCATAAATGTGGTCTTAATTTTTCTTTTCTCTTTTTTAATTGTCTTTCCAGTGATGATGCTGCCATATCTGCGCCTTCTTCAAAGCTTTTACATTGTTTTTTTACAACAAAACTATCACCTGGTACACTAACCCTTGCTTCAAATATTTTATTTTCTTTGTCGCTTGTGTTTTCAACTTTTAAAAAAACATCCGATTGAATGACTTTATCATAAAAAATATCTAATTTATCCATTCGCTTTTGAATAAAATTTATTAATTTTTTATCTGCATTAAAATTAACTGATTGCATGTTTACTTTCATACTAATGAAATTTTGGTTAGACAATAATTTTACATATTACTTTTTACTTCTTGGATGCGAATTTACATGCACCTTTTTTAACTCTGCTATACTATTATGGGTATAAACCTGAGTTGCTGCCAAACTTGAATGTCCAAGAAGTTCTTTAACAGCATTTAAATCGGCACCTTGGTTAAGCAAATGAGTTGCAAAAGAATGTCTTAGAATATGCGGACTCTTTTTTACTTTGCTAGATGCATTACTAAAATAATCATTTATTATTCTGTAAACAAGTGTTTCATATATTTTAACTCCTTTTTGGGTTAAAAATAAATAATCACTATCTATAATACTCGACAACCTGCTTCGTTCTTTCAAATATAAATTTAAGGTCACTATCACTGATTCTAATAACGGAATAATGCGCTCCTTATTTCTTTTTCCTAATACTTTTAACGTTTTGTTATCTAAATTAAAACTTAACAGTTTCAGTTCTACCAACTCAATTCTTCTTATGCCTGTTGAATAAAATAATTCGATGATTAACTTATTACGAATCCCTTCAAAGTCATTTTCAAAATTAAAATCATCTAAAACGGTTGACACTTCAGCTTCCGAAAATGGAATTTGAATTTTTTTACTTGTTTTTAAGGCTTTATGCTTTATTAATGGATTTACCTGAATGGTACTTGTTTTTAGTAGAAATTTATAATAGGTATTTAATGCTGAAACTTTTCGGTTGATGCTTCGGTTAGATAAACCACTTTCTACTAATGAAACAATCCATGTGCGAATTTGAGCATAATTAACTTGATTAATAGAATCGGTTTGGTATTCTAGTTTAATGAATTCCAAAAAAGTGTCTAAATCGTTTTGATACGCCTTTACTGTGAGCGCTGAATAGTTTTTTTCCAACAATAGATAATCTGTAAACGATTTGAAAGGCATCTTTTTGTAGACTTTTAGACTTTCTAAAGTTAAAAGTTTAAACTTTAGAACGCAACTTTATATTCACAAATTATAAGCAAAAAAAAATCCCGCCTATAGCGGGATCTTAATTTATATATGAGAACAGAAATTATATATCTTCTGCATCTCTTAAACCTTGAATGTATTGTGCTTTTTGTATTTGCGCTCTACGTTCTACAGATGGCTTTGTAAATTGTTTACGTGCTTGTAACTGACGTTTAGTTCCAGTTTTATCAAACTTTCTTTTAAAACGCTTTAGCGCTCTATCTATATTTTCTCCTTCTTTAATTGGTATTATTAACATAGTGTCTTAACCTCCTCTCTTTTAGAATTTCAGGGTGCAAATATAAAAATAATTCTGAATTCTGAATTCTGAATTCTGAATTATTTTACTTTGTTGGCTTATATTCTTTTTTATCGATAATAATTTTAGCCAAGATCTCTCTTAAAATCTCCGATGTCCCTCCTCCGATAGGTCCTAACCTACTGTCTCTAAACAGTCTTGCCATTGGGTAATCTTCCATATAACCGTAACCACCTAAAAACTGTAAACATTGGTAAATAACCTCATCGGCCATTTTTGTTGACTTAAGTTTAGACATGGTGGCGTGTTTTACAACATATTCGCCTTTGTTCAGCTTATATGTTACCAAATAGTTGAACTCTTTACAGATTTCCATGTCGGTGTATAAATCGGCAATAGTGTGTCTTAAAGCCTGAAATTTATCGATGGATTTACCAAAAGCCATACGATCGGACATGTATTGCAATGCATACTCCAAAGCAAATTCTGCGCGGGCATGGGCATTAATTCCCATTATTAAACGTTCTAAAGAAAAGTGCTCTACAATATAAGAGAAGCCTTTATTTTCTTCACCCATTAAATTAGCAACTGGTACTTTAACATTATCAAAAGCTATTTCTCCCGTATCGGATGCACGCCAACCCAACTTATTTAATTTGGTTGCCGATACGCCAGCCGATTCTCTGTCAATAACAAAAATACTAATGCCTTTATTTCCCAACTCTGGGTTGGTTTTTGCTGCTACTACCAAATAATCGCTATACACACCGTTGGTAATAAATGTTTTGGAACCATTCAATATATAATGGTCACCGCTTTTAACAGCCGTAGTTCGCATTCCTGCCACATCGCTACCACCAAAAGGTTCTGTAATACATAAACACCCTATTTTATCACCAGTAATACTTGGCGCTAAATACTTGTGTTTAATGGCTTCACTTCCTTCGGCATTAAGATGCGTCATGGCTAAATATGCATGTGCCCAAACAGCTGCTGCAAAACCACCTGAATTTATTTTTTGTAGCTCTTCTAAAAGGATAACAGTATAAAATAAATCAAGATTTAAACCGCCATAAGCTTCGGGATAATTAATCCCAAAAAAGCCCATATCGCCAAACTTTTTCCAAATAAATTTATCAATAACCCCTGTTTGTTCCCAAGTTTCAATATGTGGAACGACTTCTTTTTGTAAAAAATCTTGAAGGCTTTTTCTAAAAAGATGATGCTCTTCCGTGAAGTACATACTGTTCATTTATGCTTCTTTTTTATGCTTTCTTTTTCAATCAAGCGACAAATATAATTTAATTATATTGATTTTATTTATAGGAAAGTCTTTTACTTTTTTTAATTCTTCGAAGGATTTATAACCTTCACGCAACTGGCGTTGTTCAACAATATTAAATGCCAAATTATAATCGATATGTTGAATAGTAACCAACTCGTCTACGGTTGCTTTATTCAGCACTATTTTCTTCATAGGTCTTGGGGTTTTTACGATAAATGCTTCATTGATGCGTTCAATGGCTTCTGGTGTTAACCCATACACATCCTGTAGCTGTACGTTATCAATAAATCCGCCTGGAAATTTATTCCTAAACTTTATTATCCTCTCGGAAAGTACTTCGCCAATACCGTTTATTTTTTGCAACTCTTGTGCTGTTGCTTTGTTTAAGTCCTGTTTTTGTTGAAATGTTTTTGGCTTATCAGAATACGTTTGTTTATATTCTGGTCTAGGAATTGGATTCGTTACCCATTCTGGAAATTTAAAATATGGCGAAATTGCCTTTAAAAGTGAGTCCGACACTTTGGTGACTTCCTGGAATTGTTTTACGGAATTAATCCAATGATTTTGTTTTCTAAAGGCAAGCAATCTATCAATTTCCTCATTGGTCATTCCTAAAGCTGCTCCTTTGTAATCCGTTATATAATTGGGGTTAAAAGGATATGTTTTTGGTTTTCTCTCTTCTATTTCCGCCAAACGAAGTGAGTCTATCTCCTTTTGAAATTTTGAAAGTTCGATTTCGTTGACATAAATTTTTTCAGAAGAAAAATCCATATAAATATAAAGGCATTGCAGAATAATGATGAGTAGGATTAAAATAAAAATCCCATTTCGCTGACTTTTAGAAAACGTGAAATGGGATTTCATATACTACTACTCTTAATTAATACTTTACATGTGCTTGGTAATATCCTCTGCACCTTCTTGAATAGCTTCTTTTTTAATTGAAATAGCGCCCAAATAGCGTTTCATTTCTTGTTTTACTTTAGGGAATAAGAACAACAAACCTACCATATTAGGGAATACCAATGCCAAAATCATGGCATCAGAGAATTTAATAACGGCATCTAAAGTTGCCGCAGCACCAACTATCACAAAAAATAAGAATAATATTTTATAAACCATGTCTGCTCTTTTACCTTTTCCGAATAAATATTTCCATGATTGCAAACCATAATATGACCAAGAAATCATAGTTGAAAAAGCAAACAATACAATAGCTATGGTTAATACATACGAGAAATGGGGAATGACCGAATCAAATGCCATAGACGTCAAATCGACACCACTAATTGGCAATCCTGTTGATTTTAAAATCACGCTACTTCCATGTTGCGCCGTATAATCAAATATGGCTTGTGGTTCTGTCCCATTAATATTAAAGAAAATGATAACCAAAGCTGTCATGGTACAGATGACAACGGTATCAATAAATGGTTCTAAAAGTGCCACAACCCCTTCGGATGCTGGATATTTTGTACGTACCGCAGAGTGGGCTATAGCTGCAGAACCTGCTCCCGCTTCATTAGAAAAAGCCGCTCTTTGAAATCCTACAATCAGTACCCCCATAAGTCCTCCAAGACCCGCCATAGGTGAAAATGCCCCATTAATAATTAATGAAAATGCCAACCCAATATCACTGATATTAGCAAATATGATCACCAATGCCGCCAAAATATAAAGTCCTGCCATAAAAGGCACGATTTTCTCTGTGATTTTAGCTATACGTTTTATACCTCCTATAATAACAATACCAACCAAAAAAGCCAATAGAATTCCTATAACAACACCATTGGATCCGCCTTCTAAACTTAACAAGGTGCTTATTTGTACAGCCGCTTGATTCGATTGAAATGCATTACCGCCACCAAACGACGCTCCTACACAAAGAACAGCAAATAGAACTCCTAATACTTTACCAAATTTACCAAAGCCGATTTCCTTCATCCCTTTGGACAAATAATACATAGGCCCTCCATACACAGTCCCATCTTTACCTATATCTCTGTATTTTACTCCAAGGGTACATTCCACAAATTTGGTTGACATTCCTAATAACCCACAAACGACCATCCAAAAAGTAGCTCCTGGTCCACCCATTCCTATTGCCACCGCAACTCCTGCGATATTTCCAAGACCAACGGTTCCAGAAACAGCTGTTGCCAATGCCTGAAAATGCGACACTTCTCCATGAGCACTTTCATCTCTTATGGTATTCGGGATATCTTCAACCGCCAATGCTTCATCATTGGTATAAAGTTTATCAACGCCATGTTTTTCAATATCAACATACTTACCCCTCACAGTACTTATAGCTGTCCAGAATTTAGTAATGCTAGGAAATTTGAAGTAGATAGTAAAAAATGAGGCTCCTAGAACCAAAAGAAGCACCACAAAAGGAATTTGATATTCCCCAATGGGTACCGTAGTCAAAATAAAACCTTCCCACCAATTTGCAAAAGGCATGAAGGCATCATTTACTTTTTCATCGAGCCCTTTTTCGGTTGCTTCTTGTGCGATTGTTAAAAATGGTAATAATAAAGTGAAAATTGAAAGAAGGTATTTCTTCATAAGAATGATTGGATTTAGTTGTTTTTTTTAAAAGATTCTCAGTAAAAGTCGGCAAGATGCTAAAAAAAAATGATTTTTTAAAACATCGGATGTTAAAATAGTAAATTCCCTACTCAATATTGTATGCTGAGTTTAATGCTTTTATTTGTTCTGGCCTTCCTAAAACAATGATTTTGGAATTTGTAGCCAATTCTAACTCTGCTTCCGGATTTACTATGTATTCGCCGTTTTCGTCTTTATAGCCTATTATAGTACAACCTGTTTTTTTACGAAGATCTAAATCTTTAATGGTTTTTACTTTTTGTCTACTGAATAGTTTTTCTACAGCTACTTCTTCTACATTGATGCTTGATTTACCAACAATAGAAAGGTTGTCCAAAAACTCCATTAAGCCTGGCACAACCACTAAAGACGCCATGTGATCCCCGCCAATTTTATCGGGTAAAATAACGTTGTTGGCACCTGCAAATTTTAATTTATCATAAGACGATTCATTAGATGCTCGGCTAATAATATTGATGTTTTTATTGATTTGTCTTGTTGAAAGTACTACAAACAAATTATCAGCATCATTAGGTAGCGCCGAAATAAAGTTAGAAGCACGATCTACTCCAGCTTGCATAAGCACGTCGTCTTCGTTAGCATTTCCTATGATGTATGGAACATTGTCTAATCTTAAACGTTCTTCCATATCTCTATTCTTTTCAATTACAACAAACGATTTTTTATGCGTTAACAGTTTTATTGCTGCTTGTTTACCATTTCTACCATAACCACAAATAACCACATGGTTTTTTAAACTATTAATCTCTTTTTGCATCTTTTTATATTTTAATTCTTCAAGATTATTTTTACTTAAAATATATTCAGTAATTATAGAAAGTGCATAACCCATTATTACAACACTGGCTAATATTAAAAATATGGTGAAAATTTTAGAATTGTAATCTAACGGTACTACCTCGCCAAAACCAACGGTTGTTAATGTAATCACCGTCATGTAAATGGCATCAACCCATGAATAATCTGAAATAAACTTATACCCTAAAATACCAATTAACAATATAACAGCCAGTAAAAAAAAAGCGGTGTAAATTTTGGTTCTAAAAAACTTAATAAGTGGATTCATAAGTTGAACTTATTTAAACTTTACATAATTGGCTAAAAAATTGTCATTTTGTACTCGCTTTTCCTCTTTTTATTCTTCCGTAGCTCTGCTATGCAACTCAAAAAAGCTTTCAACCGAGCACAAAATGACTAATTTTCACTTCAATCAGAAAAGCTTAAACGAGTTCATTATAAATCGAAAACAGAAGATCGTTTGGTATAAACCAAATCTTTAATACGCATCCAAAATGCCAAAAACAAGTACAAAGCAAAACCAAATCCAAGCGTTACAAAGGTTAAATACATAAATGATGTTCGCACAACTTTTGCCCTAATGCCTAAACGCTCTGCAATACGTTGGCACACATAATAGCCATGTTTCTGAAAAAACAATAATGGTTTATATATTCCGTTCATGCTGCAATTTAGCATTAAGTTTATTAGTTTAAAAGTTTATAGGTTTATTTCTTTATGGGTTTATGAGTGAATTACCAATGGCGCATTGCAAACATTTGTTTTTATCACAATATTCATTTTTAAGTTGAATGAGTGCCTGGGATTGTAACGATGCGCTTGAAACTTTCTCTAAATTATTAAAAGCATCTACAATACTGTTTTTTTCTGAAGCAATATCTGAAGCAATTTTCAAAATTATCGAATCTACCTCCTGCCCTTTTTCTTTTGCGTAACAAAATTTAATAGGCAACACGGTATTGATTAGTAATAAATCTATAAACGATTTGGTTAGTTTTTTTGATGACGTTTTAGATGTTTTTTGAAACGTGTAATGTGAATTCCAAAACGATGCAGCCGACACTTTAAACAACTTGTAAAAGTCCTCTAAATTTTCAGCTTCAATAACATTTGAAAACAGGGTTTTATGTTCATGATATAAACTTGCCAATTGCGAGAGTCTTATCGTTGGGAAATTTGGTGGGCGCAATCTAAAAAACTGCAAGGGCAATACCGCATTGTTTTCTAACCTAAACTTGTGCTTTAAAAATTGATATGCTTCAACCAATTCTAAATAATAGGCATTTTCAAAATCTTGCTCTAACAGACCGGCCTGACCAAACAACAAAGCTTCTAAGGCTTGTTGATTTGCTTGTGATTTCCGTACTATGGAAAAATCGATGGACTTAGCTATACTATAAAACGATTCACCGTTTACTTTGAGTCCGAAATTTTTAGCCAACATTATAAAAAACACGGCTTCCCAATCGTTTTTTGTTTCTTTTAAAAGATTTTGAATCGTTCCTGACTTACGTTCCAATCTTTCAAAGTACAAACGTTCCAACCAATTGCTTAAAACAAAATCATCAACCGATGCAAAATCGTTCTCACAATTAATCCATTTACCGTTTTTTGAAAAGAGTTTTTCGTAATTATTTAAAACATCCTTACTCGTAAAATCTTGTAGTTGCAACGTTGGAATGGCTGTATTATCACTTCTAAACACATCGGTATCATGTTCCCAAACCACATGCAAAATAACATTATCATAGGCTTTGTCCTGTTCGTGGTTGTGTAAAAACCAATCGGATGCTCTGATATGGATTTCCACATTACCCGCCCAAAGCTGATTTCCTATTTTAAGTTGCGCATTAAAAAAATCAGGTCCTGAATTAAAATTATGTTGTCCCACCGAAGTTACTAAAACAGCTTCTCCTTGGGTCGTTTTCAATTTATTTAGATCCATTTTTTTATGTTTCCAGATATAGTGTATAAAATCTTCTTGCATGCTCCTAAAGTAAAAAATAATTTGAAGCAAAATATACCCATAAAAACTTTAAAGTTTCTAAATTTGGTTAAATTCTTATAAAATGGGAGATTTAACGCTTACCACACCTGCTGTTCTGTTTTCGGCAATATCATTAATAATGCTTGCTTATACCAATAGGTTTTTAGCTTACGCAGCGGTTATTAGGGATTTGCATAGCAAGTATAAAAAGAACAAAGACAAGGTTTTAATTGCTCAAATAAAAAATATTAAGCAACGCCTGTACTTAACACGTTCTATGCAAATTTTTGGGATTTCAAGTTTATTGTTATGTGTTCTTACCATGTTTTTAATTTATATACAACAGCAAACACTGGCCATTTGGGTGTTTGGTGCTGCTCTTATTTTATTAATCATATCATTGGCATTATTAATTATGGAAATTCAAATTTCGGTAAAAGCCTTAGAACATCATATTAGCGATATTGAAAACAACTAATAAAAAATTCAACCTCATTAATAAATGAAAAAAAAACAAATAGAACATCATGACATTTAAAATCAAATCAGCAAAAACGCTTCTTATTGCTTTTGTAATACTGCTAAGCATAAACTGTTTGGCACAACAGTTCGAACAATTTTTCCCAGCCAAAGACCTAACAACCGTAGGTGTTTACTATTACCCCGAACATTGGAATCCTGACCAATGGGAACGCGATTTAAAAAACATTGCTGAAATGGGCTATGAATTTACCCACTTTGGTGAATTTGCCTGGGCACAGCTAGAACCCGAAGAAGGGAGATACGATTTTAAATGGCTGGATACTGCTTTAGAACTTGCTGCCAAGTATAAATTAAAAGTCATCATGTGTACTTCTACCGCAACACCTCCAGTTTGGTTGGTTCGTAAACATCCCGACATCCTTGCTACCGACGAAGATGGCACTAAAATGGACCATGGTTCCCGCCAGCACGCAAGCTTTTCAAATAATTACTACCGTAGCTATTCCATGAAGATGATTGCGGAACTGGCAAAAAAATACGGTAATGACAAACGTGTTATAGGTTGGCAAATAGACAACGAACCACGTCGCTTTCTTGATTATAGTGACGATGCTTTACAACGTTATCGGGCGTGGTTAAAAGACAAATACAAAACCATTGATGTTTTAAATGAAGCATGGGGAAATAATTTTTGGAGTGGCACTTACAGTCATTTTGATGAAATTAACTTGCCACTACACAAACTATGGGGCATGAATTTACACTCGCAATTGGATCATTACCGATTTGCCGACCATGAAACTGCGTCGTTTCTAGACGAGCAAGCTCTTGAAATTCGCAAATATGCCGCTAAAAACCAATGGATAACCTCCAATTATATTCCCATGTACCATGTGGGTTACGTAGGCATGAGCAAAGCATTGGATTTTGATTGTTACACACGTTATATGGTTTATGGTAATGATTTAGGCATTGGTTCCCAAGGCTATCGGGTTGGCGAGTATTCACGTATTTCCATGTCCAACGATTTTTTCAGACCTTTAAAAGGCATGTACGGCGTTATGGAATTACAACCCGGACAAGTCAATTGGGGAAGTATCAATCCGCAACCACTACCTGGTGCTATGCGTATGTGGTTATGGCATGTATTTGCTGGTGGCAGTAAATTTACCTGTACCTACCGCTACCGAGCACCACTGTATGGTTATGAGCAATACCACTATGGCATTGTGGGGCCCGATGGCGTTACACAAACCACAGGCGGAAAAGAATTCGGTCAATTTATCAATGAAATCAAGACCCTACGAAAAGAATATAATGCCGAGGTAACCTTACCAGAATCATACCTAAAGCGTAAAACAGGTATTTTGTTCAATGCCGATAATGTGATGGGCATCAATTTAAATAAACAAACCAAAGAATGGAATACTGAAGCGCACTTTCTAAAATATTACAAAGCCGTAAAATCCTTTGGAGCTCCCGTGGATTTTGTTCGTGATACCACCAATTTTTCAAACTATCCGGTTTTAATAGCACCTGCTTACCAAATGATTGACCAACAAATGATTGACAAGCTTACCAACTATGCCAAAAACGGTGGGCATTTGGTGTTAAGTTGCCGCTCGGGAATTCAAAATAGAAAAGGGCATCTTTGGGAAGCCAAATTTTACGAACCTATGTGGAAATTAATAGGTGCAGAAATTGAATCATATGATTTGTTAATGCCACATGCTCCCGGTAAAATCAAGTTCAACAATCAAGAATTTGAATGGGTAAGTTGGGGCGATTTATTAAAACCCAATAAAGAGACGGAGACTTGGGCAAACTTCCAAAACGTTTTTTATGCAGGCACGCCTGCTGTGGTATCTCGCAAATTAGGAAAAGGCACTGTAACCTATATTGGTGCGGATTCAAAAAATGGCGATCTTGAGAAACAAGTATTAACACAATTATACCAACAACAACACATTCCTATTGAAAACTATCCTGAAGGCATTATGATTGAATACCGCGATGGTTTTGGTATTGCTGTTAATTATTCCGATAAAGTTTACAACATGGAACTTCCAGCAAACGCTACTATTTTAATTGGAACAAAAGCCATGAAAACCGCCGATGTATTGGTTTGGAAATATTGAATTAAATCCGGTGGGTGAAATTAAGAAAATTTAATTTAGTACTCAAGTGTCAGTCTGAGACCTTTGTTAAAGTTTTTAACTAGCGAATGCGATGACGTAGTTTTTTTTAAAATTTAATTATCTGTAAAACAGATATTTATAAAATACATCAATGGTAGCCTGTCGAAGTGCTTATAGAAGGAGTCTTAGAATGCTAAGAACTGGACTTCGACAAGCTCAGTCTGACAGGGGAACTAAGTAAGAGAGTAAATAAGTTTGTCACACTGAGCCTGTCGAAGTGCTTATAGAAGAAGTCTTAGGATGTTCAAACCGACAAAGAAGCCTATTAGGGAACATGTTGTCAAGCTGAGCCTGTCGAAGCTGTATGTAAAAGAAGTTATGTGTAGAAGTGCTAAGAACTGGACTTCGACAAGCTCAGTCTGACAGGGGAACTATAAAGTAAGAATGTAATTAAGTTTGTCACACTGAGATCTTTGTTAAAGTTTTTTAACTAGCGAATGCGATGACGTAGTTTTTAAATGAATCAAGAAAACAATATAAAACAGTCTCGTCTATTAGAAGCTCCCGCCTTTTCATCTGAAGTGCTGGAATGGATTGCCAAAAACAATCGTTTGGAACATTTGGGTTCCTAAAGCTTATAACGGATTGGAATTATCGCTTACCGAAGGCTTGCAAAAACTTCAAGGCCTAGCAAAAACAGATGGCAGTTTGGGTTGGACGGTAACACTTTGTAGTGGTGCCAACTATTTTATTGGCAACTTACAACCCGAAGCCAGCTCCGAGATTTTTTTATCACCAAACAAAAGGGTGTGTTTTGGAGGTAGTGGCGGTATTTTTGGAACGGCAGAACAACAAGGCGATACTTACAGTATTTCCGGGGAATGGCATTATGCCACGGGTGCCCCTTACCTCACCCATTTTACATTGAATGCTAAAATTATAGCCAATGGCGACCTTGTACTGAATGACGATGGCAAACCTTTAGTATACTCCTTTGTGATTCCAAAAGAAGCGGTTAGTATTATAGAAAACTGGGGTGCCATGGGCTTAAAGGCAACGGCGACCCATTCATTTCAGGTCAACTCTGTTGTGGTTTCCTCTAAATATGCCTTTGTTTATAATACCTTTTATTTACCGCAGCCTATTTTTAAAATTCCCTTTTCGGTGTTTGCCGACCTCACACTTTGGGTGAATTATTTAGGCATGGCAGAACATTATTTGGAAGAAGCTGCCACAATTTTAGAGCACGAAATATTAAAACCGTTTTATTCTATACTACTTAAAACCAACCAACAACTTTATAAATTTGCCGAACAGATTGAATTACTTACCACTACAGAAACAGTAATAACTGAACTTTATATTGAAACCATACACACTACTGCTTTGGCTTCGGTTAAAAAAATTTCTAAGGCTATTTTAAACATCTATCCCCTTTTGGGTATGAAGGCTTGTAACAAGCAGCACGTTTTAAATAGAATATTTAGGGATTATTTTACGGCAATGCAACACCATAATTTTTCTGGAAGGTAGAAACTGATTTTGTTTGAATATAAAATTGGGGGATTGTTTTTTTATATGATTACTGTTTTAAATTAAGTATTGTTTTACACTTTTGAACAGTTCGGTTTTTGGGAAGCTTACAATGCTTTTCATAGGATGCTGTGTTGTATCCAGTATATAGCCATTTCAATATATCATCATCAACTGAAAGGCAGGGTCATTTTTGTCATATAATTTCCCTTATATTTCTAAAATTATAAAGGTTTTTTTACCTTTTTCTACTATTGGACCTTCAAGTCTATTTTTTGAACTTCTTAGTCAATTTGAACTTTTCAATCACTCATACATTTGTGGTATCAAAATAATTATTAATCATTTAAATAAATTAATCATGAGTGCAAAAAAGAAAGTAGTAGTATTAATAAGTTATGGATTAGATGATGAAAGAGCATCTGTAGCTTGGAGTATCGCAAATGGAGGAATCAAATCCGGATTAGAGGTAAGTATTTTTTTAGTAAGCTCTGGAGTAGATTGGGTTAGAAAAGGAGCAGCAGATAATGTCCATTTAAATCCTAAAGACCCAACAATGAAAACGATGATTGATGCCGTTGTAAATAATAAATGTAGAATTATGGTTTGTCCACCATGTGCAGAAGTCAGAGGTTATTCAGTTGAAAACTTAATTGATGAAGTTGAAATGATTGGCTCCGGAGCCTTACATCAATTAATTTTAGAAGGAGCAGAAGTAATATCTCTTTAATTTAAAATCTTAATTATGATCGCACAAGAAAAAAAGCATAGAGAAGTTATAGAGCAAATAACTGTTGATTGTTTAGATGCTATTATATCTGAAAACAGTTATACAATTATTGACGTAAGGAATCCTAAAGGAATTGAAGATCAAGGGAGTATTCCTGGAGCAATTAATATTCCCTTTGATACGATTGATAAACATTATGAATCATATAATACCATTTTTAATAATGAAGGACCATTTTTGTTTTGTTGCACTGGAGGAGTCATGTCTTATATGGCAGCTCTAAAAGCACAAGAGAAAGGAATAAAAAATGTGTTTAATTTAGAAGGAGGTCATTCGGCGTGGAAGAAATTAAAAAAAAGTGAGGAAAGTTGATTAATCAATTCTCGTTTTATGACTAGAAAAAAGCAATGCAAGTTTTCATTTAATGAGCAAAATATTCTTGAAGGCTTGCATTGTAAAATAAGTTAATTATTAGAATAATATTTTCATGGAATTACTAATTATAGTATTAATCGTTTACGGAATATCTGCAATCGTAACTATAAGTAAAATATTTGAACCGTTACGAGATTTTACAGAGAAGTATAGCCCAAACTTTTGGAGCTACTTAACTAGCTGTATGCAATGCCTTCCTTTTTGGATTGGAATATTTGTTTCATTTGTTATTGAAAGTCCCGTGAAAATTGAAAATGAAATGTTACCTTCCTTTTTGAATGTATTTTTTACATATTTGTTTTCTGGAGCATTATTTAGTGGAACTACAATGTTTATCCATACTATATTTGTAAACTTAAAAGGTGAAAACAAGGGAAAATCTTAAGAAAAGTACAGGTAATGAATAATTAAAAGAAAGATTATTAATAAGGGATAATTTATGATCTCCTTTAATTTAATAGCTTTTGGTTTTTTTTTGAACTTCTCCATTGGTTAGGAGTCATTTTAAATTCATTTTTAAAAGACCTAATAAAATGCGAATCACTTTCGAATCCACAATCGTAACATATTTGTTGAATTGTAAAGTCTGTATTTAGAATCAGGTTACGAGACAAATGTAAGCGTTTGGCTAGTAACCATTTTCCTGGAGAAGTTTTGTATACCTTTTCAAATTCTCTTTTAAACGAAGATATACTTTTGCCACATAATCTAGCAAATTCATCAACTTTTAAATTATACATATACTGTTCTTCCATTATTTTCTCGATAGTATTATTTACATTTTGAGATAATGTATAAAACACGTTTTTAATATCTGAATTAGTACGATCTGTGCAGATATTTAAAAGCATTTCTCTGAATTTTAATTCTAGAATTTTTTGCGGAATTTTTTCGTCTTTTTTTAAATATGAAAAAAAAGAATTATATAATGCATTTAAACTTTCAGAAATATTAATTCTATAAATAAAATCTGGATGATTAATTTTTTTTAGAGCTAAGGTTTCTTTAGAGATATCTTCTTCCACACATCTTTTAATAAAATCATCTTTCATAAAAAACATCAATACACAAAAACCTTCTTCAAAATACTGTTGGTTTTTAAAAGCTCCCTTTCTTACAAATATTGATTGATTTTCTTTTACTAGATATTCAGCCGCCGGAGTAATCCATTTTTTTTTACCACTTAACACATATACAACACTATGACATTCTGACCATGCCGTAAAAAGTTCCTCTTTAATAGGGCATTTAAACTCTACTATTAAATAATCATCTCCAATTATTTTGTTATAACCCGGAGTTTCTAAAAAGTGTTTATAGGAATCAAACATAAATATTAAACCCTTGCAATAATTCAAATTTAGTAAATTTTATTAAGTCAAGCACGAAATCATGAATTATACCTTTACTATAATCCGAATCTGTTTTGAAATTCTAGATCAAATCTATTTTTAAAAAATTTGTTACAACGTTCAATACATGCAAAGTAGGCGATTGCGTTGTACTTTATTTTCAAATTACAAGAAAGTTGAAGCGGTCTACAACCGTTGAATTTACTATTATTTCGCCTATTTTGTATATACATTGTTATGTGTTGTTCTTTCTATAAACTTATTTAGTTCTTCGAAAAAAGCCTTCTTATTTTCGATATAAGGATAATGTCCTGCATTTTCTATATACACAACTTCTGAATTTACTATCAATGTATTTGCCAGTTGAACCGCTTCTTCAACAATAAAATCATCTTTGCCATTTATTATTAATGTGGGACATTTAATATTCGAAAGCTTATCCTGTACATGAATATTTAGTTTAATTTGTGTTGCCAAGTCATTGAGTGCAACTGCATTTTTGGCAGTCACTTCATCAAAAGCCGCAACTTTCATATAATCATCTATGACACTTTTATTTGAAAATACGGTTCCTTCAGATATTCTCATTGCTTCATTATGAATTTCGGGATCACCTTCAAGATATTCCTTACTTTCCCATAGCTTTTGTACATATTCCCATTCTTCTGGTTTGAACATTGAAATCTGCTTTTTATAACATGCAATTAGCAATTCTGTGTTTACCGGTGCTGCATCCACAAGTATCAGTCGCTTAATGTTTTCAGGATATTCAACACCATAATACATTGCCAATAATCCACCCCATGAATGGCCAATTATATTTAAATTCTCAATGCCAAATACTTTTCGTAATTCTTCTAAATCATCTACCAGTAACTCAACATTAAAAGTTGTACTGTCTATCTTTTCTAATAAGGATTTACCGTTCCCGCGCTGGTCATAAAAAATAATTTTATTTTCTCTGGCAAAATCAAGAAAGAACGGATATAATTCATCATGATACATTCCTGGGCCTCCATGAAGTATTATGAATGGTTCTCCCTCACCAATTATCTTATAATAGTGCTTTACACCATTTACTTCCTTATATCCTTCCTCTATACGTAATTTTTCTGTATTGCATTGTCCAAGAAGAATACCAAGAATTATTAATACAATTAGATTTCTTTTCATGTTTATTAAGTTTAAATATTTGTGTGAATTAACAAAATAACACATAACACTTGTATAACTACAATAAATAGCTATACCATTGTAGTTATATCGTTTATGTATACAATATATTACTTTTTAATAAGGTATTAAATAAAAAAAGCGTATCATAAAGTGTAGCTTCTTGTATATGCTTTCTTTTTCTTTTATGTTGCTATGAAGTCATAGAATGTAGAGCCTGGCAGCAGCTCTTTTGTCTTTCGATCAGTTTAGTGAATAATTGTCCTGAATGTCAAGTTTACTCTCGGTGTCCTCACTTTTTTAGTTGGTGGCAGTCTGTGTAACCAATGTGTTTGAGTTATGTCTTTCATTACTAAAAGGCTTCCGTGTTCTAAAATCAATTCTACTTTTTCTTTGGTCTGTTTGTGTTTGAAAGCAAATTTCCGTTCTGCCCCGAAACTTAGTGAGCTGATTGCTCCGTCTTTTTTCAAGTCTGTTTCTCCGTCACTGTGCCACGCCATTCCTTCTTCTCCGTTGTGATACAAATTGAGCAAACAGGAATTAAACGTTTCGCCAGTTTCTTTTTCTATCAATGTTTTCAAATCCAATAATTCCTTTGTCCACGACAAGGCATATTTTGTTGTATTGGAATACGTGTATCCAAAAGGTTTTTCGCCATACCACGCTACTTTGCGTTTGGTGATGATTTTCTTTCCGAAGATAATCGCTTCGTCATTTCGCCATTCAATAGTTTCTAATAGTTTGTTCAGATAAAAGTCTGCTTGTTCTGTCGTCAAAAGTTTTCCATAATAATTGACCGTTCCGTCTTGTGGCAACCAGTTTTTTGCTTTGTCTATGATGTCATCAAATAGTTTCATGTTTCCATTTCTGATATTTTTGTTTCATACAATGTCCGCAAGGACGGAAACTGTTTGTGATGGCTTCTTTTTCCGTCAGAAAGAAAACCCTGTTTTCTCGTTTCATTTTCTTGCCCGATGTACAAGACAAAGTTCCGTAAATTTTCAATTTATTATTACCACCAAAACTAATTTTATACTGTTTGATTTCACTCCGTAAATCGGCATCTGAAATTTTGCTATGCTGTATCATTCTAACTTAACGCATCGTGAAAAATAATACCCAAAGTGTAGCGTTCCCTAAAAATTTCGGAATCTTTTTTCTGTTTTGGCAACTAAATGTCAAAATCACAACTAAAATTATAATGATTTTTTCCATTCTCATAAATTGTTTACAACGGCAGTCTGTCTCGTATAACCGTCAGCTACGGGTTTATATACGTTTATTTTCGGTTTGGCACTGACTTTAGCAATTCCGAGTGGATTTGGACGTAGTCGAATCCGCTGTAATTGCGATTATACATTGTTATGTGTTCGTACTTTTTCACCAACTTACCCTTGTGATTATAACAGATTTATTGTCATCTAAAAATCCAACAGAATAGTGTTTGCTCGCAATTGTATCAATAATATATTGTTTTGAGTAGTTCTTTCTTCCCTTTTTTCGTTCAATATGTTCAAGTTCGTTTGAGTGCATTTTATTCTCTTTTTCTTCAAATCCATTTGTTTTTAGTTCTCTTTCTAATTTTTCTAAATCCATTTGGTCAAACTCAACTAAAAATGAAGATGTGTAATCTCCAAAGTGGTCAGGAAATGAAGCTGTTTTGTATTTTATAATTCCGCTTTCTGGGAATTCCATTTTGGTAACTTCTTTAAAATCAGTTTTGTAAAAATCCGATGAAGGGTATATTGCTCCATAAATAAAATATCCAACAAGTAAAATTGGTGTTAAAGCTATAATTCTCCACTTTTTATTAAATCCTCTTTTCTTAATCCATATGTAAATTAGATATGAAATTCCTATTGGGATTCCAATTCCGAGAATAATTACAATTAAGAAAATAACTATTAATTCCATTCGGTTTTTTCAGTATGACACACAACACTTGTATAACCACAATAAACAGCTATACCATTGTAGTTATATCGTTTATGTATACAATATATTACTTTTTAATAAAGTATTTAAATAAAAAAACGACACCTTATTGTAAAATGCAGTTTCTATATATGCTTACTTTTCTTTTATATTGTTATGAAGTCACAGATTTCTTAGAGCTGGTTTTTCGCAAGTAGGCTTTAGGCTATGCCAATACTTTAGATATCCCTTGTGTATTTAGTAGTGATGGCGGTGGATTTTATTTTCATGATAAAACTAATCAATCAACTTATATTCTTTAGAGATATAATCCTTTAAAACTTCAAAAGGTATAACCGACCATGAAATTTCACCACATTTTTCTTCATCAAAGGACTTATTTCTTAAGAAAACCCCCTTAAAAGTAAGATGCCATATAGGAAACTGCCACATTTTTACAGCATTATAATTACAAGACGACGATTCTGATGCTTTTATTCTTTGCGGATAGAGTGCTGTTAAAATCTCTAAAACCTTGGGACCAAATACATTATATCTATATTTCATCCAATTAAAATCTCCAACTTTCAATTCTGGTTTAGGTTTACCATCAAACCAAAATAAATCATCTAATATAGGTTCTTCTCCATCTATTAAGTTATAATTATGGTACGTTGAATAACTTTTAATACTACTGGTAAAACATGACTTCTTAATAACAGAAGTATAGCTAATAAGCTTTTCATTTAAAAAATTCACCTCATAATCGCAGGTATAATTTCCTTTATTTTTTGTAAACACGCATGAATATTTAGCATTTATCATTTCTATATGATTTGCTAACAACCTTTTATTCACTTGTTCCGGATTAATATTATTTTTCCGGTCGGCCAGAACTCTAAAGAAAGATATTCCAGATTCTGGGTCTGTATGGTTTTCTATGCGAGTACCATTGGAAATCTTCTGTTTTTTTCCTTTTTTAAACGAAATGTTCTGAGTTCGATAGGCTTTATATGGTGACACTTCATATTTTTTTACCACTTCGATAAAAGGATGATTTAAGGCATCAATACTAATGGGTTTTAGTATAAAATGTACCTCTTTACCTCTTTTGTATTTCCAGATTCCTACCCATTGATCATTTTCTTTTTCAATTAAAGTTATATTATCATTTATAATATTTTCTTTTTTATCTGCATCCCAATATCTCGAAATCAGATGAAATTCACCGTTTTCCAAAATTTTTCCTTCTAAAACATGATCGTATTTGTCATTTAAAGTCATGTATGTTGCAGTACAATTTGAATCGTATTCGTCTATTTGTATAGCAACTTCCTCATCCCCTATCTGTCCATATAAGTAATAAACTTTCTCGCGATGAGCAAACGCATTTTTAATTCCGATAAGCAGGAAAAAGACAAATAGAACAGTCTTCTTTATTTTAGTTGAAGTCATTAATATTTTTAATTGATTTTCAGTTTTTTTTTGAAGCAAAAAAGAGTAATTTGTTACGCAAAATAACCAAAATATTCGTAACTGAATGGATGAGTTTCTATTTTATTTAAATCAAGGGATCAATCATATTACAGATTTAGCGGGAGTCGACCACATGGCTTTTATAATTACACTTTGTGCTGTGTATAAAGTAAAGCAATGGAAACAAATTTTGATCTTAATAACAGCCTTTACGATTGGGCATAGTATTACTTTAGCGCTTTCTGGTTTAAAAATTATTTCGGTTAATCAACAATTGGTTGAAACATTAATTCCTATTACTATTTTACTAACTGCAATTTATAATATTGCAAAAAAATCCGATAACAATAAACGCATACAATTAAACTATTTTTTAGCGCTGTTTTTTGGATTTATTCACGGCATGGGATTCTCTAATTTTTTCCGTTCCATGATGATGGGTATTGATGATGAATCTATAATATTTCCGTTATTTTCATTTAATCTAGGTATTGAACTTGGACAATTAATTATTGTAGGGTCCTTTTTACTTTTAAATTTTATATTAATTAAATCGTTAGCCATAAAACATCGGGAATGGAATTTGGTGATTTCAGGGGCTGGAGGCGGCATTGCATTAACAATGATTATTGAACACTTAACTTAATTCGATTTGAAACGTTTTATTATAATATTACTCGTTGTTTATGGACCATTCAATGTTTGGGGGCATACTATCAAAATGACTACTGGCAAACTAAATATAGACCGTAAAAACAACTCTTGCTCCCTTACCATTAACTTTTTTATTGATGATTTTGAAAGCGAACTTATTAATATGTATCCACAGGCTCCATTTAATTACCAAACCCCAAGTAATGAAATGCTTCAAACCATAGAAGATTATATCTTAAATAACGTTGTAATTGAGTTAAATCAAACTACGGCATGGTTAAAGTTAACATCTGTAAACAAAACCGAAGAAAACGTTTGTCAAGTCACACTAAAAGGAGAACTACATGAAAACAAAGGGGTTATCAAAATAAAAAACACACTTCTATTCTCTTCTTTCGACAAGCAATCGAATGTACTTCATTTATTTATAGATGGCGAAAAAAAAGAAATTCTGAGGTTTTTTGCTGGTATTCCAATTAGGACTGAAAGAATCTAATTTAAGAATTCATTCTACTCCCAAAACTGGTATGTTCAAGAAAACAATCCCTATTATCTGTCTAAATATTATCCTTTAATAAAAGTAGGCAGGAGCCCAGTATACTTTTTAAAGTTGATCTAAACTCCAAGACCAATCTTGCTGATCTCTTGACCAATATGAATGTATAGGTATATAATCTACACGAAAATTATTAGCCTCTGCTACCCCCATAATTTTCTTCAGTAAAAATCTGTAAAGGAAACTGTGCTATTAACTTTGAAAAAGGCACTAAGACCATAATTACTACAAATAGGTGATTTTTCAACATTTTAGTTTAGTTTTAAGTGTAAAAAATAAACCTAAATTAATTAATACTATTTTTAATCAAAAAAAGGGTAGAATCTATTCAGATTCTACCCTTTTAGATTAATCAGTATCCTATTATTTTATAACTTAATCATCTTTTTGGTTATTTGTGATTCAGAAGTTTTTACAGTAAGTAAATAGACTCCCGATGTAAGATTGCTCATATCTAATTGGTATTGTTTATAGATTTCAATATTCATTATGGCTTATTCTTTGACAATGGTTTTATTTATAACACCATTCTCTGTAATTATTCGAATTACAAACATCCCAACACCCTCGTTAAGAGTCACTTTTGTGGTTTGGTTTATAATTTCGTTTGCGTTTATTAAACGGACTTGCTGTCCAAGCATATTGAATACCTCAATTTGTTTGACCTTTCCTGCCTTAGTCAAATCGATATAAAACTCATTTTTAAATGGCACAGGATATATTTTCACTTCAGCTATGACATTATTAGCAGTTAAACCAAGTGTCTTTTTAGATGAAACTGCTTTACTAGCATTATTAGTTGGGTCACCCACTAAAAGCCACTGTGCGTTTACATGAGTAGTGTTTGCATATTGCCCGACAACAGAACCATTAGCAGTTCTTCCCATTCCATCTAAAAACAATCCTGTAGCACGGTTTTGAATTCTGTAATAATCGCCGCTATATTGTTGTACGGACCACTGTGAATTATTACTAGTTGTATTGGCCCACTGACCACAATTAGACCCATTGGCAGTACGTCCCATACCATCAAGGATCATCCCTGTTCCACGGTTTACAAACTGAACATAGCCATTACCAACATCTACCATTTCCCAATATGAATTGTTGTGTTTCGTAGAGTTGGCATATTGATTACAATCATCACCATTGACCGTTTTACCATATCCATCTACTACTAAACCTGTTCCCCGGTTTTGTATTTGATAATAATTGGTAACGCTGGCAGTATTTACCAATTTGATATTAGGAGATGGTGGCGTATTCATTCCACCTCCAAAATAAAACCCAAGATTCGGAGGCTGGTTATACGAATTGTTCTGCCATGCAATAGCAGTCCTGTAGTTAGGGTCATGCATTAAAGTGTACATTCTTTGAGTCGTACTGTAAGGACTAACAAAAACAATCAAACCACTGTTATCATCACGTCGGTATATAACTTCTTCCCTCCAGTCACCCAAAATATCGGCCATAAGGCAAGGATTCGATTTACTTCCATTATTGGCGGCAATTGAAGCCATATTATATAATGTGGCCACCCTGTCGGTCCCGGTTCCATTCCATTTCGTTATGACCGTTCTGTCGAGTAATTCACGTTGAACGTCGCCGTCCCACCAAACACCAAAATTGTAAGTAGCTCCGTTACCAGCAGTAGTTGGTACTGAAGTTGATATAAGTTGGCCTGTACAGCTACGAAGACCAGAACCATCAGAACCCCATATTTCCATGCCTTTGTAGTTTGGATCTACATCGGCAGCCATACATCTTCCAATATCACCACTTGACCAATTTGCCCAATGTATGGTACCACTCTCAGCATTTCTTAATGATATACCCGGGATTGTTGTACCATTAGCATGCTCTTGACTGCTAAAATATTCCAAACCGGCAATATCAGGGTTAATATCAGCTAAATGAGCAGCATCGCCATGACCAAAACTGGTGGAATAAAGACCATTACCATATTCATCAACCGCCATGCCTCCATAAGTTATCTCGTCTCTACCGTCACCATCAACATCACCGGCAGCAAGATTGTGGTTTCCTTGTCCGTTAAAAGCAGTACCTACATTATTGCTATCCCAAGCCCACTCTTTTGTTAAAGTGCCATTTCTAAAATGCCATGCCTCAAGTTTTATGCGTTCATAAATTCCTCTGCCGATTACAAAGCTTGGATTTTCGCCATCGGTATAGGCAACTGTCCACATGCATTTGGTAGCCCTGTGAGCAAGTTGAGCAAGGTTTTGGCCCGGCAGCCCCCATTGTGCTATTGGTTCACGATCGATATACCAATTCCATGCAACTTCTGCTCCCGTTTGTCCATCAAATATTGATATGTAATCGGGACCTTCGGTTCTGAACCAAAAAGGACCATTCTGTGCCGCCGTAGAACGATAATTGGTTTGTCCGTCTCCATTTCTGTCGCCGATATTATTTCCTAAACCGTCGATCATACCATCTGAAGTTCTGGTAGCAATTTCGGCCTTTCCGTCGTTGTCTAAATCGTACACCAAAAAGTTTACTTCTACATTGTGTATTAAATTAGGTCCCAGATTAATGGCCCACATAAAGGTACCATCAAGTTCATAAGCTTCAAGATAGTGGTAATTGGTCGATTCAGGACTTTCATCA
This sequence comes from Mariniflexile sp. HMF6888, assembly GCF_044335535.1. Taxonomy (NCBI): domain Bacteria; kingdom Pseudomonadati; phylum Bacteroidota; class Flavobacteriia; order Flavobacteriales; family Flavobacteriaceae; genus Mariniflexile; species Mariniflexile sp. HMF6888. The sequence continues at coordinate 3,042 of NZ_JBIQVZ010000004.1, read as the reverse complement.
TTTGCAAGTCTTTTAATAACAATTTCGTATTCCCCGTCACCATCTAGATCGCCAACAGAGGCATCATTCAGATTATGGGTCGTGTAACCACCGTTGATCGATCTGACCGGAATAGTGAAATACCCACTTCCCCTAATGCCTGTAGCAGCGGAAAGCGTTTGTTCTGTTCCGCCAATAACAGCAGCTACACTGTAAGAATCATCAGTACTGGTTGCATCAACATAATTTGAAACGCTAAGATTGGAAGCGATTAGTGTTGACCCACGGTATAGGTTATAGGTCGTATTCTGGGCGTATTCGTCACCGGGAATTCGCCAACTTATTAGTACTGAACTAGTGCCGGTTCGCATGGCAATTAACCCTCTGTCGAGGTTTTCCATGTAACGCTGCCCGTAAAGAGAGAAACTGCAAAGCGTCATGATGCCAATTAAAGACAGGCTCATAAGTAATCTTTTCTCAAATAATTTTTTAACCGTGAATTGATAAATTAACAGGGTGTTTTTAATGGTAAGCGTCGTTTTCATAATTTAGTTTAGTTGGTTGTTTTTTTAGTTTAAAGTTTGGTTGTTTTTTATAGATGTAAATGATACATATATAAGGGTGTAAACAAATCTATTTTTAATTTCTAATATATCTGTCCTGTACTTACATGTATAATTTGTTGATTTTTAGATATTTTTAAAAATAGTTAAGGAATTTTATTTGCTTTTTATAATTGAATAGAGCAAGTTATGAAAGCACCTTGGTAACTAGATAAACCAGTAAAATATTGTCAAAATAAGATTTTTAACTACAAAAAGTTGTAAAATGTGCTACGTTAACTAAAAGTGAACCTTTATTCTAATTTTTAAGTTTATAAATCAGTATTTCGTAAGGGGTTTTTCCTAAAAGGCTACATGATGTAGCCTTTATTCAGGACGGAACACCCGTACGTACGTGGTATGAGAGGCGCAGTGGCAACTTTAAGTCGTCACCCGTCTACTCGATTAGCTGTAGTCTTTAATTTCGTGATATTTGTTAATAAAAATAAAATTATCACTGAGGTTATTAAGAAATATGTTATTAATGAATTTTCAATTCCATATATTTCAGAAGATAAACCAATTATTATGCTCGGTATTCCAAAACCCAAATAAGCAAACAATAAATATCCCGATACAACTCTTGATTGTTGAACTGGATTTAATGTTGAAATTCCAGATAGACTACCAAAATAGCCAAAACCATACGATATTGCTCCAACTATTGAACAACCCACTAAAATGAGCAATATTTGACCATATATACTACCGAAAGTTAACATCGCAAAACCAATTGGAAGTAAAATGTATGATATTATCATTGATTTTTTTGCCGTCAATTTTTTCGCAATAGGCAAAAACAATGCTCCAGTTCCATTTATTAGAAACAATGATAGACCGCTCCAATTACCTAAATTAAACTTAGCAAGTTGTGAAGGAATAATTGAAATTACAATTCCTGTAACTGCCCAAAATAAGGCTATTGAAACATTATATTTAAATGACCCTTTTGGGAATAAAGGAAGCCTTATAGTTTTCTTACTCTTATCAAATTTGGTTTCAGCTAACAAAAAAGATATAAATAGCCAAAGGATTGACGCAATAAGGATAATCCAATAGGTTAAAGGAACTAGCGAAGTATAGTAAATCAAATAGATACTTGTCATCAAGGCTCCACCTCCAAAACCTAAAGTTGTCGATAAGGCTACTAAATTTGAAGAGTTTGTTTCCTTATTTATTACAAACAATTCAGACAAAAAGCTGCTTCCCGTTGCGATTGATAAAGCAACTGAAACACCAACAAAAATTCTTGCAAAGAATAATGCGTATAAGTTGGGATATGCAGTCATAATCAAGATAGAAATTGAAGAGAAAACAAGTGCAATCTGTAATACTTTTTTCTTGCCTATTTTGTCTGATAGTCCTCCAAAGAATAAAGCCGTTGGGATTAATCCACCAATGTAAGATGCAAACGCAAACCCAACCATACTTACTCCAAAATTTTCATTTTCTGAATATTTTTTGAAAAGGGGCATTTCCAAATTAACAGCTGAAGTTATTAAAAATAAAATTCCTGAGATTATTATTATTTGTCTTCTATTTTCTTGTGTCATATTTAAATTACAGCTAACACTCACATAATTACAATAAACAGCTATACAATTGTAGTTATACGATTTATGTATGCAATATATTATTTTTCAATAAGCTATTTAAATAAAAAAACGACGTCTTGTTGTAACATGTAGTTTCTTGTATATGATTACTTTTTTTATATTGCTGCTAAGTCATAGTCTTCTTAAAGCTGATAATTAAAAAATAAATATTAACTATGGAGAACTAGGCCAGTGCTTTTCATAGGATATGGTGTTGTGTGTTCGTTTTATTTTATTCCAATTCCGCTTTAAAATCGCCTTTTATTTCAATTCCTCCATTACAATCCGATTCACAAATTCCTTTAAAATAGAACGAGCCAAAAATCATTTCACCATTTTGTTTTGGAATTGATTTAATAGTTAATTCCTGTTTAAGTTTTTTTATTTTCGGTTCAATTGGTGGTCCAGACATTCTGTAATTAAATTCTGCTTTGAATTCGTTGTTGACTATTTTAATTGTCAAGTTTTGACTATACGCTGGATTAGTCTCAAATATTTTCAATTCAAGAGTATCAGAGTCAATTCGTTTTAATTTCGCAAACCTCATTAACCTTAAACTGTCGTTATTTACAATTGCATTAGATTTTATGATATATTGAGTTGAGTCAGGATAATTGTCATATCCAGATTCCGTTTTCAAAGTCAAAGGATTGAGCATAAATTCAGTTGAATTAAACAGGTTGCTATTTAATTCTTTGTCAATAGTTATTTTGTCAAATTCCGTTTTGTTTCTTTTAATTCCGCAAGAAACTAAAATTGTAGAAAGTGTTATTATCAGCAGTTTTTTCAATTCAGAGTTCGTTTTTTAAATGACACACAACACTCATACAACCACAACAAACAGCTATACAATTGTAGTTATACGA
>NZ_JBIQVZ010000037.1:0-200 GCF_044335535.1 Mariniflexile sp. HMF6888 | reverse complement strand
GAATTGTACCCCGACAGGTCGTTCATGGTCACCTGGTAGGCATACCCAAAATAGAATATGCCCTTCTTGAAGCCTGCCATAGGGCCCAGGTTCAGCGGCTTCAGGAACTGGTCGTTCAGATAGCGGTACGAGATCCCGGCCCAATAGTAGTCCTCGTCCCTGTTGTACTTCCTGAACTTGAAGTTCAGGTCGGTACTGCT
>NZ_JBIQVZ010000036.1:0-318 GCF_044335535.1 Mariniflexile sp. HMF6888 | reverse complement strand
ATATTAGGTAATATTTTTTTTTCATTTTGATTTATTTTAAAATTAAACTGTTCTGACCTTTATTATCAGATTCTCACTAATACGCTTAGCTTATACATATAAAAAGCTACTATTCATCCTAAATCAAGATAAATACTTGTTCAGAAAAAAATGTAGTAATATTATTACAAAATCAAATCTTCTGTAATTTTCAGATTTCCATTGAGATAATATTCTTTGTGTTCTTGGGCATTTGAAAATTAATTATCAACACTGTCTTTAATAGGAATAAAATTATGTTTTTCATCTGCTATATTTAATGGTTAAGGACAAATAATT
>NZ_JBIQVZ010000035.1:0-345 GCF_044335535.1 Mariniflexile sp. HMF6888 | reverse complement strand
AGAGGTGGAGTTTGGCTGTAGCAACAACACATCGACAAATACCGTTACCGTTACCGTTGATGGAACATTGGTAGACCCGGCCGATCTGGATTACTCATTGAACAATGGTACTTTCCAAACCAGTAACGTGTTCGTAGATGTGCCGGCGGGAACAGGCCATACCATTACGGTCAGGCATACCAATGGCTGTGAAAAACAAACACTGCCATTTGACATCCCGCAGTACGACCCGTTGGCAGTCGTGCTTGAAGAAGGCGGGTTTAACGAGATCGTGGCCGTGACAACGGGCGGATCCGGCGATTATGAGTACACCCTTAACGGGGAGCCCTACGGGAGCACCGATAG
>NZ_JBIQVZ010000034.1:0-345 GCF_044335535.1 Mariniflexile sp. HMF6888 | reverse complement strand
GTATCGGTGCTACCGTAGGGCTCCCCGTTAAGGGTGTACTCATAATCGCCGGATCCGCCCGTTGTCACGGCCACGATCTCGTTAAACCCGCCTTCTTCAAGCACGACTGCCAGTGGGTCGTACTGCGGGATGTCAAATGGCAGTGTTTGTTTTTCACAGCCATTGGTATGCCTGACCGTAATGGTATGGCCTGTTCCCGCGGGCACATCTACGAACACGTTACTGGTTTGGAAAGTACCATTGTTCAATGAGTAATCCAGATCGGCCGGGTCCACCAATGTTCCATCAACGGTAACGGTAACGGTATTTGTCGATGTGTTGTTGCTACAGCCAAACTCTACGGCA
>NZ_JBIQVZ010000033.1:0-466 GCF_044335535.1 Mariniflexile sp. HMF6888 | reverse complement strand
GGACCGTAGCGGGGTTGGGCTGTCGTTCTACAACGACAAGAACGGGAACACGCTGCAGAAGGGGGCCAAGTTCTCTTTTGCGCACCACCTTATCCTGGACTACTATTCCAAGCAGTACCTGTCGCTTGGTATCTCCTATAACATAAACAGTTTCAGGATCGATACCAGCAAGTTCACCGATGGCACGGCCCAGCCCCCGGTCTCCAACCCGGTGATAACCGACGACAGGGCCACCACCAACCACAATTTTGACGTTGGGGTGCTGTACAGGAACAAGGGGTTCTTTGCCAGCTTCAATGCCAACAACCTCCTTGAGAAGAAGATCGACGAGGACATCCGTGTCGCCGAGCCCAGCCTGCTTCTTAACTACCAGATCTATTCCGGTTATACCTTTAGGGGCCCGAAGAAGAGCGGTCTGGAGTTCGAGCCCTCGGTCTATTACCAGATGTTCAGCAGTGACAAGCGT
>NZ_JBIQVZ010000032.1:0-466 GCF_044335535.1 Mariniflexile sp. HMF6888 | reverse complement strand
TGACCGCAGCGGGGTTGGGCTGTCGTTCTACAACGACAAGAACGGGAACACGCTGCAGAAGGGGGCCAAGTTCTCTTTTGCGCACCACCTAATCCTGGACTACTATTCCAAGCAGTACCTGTCGCTCGGTATCTCCTATAACATAAACAGTTTCAGGATCGATACCAGCAAGTTCACCGATGGCACGGCCCAGCCTCCGGTCTCCAACCCGGTGATAACCGACGACAGGGCCACCACCAACCACAATTTTGACGTTGGGGTGCTGTACAGGAACAAGGGGTTCTTTGCGAGCTTCAACGCCAACAACCTCCTTGAGAAGAAGATCGACGAGGACATCCGTGTCGCCGAGCCCAGCCTGCTTCTGAACTACCAGATATACTCCGGTTATACCTTTAGGGGCCCTAAGAAGAGCGGCCTGGAGTTCGAGCCCTCGGTCTATTACCAGATGTTCAGCAGTGACAAGCGG
>NZ_JBIQVZ010000031.1:0-469 GCF_044335535.1 Mariniflexile sp. HMF6888 | reverse complement strand
GTTATTTGTCCTTAACCATGAAATATAGCAGATGAAAAACATAATTTTATTCCTATTAACGACAGTGTTGATAATTAATTTTTCAAATGCTCAAGAACATAAAGAATATTATCTCAATGGAAATCTGAAAATTACAGAAGATTTGATTTTACAATGATATTAACCCATTGGGTGTAATCATTAAAAAAAATGTATTCGAGAAACTTTTTTAATGAAATTTTTCTTGTTCTCGATACAATTTTCTATCGAAAATCACTCGAACTGACGAAAAATTATTATCAAAAACTAATTACACCCAACAGGTTAATATTAATACAATTTTTTTTCTGAACAAATATTTATTTTGATTAGGATGAATAGTAGCTTTTTATATGTATAAGCTAAGCGTATCAGTGAGAATCTGATAATAAAGGTCAGGACAGTTTAATTTTAAAATAAATCAAAATGAAAAAAAAACATTACCTAATAC
>NZ_JBIQVZ010000030.1:0-477 GCF_044335535.1 Mariniflexile sp. HMF6888 | reverse complement strand
GGTTACCGTAACGGCTACCGATGCCAGTAACAATGCCAACAGCTGTACATTCACGGTCAATACAGCAGCAGATACTGAAGCACCAGTAGTTATGTGTCCTTCAGCCCAGAGTTTAGCAGTAGGTTCAACGCTTGCTGACTATACAAGTCTGGTAACGACAACAGACAATTGTGATCCAGATTCAAGTTTAACCATAGTACAAAGTCCGGCACCGGGAACTGCATTTGCCAATGGGATGACCATTACAATGAAGGTAACAGATTCCAGCAACAATATTGGTTCTTGTGAATTTGTTATCAATGTAATACCAGACACAGAGGCCCCGACCATCACGTGTCCCCCAGATCAAGAACTGGCTTGTAATACAACTTCAATTCCTGATTATACGGGATTGGTAACGGCAACGGATAATCAAGACCCAAATCCAGCCATCACTCAAAATCCAGTAGCGGGAACGGCGTTTACAGATGGGATGAC
>NZ_JBIQVZ010000003.1:0-519466 GCF_044335535.1 Mariniflexile sp. HMF6888 | reverse complement strand
ATTCTTTTGGCAATGCGGCCATGTTGGCAACGCCAGAGGTCCCGACTATTTCATCCGTCGCAGCGACCTGTTCGGCCGCGGGAACAAGTACCATCACCAATTATAGCGCATCGAACACCTATACTTTCAGCCCAACGGGACCAACCGTTGAGGCAGATGGATCGGTATCGGGAATGGCCCTGGGAACTTCCTATACCGTGACATCAGGAAACGGAAATTGTACTTCGGTTGCCTCTGATTCTTTTAGCAATGCGGCCATGTTGGCAACGCCAGAGGTTCCAATTTTGGGTGCTGTAACTCAACCAAGTTGTACAGGAGTGGCAGGTAGTTTCATTATTACAAACTATGATACTAACTATACTTATACCTTTATACCTTCGGCAGGAGTAACTAATACTTTAGGAGTCGTAACAGCACCTGCTGGAACTTATACAGTAACAGCTATATCAGGATCAGGTTGTGTTTCAGTAGCATCTGCAAGTGTAACACTTACTAATTGTATAGATGCTGTGGATGACGATTATGCTCCAAGTATTTCAATAATAAAAACGGGGATATTCAATGATAGTAATAATGATGGCTATGCTCAACCTGGTGAAACCATTACTTATAGTTTTACAATAACTAATACTGGTAATGTACCATTGACAAACGTTACAATTACGGATCCTTTACCAGGTTTAATTTTAACAGGAAGTCCAATACCTATTTTGGGAGTAGGAGAAACAAATAATAGTGCATATACCGCTGTTTATCCCGTAACCTTAAATGATATACAATTAGGTTTAGTAATAAATCAAGCAACTGTAACTGGGTATTCAAACGAAACAACCGTTGAAAGTAGTACTGAAGAACAAACAACTCTTAATGAAGAGCCAATAGTATTACCTGAATCGGATTGTGTCATAGAGGTATACAATGCAATTACTCCTAATGGAGACAATGAAAATGAATTCCTTAAAATTGATGGATTAGAATGCTATCCAGACAATAAGGTAGAGATATACAACCGTTGGGGAGTTTTGGTATTTGAAAGGAGTGGCTACAATAATTTAGACAAAGCTTTTAATGGAATGTCAGAAGGACGAGTTACTGTTAACCAATCTAAATTATTACCTGCAGGAACCTATTTTTATATTCTGACATATAAAGACAATAATGCCAAAGGCTATCAAAAAACGGGATATTTATATTTAAGTAGATAAATCGACAACTAAGGAATCTAATTCCTATAAAATATAAAATTATGAAAACAAAATTATTAGTGTTACTTCTGTTATCAGGTGCTATATATGGCCAGCAGGACACACAGTTTACCCAATACATGTACAATACAATTACTGTAAATCCAGCGTATGCAGGATCGCGTGGAGTCATGAGTGTCTTTGGGTTGCATAGAACACAATGGGTTGGATTGGAAGGTGCTCCAACTACGAATGCTTTTTCTATTAATTCACCCATAGAAAACAGTAATTTAGGGATTGGATTGTCTTTTGTAAATGATGAAATAGGGCCAACGGTTGAAAACAAGATTTCAGTAGATATATCATATACGATTCAAACCTCAGAAATCTTTAAACTATCATTTGGGATAAAAGGAATGGCCAATCTGTTCGATTTAGACGTAAATAAGTTGAATTACAGTAAAAATGATCCCTTACTAATGGATATTCATAATGATTTTTCTCCCAATATAGGAGCTGGAATTTATTTGTATTCAAACAACTCCTATTTAGGGGTATCGGTTCCAAATTTTTTTGAAGCCGAACATTATGATGATAATTCCATAGCTATATATAAAGAACGTATGCATCTGTATTTTATAGGGGGATATGTTTTGAATTTGAATCCTAATCTAAAATTCAAACCCGCCTTTTTAACCAAACTGGTTCAAGGCTCCCCTTTACAATTGGATTTATCGGGAAACTTTTTATTCAACGATAAGTTCGTATTAGGAGCCGCTTGGAGATGGAGTGCTTCAGTAAGTGCCATGGTAGGGTTTCAAGTAAGTGATAACATATATATTGGCTACAGTTATGATTTGGAAACAACAAAATTAGTCCATTATAATTCTGGGTCACACGAGATTTTTTTACGATTTGAGATATTGAAAAATCCAAACAGAATAGTGTCACCAAGATTCTTCTAAAATACCAACAAGAATGAAAAATAGAATTATATATATAGTATTAGCAACGATTACATCGGTAAATATGATGCAATCGCAAAAGTTTAAAAAAAATAAAGCGGACAATGAATATAACCAGTTTGCTTATGTTGATGCCGTCAAAACCTACGAGCGCTTATTTGAGAAAGGGTATAAGTCGGCTGACATGTTGGAAAAATTAGGAAATTCCTATTACTTTAAAGCCGATTTAGAAAATGCTGCCAAATGGTATGGAGAACTGTTCGCCCTCACCCAAGAGGTAGATCCCGAATATTATTACCGTTACGCTCAATCGTTGAAAGCAATTAAAGATTATAAAAAAGCCGATGAGATGATGGCTAAATTCAACCAAAAAAACGGCAATGATTTAAGAGCTAAATTGGCTATTACACAAAAAGATTATTTAGCCCAGATTAAGAAAAACTCTGGAAGATATTTATTGGAAGATGCTGGAATCAACTCAGAGTTTTCTGATTATGGAAGTGCTTTTTATAATAACAAAGTGATATTTGCATCAGCAAGAAAAATGGAAGGTTTTGGAAATAAAAAAAACTCTTGGACAGGAGAGAATTATACCAATCTATATGTTGCCAATATCGAAAAGGAGGGGCTTCTTACCAATGCAGAACTTTTTAATAAAAAAATAAACTCTAAATTCCACGAATCTACACCCGCATTTACCAAAGATGGCAAAACAGTTTATTTTACAAGAAACAACTATTTAAACAAAAAAGGGAAAAACAAAGAAGGATCTACTTTGTTAAAAATATACAAAGCTACTTTGGATGGAGATAATTGGACTAACATCACCGAATTACCTTTCAACAGCGATGAATACAGTGTTGCTCATCCAGCCTTGAGTTCCGATGATAAAACCTTATACTTTGCATCCAATATGCCTGGAACTTTAGGACAATCGGATTTGTTTAAAGTAGCGATCAACTCTGACGGAAGTTATGGAACACCAAAGAACTTAGGAAACGTCATCAATACCGAAGGTAGAGAAACTTTTCCGATGATAACTGCTGACAACGAATTGTATTTTGCTTCAGATGGACATCCAGGATTAGGAGGATTGGACATTTTTGTTTCTAAAGTAGAAAACGACAGTATTTATAAAAAGGTGCAGAATGTTGGAGAACCATTAAACAGTTCCAAAGACGACTTCGCTTTCTTAATCAACAATTCGACAAGAAATGGCTATGTAACTTCCAATAGAGATGGTGGAAAAGGGAGTGATGATATCTACCGATTTCAAGAAATAAAGAAAATTGAATGCGAACAATTATTATCAGGAATTGTAACGGATCAAAACACGGGTTTGCCGATTGCCAATGCAAAAGTTACTTTATCTGATTCCAATCACAAAAAACTAAAAGAAGTTTTCTCCGGCAATGAAGGTGAATTTGATTTTGGAATAGTAGGTTGTGGCACAAAATACTATCTCAGAGCAGAAAAATCAGATTACAATACTGTTGAAACCTCAATTGTTACCAAGCAAGAATCAGGCAAAACATTTGTACCAATTGAATTAGAAAAAGCACAAAAACCAGTCACTCCAGGAGACGATTTAGCTAAGGCATTCAAAATAAAAATCATCTATTTTGATTTAGACAAATCAAATATACGTCCTGATGCAGCATTAGAACTAGCAAAAATATTGGATGTATTAGAACAATACCCAACAATGGAAATAGACATCCGTTCCCATACTGATTGTCGCCAAACGGCTAAATACAACATGTCATTGTCTGAAAGAAGAGCTAAATCAACCATAGCTTGGTTGGTATCAAAAGGCATCGCAAAATCAAGACTTACGGGAAGAGGATATGGTGAATCACAACTGGTTAATGACTGTGGTTGTGAACCAACCAATGAATCTAGTTGTACTGAAGAACAACATCAGGACAACAGACGAAGTGAATTCATTATAATGAAGCTATAGCGTTATGGATATCATAAAATCCGAAAAGGTTTATGGGATGCCATAGAAGAACGCACCATAGAAAACCATTTGGCTACCACCTAAAAAAATGTCCCGAAAATTTCGGGACATTTTTTTTAACTCTCTGGAGCTAATTCTACCTGAAGTCCATTCATGTCGGGAGTCATTTGAATTTGACAACCTAGACGACTATTTTCCCTTACATCAAAAGCTTCAGAAAGCATGGCTTCTTCATCATCGCTCATTTCTGGCAAAGCCGTATTGCTCAATACATAACACTGGCAAGAAGCACACATAGCCATACCGCCACAAATACCGATAGTTCCCTCCGGAGCCAATTCGTAAGAACGAACAACTTCCATTAAATTCATCGCCATATCCGTAGGTGCTAAAACTTCATGTGTTACACCTGCTCTATCTGTTATATTTATTTTAATATCCATCCTACTGCTTTAATAAAGTTAGGAGTTTTATGCTTTATTGCGTTGTTTCATCTATACCGTATAGAAAAAAATCTCTGCAAAAATAACACTTAATTTATAAATATCAAATCTATTTCCTATAATTCTTATAGACTTAATAGGTTTTACGTAAAATGAAAAAAAATGCCATATTTTTTTTCTTTAATCGCAAAATACGAATAAAACTTACGAATAATTTCAATAGCTGACATAAATCATAAAATTGCCAATAGCAAAATACTAACTTCACCCTATGAATTTCACGATAACTAGAGGTAGTTATGAACGCTCAAACTAACAATAATCAATTTATACATTCCGGTGTCATTTCAAAGATAACTGGCGATTCCATTATTGTATCCTTAGAACAAAATATACATTGCGAATCCTGTAAAGCTAAGGCAGGATGCGGTATTTCAGAATCCAACACAAAAGAAATAGAGGTATTTAATACATCCGACTCTTTTAAAATCAATGAAACTGTAAATGTTGTTTTAAAAAAAGCATTGGGTTTTAAAGCAGTCTTTTGGGCATATATTTTCCCATTTATTTTAATGTTTTGCACCCTTATTATTTCATCTTACTTTTTAGAAGAATGGATCGCAGGAATCCTTTCCATTCTTGTATTACTACCCTATTATCTGGTACTCTATTATTTTAAAGACGCTCTTAAAAGTGTTTTTAAAATTTCAATACTAAAAACATAATGAAGTATGTCAAACTCCGTCTTATATAGTGTTTTATTATTAGCCTCTTTAGGAGTCATTGCCGCCATTGTATTGTATGTGGTTTCTAAAAAATTCTATGTTTATGAAGATCCATTAATTGCAAAAGTTGACGAAATATTACCAGCTGCCAATTGTGGAGGATGCGGATCTCCAGGCTGTAAAGCTTTTGCCGAAAAACTAGTTAAAACAGAAGATATATCTGAATTATTTTGCCCTGTCGGAGGCAACACTGTCATGAAACAGGTTGCAGAAATTTTAGGTAAAGAAGTTGCAGAAAAAGATCCGACACTCGCTGTGGTACTTTGTCAGGGTGGCTGCGATGTTCGACCAAAAACCACCGAGTACCAAGGACCGCGTTCCTGTACTATTTCAGCAATGATATATAGTGGAGAAACCGATTGCCAGTACGGCTGCTTAGGCGATGGTGATTGTGTTGCAGTGTGTAAGTTTGATGCCATGTACATGGATGAAAACACAGGGCTGCCTGTTGTTATTACAGATAAATGTACGTCCTGTGGCGCTTGTGCTGAAGCTTGTCCAAGAGATATTATTGAAATGCGCCCTAAGCACAAAAGAGATTTAAAAATATTTGTTGGTTGCCTAAACGAAGATAAAGCTGGTATTGCTAAAAAAGCTTGTGATGTGGCATGTATTGGATGTTCAAAATGCCAAGATATTTGCCCCAAAGATGCCATAACCATGGAAAACAATTTGGCCTATATAAATGCTATTACATGCACACTTTGTAGAAAATGTGTAGATATATGCCCAACACGCTCTATTATAGAAACCAATTTTCCACCAAAAAAAGTAAAGAAGGTTGAACCTACAGTGGAAGCTATTGCTGAAGCTGAAAAACCAGAAACCGATGATTAAGACATTTCCAAAAGGCGGAATTCATCCTCCAGAAAATAAAATAACATCTTCAGAAGGCATCAAAAAAATGACGGTACCTAAAGTTGTATATGTCCCCGTGTCGCAACATATAGGGATTCCGGCGGAAATAATCGTTGACACCAAAGACAAAGTGAAAATTGGGCAAGTTATAGCTAAATCTGGTGGATATGTATCTTCTAACGTACACTCACCAGTTGCAGGAACAGTTACAAAACTTGATAAAATAATAGATACAAGTGGTTATAAAAAACAATGTATCGTTATTAGAACGGACCCTAAAGACACATCGAATTTTGAAGACATAGAATATCCTTTAAAAACCGATATTGAAATAGAACCCAAAGCCATTTTACAAAAAATAAACGATTTTGGCATTGTTGGCTTAGGTGGCGCCACATTTCCATCACATGTGAAATTAAATATTAAAGAAGGCACTACCATAGATCATCTCATTATTAATGGTGTAGAATGTGAACCTTATTTAACTGCCGACCATCGTTTAATGCTTGAAAAAGCGGAAGAAATAATAGTTGGTATAAAAATATTACTCTTTGCATTACATATTGACAAAGCTATTATTGGGATTGAGAATAATAAAAAAGATGCTATCGACCTCTTTAAAACACTTACTAAAGACGACAACACCATTAAAGTAGCAGCGTTACAGGTGAAATATCCGCAAGGGGGAGAAAAACAACTTGTAAGAGCTATATTAAACAGGGAAGTTCCTAAAAACGGATTACCACTGGATGTTGGAGTTATAGTGCATAATGTAGGAACCATTTTTGCCATTTATCAAGCCATTCAGCACAACAAACCATTAACTGAACGTGTCGTGACGGTGACTGGTAAAAAAGTTAAAAACGCTTCAAATTACTGGGTTAAAATAGGCACCCCCATTAAAGATTTAATTGACGAAGTTGGTGGGTTGCCAGAAGGAACCCGTAAAATAGTTAATGGTGGCCCAATGATGGGAAAAGCTATTAAAAACCTAGATGTTCCCGTAACAAAAGGAACTTCTGGAATTTTAATTATTTCTGAAGATGAAGCTAGCAGAGGCGAACCAAAAAACTGCATTCGCTGTAGTGAGTGCATTAATGTTTGCCCAATGGGATTAGAACCTCATCTTCTTATGAATTTATCTGAAAAAGGCATGTTTGAAAATGCTTCAGCAGAAGATATTATGACCTGTATTGAATGTGGTTCTTGTAGTTATGTTTGTCCATCACATCGTCCGTTGCTAGACTATATAAGATTTGGAAAAAATAGTGTCAAAAAATTAAACACTTCTAAAAATTAGCTATGAGCAATCAACCTATAATCGTATCGGCGTCTCCACATGTTCACTCAGACAGAACATCAAAAAAACTTATGTATGATGTGATAATCGCATTGATACCAGCATTTTTGGTTTCTATATATGTTTTTGGAATGAGTGCTTTAATTGTTACCTCGGTAGCTATTATATCCTGTGTTTTATTTGAATACTTAATTCAAAAATACCTATTGAAATCGGATGTAACCATAACCGATGGATCGGCCTTACTCACCGGTATTTTATTAGCATTTAATTTACCTTCAAACCTACCCATTTGGATGGTTGTAATTGGTGCATTGGTTGCCATTGGTATTGCAAAATTATCCTTTGGTGGTCTAGGCTTTAATATATTCAACCCTGCTTTGGTAGGTCGTGTGTTTTTATTGGTGTCATTCCCTGTACAAATGACGATGTGGCCAACTGCGATTGAAAACAACACAACATTAGTTGATGCCGTAACTGGAGCGACATCTTTAGGCACTATAAAAGAAGGCTTATTGGCCGGAGATACCATGACCGAAATTAGCACAAGAATCCCTTCTGCCATAGACATGTTATTTGGTTTTACAGGAGGTTCTCTTGGCGAAATGTCCGCCCTAGCATTATTACTCGGAGGAGTTTATTTAATAATAAGAAAAGTTATTTCTTGGCACATACCTATAACCCTGATACTTACCATGGTGGTTTTTACAGGTGTTTTTTGGGTAATAAATCCAGAACACTATGCCAACCCTGTCATTCATATTTTATCCGGCGGAGCTATTTTGGGCGCCTTTTTTATGGCGACCGATTTAGTAACGAGTCCTATGACCAAAAAAGGCATGGTAATTTTTGCTATTGGCATTGGAGTGCTAACCGTTTTAATTCGGCTTTTTGGAGCATATCCTGAGGGTATTTCCTTTGCTATTTTAATTATGAACGCCTTTGTACCATTAATGAACAAATATTTTAAACCTCGAAGATTTGGTTCTAAAATAAAAGTTAAAATCGTGTAATCATGAGCAAAAAAGAATCCACATTTTTAAACATGGCTGTGTCGCTTTTATTGATAACACTCCTATCTGGCTTGGCTTTAGGCTTTGTAAACGATTTAACCATTGAACCAAAGGCAAAAGCCCAGCTAAACAAAAAAATAAGTGCATTAAAGCAAGTGCTCCCCGAATTCGACAATAATCCTGTTGAAGATTTAAAAAAATTCAAAACAGACTTAGCAACCGATAGTATTGAAGTGTATCCTGCTTTTAAAAACAATGAATTTGTTGGGGCTGCCGTTATTAGCTATTCCGAAAAAGGATTTAGTGGCTTGGTAAAGATTATGGTCGGTTTTAAACCCGACGGATCTATTCAAAATATAGCCGTTTTAGAACAAAAGGAAACACCCGGTTTAGGCACTAAAATGAAAGATAAATCATTTTTAAAACAATTTGAAAATATAGATCCTTCAGTATTCAAACTAAAAGTAAAAAAAGACAATGGCGATGTTGACGCTCTAACAGGAGCAACCATTAGCTCCAGAGCATTTACTGAAGCTGCTCAAATGGCATACAGTGTTTATGTTAAAAACCTTGAATCAACTAAAGAATCCAAACATTAAGAATCATGGCCGAAGAACTAAATCAAAAGCAAAACTTCTTAAAGGGAATCATTAAAGAAAACCCCATTTTTGTAATGCTTCTAGGTATGTGCCCAACATTAGGGGTTACCTCATCCGCATATAATGGCTTAGGTATGGGAATTGCCACCTTGTTTGTCCTATTAATGTCCAACATCGTGGTATCTCTAGTTAAATCCCAAATACCAAGTAAGGTTCGTATTCCTGCCTTCATCATCATAATAGCTTCATTTGTAACTATTGTAGAAATGATTTTAGAAGCTTTTATTCCGTTTTTATATGAACAACTGGGTATCTTTATTCCCTTAATTGTAGTAAACTGTTTAATACTTGGTAGAGCTGAAGCGTTTGCTTCAAAAAACAACCTGACCGCTTCAATCTTTGACGCTTTAGGAATGGGTTTGGGCTTTGTATTGGCTTTAACCGTTTTAGGTGCTGTTCGCGAAATACTGGGAAGTGGTAGCTTATTTGGTTTATCATTTGTTCCTGAAAATGCAAATACCTTCATTCTGTTCATTTTACCACCGGGGGCATTCATTGCTCTATCTTATTTAACGGTACTTTTTAATCGTTTAACAACTAAAACAATTTAGATATGGATTATGTAATTATCCTCATAGCTGCCGTATTTGTAAACAATATAGTGCTATCTCAATTTTTAGGGATCTGTCCGTTTTTGGGTGTTTCAAATAAAATTTCTACATCTATTGGAATGTCTGGAGCCGTTTTATTTGTAATGACGATTGCCACAACAGTAACTTACTTATTACATCAATATGTTTTAATCCCTAGCGGATTGGACTACCTAAGAACCATCACATTTATTTTAGTAATTGCTGCTTTGGTTCAAATGGTTGAAATTATTCTGAAAAAAGTAAGTCCGGCATTATATCAAGCTTTAGGGGTTTTTCTTCCTTTAATAACCACTAACTGTGCCGTTTTAGGTGTTGCCATTTTAGCACTGGGTTTAGAAAATAGCAGTTTAATAAAAGCGGTGTTTTTTGCCATATCAAACTCACTGGGTTTTGGTTTGGCTTTAATAGTTTTTGCTAGCATACGGGAGCAATTAGAACTTGCCAACATTCCCAAAGGCATGAAAGGCGTCCCCATTAATTTATTAGTTGCAGGGCTTTTATCACTAGCGTTTTTAGGCTTTACTGCTTTGGTTTAAATAGTTAAATAAAAAACGATATCATTACAACATCTTAGTTCAAGGTGATAAACTTACTTTGTAACTTTTAACGGTTTAACCGTGTAATCGTTGAATCGTATATCACAAACTTCATTGGTACAAACTCTGAACTTTAAACTTTGAACATTAACTTCGTCAAAATTTATATCGAGTTTACTTAAATAGTATTACTTATTTCACCTCATAAACTTCACCTGAAAAGAAAAGGTCATCAGTTTTTTTGAATTTTGAATTGGATTTGACTGCTTCAGTTAAAGCTTCTTCTCTTTCTTCTAAAGTAACATCATCAAAACTTCTTATGATACCTGTTACTAAAGGAAATTTTAATCGTACTAACATCTGATGCATGGTTGGGTCTTGTTCTTTTGCATTATGGACTAAAATATCGGCTTCCTCAATACCATTTTCCCCTATAGTTACAACTTCCAATTTTAATCCGTTTAACACCAAACCTTTATCTCTGTTTTTACCAAAAACCATAGGCTTTCCATGTTCAACAAACAACTGTTTATCCTCCCGAATGTCTTTATCGGTAAACTGGGTATAGCAACCATCATTAAAAATCACACAATTTTGTAATACTTCGATTAATGATGTGCCGTTAAATTTTTCAGCTTGAATAAAAATATCGGTCATTTCTTTTGGAGTATTCCCTCCTATCCTTGCAAAAAACCGAGCTTGGGCGCCTATGGCTAATTCCCCAGGTTGGAAAGGAGGTTGCGTATTTCCGTAAGGTGATGATTTTGTTTTTTGACCAACAAGAGAGGTTGGTGAAAACTGGCCTTTGGTTAAACCGTAAATCTCATTATTGAACAGAATAATATTTAAATCTATATTTCTACGTAAAACATGAATAAAATGATTTCCTCCTATCGCCATAGAATCACCATCGCCCGTAATGACCCAAACACTTAAATCTGGATTTGCCAACTTAACTCCCGATGCTATGGCTGGTGCTCTACCGTGAATCCCATGCATACCATATGTATCCATATAATACGGAAATCTTGAGGAGCACCCTATACCAGAAATAAAGACGACATCTTCTTTCTTTACACCCATTTCTGGAAGTGCCTTTTGCATAGAACGTAAAATAACATAATCGTCGCAACCGGGGCACCAACGCACTTCTTGATTGCTTGCAAAATCCTTAAACGTGTATTTTTCAACGGCTATTGTTTCCATAATTAGTCTACTATTTTTTTAAATTCCGTGATTAGTTCACTATTTCCAAATGGTAAGCCTTGAATTTTGTTGTATTGAGACAATCCACCTATATCAAAATTCATTCTTAAGATATTTATAAACTGACCATTGTTTAACTCACATACCACAATCTTTTTAAACTTTCGTAAAACAGATTCGGTGTTTTTTGGCAACGGATTTATATAATTAAAATGAGCGTACCCAATTTTAGTATAACCTTCTTTATTTAATTCCTTAACGGCGGAATGCAAACTACCATAAGTACCACCCCAACCAACAACTAACAAATCGCCTTCTTGGGCAAATTCCGTAGTTAACTCTGGTATATAATTTTGTACACGCTTGATTTTTTCTGCGCGTATTTTGGTCATGAATTCATGATTTTCTGGAGCATGCGACACATCTCCTGTAATTTTATCTTTTTCCAATCCGCCAATTCGATGCTCTAAACCAAAAGTACCTGGCACTGCCCAGTTACGAGCTAGCGTCGCTTCATCTCTGTCATAAGGATGCCAATTCTCTGTAACTTTGGTCACTTTATTATTTTTAATTTCTGGCATTTCGGAAACACTTTTTATTTTCCAAGGTTCTGAACCATTAGCTATATAACCATCGGTTAATAAAACAACAGGCGTCATATGTTCTAAAGCGAGTTTTGCAGCTTGGTATGCATAATTAAAACAATTAGAAGGGGTACTAGCCGCCAAAACAATCACGGGACTTTCCCCATTTCTACCATACATAGCCTGCATTAAATCTGATTGTTCTGTTTTGGTTGGCAAACCGGTAGAAGGACCGCCACGTTGCACATTGACTACAACTAAAGGCAATTCTACCATCATCGCTAATCCTAATGCCTCACCTTTTAAAGCTAAACCGGGTCCCGAGGTTGTTGTAATTGCCAAATCACCAGCAAATGCAGCTCCTATGGCAGATGTTATGCCGGCTATTTCATCTTCAGCTTGAAACGCTTTTACACCAAAATGTTTATGCTTAACAAGCTCATGCAAAATATCTGTGGCAGGTGTAATAGGATAGGAACCTAAGAATAATTCTAGCCCCGACTTTTCTGCTGCTGCTAAAAAACCCCAAGCTGTTGCAGTATTACCTCCAATTATCCGATAAGTACCAGCCTCCATTTTGGCTGGTGAAATGGCATATGCATTTGGAATTAACTCTAATGTTTCTGCATAATAATAGCCTGCATTTAACACTTTCGTGTTAGACTCAATTAAATGTGGTTTTGATGCGAATTTTTTATTAATAAAATCGATAGTGTGCTCTGGTGAACGATTGTACATCCAATACACCATACCTAAAGCAAACATATTTTTACTTCGAGTTATGATTTTATTATCTAAATTCTCAACATTCTTTAAAGCCTCTTTTGTTAATGAAGACATGGAGACTTCTATGACTCTATAGTTTTCTAGGCTACCGTCTTTAAGCGGATTTGTTTGGTATTGCGCTTTTTCTAAATTCTTTTTTGTGAATGCATCGGTATCTACAATAATAGTATGTCCAGGTTTCACTGAATATAAATTAGTTTTTAACCCAGCAGGATTCATGGCTACCAATAAATCCACATCATCTCCCGGCGTACTAATCTCCACACTACCTATATGTACTTGAAACCCGGAAACACCATATAAACTTCCTTGTGGCGCCCTTATTTCAGATGGATAATTAGGAAATGTTGCTATATCATTACCAAACATAGCAGATGTATCTGAAAATTGCATGCCCGTTAGCTGCATTCCGTCACCAGAATCGCCAACAAATCTTATTACTACGGCATCCAGTGCTTCGTGCTGAAGATTTTTATTGTCTGTAATAATATTAGCTATCATAAGAAATTAATTTACTTGATAATCGAGATTTGAATGCTCCGAGGCTTGCCTCGAATTTTTAATGTTCTTCCTATAAATGCCCCGTGGGCTTATACAGAGGTAGTTGACTTAAAACCAATACCTTAAAAAAAGTCTTTACACGTAAATATAACTTACCTTTTTTAGTTTAAAGGTGACAAATGTCATATTTAAACTGAAAATTGAAAACTACTTTTATAACTCTAAACACAAATTAATTATGGCAATTATTATAACAGATGAATGTATTAATTGTGATGCTTGTATCGTGGAGTGTCCAAATAATGCAATTTATGAGCCTGGTCAAGAATGGGCTTTTGCAGACGAAACAGCTTTAAGCGGAACTGTAACTTCGCCTACTGGCGAAGAAATAGATGCCGATAAAATGAATGAACCCATATCTGATGAGTTTTATTTTATTGTGCCAGATAAGTGTACCGAATGTAAAGGGTTTCATGACGAACCACAATGCGCTTCGGTATGCCCTGTCGATTGTTGCGTTCCAGATGTAAACCATGTTGAATCAGAAGATGCTTTACTAGAAAAGAAAGCATGGTTACACGCAGAGTAACACAACCTAATACCATTTAAGAATTTATTTTTCTTTTTCGCAATAATTTCTATCGTTTTACAGTCAATGAAATTATGCACTATAAAATGAGGGTTTCAAACGGAGGGATTCCCTCATTTTTTGTTAATTCATTAAATGCAGATTATCCCACAGAAAATTTATTATGACCTGAAATAGAACGAAATGAGATTCACGAATACCAATAAAAAATGATAAAAACTATAAGCTAAATAAGATGCTGCGATTGATTTTCCTCTTTCAGCATAACAATGTCATGATTCAGTCAGTGAAATCACTTATTTTATTGGTCTTTCAGCCTTCATCATGAAGTTCTATTGCATAATCAGGGCAAAAAACAAGGCACCACATGACAATTATCATAGTCTAGATGCTATTCAAATTCTAATTTTAAGAAATTTATTTAATTGACCTGTCGGGTTTTAATTGGTTCATAAAATCTTACTTGGTCTAAACAATAAGAACATTATGGAAAAACAATTTTCAAAACTAATTTGCGATGCTAATGAGGCCGTTGCAAGAGTTGCACACAAAACCAATGAAGTGTGCGCAATCTATCCAATTACTCCTGCATCTCCCATGGGCGAACACGTAGATGTATATAGCTCAAAAGGACAGAAAAACATTTGGGAAAACATCCCTCGAATTGTAGAAATGCAGAGTGAAGGTGGTGCTGCTGGAGCTGTTCATGGATCTCTGCAAGCTGGTGCCTTAACCACAACCTTTACAGCATCACAAGGGCTACTCCTTATGATTCCTAATATGTACAAAATAGCAGGTGAACTATTACCTTCTGTAATACATGTGGCTGCAAGAACCATTGCAACCCATGCACTATCTATTTTTGGTGATCACTCAGATGTTATGGCAGCCAGACAAACAGGATTTGCTATGTTGTTTGGCGGCTCGGTTCAAGAAGCACAAGACATGGCTTTAATTGCTCAAGTAGCAACCTTAAAATCCAGAGTCCCTTTTCTTAATATTTTCGACGGATTTAGAACCTCACATGAGATTTCAAAAATTGATGCTATTCCAGACGATATTATTATAGCCATGATGCCAGAGGACAAAATTTTAGAGCACAAAAAACGCTCTCTTGACCCAGATCATCCAGTAATACGAGGAACCTCACAAAACCCCGATGTTTTTTTCCAAGCCAGGGAAGCTGCTAATTCGTTTTACGAAAAAGTACCTGGTATTGTTGAAGAAACCATGAATGAATTCTACAAACATACCGGCAGACAGTATAGTTTATTCTATTACGAAGGCCATCCAGAAGCAGAACGCGTTATCATATTAATGGGTTCTGGAGAAGGTGCTGCAAGAGAAGCTGTAGAAACTATGGTGCATCATGGTGAAAAAGTAGGTGTACTATTTGTTCGCTTGTTTAGACCTTTCTCTATTAAGCATTTTGTTGATGAATTACCAAAAACCGTTAAAAAAATTGCAGTTCTTGACAGAACGAAAGAACCAGGCAGTGTTGGCGAACCACTTTACCAAGATGTTATTACAGCATTAAATGAAAGCGATAGGGAAATGCCTGTTGTAGTAGGTGGACGTTATGGTTTATCATCAAAAGAATTTACGCCTCAAATGGTTAAAGGTGTTTATGACGAACTATTAGACGACAAACCTAAAAACCATTTTACAGTTGGCATTAATGATGACGTGACCTTTACGAGCTTACCAATTGACAGAAGCTTTGAAATAGAAAGCAGCACTATTAATTGTATGTTCTACGGTTTAGGATCAGATGGTACTGTTGGAGCAAATAAAAACTCCATCAAAATTATTGGAAAAACTACTGATAATTATGTGCAAGGTTATTTCGTTTATGATTCTAAAAAAGCAGGCGCACAAACCATTTCCCACTTACGTTTTGGTCCCAAACCAATATATTCTACATACTTAATTGATAAAGCAGATTTTGTTGCGAGCCATCAATTCAATTTTATTGAGAAATACAATATGGTTGCCGATTTAAAACACGGTGGAACCTTCCTATTAAACGCCCCTTATTCCAAGGAAGACATCTGGAATCAATTACCAAAAAAACTACAAAAAGAAATTGTTGAAAAAGAAATCAATTTCTATGTAGTTGATGCCACAAAAGTAGCAGCAAACTCCAATTTAGGTAAGCGTACAAACACTGTATTACAAACATGTTTCTTCGCCATCTCTGGTGTTTTACCAAAAGAAGAAGCAATTCAACGTATTAAAGATGCTATTGTAAAATCGTATTCCCATAAAGGAGATAGGATTGTACAAATGAATTTCACAGCTGTAGATAATGCCTTAGCTAACCTTCAAAAAGTAGCATATCCAAAAGCTGTAACGAGCGAAAAAGACCTGCAAACAGCTATGACGAATGCGCCTGAAGGATTTGTAACCGATGTATTGGAAAAAATCCTAGGGGGATTTGGCGATGAGCTTCCCGTAAGTGCATTTCCTGTTGATGGCACCTTCCCTACAGGAACCTCACAATACGAAAAAAGTGGTATTGCCGATATGGTTCCTATTTGGGATGATGCAAGCCTATGTACACAATGTAATAAATGTGTCGTTATTTGTCCGCATGCTGCCATTAGAGCAAAAGTTGTAAATAATACCGAATTAGCAAACGCACCCAAAACATTAAAATCTGCAGGAGCTATAGGTAGACCATTTAATAAAAATGAAGAATCTTATGTGCTACAAGTATCTCCCCAAGATTGTACGGGTTGCGATTTATGTGTAGCTGTTTGTCCTGCCGTTAGTAAAGAAGATGAAAACTTTAAAGCTATTAACATGCACAAAAAACTTTCTGTTGAAGCTGAAGAAGATGTTAATTGGGAATACTTTATTAATCTACCGGATTACAATAGAACGGAATTACAAATTACAAACGTAAAAGGGTCCCAATTTTTAGAACCTTTATTTGAATTTTCCGGTGCTTGTTCTGGTTGTGGAGAAACACCATACGTTAAGCTATTGACCCAGTTATATGGCGATAGCATTTTAATAGCAAATGCAACGGGATGTTCTTCAATTTATGGTGGTAATCTACCAACAACACCTTATAAAACCAATAAGTTTGGTAGAGGTCCTGCTTGGGCAAATTCATTGTTTGAAGATAATGCTGAATTTGGTTTAGGTATGAAATTAGCCTTAAGTAAAAAACAAGAAATTGCTGTTAACCTACTTAAGTCTATTGAAGATGAAGTTGGTACAGACTTAGTGGATGCCATACTAAATAATCCAGAAACTACTGAAACAGAAAAAGCAGAAAACTTCAAAAACCTTGACAAATTAAAAGAAAAACTTATTGGTTTAGATAGCGGAAATGCTAAAAAGCTTATGCAACTTACAGAATACCTTCGTAAAAAATCTGTATGGATTTTAGGTGGTGACGGTTGGGCATACGACATTGGTTACGGTGGTGTAGATCATGTTTTAGCTTCAGGAGAAAACATAAATATTTTGGTAATGGATACCGAAGTTTACTCGAATACTGGCGGACAAACATCTAAGGCAACACCTTTAGGTGCTAGTGCAAAATTCTCTGTGTCTGGCAAACGAACCCACAAAAAAAGCTTAGCATTACAAGCTGTTTCTTATGGAAACGTATATGTAGCACAAATAGCCATAGGTGCTAAAGACCTTCAAACGCTTAAAGCAATAGAAGAAGCTGAAGCCTATCCAGGACCGTCAATAATAATCGCCTACTCACATTGTGGTGAACATGGTTACGATCTTGCTAACGGTGTCTCACAACAAACAAAAGCTGTAGACAGTGGTTATTGGCCACTATTTAGATTTGACCCTTCTAAACCAAAAGGCCAGAAGTTTAAATTAGACTCTAAAGCGCCTTCAATTCCGCTTAAAGACTTCATGTATAACGAAACCCGTTTTACCAGAGTTGCTAAAGAAAATGCAGAACTTGGAGCGAATCTTTTAGAACAAGCCCAAACAGAGGTTAACTCTAATTGGGAAAGACTGGAACTTTACAGAGACATTTAAGATATGTCTTTTGAAAGAGACTGTCGAAAAAGTCTAGTTCTATGTCATATTGAGCCTGTCGAAATATTTTAACTCACTGGTAATCAATATCGGTTTCGACAAGCTCAACCTGACAAATTAAATTTAAAGGACTTTTTAGATAGCCTCAAGTATAAAAAATCTCCATTCTATACAATTCCAATAGGATGGAGGTTTTATAAACCGAACTCAAACTGAGTTCATTTAAAACTATTAACAATAAATTTTTTATCATGGACCAAGATGCCACTAAATTTTTTGTAAATGCCGCACAAAAACTAAACCAAGCAAATAAAGAATTATACAAACCCGAAGAGGATATTGTATCTTATTTGGTATGTAAAAATTCTCAAGATGCCATTGAAAACTACCTAAGAGGCTACCTTATAAAACATGAAGTTGAAACAAATCAATATAAAACCATAGAAAGCTTGTTCCAACAGTGTAAAATTATAAACAAGAATTTCGGAAAAATAAAATTAGTAGACTTGAATTGTAAAGCACAAAACACTGATAATAAATTTTGCAACGAGGTCTCTAAAGTTAGTCATTGCTTCGAAATAGCCAATAGCCTAGAAACTTTACTTAAAAAAGAAAAGGTTATTTAATTAGAGCCTGTTTAAATTTGTATGATTGGATATTCTATAGGTCATTTTTGATGCAAAATGAGGCGAAATCGAAGATAATGGCAGGGCCATTTGATGAGGTTTCAACGAAATTGTGCCCAAAAAGGGGCATAGAAAAACAATTGATATAAATTTAAACAGGCTCTTACAGTGTGTAAATGACATTTAAGCGGAAATATTCACAACCTGCTCTATTTGCGGAGCATACTTTTTTATAGTCATTTCTACACCCGATTTTAGTGTCATTTGGTTTACTGTACAACCAACGCACGCCCCTTGCAACTGCACTTTTACCAAGGTATCATTATCTTCTATTGATAACAATGAAATATCGCCCCCATCGCTTTGTAAAAATGGACGAATCTCATCTAATGCTTTTTCGACATTTAGTCTAACTTCTTCTGACGTCATTTATTTCTTTTTAACTGCTGAACATCCAGCCATAGTTGTAATTTTTATAGCCTCGGTAGGCGGTAAACTATCGTTTCGTCTCACAACTTCTTGCACAACATTCTGTGCTAGTTTTTCAAATGCTTGCTCTAACTCAGTAGCTGTTTGTAATGCCGCTGGCCTGCCCACATCTCCCGCTTCACGAATACTTTGCACCAACGGTATTTCGCCTAAAAATGGCACTTGTAAATCGTCTGCTAAATTTTTAGCACCCTCTTTTCCAAAGATATAATATTTATTGTTTGGCAATTCCTCTGGTGTAAAGTATGCCATATTTTCTATAATTCCTAATACTGGTACATCAATACTTTCTTGTTGAAACATGGCAACACCTTTTTTAGCATCTGCCAATGCCACATTTTGCGGTGTACTAACTACCACAGCACCTGTTATTGGAAGCGATTGCATAATGCTTAAATGAATATCGCCAGTACCTGGAGGTAAATCAATTAGCATAAAATCCAGCTCTCCCCAATGGGCATCAAAAATCATTTGGTTTAAAGCTTTGGCTGCCATAGGTCCTCTCCAAACTACCGCTTGATTTGGTTGGGTAAAAAAGCCAATAGACAACACTTTTACACCGTAATTCTCAACGGGTTTCATTTTAGATTTTCCATCGATATTAACCGCTAAAGGTTTTTCAGCTTCTACATCGAACATAATAGGAATGGATGGTCCGTAAATATCGGCATCCAGCACCCCTACTTTAAAGCCCATTTTAGCCAAGGTTACTGCTAAATTTGCCGTTACGGTAGATTTCCCTACACCACCTTTACCCGATGCTATTGCTACAATATTTTGAATCCCCGGAATAGGGTTTCCTTTAATAACATTTACTTTTGGTTTTGCTGGAGCGTCAACTTTTACGTTCACGGTAATTTTAGCTTTTTCGTAAACCTGTTCGTGAATGGTCTTTAAAATATCGACTTCGGTACGTTTTTTAGCTTGTAAACTTGGATTTTTTATAGTAATATCAACAATAACCTCATCGCCAAAAGTCACTACATTCGTTACAGCACCACTTTCAACCATGTTTTGTCCTTCACCAACTACCGTAATAGATTCTAAGGCTTTGAGTATATCTTGTTTGTTCAGCTTCATTGTATACTTAAATTTATTCTAAAACGCAAAGATACTGTGAATTATTTAAAATTTAAAGCTATTGAATTGAAATGATTTATGGAGATATTTACTTTGTTTATAAATATGATTTTTGTTTGCTTTTTGTGAATTTTTGGATAATTAGGAAATAAAAAATCAAGAAACAAAAGCTGTAGTAATTTCTTTTGAGGTTACTGAAGTGGTTTAAACTTTTTCTATTGAAGTGAAAATCAGTCGTTTTTCGTCCAATCGAAGTCTTTTTCGAGTTCCATAGCATCGCTACGGAAAGAAAAAAAGATGTAGAGTGGGCAAAAAAGGGCGATTTTTTAGCCAATTGGAAAAAGTTTAAACCGCTTCATTGTCAATCCCAGAACATTTTTAAGTGTTACCTCAAGAGAAGTCAGCACACATACACCTAGTGTAGATTGTTTTTCACATGTTGTAACAATTCCTGCTTTTACTAATTTATTGTACTCTTCGGCACATAATCTTTCCCTGGATTATTCGAATTTATTCCTTGTATTTGGCTACTACAATTTGCAGTGAAATAAGGGTTCGTATCATCACAATCCGGGCCTTTGGTTATAACATCGGTCCATCTTCCCGGTGCAGTAGGCATGGTGGAGGACATTTGCACAGCTGCGTGGTAGCCATCGCCGTCATTGTCCAGAAACCAGCCTCTTACCGGGTTGCAATCATAGCCCCATCTGGGATCATCGTCATCACAATCCGGGCCATTTGTAGAAGAGCTCCATCCTATACCAAGGTGAGTACTTCTTTGTTGGGCTGCCCTGTGGTAGCCATCGTTGTTCAAGAACGTGTTCAATGTTCTCTATAAAAACCCACAGCTTTTTTACGGTCGTGGGTTTTGTTATAATGTTAAGGCTACTGCTTTATTAAATAACCGCACGAAGGATTGGACTTCGCCGTATTTTATTTCGTGCAGTTGTTGTTTTTTTTGCGGATTTTTACATCACAATAGTTATCATTATTGTTTAGTATATAACTCTAGCTGCCCTCTATCATTTGTTATTGATAAAATAGTAACACCATTAGCGTCTGTGTGAATGTTATTTACTATATCGCAAGCATTATCATTTAAATCATCAATACTTTGTCGTCTTTTCAAATAAATATCATATCCGTTTGAATTGGAATTACAAGAAGAAGTAATACTATATAGATAAACTTCAGTTTGCAATTGTCCATTTACATATTCTAGTTGATTCCCTTGATTAGTAAATACAATTTTATATTCAGGATCATCTTTAGATAACCAAGTTCCTATTATTTTTGTCTTGTAAGCAGTAATTCTTTCCGATTGTGACTGAGCTTTACAACCATACGTAAATCCTAAAATAATTACTAACACTAAACTTATTTTCTTCATAATTTTATTATTATTATTATTATTATTATTGACAATTAATATTTTCTTTTGCTTTGTTAAACCGTGCCTTTCTATCTGCTAATCCCTTTTTCTTTTTTCCATTTATTTTAATTGTAACATTATCTACTGTTGCTTCTTTGTCAAAATCTTTGTATTTATCTAAAACCCTAGTTTTGAAATACCACAATCCACTGAGTATAGCCAAATTATTATCTGTTGATAGTAAATCCGGGTTAGTTACTACATCTATATCGGGGTCATTATTAGCATTATACCATGTTTGGAAGTCCTCATAATTTGCTTTCCATGTTAATTGCATGATTCCTCTACCCCTATACTTATAACCATCTCCACTAGCTACATCACCATTGTGATAATTACAACACATAGCAATATTTGCAACTCCTTTTGAATTTTTTAAATAATCGTTTGCATAATATAAATTAACGTCTTTTGAAGCTGCGGTTGAGTCAGTAGTGAATTTAGTGTATGTCTCTGCTAGTTTACTGGCAGTTGTCCAATAGGTGCTTTCTGTTACTTGCAGTGTTCCATATCCTCCTGTTTCATGTCCAGTTTGACTAAGTAAATGTTGGAGTTTAATTTTAGTGTCTACTCCTAAGCTTTTTGCGTACTTATTAATTGTATTACTTAGTGTTTCAAGATTAGTATCACTCGCAGCGGGGAACAATGTCTTTAAATCTTCTTTTGAGGTCTTACATAGTTCACAATCCTCAGCGGTTTTACGATTTGCATCATTATCATCACAATCTGGGCCTTTGGTTATAACATCTGTCCATCTTCCCGGTGCAGTAGGCATGGTGGAGGACATTTGCACAATTGCATGGTAGCCGTCGCTGTCATTGTCCAGAAACCAGCCTCTTACTGGGTTACAATCATAGCCCCATCTGGGATCATCGTCATCACAATCCAGGCCATTTGTAGAAGAGCTCCATCCTATACCAGGGTGAGTACTTCTTTGTTGGGCTGCCCTGTGGTAGCCATCGCCGTCTAGGTCCAGATAGTACCAGGTTAGTGTTGTTGTACCCGTACCTTGCGTGCTATTTCCTAATAGCTGGTTCGCTTGTTGTATGTTGGTTGTTGCAGTTGATATATATCCTGTAGCTGCTGCTTGTGCCAAGTTTGTTTGGGTTAATTGTACGTTATTTCCTGTTGCAGCGGCTATTTCCATGGCCGTAAGCAGTTCTTGTTGCGCCTGTTCCAGTGCCTGTTCTGCTTGTGCCTTTGCCTGTCGTGCCTGTTCCAGTGCGGCCTGTGCTGCTAGCGATTGCTGTAATGATGCTGTTATATCCAATGTTTGTATCTGATTCCCTATATCAAACAGTACTACTCCCATGGCCTGTAATTTTTGTGCCTCTGCCATTGCTGCTTCGGCTGCGGCTTTTGCTGCTTCAGCCTCTTGTTCTTCCAGTCTCTTATTGTATGCATCTATGGCTTGTTTGCAACCATAGTATTGGCTGGAACCTACTTCATATTTATAGCATGAAGAATAATCTAGTCGTTGCTGTGCATATCCCATTATGGTACTTAGTATTGCTACAATACAAATATATCGTTTTATAGTTTTTTGCATCCTTATTTAGTCTTTAATTACCATTCGGGTGTATATTTCGCCATTAACCATTACCTGTACTATGTACATGCCCTTTTTAAGGTTACCCCCATAAAGGGTGTACTGGTGCTTACCGGCGGCCTGCATGACTCCAGGCTCCAGGGTTGCCGGTACCGGGTTCCCGGTAAGGTCGTACACGCTTACGCTTACCTGGGCATCGGTCTCCAGCTCATAGGCAATGAGTACATTATTTACAAAGGGGTTGGGATACAGGGTAATAAAATGTTCTTTTTGCTGGCTTAGGGCCAGTAACTCGCTTTCAGACATTTCTTCGTCTTCACCTTCATTGTCTTCTACTTGTTTTAAGATAACGCGCATGGGAGGCCCTGCCTCTTGCCATTGTGGGCTATAGGTTTCCAGATCGGCTATAAGGTATTTTTTTTGTTAACGGTTTTAAGTTCCATTTGTGCCGAAATCAAGATCCAGTCTATGGTGTTTATGCTTGGAATGTCGCTAAAGGGCCAGTCAAAGACCATTTTCAGTTGTTTAAAATACAGGGCTTTGTGTCCCCATCTGGCAGTGTCCCTGCATATGGTATTGTTAATTTCCCATTGGTAGCTTACCTTGTTGTTGCCCTGTGCTGCAAACTCACAGCTTATGGGCAGTATTTCCGTGATCTGTTTGCCGGACCATTCCAACGCTATTAATTTGCCCTTCCATTTGCCGTCTAGGTGTTTGCGCTTAAAGGTTTTGCTTGTTGTTGGTTGCCCTTTTTGGATGGTTGTTTTCTCAATGGCCGCTTGGGCAATGCCCGTGTTCTGGTGGGTTTCTTTTTCTTTGATCTGCTTGCTTATTGCCGTGTCCACCTTGTCTTTTGTGTTTTCGGCAATATGTTTCAATAGCTGCTTACTGTTGGGGGTACCGCTCTGGTTGCAGTACGCTATCGCCTTTTGGGTGTCTTTGGGAACGCCGTATCCGAAATAGTGGCAATAGCCCAACCAGTGCTTTGCCATGGGGTTGGGGGATTGTTCAAACCACGAAAGGGCGGCTTCGTAGCTTTGCGGTACGCCCTGGCCTTTTAGGAAATTGTACCCCATAAAATAAGCGGCTTCCTTATTTCCATGGTTGGACGACCGGGCAAGCCAAACGACTGAACTAACCAAATCAATCGGGCAACCGATGCCCGATCTGTAAAAAAGGCCAAGTTTGTATTCGGCATAGCCGTATTCTTGTTGGGCGGCTTTCATCATATACTCAAAAGCCAAGTTTTCGTTTTTTTCGACGCCTACTCCATACTGGAGCATGTCTGCAGATAGGGCCAGGGACACTGCATCCCCCTGATTGGCACAATCCTGTAAAACGGTATAGGCTTTTGCATGGTCTGGCTTGGTATTGGCCGTACCGAAGAAATAGGTACCTGATAATTTAATGGCTTCGGCACAATCGTTCTGGGCAGGCCCCATAATGCTCCATAAACAGCCAAAGCAGACGAGTAGTGTTTTTCTCATGTCTTTAGAATTAGTTTGTAATTGGTTTTATACAAAACAACAAGAAAAAAATTACAAACAGAGTTCTATTTGTATCAAAGTACTGTACGAAATGTTGTAATTGATATAAAAATAGCTTTACATCATTTAACATATTATTACCCATTCTAATTCGAAAAAAGTCGAGAATATCATCAACATAGCCTCTCGACCTTGCTCGATGTATTGTAATTGCTTTTAACTATTTATATTTATTGTTTTAATTTGGTGAAGGTGGAACACTCTGAATAATCATCCCCATGTGTGAATGCCATTCCCTTATGGGTGTTTCATGTTTTTTTCAGTGATTATTTTTGAATAAGAATAGACGGTACTACTTGGGTTTTGCCTACCGCAGGGTCTGTATAGATATAGTGCCCCTTACATCATAGCCTATTATAGAAATGTTATGAGAAATTATGTTGTTTTGTCTTTTTGATCTGTCTTTAGGAAAATAGGATTTGGAGTTGATATGGTCCCGGTCTTTATATCTGTTATTAAGAAATAAACCACTCTGGACTTGAAGTCCATAGTTTTGTTTACAGACTAATCTGCAAGGTTAGTTTGCGAAATTAATCGGTGAAATTTTACCGCAGATTCGCAAATTTTTAACATTTTAGGTAATCTGCGGTAAAAATTTTTAGCCACGAAATCTTAGTTGTTTTAAGAATTTGTGTCATTCAAATCGATGATTATTCAAGTGAATTTGTGACCCGAGCGACAGCGAACGGGCGAAGCAAATTCGTGGTTAACTTTTTTTTAAAGCGAATGCCCTGCAGCATTTGCAATTAATGAAGTGGTTTAAAATCACAATTCCTTTGAAGGCTCCCAAAACACATTTTCAAAATCCTGTATTTGGTTATCAACTACTTTAATCCCTTCGCTTTCTAAAAGCTGCTGCATTAAATTAGTACCATCAAAATGATGTTTGCCCGTTAGTAAACCTTTTCTATTAACTACACGGTGTGCTGGCACATCCTTTCCCATTGAACCATTCATGGCATACCCAACCATACGTGCACTTCTTGCTGCACCAAGATATGTTGCAATAGCACCATAACTAGTAACTCTACCATAAGGGATTTGCTTGGCGACTTCATAAACTTTATCAAAAAAACTCCATGTTTCTGGCTGCATACCTACACTTCTTTGATGATATTAATTAAGGTGATGATTGAAATCACGCCAGTCACAGTGCCTATAAGGTAGTTCATGCTTTTTTGGGACGTAATTGATTTATTTTTTATTTTGTCAAAAAAGAACATATACACATAAAGCATCACAAAAGTGCCCATAGCAGCCCCTGCCACATACGAAATAATACTAATTTGATTAAAATCCAACCATCCAAACGATGCTATAGTAATGGTCATATAAGCTTGATACGGAATGGGAAATACGTTAATCCCAGACATAAAAACACCTTGAAAAAAGCGGCTTTTTTTACTGCGTATTTCAGGCTCGGCAACTTCTTTAGGTTCTATTTTAGCTATAAACAAAAAGTAGATGGTTATAAGTACAAAAACAACAAACGCCACACGCTGCAGTATATCCACAATTTCGGGATGATGACTTAAATAGCTTGCAAAAATGGCAGCTACATACGTTTGAATCAATACAATGGCACTAACACCAATTGAGAACACGACACCTCTTGTATGCCCTTCCTTTAAGCTTATTTTAGCCGCAGTCATGTTTAGCAAACCTGGTGGAACAACCCCTACTAAAGCTATAATTAAACCCAAAAAAAAGATAATGGTTATATTCACAACTATTTAATTTTAAACCGAATATACGTAATTGGTTTGTTTTGTTCTAAATATTGCGATTCGTAAAAAGTTTGAATGCTTGTAACTTCCTCAGGACTACCCTCCTGTTTGTACACATTATGGTTGGCATACAATACCTCGTGTCCTGCGCCATGCAGCAGCCCGAGTGTATAACCATGCATAAATTCGCTATCTGTTTTAAGGTTTACAACACCATCTTCTTTTAAAATGGTTTTGTAACGTTTTAAAAACTCAGCATTCGTCATGCGGTGTTTGGTCCGCTTGTATTTTATTTGTGGATCTGGGAATGTAATCCAAATTTCATCAACTTCATGAGTTCCAAAAGCATAGTCTATAAGTTCAATTTGCGTTCGTAAAAATGCGACATTTGAAATATTCTCTTCTACCGCTGTTTTAGCACCACGCCAAAAACGAGCACCTTTTATATCAATACCAATAAAGTTTTTATTTGGATATTTTTTTGCCAATGCCACCGAATACTCCCCTTTGCCGCAACCCAGTTCCAACACCAGTGGATTGTTGTTTTTAAATACTGATTGGTTCCAATTTCCCTTTAGAATAAAGCTGTTATTAACCAATGCATCTCTTGTTGGTTGGTAAACATTACCAAATGTTTCGTTTTCTTTAAATCTTCTTAGTTTATTTTTACTTCCCACGGACTCTCTTTATATAATAATTTGGTAAAATTAAGGAAATATACCCAAGCATTTATATGCTTATCTTTGAATTTGGTAAAAAAGACCGACCCCGAACTAAATTCGGGGTCACGCTTAAATAAATATACATACTTTTGAAAAAACGTATTTTAGTTGCGCCTTTAAATTGGGGCTTGGGACATGCTACCCGCTGCATTCCTATTATAAATGCATTGTTAGCTCATGGTTTTGAACCTGTAATTGCTAGTGATGGGGTGGCACTTTCCTTGTTGCAAAAAGAGTTCCCTAGACTATCTTCGGTTGAATTACCTTCCTATAACATTACCTATGCTAAAAATGGCAAATTCTTTAAATTAAAACTTCTTACAGACTCACCCAAACTACTAAAGGCTATTAAATCTGAAAAAAGAGCCATAAAGCAGATTGTTGAACACAACCATATTTCGGGAATTATTTCTGATAATAGATTGGGCGTTTATAGCAAAAAAGTGCCTTCGGTATTTATTACGCACCAATTGAATGTTTTAAGCGGAAACACGACTTGGTTGAGCACAAAAATTCATGAGAAATTCATTAAAAAGTTTGATGCATGTTGGATTCCTGACGTTGAAGCTACCATTAACTTAAGTGGAAAGTTAGGGCATCCGGATACTTTTGAAATCCCAACAACCTACATAGGACCTTTAAGTCGGTTTGAAAAACAACATGCGAAAATTGCAAACGATATTATGGTTTTACTGTCCGGTCCTGAACCACAACGTACATTCCTTGAAACCAAACTTTTAAGTGAGTTAAAAAACTACTCCGGTAAAGTGGTTTTTGTAAATGGGGTTATGGAAAAAGAACAAACCATACAAATAATTGGTAACATAACCGTTTATAATTTTATGACGTCGAGCTTATTGGAAAAAACCATTAACGAAAGCGCTGTCATTATATCACGATCCGGTTACACAACGGTTATGGATTTGGCTAAACTTAATAAAAAGGCTTTTTTTATACCAACTCCTGGGCAGTTTGAACAAGAATATTTAGCGACACGACTTACAGAATTAAACCTAGTGCCCAGTTGCAGTCAGCAAGCTTTCACTTTAGATAAGCTAAACGAATTGGATGATTTTAATGGACTGAAATCTTTTGACTATGAACCTGATTTTAAAAAACTATTTAGCCTTTTCGAGCGTAAATGAAAACTCGCTGCCAACACCAAACTCGCTTTCCACATATATTTTCTCTCGGTGCGCTTCAATAATATGCTTCACTATAGAAAGGCCTAAACCAGAACCGCCCTCTTTACGCGAGCCACTTTTATCGACTCTATAAAACCGTTCGAATATACGCGATAAATCTTTTTTCTCTATACCTTCACCATTATCGGTAACCCTTACGATAACTTTGTTTTTTATAAGGTTTTCTATGCTTACCTCTGTTGTGCCTTTTTCCCTTCCGTACTTTATGGAGTTTACAATAAGGTTTGCCAATACTTGCTGTATGCGTTCTTTATCGGCTTTTACTAAAACAGGAGTGAAATAATCAGCATCAAAAGTAAGTGTAATTCGTTTTTTTGAAGCTTTCATTTCAAGCATATCAAATACGCTTTTTACTAATTCTACTATATTAAAAACTTCGGTATTTAAACTTAAATCACCAACTTCCAGCTTGGTTATCATATCTAAATCTTTCACGATATAACCCAATCTTTCTACACCTTTACTGGCTCTTTCTAAATATTTCTCTCTAAGGTTTTTATCTTCCATAGCACCGTCAAGCAATGTTAAGATGTAACCTTGCACTGTAAATAAAGGTGTTTTTAATTCATGTGATACGTTGCCTAAAAACTCTTTTCTGTATTGTTCCCTAACTTTTAAAGATTCTATTTCTATTTTTTTATCGCGCGCAAACTTATCAATTTCTTCCGTTAGCGTTTTCATGTCGGTTGTTATAGTACCTTTTGTTATACTTGTCGATTCTAAAAGCGTTAAATCGTCGTATATTTTTTTTACCCGTTTATAAATGAACCGTTCCACTCTAAATTGAGTAACAATAAAAGAAAATATGTAGGTACTAAAAGCAAGCAGTAGTACATACCTTATATTAAAAGAATAAAATGTATATAAAAAAACACTCGTTAAGAGCGTTACATAAATAGTAATATAAAGCGATGTATTAATCGCGAACTTATATGATTTTTTAAATTTTGGTTGCATTAATCTACAAACTTATAGCCAACGCCTTTTATGGTTTTAAAGCTATCATCTCCTATTTTTTCACGTAGTTTACGAATGTGCACATCTATGGTTCTACCTCCAACTATAACTTCGTTACCCCAAACGGTATCGAGAATCTCATCGCGTTTAAAAACTTTACCTGGCTTTGATGCTAATAAAGATAGTAATTCAAATTCTTTTCTCGGCAAAATAATTTCCTTTCCTTTTGAAGTAATTTTATACTCGTCTCTATTTATTTCTAAGGTTCCTATTTTAAAAGAATCTACAACATCCTCTTCTTTAAAGCGTCTTAATAAGGCTTTAACTTTACTAACCAACACTTTTGGCTTAATGGGCTTGGTTATATAATCATCGGCACCTGCATCAAATCCTGCTACTTGTGAGTAGTCTTCACCTCTAGCGGTTAGAAATACAATAAGTGTATTTTGTAAATCTGGGTGTTTCCTAATGAGTTCACAAGCTTCAATACCATCCATTTCTGGCATCATCACATCTAAAATAATTAAATTAGGAAGTTCCTTTTTTGCTTTTTTAACGGCTTCGCTACCATTTTCGGCAGTAATTACTTGATAACCTTCACTAGATAAATTGTAACTAACTATTTCTAAAATATCTGGCTCGTCATCTACTAATAGTATTTTAATATCCTTCTTTTTCATAAGTTTTTTAAGTTTCAAAGCTGCAAAGTTTCTAAGTTTTAGAGTTCTTACTTCTCTTCTCTTTTTTTTTGTTTAAAACAATAAACGTTTTTTCTTGAAGTAAAGATAAAATTAATAACAAGACTTTATAGAAATTTATCACGATTCTAAAATAAATAACATTAAGATAACAAACAAGTTACAGTAACTTAAACTTTCGTTCAAACACATATATCTTTAACACTTTTTTGGCATCAATTTTGTTGTAATTGTGTATCTTTATAGCGTTTAATAGAATCTATGAGAAAAAAATACTTTTTAACTTTATTTCTTGCTTTGGCATTTTTTACCACCTTTTCCGGGTTTGGTCAAAATAGTGTCAGCAATAATTCTATTCCACAAAATATAGAAAACTTATCTATTTATCCTAACCCTGTTAGTAACGGCAAAACGTTTATATATATTACATCTAAACTTAATTTAACCAAGAGCATTGAATTTTACGATGTTTTAGGTAAGTTAATTTTCAGTACCGTTTTAACTGGCAAAGAGTTGAATATTTCAAATTTAAGTAAAGGTGTTTATGTTTTAAAGATTACGGAGAGCAACATAAGCGAAACCAGAAAATTAGTGATAAAGTAAAGCAATCGTTATATTGTAGTAAAAAACAGCTAAATAGCTGTTTTTTTTTGCTTTAATTTAAAAAATATTCATAAGTTTGTAGGATATGTATTAATTATTATTCTGTTGTTATAAAAAAAACCTTACACATTATTTTTTACTTTTCTTATTTCTTTGATTTCTTTTGGACAGACTATAAACGAAATTGATTCAGATCAAACAGGAACGGATACGGCTGAGTTTATTGAAATTAAATGGACTCCAAATACGTCCTTAAGTGGATATATAGTTGTTTTATTTAATGGTTCAACAGACACAAGCTATGATACCATTGACTTAGTTACTGCAACTACAGATGCTAATGGTCTTTATCTAATCAGTTTCCCAACTGGCGGTATACAAAACGGCGCAGATGCTGCTGCGATTTATCAGGATTCAGCTACCAATTTCCCTTCTGGCACTGGCACAATAACAACTAATTTAATAGATGCGATTGTTTATGGAACAAATGATGAAGACGATACCGGTTTATTAACGGGTTTAGGAAAGACCGTTCAATATAATGAGACCACCACCGAATCCCTTAACCGAGCAGATGATGGCTCTTATTATACTGCCACTCCAAGTGCTGGTACAGTTAATAATGTTTTATCTACCCAAAACAAATATATTGAGACTATTGGCATATACCCAAACCCAACAAGTTTAGGTTACGTAAACATTTCCGGCAAAGGCAATTCTAAAATGGATGTTTCCGTTTTTGATGTTCTAGGGAAACAAATTATTAATGAAACGGTTAACAACCATATACTTAATGTTTCAAAATTGAATTCTGGCATTTATATCATGAAAGTATCTCAAGACGATGCTACCATTACTAAAAAAGTAGTGATAGAATAATTTAGCTCGCTTTATTAATTTTTAGAGGCTGTCTAAAAAGTCTAGTTCTATGTCATATTGAGCTTGTCGAAATAGTTTAATTACTAGTAATCAATATCGGTTTCGACAAGCTCAACCTGACAAATTAAATTTAAAAGACTTTTTAGACAGCCTCTTTTATTTTATTTATTTGTAAGCGAAAATGCTCTTTGCGCTAGCTGGCTCGTTTGCTAAAATAACCCGCTGGGTCATTTTATACGCTCCACCCTGTTTCATAATGAAATCTTTTTTATGTCGCATAACAGCGCTACGGAACTTAAAAAAGTCAAAATTAGGGAGCTAAATGTGAATTTTGCAGGTAAAAGAAAACGTTTAAATCACTTCTTTATCTACTTTTGCCATATGATAAATACAAACGCTATTTTCAACATACAAACAGAAGAAGAATTTGAAGATGTCACATTAAAAATCTTTAAATTCCAGTTTGAAAACAATCGTGTTTATAGATCGTTTTGCGATTTGCTATACAAACATCCTGGTGATGTAAAAACAATACAAGAGATTCCGTTTTTGCCCATTCAATTTTTTAAAACCCATAATGTTTTAAGTTCAAAAGAACCCATTCAATCCACTTTTACAAGTTCTGGAACGACGGGAAGCATGGCGAGTAAACATTTGGTTACCAATTTAGGAATCTATGAAAAAAGTTTCAATAAAGGATTTCAGCAATTTTATGGCAATATTGAAGATTATGTGGTTTTAGCATTACTTCCAGCTTACTTAGAACGCAAAGGGTCTTCTTTAATCTACATGGTAGATGCTTTGATTAAACAATCCAATCATCCAGAAAGTGGGTTTTATTTAAATAATCTTTCCGATTTAAAAAACAAATTAACACAGTTAGATTCCAAAGGACAAAAAGTGTTACTTATTGGTGTTTCCTTTGCTTTGCTAGATTTAGTTGAAACCTATCCATTCAACCTAAAGCATACCATTATAATGGAAACTGGCGGTATGAAAGGTCGTAGAAAAGAATTAATTCGAGAAGAACTGCATCAAGAATTAAAACAAGGCTTTGGCGTAGAATTTATTCATAGCGAATATGGCATGACCGAATTACTGAGCCAAGCCTATTCTAAAGGCCATGGTATTTTTAATACTCCAAATTGGATGCGTATTTTAACCCGAGATACCGAAGATGCTTTGAGCATTCAACCCAAAGGAAAAGCGGGAGGTATTAATGTGATTGATTTAGCAAACATCAACTCCTGTTCATTTATTGCAACGCAGGATTTAGGAAGGGTTTATGAAAACGGTTCTTTTGAAATTATCGGACGTTTTGATAATTCAGATATCCGTGGTTGCAACCTAATGGTACTGTAAGTTACAAACTGCTTTCCGACTTATTACAAAATTACTTTATGTAACATCCATGGTTATTAAAAGAAGTAAATATAAACATATGAAACACCTATCAGAAAAAGCTTTACGCCAAGGATGATTATTAAGGGTGTTCCATATGACCAAACTAAAACAATAAATTTAGAATAGATGAAAAGTCTAATCACTATATTTTTACTTTATGCATCCATATGCTCTTCCCAAACAATTGACTATAATACTAAAAAAGGATTTGCCGTAAATGGTTACGATATCGTTGCTTATTTTAACAATCAAGCGATGGAAGGCAACAAAAATATCGTTACTGAATTTGATGGCATAAATTATAAATTTATTTCTAAAGAAAACCTAAATACATTTAAGAGAAACCCTAAAAAATACCTGCCACAATATGGAGGTTATTGCGCTTATGCCATTGGTTCTAAAGGAGAAAAAGTAAATATAAACCCCGAAACTTTTGAAATAAAAGACGGCAAACTCTACTTGTTTTATAACGCTTGGGGCACAAATACCTTAGAATTATGGAGAAATGAAAACACCGAAGAATTAAGAAAAAAAGCTAATAAAGCGTGGGAGCAAATAAAATTTAAAAAATAATCTATTTGTTATGTAAACTTAAACAGCCTATTACGACTAACATACAAACTATTAAAAAGAATAATTAATTTTTATAGTTTGGTTGGTTAGTGGCGAAAAGCCAGATTTCTCAATCTGGCTTTTCGTTTTTTTATACAATTCTCAAAATAAAATAGTTCTTTTTACCACGTTGTAGCAATACGAATTTATCATTTATTAAGTCTTTTGAAGTAATGCTATAATCCTCCTTTACTTTTTCTTTATTTACCGAAATGGAATTTTCTTTTAAAGCACGACGCACCTCGCCGTTAGATTTTAAAAATCCACCTTTTTCGGCTAAAGCAGCTATAATATCTAACCCAGCTTCAATATCTGCGTGAGCTATTTCAGTTAAAGGAACACCATCAAACACATCTAGAAACGTTTGCTCATTAAGCTTTTTTAAATCATCGCCCGTTGAGTTCCCAAAAAGAATTTCACTGGCTTTAATGGCATTCTCTAAATCGTCCTTAGAATGTACCATCGTTGTTATTTCTTCTGCTAAACGCTTTTGTAACACACGCAAATGTGGCGCTTCTTTGTGTTCTTCAATTAAACCTTTTATTTCTTGTTCTGTTAGAAACGTAAATATCTTAATGTATTTTTCGGCATCTTCATCACTAGAATTTAACCAATATTGGTAGAATTTATAAGGCGACGTTCTGTTAGCATCCAACCACACATTTCCTCCTTCAGATTTCCCAAATTTCGAACCATCGGATTTTGTAATTAACGGACAGGTAATTGCATAACCTTTTCCACCAGAAATACGTCTAATTAATTCCGTTCCTGTTGTAATATTCCCCCATTGGTCGCTACCACCCATTTGAATGGTGCAATCTTTTTCTTTGTATAAATGAAGAAAATCGTAACCTTGAACAAGTTGATAAGTGAATTCGGTGAAACTCATCCCTTCGGAAGCATCTGATGAAATTCTGTTTTTAACCGAATCTTTTGCCATCATATAATTTACAGTAATGTGCTTACCTACATCGCGAATAAACTCAAGGAAAGAAAAATTCTTCATCCAATCGTAATTATTCACCATAAATGCTGCATTGGCTTCATTGCTTTCAAAATCCAAAAAATGTGCTAATTGCTTTTTTATGGCTTCTTGGTTGTGCCTCAAGGTTTTTTCATCCAACAAATTACGTTCACTGGACTTCCCCGAAGGGTCACCAATCATACCTGTTGCACCACCCACCAAAGCGACTGGTTTATGCCCACAACGCTGGTAATGCGCCAGCAACATGATAGGCACAAGATTGCCAATATGTAAAGAATCCGCAGTAGGATCAAACCCCACATAAGCACTTCGCATACCTTCCATTAAATGCTCCTCTGCTCCTGGCATAACGGTATGAATCATACCTCTCCAAGTTAATTCTTCAACAAAATTTTTAATCATTATTTTTTAATTTTTATAAAACTATGGCAAAGATAAAAATCAATGTATAATTCTTTTGTTTTAAAGCTGAAAGTTTTAAAGTTTTGAAGAAACGACCACCAAAAACCATTGCCTACACCAAATATTCACTATTTTAGTCGCATGATTTTAGTAACAGGAAGCACAGGTTTGGTAGGTTCGCATTTGCTTTACAATCTTGTAAGTAATAACGAAAATGTTCGAGCTATTTATAGAAGCGAACGAAAACTAGAACAGGTTAAAAGTGTTTTTGCCACCTATACAAACAACTACGCATCGCTTTTTGAGGCTATTGAATGGGTACAGGCCGATATTTTAGATATTCCTGCATTAACCGAAGCATTTAAAGACGTTACTTATGTGTACCACTGCGCTGCTTTTGTGTCTTTTGAACCCGATAAATATCAACTTTTAAGAAAAACAAATATTGAAGGCACTGCCAATATTGTAAACTTTTGTATTTCAAATAATGTGAAAAAACTTTGCCATGTGAGCTCAATTGCCACATTAGGAAAAACGACTAATAATGAACCGATTACAGAAGAAACCATTTGGAACCCGGAAGACGATAACAACGTTTACGCCATTACAAAATACGGTGCCGAAATGGAAGTTTGGCGCGGTACACAAGAGGGTTTACATGCTGTAATTGTAAATCCTGGAGTCATTTTGGGCGCTGGTATTTGGCACTTTGGCACAGGCAGTTTGTTTAAAAAAGCACATAAAGGTTTAAAATATTACACATCTGGTACTATCGGACTTATTGCCGTTAACGATGTTGTGTCTATTATGACTCGTTTAATGAAAAATGACATTACAAACGAACGCTTTGTGTTGGTTGCTGAAAGCTGGACTTATAAACAGTTTTTGCAAACTTTGGCTCAATCGGTACAAACAAACCCTCCAAAGAAACTGGCGAGTGCTTTTTTATTAAATATAGGTTGGAAATTAGATTGGCTAAAACACAAATTAACTGGTAAAAGAAGACAATTAACAAAACACCTTTCTGGCTCTTTAATGTCTAAAACAAATTATAGCAGTGGTAAACTTAAAGCAGCTTTAAATTATAATTTTAAAGATATTAAAGAAACTATTTTTGAGGTTGGGGATTCTTATCTGAAACAGGGTTAATTAAAACACCAGCATCATCTTTAAGTTTCTTTTTCAATAAATCTTCGGTTAAAGAATCTTTTTTTATGGTCACATCTAAAGAATCTTTAACTTTCAAAGCATTTATAGAATCTTTTTCGCGTTTTTCCTGTTCCTTTTCTTCTTTTAATTTCTGTTCGTTTAAAACTTTTTTCAGCTTTTCCAAACTATCAGTCATAGTATTATAAATTTCTTCATAATCTTTGATATGGTATGCATAATATGCATTACTCAATGCAAATTGCAAACTATCTATACCATATTTTTCAAAAACATAGCTATCTAGCTTAATGCCATGTTCTTGCATTTTTTGCTTGTTGATGAAGGTAGCCGACCCTATTAGTCTAGCATCCATTAAAATGTTAGCCATGTTCTTTTTTGAAATCAAATTGCTTGGCTTTTTAGGTCCATCAAAACTATCACAAGCTATAACAAGCAACACAATGCTTAAATAAGGTAAAAATCGTTTTGTCATGATCTGTTAAAAGTTAATCTTTTTGCAGCTTTCACATCATTAAATTTAGAGTTTTGATATACCAAACTACCATTTACAAAGGTATGGGTAATTCTTGATCTAAACGTGGTGCCTTCAAATGGAGACCAACCACATTTATATAAAATATTTTCCTTTTTTACTGTCCATGGATTGTTCAAATCTACCAACACCAAATCGGCAAAATAGCCTTCTTTTATATACCCTCGCTTTTCAATCTGAAATAAAATGGCTGGGTTATGGCACATTTTCTCAACAATTTTCTCTATTGATATTTTACCTTTATGATGCATTTCCAACATAGCTGGTAAAGCGTGCTGCACCAATGGTCCACCCGAAGGTGCTTTAGTATAAACGTTTTTCTTTTCCTCTAAAGTATGTGGTGCATGGTCCGTTGCAATAACATCAATACGGTCATCTAGCAATGCTTCCCATAATTGCGTTCTGTCTTTCTCTGTTTTTACCGCAGGGTTCCACTTTATAAGTGTT
Source organism: Mariniflexile sp. HMF6888 (assembly GCF_044335535.1). Taxonomy (NCBI): domain Bacteria; kingdom Pseudomonadati; phylum Bacteroidota; class Flavobacteriia; order Flavobacteriales; family Flavobacteriaceae; genus Mariniflexile; species Mariniflexile sp. HMF6888. The sequence goes on along the minus strand of NZ_JBIQVZ010000003.1, from coordinate 482,418 downwards.
CCTTTTTTATCATAATCTTTATCTGAAAACCATAAATGATGTATGCAAACTTCAGATGTAATCTTTTTGTCTTTTAATGGAATTTTGTTACTGAACAAACTCGTTTCTTTCCCTGTTGAAAGATGGAATACATGTAGTCTTGCCCCTGTTTTTTCGGCTAATTTAATAGCTTTCGAAGAGGATAAATAACATGCTTCTTCGCTTCGAATGATTGGATGGTATTTTACAGGAATATCCTCCCCAAATTTATCTAAATGCTCTTGAAAATTCTTTGTTACTGTAGCTTCATCTTCGCAATGTACCGAGATAAGCAGTTTAGTACTTTTAAAGATTTTCTCCAATACTTTAATATCGTCAACCAACATATTCCCTGTTGAAGATCCTAAAAATAATTTTAATCCCGCAACACTCTTGGCATCAACTTTTAAAACTTCATCCAAATTATCATTCGTTCCACCAAACATAAAAGAATAGTTTGCCGATGATGTTTTAGAAGCTATTTCAAATTTCTCTTCTAATTTTTCAATGGTTGTTGTTTGCGGATTGGTATTGGGCATTTCAATAAACGAGGTAATACCACCTGCAATAGCGGCTTTACTTTCGGTTTCAATAGTAGCCTTTTTTGTTAACCCAGGCTCTCTAAAATGCACTTGATCATCAATCGCTCCCGGCAACAAATATTTCCCTTCTGCATCAATAACAAACACATCCGAAGACTTGGCACTTATAGAATCGCTAACTTCTTTAATATATTCGCCTTCAATTAATATATCGCCATTAAAAATAGCTCCTTCATTTACAATGTGAGCGTTTTTAATAAGTATTTTATTTGGTTTCATCTGTTTATATTTTTGTTTTAACTTGGTCAGATGGAGCATCCTTTATAATCACCTTCGTGTATATGAATGTGGTTTTCATAGGCGTTTCATAATCCTATCTACTTTTTGAATAGACTTTTTAATTTCATGGAAATAACCCCAAAAATAGCTTCAGAGATTATCCCTGAACTTAATTTTGATTCTCCTAATGTTCTATCTGTAAAAATTACGGGGACTTCTGTTATTTTAAACCCTTTTAAATAGGCTTTAAATTTCATTTCAATTTGAAAAGCGTAACCCACAAATTTAATAGCTTCTAAATCGATAGTCTCCAAAACTTTACGTCTATAACACACAAACCCTGCTGTTGTGTCGTGTATTCTCATACCGGTAATAATACGCACATACCGAGATGCAAAATACGACATGAGCACCCGACTCATAGGCCAGTTAACCACATTAACGCCAGTAATATAGCGCGAACCAATTGCTAAATCGGCATCCCCAACGTGGCATGCATGATACAACTTCACCAAGTCTTTTGGATCATGTGAAAAATCGGCATCCATTTCAAAAATATATTGATAACTTTTTTTCAAGCTCCATTTAAACCCATGAATATAAGCTGTACCCAACCCAGATTTCAACTTTCTAACTTCTAAAAATAATCTATCAGGAAATTCTTTTTGGAGTTCCTTTACTTTTAAACCTGTTAAATCTGGCGAGTTATCATCAACAACAAGAACATGAATAGTATCCGATTGAGAAAATACCGCTTTTATTATAGCCTCAATATTCTCTATTTCATTGTATGTGGGAATGATAACAATCGTATCTGTCATTCTTTTATTTTAATGAAGATAATTTATTTTTTAGCAAATGTACATCATTAGCAGTTTATTTATTGAACTCGTTTGAACTTTTTTGATTGAAGCGAAAATGTAACCCTACGCCAGCTGGCTCGTTCGCTAAAATAACCCACTGGGTTATTTTTTAACGCTCCGTCCTGTACTCGGTTGAAGGTTTTTTTGAATTGCATAGCAGCGCTACGGAAGGAAAAAAGAACAAAAAGCGAGTGCGAAAGGACAATTTTTTAGCCAATTATAAAAAGTTTAAACGAGTTCATTCCAAATATTCCTTAATAATTAAACCATCTTCTAAAATATTTATAATAATTTTACACTATGCTTAGGGATATTATATCAAACGATTTCTTTACCATCATGCTTGTCGTGGGGATGGCTCTAATTGCCACCGCTAAGTTAACATCTCCCAAACGGTTTAATGATTTTATTTCAGTTTTAGGGAATTCAAAATATCTTAAAATTTATTCACGTGAACAAAAATTTTTCGATAAGTTCGATGCTTTACTATTTGCCAATCTTATAATCTCAGTATCTCTTTTTTGCTATATAAGCTTTAAATTTTTCACAAACACGAATACCATTTCGCCAGATACCATGTTTAAAATTTCTTTTGGTATTAGCGTGTTTATTTTAATAAAAGTGTTTATTGAACGCCTTATAGGCAGCCTTTTCGAAATCGATGCCATTATAGACCAATATCTTTTTCAAAAAATAAGTTATAAAAACTATTTAGGTCTTGTGCTTATACCTATTAATGCTCTATTACTGTTTAGTTTTAGGCCAACATTAACCTTTTTTTACGTAACTGTTATTTTATTGTTTATTGTAATCTTAATAGGGCTTGTTACTTCTTTTAAAGCACATCAAAGTTTGATAAAACACAATTTTTTTTATTTTATTTTATATCTTTGCGCACTTGAAATCGCTCCGTGTATCATTTTATACAAAGTAATCATTTCAAAATAGAAGAATTAACTACCTGCGCCTATGAAAGTGAAAACCATTTTAGTATCTCAACCAGAACCTAAAATTGACAACTCGCCTTACTTCGACTTAATTGAAAAACAAAAAGTAAAAATAGATTTTAGGCCTTTCATTCATGTTGAAGGTGTTTCTGCTAAAGAAATTAGACAACAAAAAGTGGACCTAAACAATTATACTGCTATAATTTTAACCAGTAGAAATGCTATTGACCACTTTTTTAGAGTAGCTGAAGAAATGCGATTTAAAGTGCCAGACACCATGAAATATTTTTGTCAGTCGGAAGCTGTTGCTTTTTATCTTCAAAAATATGTGGTGTACAGAAAACGTAAAATTTATGTTGGAAAACGTACTTTTTCTGAATTGTCGCCTTTAATTAAAAAATATAAAGACGAGAAGTTTTTAATGCCTAACACGGATAAAGTAAAGGATGAAGTACCAGATACTTTAAATGCCTTGGGAGTAGACTGGAAACAAGCTATTTTTTACAAAACCGTAATTAGCGACCTTTCTGATTTAGCTGATGTTTACTACGATATTTTAGTGTTCTTTAGTCCTTCTGGAATTGATTCTTTATTTCATAATTTTCCAGATTTTAAACAAAACGAAACCCGTATTGCCGTATTTGGGGATACAACCATTAAAGCTGTTGAAGAAAGAGGATTGCGTGTAGATATTGCTGCACCAACACCCGAAACACCTTCTATGACCATGGCTTTAGAAAAATATATTGAAAAAGTGAACAAAGCAAAATAGGCTTTTTTTAACCAAACAAAAAAGGGATGATTTTTAAAAATCATCCCTTTTTTGTTTTATTGAATTCCTCATTAAAAGGCGTAGCGCTGCGGACCACCACGTCTAATCTCTTCACTAGCAAAAGCCTCAAATTTTTTGAAATTTTCACGAAACGCATTGGTTAATTTAAAGGCAGTTGTATAGTATGCCTCATCATTGTTCCATGTCGTTCTTGGACTTAAAACACTGGTTGGAACACCTGGGCACTCTCTGGGTTGTGCCACTCCAAATACAGAATGTATGTGGTAATTATCATAATTATACAAGCCTAAATCGCCATTCAAAACCGCATTAATCATGGCGCGGGTATATTTTAATTTCATTCGGGTTCCAACCCCATAAGGACCACCTGTCCACCCCGTATTTACCAACCAGACATTTACACCGGAATCTATCATTTTCTGACTTAGCATTTCAGCATATTTTGTGGGATGCAACGGCATAAAAGGCGCACCAAAACAAGCCGAAAAATTAGGTGTTGGTTCTAAAACACCCGCCTCGGTTCCTGCTACTTTAGCGGTATAACCCGATATAAAATGATACGCCGCCTGACTTGGCGTTAATTTAGAAATTGGTGGTAATACCCCAAAAGCATCGGCTGTTAAAAAGAAGATATTTTTAGGATTCTTCCCTATTGAAGGCACTTGAATGTTCTCAATATGATTAATAGGATAACTAACACGGGTATTTTGTGTGATAGACGTGTCTTCAAATTTCACATGTCCATTGGCATCTAAAATCACATTTTCAAGAACCGCTCCTCTTCTTATGGCATCATAAATTTCCGGTTCGTTATCTCTTGAAAGATTTATAACTTTAGCATAGCAACCACCTTCAAAATTAAAGACCGTGTTTTCAGCAGTCCAACCATGTTCGTCATCACCAATTAAACTTCTATTGGGATCGGTAGAAAGGGTTGTTTTTCCGGTTCCTGATAAACCAAAGAAAATAGCAGTATCACCATCTTTCCCAACATTGGCACTACAATGCATCGGCAACGTGTTTTTATATACAGGAAGAATAAAATTCAATGCTGAAAAAATACCTTTTTTAATTTCCCCTGTGTAACCTGTACCGCCAATAAGCACTATTTTTTTAGTAAAGTTTAAAATAGCAAAATTATGCTGCCGGGTACCATCAACCTCGGGATCAGCCATAAATCCAGGTGCATTGACTACGGTCCATTCCGATTCAAAATTCTTTAATTCATCATCGGTCGGACGTAAAAACATATTGTATGCAAACTGATTACTCCAAGGGCATTCATTAATAACCCGAATATTCAATCTGTAATCGGCATCGGCACAAGCATAACAATCTCTAACAAAAACTTCTTTATTTGATAAATAATCGGCAACCTTATTATATAAAGCATCAAACTTTGCCGCATCAAACGGAATATTAATTTTGCCCCACCAAACACGGTCGCGGGTAATAGCGTCTTCAACAATAAATCGGTCATTTGGTGAACGCCCTGTAAATTCTCCTGTGTTTACCGCTAAAGCTCCAGAAGAGGTTTCCACTCCTTGACCTTTTTCAATAGCTATTTCATGAAGCCGTTCTGGGGATAATTGATATTTAATTTTTGCATTTTTTATTCCATATTTTTCCAACGAAACCGTCTTCGTAATCTGGTCATAGTTTGTCATAATACTAGTATAAATTATATATTATGCAAAATTAGTATATTATTTTTATATTTTTCTTATTTTAGTTTTTCATTTTTAAGAAATTAACAAATAAAAATATCCAAGACAGTATTAAAAGCAGTCCACCAACAGGTGTAATAAAACCTATTATTTTAAAATCGAAAGCGGTTAAAGCATTTGTGGCCAATCCATAAATAGACCCTGAAAATAGAATGACGCCTGTTATGGTTAGATAAAAGATGATTTTTTTAAATTTTTGTTGTACTGAGGAAAGACTTCCAATAAGTAACAGGAAAAAAGCATGGTATATTTGGTAGCGTACCCCAGTTTCAAAAGTTTGTTGCGCTTCTACAGAAACCAACTCTTTTAAACCGTGTGCGCCAAAAGCACCTAAAATAATGCCTGTTATTCCTAAAATAGAAGCTGTAATTAATAATGTCTTGTTCATAATGTATGTTGTTTTATTACAAATGCTATTGATTAACTAAATTAGCCGTTACAAAATTACTTAACAAATATCACTATGCGAAAGATTTTGGTTATTGGTTCTGGAAAATCCACTTCCTATCTGTTAAAATATTTATTGGATAAATCGGTTTCCGAAAATCTGTTTATCACCGTAGGTGACTTAAATATCGCTATAGCTGAAAAACTTATTGATAATCATCAAAATGCCAAAGCTATTTTATTGGATATTTTTAATGAAGCTTCAAGAAAAAATGCCATAAAAAATGCCGACATAGTCATTTCCATGCTACCAGCAAGTTTACATATTGAAGTTGCTAAAGACTGTATTTTATTTGGAAAAAATATGGTCACGGCGTCATATATCAGCCCCGAAATGCAAGCACTAGATGCTGATGTCAAAGCTAGGGGTCTGATTTTTATGAACGAAATTGGCGTAGACCCAGGTATAGACCACATGAGCGCTATGCAGGTTTTAGACCGTATTCGAGACAACGGCGGCAGCGTTATTTTATTCGAGTCATTTACAGGCGGATTGATTGCTCCTGAAAGCGATAACAATCTTTGGAATTATAAATTCACATGGAACCCCAGAAACGTGGTCATTGCAGGACAAGGTGGCGCTGCTAAATTTTTACAAGAAGGCACCTATAAATACATTCCATACCACCGCTTGTTTAGACGTACCGAGTTTTTAGATATTGATGGTTTTGGACGTTTCGAAGTATATGCCAATAGAGATTCACTTAAATACCAAAACGTTTATGGCTTAGATACTGTAAAAACATTATATAGAGGCACCATCAGGCGTGTTGGGTTTTGCAGAGCGTGGCATATTTTTGTAACTCTAGGAATGACGGATGACAGCTATACCATAGATGATAGTGAAAACATGAGCTATCGCGATTTTGTAAACGCCTTTTTACCTTACAGTCCTTCCGATTCGGTGGAACTCAAACTAAGGCATCAACTTAAAATTGACCAAGACGATATTGTTTGGGAAAAACTTATAGAACTCGATATTTTTAATGCTAAAAAGCCTGTGGGTTTAAAAAAAGCAACCCCGGCGCAAATACTTCAAAAGATATTAATGGATAGTTGGGCACTTGACCAAAATGACAAGGATATGATAGTGATGTATCATAAATTTGGCTACGAAAAAGATGGTAAAACACACCAAATTGATGCCAATATGGTAGTTCTTGGCGATGACCAAACCTATACTGCCATGGCAAAAACCGTAGGTTTACCTGTTGCCATTGCTACACTTGCCATTTTAAACGGAAAAATAAAAAACCCGGGAGTACAGATTCCAATTACTAAAGAAGTTTATGAACCTATTTTAAAGGAACTTAAAGATTTTGGCATTATATTTCAAGAAAAGCATGTACCTTATCTGGGTTACAACTCCCTAAATAATTAATATTTTAATATTTAGGCATTACCTATCAGAATCAACTGCGGGCTTCCCACTTCAATTGCGAAACATTCATGATTTTAAAATTCAATGAATGATAGTATGCATGAGTAATTGCTAACGCTATTTTAGTTTCAATTTAAAACTATATTAGTACATTTATGTTTTAAATTTCAACCTAAATGAAATCCAAAAACAAAATCATCACCATCACCATAGACGGTATCGACAAAAAAATACTTCGTGCCTTGACCCAAGATGCCCGAACACCCATTTTGGAAATTGCCCGAAACGTTGGTATTTCTGGGGCTGCCATCCATCAACGATTAAAAAAACTAGAAAAATCTAAATTACTTAATGGATCAAAATTTATAATAAACCCAAAGGTATTAGGTTATTCAACATTAGCTTTTATTGGTATTTATCTAGACAAAGCCATCAATAACGAAGATGTTGTTAGGGCTCTAAAACGCATTCCCGAAGTTTTAGAATGCCATTACACCACAGGCAACTATAATATATTCATTAAACTGCTTTCGCGCGATAATGCCCATTTGATGCAGTTGTTAAACAACGACATTCAAACTATTAATGGCGTTTTACGAACCGAATCGCTTATTTCTTTAGACCAACAAATTGATAGGCAAATTAGCATTTAAATAATATGTCTTTTATAATATGCATGTAAGATTTTGTATATATTTGAATGTTTATTGATACTTTCAATAAATCAATCTTAAAACAAACTTTTTATGAAAAAATCTTTATTGTTTCTGCTGATTACTTTCTTAGCATCTTCATCGATGTATTCACAACAGGAAACAGTTCAAAACAACACATCTCAAAATTTTAGCGAATTAAAGCTAAATGGTCTTTTCTTAATTTTAGGCGCTTTTGAAGCTACCTATGAAAGAACTTTAAACGAAGAATCTGGAATTGGAATTTCTGTATTTCTACCTTTTGACAATGATATTAGTGACGAAATTAAATATACTATCTCACCTTACTATCGTTTCTATTTTGGAGAAAAATATGCTGCCGGATTTTTTGTAGAAGGTTTTGGGTTATTAAATTCGACAAATCGAAACATTAATGTTATAGGGGGACAGTTAGGAGGAAGTGATGATTTTAGAACAGACTTTGCTTTAGGGTTTGCTATTGGAGGCAAGTGGATTACTAAAAGAGGTTTTAGTGTTGAATTATTTTCAGGAATTGGCAGAAACTTTTTTAATAACGATGACACTGATTATGAAATCATTGGTAAAGGTGGGATTAATCTTGGATATAGATTTTAGTATAACATAAAAGATAAAAACCCAAGCGCTGCTTGGGTTTTTATCTTAATTGGGATTCCTGCCTTCGCAGGAATGTTACATCTTCATTAACCAAGTACGCACATCTACTGCTTCCTTAATAATAGCTCTTAAGTCTTCAATTTTCACACGTTCTTGTGCCATGGAATCTCTGTGACGAATGGTAACTGTGTTATCTTTTAAAGTATCATGATCTACAGTAATACAAAATGGTGTTCCGTTGGCATCTTGTCTTCTGTAACGGCGACCAACAGCATCCTTTTCGTCGTAATCCACATTAAAATCCCATTTTAAATCATCTACAATCTGTTTGGCGATTTCTGGTAAACCATCTTTTTTAACCAATGGCAATACCGCCGCTTTTATAGGTGCTAATACTGCTGGTAATTTTAAAACGGTTCTTGTGGTGTTGTTATCCAATTCTTCTTCAACCAAAGAATTTGAAAACACTGCTAAAAACATACGGTCTAAACCAATGGATGTTTCCAAAACATAGGGTGTATAACTGGCATTATCTTCATGGTCAAAATACTGTAATTTTTTACCAGAGAATTTTTCATGCTGCGACAAATCAAAATCTGTACGCGAGTGAATACCTTCCAACTCTTTAAATCCGAATGGGAATTTAAACTCAATATCGGTTGCAGCATCTGCATAATGCGCTAATTTTTCATGGTCATGAAAACGGTAATTGTCCGTTCCCATACCTAAAGACAAATGCCATTTCATTCTGGTTTCTTTCCAGTGTTCAAACCATTCTTTTTGTGTGCCTGGTTTAATAAAAAACTGCATTTCCATTTGTTCAAACTCACGCATTCTAAAAATAAACTGTCTTGCTACAATTTCATTTCTAAACGCTTTACCTGTTTGTGCTATTCCAAAAGGAATTTTTAAACGGCTTGTTTTCTGAACATTTAAAAAGTTCACAAAAATACCTTGTGCCGTTTCGGGGCGCAAGTATAAATCCATGGCATTTTCAGCCGAAGCTCCTAATTTTGTTCCGAACATCAAATTAAACTGCTTAACATCGGTCCAGTTTCTGCTTCCCGTTAACGGATCGGCAATTTCCAACTCTTCAATGAGTGCTTTTACATCGGCTAAATCTTCATTTTCTAAAGATTTTGCCATACGTGAAAGCGTTGCATTTATTTTTTCTTGATATTCTACAACACGTATATTGGTGGTAATAAATTCTTTTTTATCAAAAGCATCACCAAAACGTTTGGCTGCTTTTTCAACTTCTTTATCAATTTTTGCTTCAATTTTAGCGCAATAGTCTTCAATGAGTACATCGGCTCTATAACGCTTTTTTGAATCTTTATTATCAATTAAAGGGTCGTTAAACGCGTCAACGTGCCCAGATGCTTTCCAAGTGGTTGGATGCATAAAAATGGCGGCGTCAATACCCACAATATTATCGTTCATCTGCACCATGGCTTTCCACCAGTAGTCGCGAATGTTTTTCTTTAGTTCTGCACCGTTTTGTGCGTAGTCGTAAACTGCACTTAATCCATCGTAGATTTCACTACTTTGAAACACGTAACCATACTCCTTTGCATGAGAGATTACTTTTTTAAATTGATCATCGTTATTTGCCATGGTGCAAAAATAAAAAACCGCACCAAACTAAATGCGTTCTTTGTTAAAAATTAAGTGTGAAATTGCTTATTTTTAAATGCGTTAGGGATTGAAGCATTTGTTTGAGCTCTTTTTGCGACGGAAGGAACAAAAAAGCGAGTGCGTAAAGCCCGACCACCTGCTCTGGGCGAAGTTGAAGGATGTGGTAACGCCCAAATAATTAGTAGTGTATATGATGCTTAAACCCTTAGTTGATTTATTATTCCCAAAAGTGTGCCACGCCTGCCTGAACTTGTTGCAAGATAACGAGAATACTATTTGTGTAGATTGCAGGCACGATTTGCCTGTAACCAATTTTCATTTTGATGATGACGATGCTATAAAAAAGGTGCTTTACGGACGGGCAAACATTGAAAATGGCACAGCACTTTTCAGGTTTGAAAAAAAGGGACTGGTACAACAACTTGTTCATGGATTAAAGTATAAAGGCTATGAAACTATTGGATATTCCTTAGGAAACTGGCTAGGAGGCGAATTAAAAACTTTAGATACTTATAAAACAGTTGACATGGTTATTCCTGTGCCTTTGCATAAAAAGAAACTTGCCAAACGAGGTTATAATCAGGTTACCAAATTTGGACAACAAATTGCAGAAGCTTTGGGTGCTGATTATGTAGACGATGTCCTTATAAAAATAACCAACACACAATCGCAAGTCTCAAAAAAGCAATTTGAAAGATGGAATAAAAATGATGCTTTTTTTGAGATAAAAAATAGTGAGCTTATTAACAACAAACACATTCTTTTGGTTGATGACATTATTACTACCGGTGCTACTTTAGAGGCTTGCATCAGTGTTTTAAACAAAGCCAAGAGCATAAAAATAAGTATCGCCACCATAGCAATAGCCTAAAGAGTTAGCCGTTATATCTTTAAAATTATGTAGGTTTGTACAAAATTTAAAATTGGTGATGAACAAAACCCTTTCAAGTTTTATTTTATTGATTTTTTTAGGCCTTGTTTTTGTAAACTGCGCCAATAGAGGAACACCCGATGGTGGTCCTAAAGACGACACACCACCTAAAATAGTGGAAGAGCTTCCTAAAAATTACAGCACTAATTTTAAGGGTAAAGTCATTAAGATTTATTTTGATGAGTATGTAAAGATTAAAGACGTACAAAAACAGCTCATTATTTCGCCGCCAATGACTACCCAACCCGAAATTACACCGCTTGGTGGCGCCAGCAAATACATAACCATTAAAATTTTTGATACCCTACAACCCAATACGACCTATGCGTTTAACTTTGGTAACAGTATTACCGACAATAACGAAGGGAATCCCTACCCGTATTATAGATATGTGTTTTCAACGGGTAGCTACATCGATTCGCTAAACGTAAAAGGTAATATTGTTGATGCTTTAAAAAGACAGCCCGAAACCTTTGTAAATGTGGCGCTTTATGAAGTAGATTCGACGTTTACCGATTCTATTGTCTATAAAGAAACACCTAAGTATATTACCAATACGTTAGATAGCGTTACCACGTTTTCTATTGAAAACATTAAAGCTGGAAAGTATATGCTCATGGCTTTAAAAGATGGCAACGGTGATAATAAGTTTCAACAAAAAACCGACCAAATAGCCTTTCACAAAAGCTTTATTACGGTGCCCACAGATTCCAGTTATACACTTAGGTTGTTTAAAGAATCTTTAAATTTAAAAGCAAGCAGACCCTTTCTGGCTGCAAGTGAAAAAATTGGATTTGGTTATGAAGGCGATAACAGCAAACTGAAAATTAAGTTAAAATCTGAAACACCCGAAGGTTTTGCCAGCAGGTTAACAAAAGATGAAAAGTCGGACACGCTGTATTATTGGTACAAACCAAAATTAGAAGTAGATTCTCTGATATTTAACATTTCGCATACTAATTTTGATAAAGATTACACCGTAAAAATCAGAAAACAGAAAAAAGATTCATTAATTATAAAAGGTAATTCTGGTGCTATTGGCTTAGATCAGCCTTTTAAAATTACAGGAAATATTCCATTTGTTCATTTTGACACCTCTAAAGTCAATCTTATAGATAAAGATTCAACAAAAATTGATTTCACTTCAGAATTTGATTCTATTAGCAATACTTACGTACTTAACTTTAAAAAAACATACGAAAACAGCTATAAAATGCTGGTCTTACCTGAAGCTTTTACCGATTTTTTCGACACTAAAAACGACACCTTAAACTTTAATTTAACTACACGAAAAGCATCCGATTTTGGCTTTGCACGTTTCACATTGGTAAACGCAAAATATCCATTGATTATTCAACTAACTACCGATAAAGGTGAAGTAAAAGCAGAAAGATATGTGACCAAACCCGAAACCATCGATTTTTTAGATCTACAACCAAGCACCTATTACATTAGAGTGATACATGATGCTAATGGCAATGGTAAATTCGATACGGGTAATTACCTTAAAAAAATACAGCCTGAACGGGTAAGCCATTTTAAGGAAATAGAAATACGTGCCGATTGGGGTTACCCTGAAACTTTGGAGTTTACTTCAGAGTAAATTCGTCTTTATCGGCTAAAAACTTAAGTTTATTACGGTAAAAATTAATGTGGCTGCGGTCTAACACAGCTACCTCAACCTGTTCCCTATTTGGTTTTATAGCAGTTATGGCATTGCCCAATACATCATACACTGCCGAGTTTCCGGAGTATTCGTTTTGCATTCCGTCTAAACCCACACGGTTTACGCCTACAACATAACTCATATTCTCAATAGCCCGTGCTTTTAACAGGGTATCCCAAGCAAAAATTCTTGGCTTGGGCCAGTTGGCAACATACAGCAATACATCATAATTTTCAATGTTTCTTGCCCAAACCGGGAATCGCAAATCGTAACAAACCAAAGGGCAAATTTTCCATCCTTTATAGTTTATAATTACTTTTTCCTTGCCGGCTGAATATACTTTATCCTCACCTGCAAGTGCAAAGGTATGTCTTTTATCATATGCTGTAATACTGCCCGATGGATCCACAAAAAGCAAGCGATTGTAATAGCTATTGTTTTCAGAAATAATAAGGCTTCCAACGATGGCTGCCCCTGTTTTTTGAGCTTGTTCTTGCATCCAAGTCACTGTTTTTCCATCCATGGTTTCGGCTACAGTTTCAACTTTCATGGTAAACCCTGTTGCAAACATTTCGGGGAGTACAATAACATCTACTGCTTTTAAAATACTTTCAATTTTCTCTGAAAAGTTTTTACGATTTTGTTTGGGATTTTCCCAAACCAAATCAGATTGTATTAAGGCTACTTTAAGTTGATCTTGCATATCATCCATTTATGTTAAAGCTTTCACGTTGTTTTTCAATATCTTCTTTGAATCCTTTATTTTCCAGCCACTCAATAAATTCCGTTTAAAATATCTGCTGCTTGTTTTAAAGTGTCATCTGTTTTCGCAAAACAAAAACGAAGCACTTTATTGTCTAAATTATTGCTATTAAAAACCGACAAAGGAATGGAAGCAACGCCCCATTCTACAGTTAGTCTTTTAGCAAAATCAACATCATATTCTTGGGTTATTCCCGAATAATCCAACACTTGAAAATACGTGCCTTTTGATGCTGTAAATTTAAACTTGGAATCTTTGATTAAATTTAAAAATAAATCCCGTTTCTTTTGATAAAAATCTGATAATTCTAAATAATGTTTTGGCTCCTGCATATAATCAGCAATGCCTTTTTGAGTAGGATGATGAATGCAAAACACAGTAAACTGATGCACTTTTAGAAATTCCTGCATCAATTCTTTGGGTGCACAACAATACCCAATACGCCAACCCGTGTTATGAAAGGTTTTACAAAAGGATGCCACCACAAAACTCCTCGTTTTTAAATCGGGAAACAAGCAGGCACTTTGGTGATTTTCGCCATCGTAAATCATATGCTCATAAACCTCATCACTTAACACCATGATATTGGTATCTCTGGTTAGATTTTCCAATTGAAGCATATCGTCTTTTGAAAACACAGATCCTGTTGGATTATGTGGCGAATTGATAATAATCATTTTTGTTTGACTATTAATCTTTGCCTTCACCTCATGCCAATTGACTTTAAAACCATTAGACGCTTGCAACTGTATGGGCACTACTTTTCCGCCATGCAACTCAACATTAGGTTCGTAACTATCGTAAGCTGGTTTAAAAATAATAACCTCGTCATTGGGTTTTATAAAAGTTGTAATGATAGTAAAAATAGCCTGCGTTGCCCCTGCGGTCACGACAATTTCGCTTTCAGGATGGTAACTTGTGTTATAAAGCAACTCGTATTTTTTAGCAATAGCTTCGCGAAGTTCTAAATTCCCAAGCATCGGTGCGTACTGGTTGTAACCAGAATTCATAGCATTACTAACCAAATCGATTAGTTTTTGGTCGCTTTTAAAATTTGGAAAACCCTGGGATAAATTAATAGCACCATGCTTAGTCGCCAAAGCGCTCATTACCGAAAAAATGGTAGTTCCAACATTTGGTAGTTTAGATGTATGTTGCATTGTTGTTGGATTTTGGGTTGTTAGGTGTTGGGTACGGGGTATTTGGTCATTGGTTGATGGTTGTTAGGTTTTGGGTTGTAGGTATTGGGTCATTAGTTGCTGGTTGTTTCTAAGTAGAATCTTCCGTCTTCCGTCTTCCATCTTCCGTCTTCTGCCTTCCGTCTCCCGTCAAAACCTACACAATATTCATTTTCTTCAACAAAAAAGAAGCATTCATATTTTTACAAACACCTGTTTTCAATGTATAATCAAAATGAAGTTCGTCGTTTATAATTTCAGCATCAAAATAATAATTTTTAACCTGATGAAACTCTTTTTCAATCTCGCACAAACTTAAATCATGCGTTGCAATAATTCCAGTGGCGTTTGAAGCTACCAATTTTTCAACAAATTTTCTGGAACCTATGGCTTTATCGGTACTGTTGGTGCCTTTTAAAATTTCATCTAGAACAATAAAATAAGACTCTTCCTGAATGGCATCAACAATATATTTTAAGCGGGTTAATTCTGAAAAGAAATATGAACTATCATCGGTTAAAGAATCGGTAGTACGCATGCTTGTAATGAGTTTCACAGGCGAATAGCTACTTGATTGTGCACAAACAGGCAAGCCAATATTTGCCATCACAATATGCAGAGATACGGTTCTTAAAAACGTACTTTTCCCAGCCATATTAGCACCCGTAACTATAAAAAACTGTTCATTTTCTATAGTTAAATTGCTGTCTACACGTTTGTTTTTATTTAATAAGGGATGCCCTAAATCTGTCGCTTTTATAACAGTCCCTTTTTCTTCAATATTCGGAAATACAAATTCAGGATGGTTAAACACAAAATTTCCTAAAGAATTATAAGCATCGAAAAACGATACCACTTCAAACCAATCGGTGACTTTATCGGCGTGATGTGAGATCCATTGTTCGATGTGATAGCTGTTTTTTATATCAGACAGAAAGAATCCATTTCCAAAAATGGCAGAGAGAAAATTATTTCGGTTGTCTAAAGCATCCAACGCCTTTGAAAGCTCTCTAAAAACATCAGAAGCTTTTTTCCCTTGCTGTTCGATTTGCTGCTGTTTTTCTTGTAATAATTCTGAAGAAAACGATTCCTTTTCAATTAAGTCCAAAAGCGAGGCGTATTGGCGAAAAGTTTCTTTGACCTTATCGGTATTAGCTGATAATACATTGATCTTTTTTACATAAATCCCTGAAATCCCTAAACCTACAAGCAACCAATATCCTATAAAAACAGCATCAATAACATCAAAAAGTCCTAAAGCAAAAACGAGTATTGAAATAAGCGTAAACCCCAAAGGGAACCATTTGAGTGTTTTTGGTATAAACGCCTGGTGATGGTGTAACCAATGTATAATTTGTTTTGCCGGTGTTTCAACAACCACCAAACGAGATGTTGCTGAATAAAACTGACGCCATTTCGGTTTCGAACTTAACTCTTTAATGGCCTCTTGACGCAAAACAATACCAGTAATATCATTTGCCTTCAAAGCATCGGCTAATTTTTGAGTCCCTTCATTTATAGTAGTTCTATTTATAAATTGAAAAAAAGAACCACGACCAAACAAATCGATATCCAAACTATAAAAGTGATGGGGATCTTGAAACTGCAAACCAGAATCCCTATGGTGAAAATCTCCCGAAGCAATTTCAATTTCGTCTTGATTAATCCTTACTAAAGCTTCCTTGAACTGCTTTTGTGATTTAATATCATTATACTTTGACAATAAGTACAGAAAAATAGCAATACCAACGATGCCTATAACCACTGCTACTTGCCAGTTTTTAAACCCAACATAGATACCAATGCCCGTGAATGCAAAAACCAAGAGGCGGTATACGCTTAGCATCGTCATCTGTCCATACAGTTTTTGCGCTTGTTTTTTATATGTTTTTAAATGCTTTTGATAATATGCTAGCGGATTGTTCATTATTGATTTTTATTGAAAAAGAAAAGAGGCTATCTAAAAAGTCTAGTTCTATGTCATATTGAGCTTGTCGAAATAGTTTAATTACTGGTAATCAATATCGGTTTCGACAAGCTCAACCTGACAAATTAAGTTTAAAGGACTTTTTAGATAGCCTCTTTATTTTATATTTTGAAGTGGTTTAAACTTTTTCTAATTGGCTTTAGTCTCTAGACATAAAAATACTAAGCACATACCAAAATAGCAGCATTAACGAAGCAAATAAGCCCAATGCCGCTGGAATGTATTCATCGTTTGAATATTTATTCACCAAATTTGATGTTTGGTACAAGATAGAACCTGCAGCCAATACACACATACCAACCGAGAACCAAAGTCCTAAATTAAAACCGAATAAGGTACCTGCTAAAATCAATCCAATGGCGATAAAAAATCCAACGGTTAAGCCCGCTTTTAAAAAGGAAAAATCTTTTTTAGTTACAAAAACAATTGCCGACAACCCTGTGAATAATGCTAAAGTCACTATGGCTGCTTGATTTAAGATTTCCGGACCCGATTCCATATAAAAGGCAGCAATGTAAATAAGCGGTACAAAAATGAAAGCTTCAGCCAGAATATAAACACCGTAAGCCAAATATTGTTTATTCTTATCGGGTGTTTTCAAGGTCATTCTTTCGGCATAATTGGTTATAAACATAAAACCGCCCAACATGATTAGCCAACGATAACCGTCTGTCATAGACAAGGCGAAACTCACAATAGCCTCACTTTGAAGCAATAAATATTCAAAAAGAACGAATACTAAAACACCAACAGCAACGTGCGAATAGGTTTTTTTATAAAAAGCAACTTTATCAACTTCTGAAAGTTCGCTTACCATTAATTTGTTTTCAACTAGGTTTTCCATAAATACTTTTAGTTAAGGTTTCCAAAATTAAAGATATAAAAAAAGAACAGAATTCTTAATTTAATGTAAGAATTCTGTTCTTCTCAATTATTTAATACCATTGTTGTCCGATAAAACTTTTAAAATTCCCTTCAGAGCCTGTTTAAATTTATATCAATTGTTTTTCTATGCCCCTTTTTGCGCCTAATTTCGTTGAAACCTCATCAAATGGCCCTGCCATTATCTTCGATTTCGCCTCATTTTGCATCAAAAATGACCTATAGAAGATCCCAATCATACAATTTTAAACAGGCTCTCAAACGCAGTGATAATGACTTTCTAAAAAGATTACTGATTTGTTGTCAATTTACGTACATCTTGTCTCGTCTCTTGTCTCTTGTCTATTTTCTATTTTCTTTTAATCCTAATCTCTAGACCCACCAAATACTTGAAGTCCCCAATATACTAACGAAGCCAAGGCGCCAATCGCAGCTACCAAATACGTTCTGGCTGCCCATTTAAGCGCATCTTCAGAGCCTGCATATTCTTGTTGGGACACCATGTTTTTACTTTTTAACCAAGCCAAGGCACGGTTACTGGCATCATATTCAACAGGCAATGTTATAAAACTAAATAAGGTGGCGAACCCCATCATTACCAAACCTGCAACCGCTATATAATAGCCAAGACCAACACCAGCTGCCGCTCCTAATATTAAACCACCAAGAACGACCCATTGCGACATCCCAGAGGTGACGCTAACCACAGGTACTAATGCCGAACGCATTTTCAACCACTCGTAAGCTTGTGCGTGCTGTACCGCATGTCCACATTCGTGAGCAGCAACAGCCGCAGCCGCAGCGTTGCGCTGGGTATAAACCGATTCACTTAAATTCACGGTTCTATTTTTTGGGTTGTAATGGTCTGTTAATTGTCCTGGTGTAGAAATAACCTCAACATTGGTAATACCGTGGTCTGCCAACATTTTTTTGGCTATTTCGGCACCACTCATACCATTACGCAATTGTACTTTAGAGTATTTATCAAACTTACGCTTCAACGTACTGCTTACCAACCAGCTTACCAATGCGATAGCTCCTAATAATATATAATATCCAATCATTGTTTTAAAATTTTAATTTTACTAAGAACTCATTTAAAGTTTTTCAATTTGCTAAAAAATTGCTGATCTCAGCTCTGTTTTTGCCTTTTTTTCCTTCCGTAGCACTGCTATGAAACTCAAAAAAGCCTTCAACAGAACTAAAACCCCCTAATTTTCGCTTAATTTCAAAAACTTTAAATAAGTTCTAATTAAATATAACAAAAATAACGCCAAATTAATGCGAATGATATTATGTCAGTATAAGGATTCATATGGATTTTTTCTATTTCCTAAAAATGACTAAAATGAGTTCAAAGCTAAAAACCCCAAGAAATAATCTTGAGGTTTAAAGTGATCTGTTTTTAAACTATTGAAAGTGATTTAAGCTTTTGCAAACTCTAAATCGAATGCTTCAGCTATTTCTTTATAAACAATCTCTCCTTTTACAATATTTAATCCTTTGGCTAAAGACGCACTGTTTTTACAGGCTTTCTTCCAACCTTCATTTGCCAATTTAATAACATAAGGCAAAGTGACATTGGTTAATGCTACAGTCGATGTATACGGAACAGCTCCAGGCATATTGGCAACACTGTAATGTACAACATCGTCAATTATATAAGTAGGATCTTGATGCGTTGTTGGTCTGGTCGTTTCAAAACATCCGCCTTGGTCTACCGCCACATCCACAATTACAGTCCCTGGACGCATGTCTTTTAACATGTCTTTGGTAATCAATTTTGGTGCTTTTGCGCCTTTTAATAACACACCACCAATAATTAAATCTGAATCCTTAATATGTTTTCTAATATTATATTCACTCGAAAATTCGCTAATCACATTATTAGGCATGGAGTCACTTACATAACGTAGAGCTTTCATGTTAATATCCATAATAATAACCAAAGCACCCAATCCTGCCGCCATTTTAGCCGCCTGATAGCCCACAACACCAGCACCTAGCACCAACACTTTTGCTGGGGGCACTCCTGGAACACCTCCTAATAAAATGCCGCGTCCTTTAATTGGTTTTTCTAAATATTTAGCGCCTTGTTGAATAGACATCCTACCTGCTACTTCAGACATAGGGATTAACAAAGGTAAGGTGCCATTTTCATCCTCAACTGTTTCATAAGCAATACAAACCGCTTTACTTTTAATCATGGCATTTGTAAGTTCCTCACTAGACGCAAAATGAAAATAGGTAAATACCACGTGATGTGGTTTTATCAAATCATACTCCTGCTCAATAGGCTCTTTAACCTTAACAATCATTTCTGCTGCTGCATAAACCTCTTCAATCGTATCAAGAATAGTGGCACCAGCTCCAACATAATCCTTATCAAAAAAACCACTTCCAAATCCGGCATTTTTCTGTACATAAACCGTATGATTTCTTTTGGTTAATTCAAACACACCCGAGGGTGTCATACCTACTCTGTTTTCATTATTTTTAATTTCTATTGGAACACCTATTTTCATATGTAAATATTTATTGTTTTTTAATGGTCATATGGTATCGCTTTATTTTCATTGGTGTTTGGGTTTACAAATCATGGCGATTTCATAGTATCATATTTTAAGTTAGTCAAAAACCTATGCAATATTAAAACAAACAATCGAAAAAAATTCAAAAAAGCTATTTTTGATGAATAATATTTAACAAATTTAACTTTTTTTTAGTAATTACATAAAACACATCAATTTAATAGGAAATATTAAGAGACTGTCTAACTCCGAAGAAAAAACAAAAAAGAAGACTAAAAAGAAGTTTACAGCAACTAATTTTTGCTGTATCTTATTTTAAAATAAACCAATAAAAATGCCGAAATAAGTGTTACGGCATTTGCCGAAACCATAGACGGACTTTGTTTATAAACGCCGTAAACCAGCCATAAAAAAACGCCAATAAAAAACATGATTAACATGGGTAAAGACAAACCTGAAACATCTTTGGTTTTCCATGTTTTATAAACTTGAGGTAAGAAGGCAGCCGTTGTTAAAATAGCTGCTGAAAAACCGATGATTTCTGTATCATTCATTCAAAGTGATTTTTTTTAGTTGAAACGCTAATCAATTGTCATGTCGACGATAGGAGACATCACATAACAAGAATCGTTTATAGTCTTTATGTGATGTCTCAATCGTACCTCATGTCGACATGACAAAGCAATGGTTTTAACCTACAATATTTACAATTTTACCAGGTACCACAATCACTTTTTTAGGAGTACGCCCCTGTAATTGTTCTTGGGTTTTTTCGTGCGCCATCACCGCTTCTTCAATTTGTTGCGCATTAAAATCCATTGGCAATTCTAGTGTAAAACGCATTTTTCCATTAAAGGAAATTGGATAATTTTTACTGCTTTCTACCAAATGACTGGCATCAAATTTTGGAAATGGGGCTGTTGAAATCGATTCGGTATGCCCTAACTGGCTCCATAATTCTTCGGCGATATGCGGTGCATAAGGCGACAATAAAATCAATAACGGTTCCAATATCTCTTTTGAAGTACATTTTTGAGCCGTCAATTCGTTAACCGCAATCATAAAGGTTGATACTGAGGTGTTGAATGAGAAATTTTCTATATCTTCTTGGACTTTTTTAATGGTTTTGTGAAGAGTCTTTAAGGCCTCCCCTAACCCCTCCGAAGGAGGGGAACTCGTTACGTAAAAGCTTCCATTGTCTCCTTGATGGTACAATTTCCATAGTTTCTTCAAGAAGTTATGTACACCTGTAATACCAGCAGTATTCCAAGGTTTGTATTGCTCTAAAGGCCCTAAAAACATTTCGTATAGACGTAAACTATCGGCACCATAATCGACACAAATTTGGTCTGGATTGACGACGTTGTATTTGGATTTGGACATTTTTTCGACTTCGCGACCTACTTTGTAAATATCATTATCACCTTCAATTATTTCACCTTTTTCGCCTATGAAAACAGCATCTTTAAACTCCTCTCTCCAATTTTTAAAAGTTTCAATATCTAATTCATCAGAAGAATTTATCATTGACACATCTACATGAAGAGGTGAAAAATTTATTCTCTCGTAATTTGCTGCTACCAAGAAACCTTCCTTTTCCCAAATATTTATTCCAATTTCGAATGCCTTTTCAATGTTTTCATCAAAGTCTTTATTCAGCAATTTATCATAACTTTTTTTTGGTATTAAAAAGTAAGGCAATTTAACTTCATCGACATTTTTACTTGAAGAAAGAGACTCAATAGTTACGGAAAGCCCTATTCTATAAACAAAAGCACTCATTCCCAAAATCATCCCTTGGTTAATCAGCTTTTTGGCATATTCATCAACAGGCACCAAGCCTTTATCAAACAAGAATTTTTGCCAAAAACGTGAGTACAATAAATGCCCTGTGGCATGCTCGCTGCCACCAATGTATAAATCGACATCTTTCCAGTAATTAAGAGCTTCTTTACTGGCAAATTCTTCGGTATTATCCGGATCCATATAACGATTAAAATACCACGAACTGCCTGCCCAACCTGGCATGGTGTTCAACTCGAGAGGATATACGCCATTGTGAGACCCTTCGACTACGCTCAGGGTGACACCTTCCTTCGTTTCGTCATGCTGAACTTGTTTCAGCATCTCATTAGATACCACCTTGTTATTTTTAGTATCCCACGCCCAAACGGTGGCATTACCTAATGGTGGTTCGCCCGTTTCGGTTGGTAAATATTTTTCAACTTCGGGTAATTTAATCGGTAAATATTTGGCATCAATCATTTGTGGCATACCATCTACATAATACACCGGGAAGGGTTCGCCCCAATACCGCTGGCGGCTAAACACCGCATCACGCAAGCGGTAATTGGTTTTTCCTTGACCCTGACCTAGTTTTTCTAATTCATCAACAACTTTTTTGGTCGCTTCTTTATACCCTAAACCGTTTAAGAAATCGGAATTCGCAATAATAGTTTTATCCTTATCTACAAACGCTTCTTCAGAAATATCGACACCTTCAAAAATATTAGGAATCGGGATGTTAAAATGCTTTGCAAAATCATAATCACGTTGGTCGCCACATGGTACCGACATCACTGCGCCCGTTCCGTAACCTGCAAGCACATAATCACCAATCCACACCGGAATCGGTTCTTTGGTAAATGGATGTTCTGCATACGCTCCTGTAAACACACCTGAAATGGTCTTTACATCTGCCATGCGATCGCGCTCACTACGTTTGGCTGTGGCTAAAACATAAGCCTCAACCTCCGCTTTTTGATCTGGAGTTGTGATTTGTGAAACCAGTTCGTGTTCTGGAGCCAATGTCATAAAAGAAACGCCAAAAATGGTGTCGGGACGGGTCGTGAATACCTCAATCCCCCTAACCCCCGATGGGGGAATTTGCTCACTCATACGTGAATCACTTTTAACTGATTCTCTTTGCGATAATTCTTCTTTAATGGTTTTTAAAACACCTTCAATATTACCTAAAACGTCTTCATTTTTAAATCGAATAACTTTAAAGTAATTATTTTCCAGGATTTCGGTTCGTTCAGCATCTTCTTCAATTTGAGAATCATGAATTTCACCATCTACTTCGATAATCAATTTTTTATCTAAGCAAACAAAGTCAACAATGTAATCTCCTATTAGGTGTTGTTGTCTAAATTTGGCGTCCAAATTTTTATTCCTAAGTTGTTCCCATAATGCAGCTTCGGCCAGAGTAGGATTAGCACGCATGTCTTTAGCATGTTTAAGTAGTAAATGCGAATTATTCCCACCTGTCATATACCCTGCACGAGTAAGCAACCCTGCTTTCTCTTCCCCTTCGGGGAAGGATAGGATGGGGAAAAACACACTCGCTCCAACCGATTTCCCAATCCAGTTACGCTGACTTTCTTTAAGTGAATCGGTCCAATCTATTTTATCCAATCCTTGAAGCAAACGTTCGGCATAAGCAGAAATTCGCATGCTCCATTGGGTCATTTTTTTTCTTATTACTGGATGGCCGCCACGTTCGGAAACCCCGTTAACAATCTCATCATTTGCCAATACCGTTCCCAATGCTGGACACCAGTTGACTTCAGTTTCGGCTAAATAAGTTAATCGGTATTGTAATAAAATTTGTTGTTGCCTCACGGTATCAAAAGCATTCCAATCTTCTGCAGAAAAGGGTTCTACAGCATCATCGCAAACAGCATTTACTTTTGAATTGCCTTCCGAAGCAAAAATCTTTATGAGTTCTGAAATGTCTTCAGCTTTATCGCTATCCTTATTATACCAAGAGTTGAACAGTTGAATGAAAATCCACTGCGTCCATTTGTAATACTTTGGTTCTGACGTTCTAACTTCACGAGACCAATCGAATGAGAAACCTATTTGGTCTAACTGACGGCGGTAGGTTTTAATGTTTTCAGCAGTTGTAATCGCAGGATGTTGCCCCGTTTGGATGGCATACTGTTCCGCTGGCAAACCAAAACTATCGTATCCTTGCGGATGCAATACGTTAAATCCTTGATGGCGTTTGTAACGTGCATAAATATCGGAAGCGATGTATCCTAATGGATGTCCAACGTGCAAACCCGCACCACTGGGGTATGGAAACATATCCAGCACATAAAATTTAGGTTTATCCGATTTATTCTCAGCTTTAAACGTTTGGTTTTTTGCCCAATAGTCTTGCCACTTTTTCTCGATTTTATTGAAATCGTACGTCATGTTCTTGTATTTCTGCTTTTTGAAAGCGCAAATTTACGCTTTCTACAGAAAACTAAAAGCATTTAGCTTTTTATATCGCTACAGAGACTAACTAAATATAGCAACCATTTAAGGTTTTGTTTAAAATGCAATTTGTAATTTCGCCACTTAAACATCATTTTGGTTTGATAAAAGATACTACCAAAGCCCATTTCGCCTTATTGGGTGCCAATGTCATATATGGCGCAAACTACATCATTGCTAAGGGCATTATGCCAAACAAAATTGGTCCTACCGCTTTTGTTTTTATTAGGCTTTCTTGCTGTGTCCTGCTTTTTTGGATCATAAAATTTTTGTTTATTAAAGAAAAGGTTGAAAAAAAAGACTTATTAATACTGGCACTTTGTGGTTTGTTTGGTGCCGCCGCTAATCAATTATTGTTTTTTCATGGCATTAATTTAACTTCGCCTATTGATGCTTCAATCATTCAAACAGCGACACCCGTTTTAGTTTTAATCTTTAGCGCTCTAATTTTAAAAGAACGCATGACCCAAAATAAAGTATTAGGCATCACATTGGGAGCTATTGGCGCCCTCTTTTTAATTATATATGGCAGTAAAGCTGTTGGCACGAGTACGTTTCTAGGCAATTTATTTGTTTTTTTAAATGCCTGTAGCTACGGACTCTACCTCGTTTTAGCAAAAACTTTAATGAAAAAATACCATGCAATTACCGTCATTAGTTGGGTGTTTTTGTTTGGTTTTATCTATGTGTTTCCGTTTGGGATTTCAGAATTTTTAAATACCGATTTTGAAGCTTTTACTACCAGCACCTATTTAACTATTGGCTACGTCGTTTTGTTTACCACCTTTTTTGCCTACTTATTTAACATTTATGCGCTTAACCACTTGACTCCTTCTGTAACAAGTAGTTATGTGTATTTACAACCTGTGGTTAGTTTTCTATTAGTTAGCATATTAGCCTATGTTTTTATGCAAGACCAATATGCACAAGACATTAATATTATTAAAATATTAAGTTGCATACTCGTGGCAGTCGGCGTATATATAATAAGTAAACCACAAAAAAAATAAGTTTATAATCACCATCTGTAAAACAATCTTAAAACTTTAAACGTTGTAATACTTAGTGAAATAGAATACTTTACTATTTTTACACAGTTAATCCTATATTTATGAGTTCATCTTTTGAAAAAGACCAAAAACGCCGACTAATTTCCTCATACTTTTCAGTCGTGTTGAGTATTGCTCTGGTATTATTTTTATTGGGCTTATTGGGCATGCTGGTTTTAAATGCCAAAAAAGTATCCGATCATTTTAAAGAACAAGTGGTTGTTACCATCTACTTAAAAGAAACCGCCAAAGAAGTAGAAATTAAACAACTTGAAAAAAGTTTGGCTATGGCAGATTACGTAAAAAGTATTGAATACGTGTCAAAAGAACAGGCTGCCGAATTTTTAAAAGCCGAAAATGGCGAGGATTTTATGGATTTTGTAGGCTACAACCCATTACAAAACTCGATTGATGTCCATTTAAAAGCCGATTTTGTAACCTCTGAACATCTTGAAAAAATATCGGAAGAAGCTACTTCAAAAAACTTTGTTGATGAAGTAACCTACGACAATGATTTGGTAAACCTCATGAACGAAAATGTTAAGAAAATAAGTTTCTGGGTATTGGTTATCAGTGGTATTTTCACGCTCATTGCCGTTTTGTTAATTAACAGTTCTATACGATTGGCCGTTTATTCCAAACGATTTACCATAAAAACCATGCAAATGGTAGGCGCAACCAAACAATTTATACGTCGTCCGTTTGTTTGGAAAAGTGTCCGATTGGGCATTATTGGTGCTGTATTGGCTCTGATAGGCATGGCCATTGTATTATATTACATCAACAAAACATTCCCAGAATTAGGCTTGCTTAATACACCTATTTTAATTGTGCTACTCTTCGTTATTATATTCGCCTTAGGAGTTATAATCACTTGGATTAGTACGCATATTGCCACACAACGTTTCTTGAATTTGAAAACGGATGCGTTGTACTATTAGGTTCTGGGTTCAAGGTTCTGGGTTTTAAAATTTGATTTTCATTAACACAATAGTTTTAAATAAAACTGTTATTTTGCACTAAAATATTCTGAGAAAGATAATCATGGGAGAAAAAAAACAAAAAGAAGACTCAAAACCCGTATTTGTATTCGGTAAGAAAAACTACAAATTCATGTTTATAGGCTTGGTAATTATTGCTTTGGGCTTTATTTTAATGTCTGGAGGTGGAAGTGACGACCCCAATGTTTTTAACCCAGATATTTTTAGTTGGAGACGCATTCGTTTAGCACCTACGTTAGTTCTTATTGGATTTGGAATACAGATATATGCCATACTGTTAAATCCAGATAAAAAGTCCTAGACCAGTGTTTTAGTGAAATTTACAGCCATCTGTTTTACATAATCATATCCATTCTGTATCGCATCATCTAACGATTTTGCTTTTTCCATAATAGAATCGGTATAAAAAATACCAAATTTTTCAGCTTCATCATTAGAAAGTGACACACTACCACATAAAGCTGCCACAGCAATATGTTGTTTTTTGGCAGATTTTATAATGCCATCAATGGTTTTACCTGAAAGGGTTTGAGAATCCAATTTACCTTCACCTGTAATGATCCAATCAGCATCTTTTATTTTAGTATCAAAGTCCACTAAATCCTTAACCAAATCAATTCCTGATTTCAATTCAGCATTTAAAAACACAAATGTTCCCGCTCCCATGCCACCTGCTGCGCCAGCACCTTTTATATTTTGAACATCTATATTAAATTGCTTTTCAAAAACAGTTGCCATATTTTTTAAACCTTCATCTAACTGTTTAATTTTGTCATCCGATGCGCCCTTTTGTGATCCATAAACATACGCAGCACCATCTTTTCCATATAACGGATTTGTTACGTCGCAGGCAACCTTAAAATCTATTGATTTTAGATGGTTAATAACATGATTACCGTTAATCTGTTTAACTTTTAACAAATTCTTCCCGATCGGTTGTAACGCTTTCGCGTGCCCGTCTTCAAATTTGTAGCCTAAAGCGGTTGCCATACCCATGCCACAATCGTTTGTAGCACTGCCTCCAATGCCTAAAACAATGGCTTTAGCTCCTTTATTGATGGCATCTAAAATCAGTTCGCCAGTACCTAACGTAGTGGTGTAAAAACAATTCTGTTCTTCCTTTTCCAAAAGATGCATTCCGGAAGCTTCGGCCATTTCAATAAAAGCCGTTTTACTAGAATCCATATACAGGTAGGACGCTTCAATTTCTCTAAAGAGCGGGTCATTTATACTTGTATAAATACGGCTTCCTTTTAAATGGTATTCTAAAATATCAATAGTACCATCGCCACCATCAGCCAATGGCATTTTAATAATTTCGGCTTTGGGCAAAATTTCTTTAATGCCTTCTTCTACTGCATTACAAAACTGTAATCCCGTTAGGGAACCTTTAAATTTATCGGGTGCGAGAATAATTTTCATTATTAAATAGCGATATACAATGTTAAAAGTTCAATATTAGAAGTTCAGAGTTCAGAGTTTAAAGTTTGTACCGATGAAGTTTGTATATACAATTCAACGATTACACGGTTAAACAGTTAAACAGTAAATTTATCACTCTGAACTAAGATTTTGTAATGATATCGTTTTTTTATTTAACCATTAAATTATGCATAATTGCAATAAATTCAAACAGCATTTCGCAATTTCATTTAGGTATTTTAATACATTTGCCACATGAATTACATTGAAGCCATTATTTTAGCCATCATAGAAGGCGTTACCGAATATTTACCCATATCATCCACAGGTCACATGATTATTGCATCATCGTTCATGAAGATAGCTTCAGACGATTTTACAAAACTGTTCACTATCGTTATTCAGCTTGGTGCTATTTTATCGGTAGTCGTTCTATACTGGAAACGCTTTTTTCAAAGCTTAGACTTTTATTATAAACTACTGGTTGCTTTTATTCCTGCTGTTGTTTTAGGATTGCTTTTAAATGATGTGATTGACGAATTATTGGAAAGCCCTGTAGTCGTTGCCATTTCTTTAATTTTAGGTGGATTTATATTATTAAAAGTAGACGATTGGTTTAAAGCCAACGAAATTTACGATGAAGCGAACCCCGAAGCCCACACCAAAATAAGTTATGCGACCGCTTTAAAAATTGGCTTTTTTCAATGTCTTGCCATGATTCCTGGAACTTCGCGTAGTGGTGCCAGTATTGTTGGTGGTATGACCCAAAAATTAAACCGAAAAACCGCTGCCGAATTTTCATTTTTTCTAGCCGTTCCAACCATGTTTGGTGCGACTGCCAAAAAATCATACGATTACTACAAAGCTGGTTTCGAGTTAAGTAGCGACCAAATTAACTATCTTATTATTGGGAATATTTTAGCCTTTATTGTGGCATTAATTGCCATAAAATCGTTTATAGATTACTTAAGTAAAAAAGGCTTTAAACTATTTGGTTACTACCGCATTGTTCTGGGTGTTGCGTTGTTAATCATTCATTTTTTCATCTATAAACTAACTGTTGTTTAATGCATAATGTTGATGATTATCTTTCTGGCCAAGTACTTTTAATTGACAAACCGCTGCATTGGACCTCCTTTCAAGTAGTTAATAAATTACGTTGGGAAATTAGGCAAGCTTTCAAACTTAAAAAAATAAAAGTTGGTCATGCAGGTACTTTAGACCCACTTGCTACGGGCTTATTGGTAATTTGCACAGGAAAAATGACCAAAGAAATCGATTCTTTTCAAGCCCAAACAAAAGAATATACTGGTACCATTGTTTTAGGAAGCACGACCCCTTCGTTTGATTTGGAAACCGAAATAAACGAAACGTTCCCCACCCATCATATTACCGAAGCTCTAATTAAGGAAACCACCAAACAATTTATCGGTGAGGTTCAGCAATTTCCACCAGTGTTTTCAGCCATAAAAAAAGACGGGAAACGATTATATGAATTTGCCCGAGCAGGTGAAGAAGTCGACATCAAACCAAGAACCGTAAACATTTCAGAATTTGAAATCACTGCCATTAATGGTTTAAATGTAAATTTCAGGGTGGTTTGCAGCAAAGGCACTTATATTCGTTCTTTAGCTAACGATTTTGGAAAAGCATTGCAATCGGGCGGGCATTTATCGGCTTTAAGGCGCACTAAAATTGGCGAATTCCATGTTGATGATAGTGTTTCTATTGAAACCTTTATCACTAAGCTTTCCTCGGAATAATTATTGATGTAACTATTTTAAAAAACACCCATAATATGAAGCCATTTCACTTCTTGTTCAGCGTCATATTTTCAATATCTTTTGCTTCACTTTCACAAATTAAAAAGAACAATGGATTTAACCACACTCTTTAAAATAAAACCCAACAACCATCAACCTTTCATTTTTCAACGATTTACCTTTCACGATTCAACCATCTGTAACGGCATTGCTGAGGCTTGACCTGTCCAGCAATAGTGCCAGTGAGTCTAAAATATCGTACTGTGGCAGTATTAAGGAATAGGGTTCTATTGTTTCCTTGTTTTTTTCCATGAGGGACAGGGTTAGGGTTAATACATGCTTATTTTATATTGTTCTGTAAAATTGAAGTTACCTGAAAAACAAGGTCAAAGCACCCCATTAAGCCTTTGTGTGCGGGCACAAAAAAGGCGCGGAACTCAGCTTACTGCCTTAGAGGTACTGGTATACCGAGGAACAATAAGTGAACCCACGCCCTAAGTGAGAGAGGCGTGAGCACCATACTTATCATTTCGTTCCTTTTAAAGTTACCAGTTTTCTAAGACGAAATTCAAAGCGAATGCTTCTAAATATATTAATACAATAGAATTGCGATTCACTAATTATTATGTCAAGATATGATTAATTTTATTAACAACAAAATTTCATTATAAATTATTTTATGTTGTTCGGTATTTTGTTCAATTTGAATATGGCTAAATATAAGAATGAACAACTTTTAAAAGAAATTGGGGAAAGGGTAAAAGCTCAAAGAATTAAAAGTGAACTAGAAATAGAAGACATATCTGAAATGACTGGATTCGCATACAACACCATTCGAAACCTTGAAGATGGTAATGAATTAACTTTAAGCTACTTTGTTGAAATCTGCAAAGCCATTAAATCCCATCCAAAAGACATTCTTGATTTAAAAATAGACCCTCAAACACGATACGAACTATCGCCTTCTAGAAAAGAAAAATCCCGTCTAACCGCTCGTGTAAAATTATATCTTGCAGATAATTACTTCTTAAAGGATAGAACTTCTCATGACATCCTACAAGAACTTGAGGAAAATTATCAAATAAAATCTTCCACTGCAGCTATATCCGTTATACTTAATAGAATGGTTCAAATTGATATTCTCAAAGCATCTAAAAGGAAAAACATCAATTACTATTCCACAAGGAAAAAGCAATGAACTCATTTAAAGTTTTTGAAATTAAGCGAAAATTAGGGGATTTTAGTTCTGTTGAAGGCTTTTTTGAGTTAGGGCCGAGCGTAAAGAAAAGGGTTAGTAAACCTTTTTAGAGAAGGAGCCAGCTTGTCGCGTTGGAAAAGCTACGGAAGGAAGAAAAGGCAAAAACAGAGCTGAAATCAGCAATTTTTTAGCAAATTAAAAAACTTTAAATGAGTTCAATAATAAATTCAATAGTAGCCTTGGCTCTGTTGGTTATACCACTAATTGTTTTTCGTATGGATTCGTATTTATTTTTAATAGGTACAGGCACAGGAGCAGCCGCCCCTTGTTTGTATGCCAAAACGATCGTTCAATAGCTTTACAATAAGGTTATAATGGCATCCCACAACATAGAAGGAGTAGATTCCCAAGCGATTGGTATGCTCCCCTGCCAAAATGTGGAGATTTGGAATGTTTTTGAGTCTATCGAACACCTTGGTATTAATGTCAGCTTCCCGTTTGAGTATATTGTCCACTCCCATTTGTTCCTTGAGCTTTATGGACAGGGCAATCCGTATGGCCTGCAAAAATCCTGGCGTACCGCCATCTTCCCTCGTTTCAATATCATCTATATAATCCCGGGCTCCCCAAGGATTGGTATAGGAAACGGTACCTCCACCTGGAATATCGGGTACCAGATTCCTGTACAGTTTTTTATTAAAAGGACCCCGGAAGTGCCAGGTCCGCCCAAAAATTTGTGTGGGGAAAACGTGATAGCGTCCAAATAGGCCTCTGGATCCTCTCAGGATGCATATCCATAGTTATCAACTGCCACCCATTCCCAACGATCCTAAAAAAATTACTGTCATGGTTTTGTCCCACAGCTCATCAAGCACTTAGCCTGTTGGCTAGAAAGTTTAGTTTAAAAATAGAAATCTAATAGACCATCAATCAAAGAGCTTGCCCAACGCTCAAAACAAAAACTCGTACGCTACGCAACTCATGCCAGTAATTTTTTTTCCAAGCTTAGTTACATAATGTGGCATTATAGTGCATAAACAAAATCTCTATTCCAATTGAAGTTACCGGATGCAAAATGTGTGGCTAAACACTTTACCTTTTAGGTTTGAGGTTTAATAGGTATGTACACAAACTTATTCCTTTTAATCTTTGAAATGAGCACAATATAACACCCTTTTTTGTGCCCGAGCAGTAACAGACAGGGGTTTCTGTTTTCTGACAACTTTTTGCCTTGCTTTTTATACTATAATTTACCTATCTAACCACTAGTTTTTTAGTCACTGTAGTTTTGTCTTGCGATACCTTCATAATATACAGTCCGATATTCAAACTGGAGACATTTAATTTACCGTCTGTAAGAGTCGTATTTAGCACTTGTTTTCCTAAACTATCAAAAACAGTAACATTGAAAGGGCTTCCGCTTTTACTTTTTAGGCTTACATAATCTAATGATGTTGGGTTCGGATAAATGGATAGACTCTTTGTATTAAATTCTTTTATAGATAAAACAGTAGCAGAAATGTCATCTAAATGCCTAGAAGTTACACTAGAACCGGTAACTATGGCAATAAGGTCCTGACCACCCGATGGTATCGATTGTGAAAGATAATTGGAGTTACTAAATTCTGTACTAAACGTTGTAGAACCAGAAGCATCGGTAATAGTATAATTAGTATCTCCCATAAAAGTACCTCCCGCATCTGCAAAAGTAACATCGGAGATTTTAACCAATTCAGATTCGTAAGCAGCCCAATTACCTGTCAGTGTAGCAACCGTAACGGTTGTAATACCCGCAACATTTCCTGTTGAATTCGGTGCTCCCCAATCAGCATAGGTAGGTACAAACTGAAGCTCTCCTCCCATATTTTCTAAATATCCGCGTATGTTTGTTACTGCGTCTCCCGTATCGTAAGTAGAGGTTTCATAATTTTCATCATAAACCTTAATACCGGCAGAACCGTCTTGAAAATACATAGTTTGGCCACCTCCCGTTGCTATGGTATGGGTGTTTATAACTTGTCCCGTAACGCGGTAATAGCTGTCCGGGGCAACAACTTGAGTTCTAAGTGCCGCCAAATTTGCAACATCTATATATTCAGAAATAGTAACCGTTAATGTATAAACCACTTCAGGGCTTAAAGCGGCACCGGTATTATCAACCAATTCGGCTCTTAGGTTAAACGTTGCTCCAGTTGACAAACCCGATATTGGGTATTCAACAAAGTCGTTTGCGGTATAAATATTACCCCCATCAATTAGGCTATTATCACTTTGTTTTCTAACTTCCCAAACAACATATCCATCTGCCTCTGTTCCAGTCCCAGGTTCTCCCACATTAAAATTGGTTGTTATAAAATCAATTGTAGCATTACCAACTGTTTCAGGATCATCAATAACCGTACTACCGCTTGCAGGGGCATCGTCTCCTGATATTTTTAAAGTAATTTGCCCAAAACTTAACGACGTAAATAAAATTGTAAAAAGTAAAAAGTAGTGTTTTTTCATGGTTTTTAATTTCTTGGGGTTATATTTATTGTTTTTCAATGGTCACATGGAACGCCCATAATCATTTCCTTGTTTGTACAAAGTCTTAGTCATGGCGTTTCTTGTGGTTTTATAAAACAAAGATATCCTGCTTCCCTACCCTATGCAATACCAAGTTTTGGGTATTTTTATTTAGGTTATTTTTGTTGCACTTTTGCTTTAACATTCTATTTTTATGGCACGCACCCTATTTTTAAAATTTCTTATTTCCATCTGGTTTTTCCCTGTTTTGGCAAATGGGCAAGAGCCATACAAACGTACGTTGGATTCAATGTACCAAAATTTCACCAAACTGAAATCTATTCCCGAAAAAGATGTAGCCGCTGTAAGGGATGCCATCTATGATTTGAACAATAACGGCTTCCAGGACCTTGCGGAGTCCAGGACTTTTCTATTTTTAAAACTCACCAGAGAAAAGGGCAGTCTAAAAGACCAAGCTTTGCTTTATTATACTTTGGGAAGTATCTATAGAAAAATGGGCAAGCCCTCAAAAGCCATAGAAGCTTATGAAAAAAACCTGTCCTTGCTTGAAAAATCAGGAAATGAAGAAAGCATGGGGCCTACCTATACCCAAATAGGTAACGTGTATTATGATACAGGACAACATGAAAAAGCCATGGAAATGCAGTTACAAAGCTTATCCATCAATCAAAAATATGGCAATAAGAAAAGAATAGCCCATACCCTATCCTGTATTGGGTTTATGCTAGCCGATGACAAAAGGTATAATGAGGCTATTGGGTATTTCAAAAAATCACTTAACATAAGTAAGGAGCTTAACGACAGTACACAGATTGCCGCCAACTATACGCATTTGGGTATAACAAAGCACACATTAAAGGCCTATGATTCTAGCCTGTACTATTTAAACAAATCCCTAAAATATGCAGAGCCCATAGGTTTTGATTATATGGTTGGCTATGTTTTGGAATATATGGGAAAAATCTATACAGACCAAAAAGACTATGCTAAGGCAAAAGAATATATTGGAAAAAGTCTTGAGTTAAGACTGAAAAAAAATGAACCTATCGACATTGCCCAAAGCCGATTAAGTCTGGCCTGGATATATATTTACGAAAACAAACCCACCCAAGCAATAGAACTAGCACAACAGGCATTAGCTAC
Source organism: Mariniflexile sp. HMF6888 (assembly GCF_044335535.1). NCBI lineage: Bacteria > Pseudomonadati > Bacteroidota > Flavobacteriia > Flavobacteriales > Flavobacteriaceae > Mariniflexile > Mariniflexile sp. HMF6888. Next base: position 448,188 of record NZ_JBIQVZ010000003.1, on the reverse strand, counting down.
CAGTAAAGAAATAGATTTTTTAACAGGGAAAGAAAATGCTAATAAAGCTTTATCGAAAGCCCATGAACTAAATGGAGATTACCATAAGGCCTTAAATTATTATAAAGATTACAAGACTATTTTTGATAGCCTAACAAATATTGAAAAGAACAAGGCTATCGATAAGGTAAACACCCAAATAAAAATTGAACAGGAAACCTACGCCGTAAAGTTGAAACAAGCCAAGCAACAAGGTTTTTTCAATACTGTTTTAATTGTTCTGGCAATGGCATTTATTCTTCTTACAATAGGATTTTTCTATTCCAGAAAAAGACAAAAGCAAAAAAACGGGCTTATGCTCAAACTTAAAGAACTAGAAGCTGAACAGAAGATTTTGGTTTCTGCTCAAAACGAGCGAAAAAAGATTTCACAAGACCTACACGATGATCTTGGCACCGTCATAAGTGCTATAAAACTGGTTGTTACCAATAGTTATGGCAATGATAAAAGCCTATTGAAAATGGTGGAAAAGGCAAATTATGACGTACGGGAATTTTTCACACGTATAGCCCTGTCTGGTTCCGAAAACAACCAACTTTCAAGGGCTATAAAAACGACCACTGAAAACCTGAACCGTACCAATCAACTCACCTTTGAATATATTGAAGTGGGAAATGAATCACTTATCCCTATTGATTTTGTGCAACCCCTCTCGCGGATAGCTATTGAACTTATGGTCAATGTAGCCAAACATGCGCAAGCTACGGAATGTACTGTTCAACTTATTATTGAGGACAACGAAGTACAGATCATGGTGGAAGATAATGGAAAAGGGTTTAATCCCAAGACAATAAAAAAGGGCATGGGAATAGATAGCATATATGCACGTACCAATAGATGGAATGGTGAAGTGCACATATCCAGTGGAACCAACGGAACCACCTCCATTATAAAACTACCTATTAACAAAAACAACATGGATGAAGCAAGAGCCGTATAAAATAATCATTGTGGACGACCATCCGTTGTTTACCGACGGACTGGTTCGTATTCTAGAGAATGAAAGCGACTTTATAATTGATGGCATCTGCAATAACAGTACGGAACTATTCCATATGATGAACAGCAAAACCCCTGACCTGTTATTACTGGACATTCAAATGGGCGGAACAAACGGGCTTGAAATTTGCAGCGCCATAAAAAAATCAAACCCACAAATTAAAGTAATCCTCATTTCCATGTTCAAGTCGGCTAAGGTTATCAATGACGGACGAAAGGCAGGTGCCAACGGCTATATTCCAAAAACTACCGATGCCAATGTGGTAAAAGCAACCATTCGGGATGTTATCGTTGGTAAAAAAGTATTTATAAAACTTGGTCAATCTGATACAAAGACTGATTTTGGGGAAGGAAACAACGTTTTTCTGCTAAGTAAACGGGAAAAAGAGATTATACAGCTTACTAAAAAGGGTTATACTTCAAAAACAATTGCAGGCAAAATTAGTATTAGCCAATACACGGTAGAGACGCATCGCAAGAACATTTTGAGGAAATTACAACTCAGTTCAATTAAAGAACTTATCTCATACGCCTATGAAAATAATCTTTAATGAATGAAACCTTTTGATGTTTTTGGCATTTAAAATCCTTTATTTTATTAATAACTCAACCTTAAGAACTCCAATTAAATGGTGACTGGGCGCAACCGAAGTCAATTACTAATTACTGATAAACAGGCACAAAGGTCGCGATGATAAAACTTGCCTGAAAGGGATTAAAACTTATCTCAAAGGGATTTTTGCAACATTGCTTCAAGAAGAATGAAATTACAAAAGGAGAAACATATAAACCACTTCAAATCACACAGAACCTTTATAGGATTGCTTTCTCAAATCCCTTGGGGTATAACCATATTTTTTCTTGAAAGCTTTGGAAAAATGAGGGATGCTTACAAAACCTGTTATATGTGCCACTTCTTTTAAGGGAATATCGGTATGCTGAATTAAGAGGCTTGCTCTTTTTAGCCTTTCATCTATTAAAAAACGAAAAACAGTATGTCCATATAATTGTTTAAACCCATGCTTTACTTTGTATTCATTGGTTCCAAAGGTATGGGCCAATTCTATTAATGGTAAAAGCGGTTTATCTAGATTTTTTAGGATGTGGTCATGGATCTGTCGGATTTTTCTAATATCTGTGGAATTTAAGCGAGAGTCATTACTCTGCTTATCATCATAGGAAGAAGACTTCTTTTTACTTTCTTTCTTTCCAGAGGTTACCGTTTCCTTTAATGCTATTTCCCTTTCCTTACTGCTCTTAACAATTTCTATGGCTGTTATTATGATCCTCTCTGATTGGCTAGTTTCATCAATAAATTTACCCACCAAGCAGTTTATTGTCAAAGTTAAACGCTTTTTAGTTTTAAAGGACAGTACAATATATTCCTCGTGAGGGTTTAGACCTGCGGACACTAACCTAGACTTTAAATGATCCCATGCTAATTTAGACTTTTGAGTCAAAAATGAAGAAAATATTTTTCCTTGTAATTCACTATCATCAATAAACAATAATTGTTTTATTCGAGAATTATACGTTATAATAGTTTCCTCTTTATCCAATAGAAAGAACATTTGTACAACGTATTTATAAGTTTCATGTATGTTTACGTAACCCTGATGGAAAAATGAGTCCTTTATTTCTTCCAAGGTCATATTAACCAATTCTGCTAATGCTTCAATGTCATCGTTCAAGTTGCTTCTTTCAAGCTTATACGCAAAATTTCCACTCGCAAACTCCATAAGGACAGTTTGGATTTTTTTTAGTCTTTCCATTTCATCTTTATTAAGCTATCAGGCATTGTACATGGGTTTGTTTAATAATTGAGGGTTAACACTACTCTTTTTACTGTTTTAAGCTGAAAATCAAAAATTTAATTAGATAAATTATAAGGAGCAATTATAAGGAGCGCAAAAATGCTAAAGCTTCGGCATCGTCGGTAAATACCTCAGTAGGAATAATGGGTTTGCTTGTTTTAATGTAAAATCCCGATATTGCGTAAGATATTGGGTTATTAACTAATAAGGCAACAGCTTTGATTAGTACTGAGCCTTCCAATGCTAAATAGTCCCTCGCAGCTTTATCTGCACTTTTAACGCCTCTCATATCACAAAAAACCAAAAATGCTTTGCCTTGTTGTAGAAAGAGTCGGTCCTTAACAACTTTCATAGCTCCAGCCAAATCTACAGTCACATCGTTTTTGTAAACAACAAAAAGAATTTCTTTTTCAATCCAAAGCTTAGCGCACTCATTTTCTATATAGTTACTTAACATCATACTATAATTTGATCTTCAAAAATAAAATACTAGTAAAAGTGTGTTATGGGCACTTAGCTATTTTTGCGTTAGCCTTATCTTAAGAGGGAATAATTTGAAACACGTCATAACAAATCAAATATAGAAAGAATTAATTTAATGCAACTGTGGGAAACCCGTACTTTCCGACTATATTAAGAGCAATTTTTCCGTTTTACAGTGGCTTACAATTCTAATGTTTCTTAGGTATATTGTTTTGAAAACTTAATCTTACAAATTTTGTAAAAGTTAATTGTTTATGAGTTTTTTAGTTAGATTAAAACAGCCTGTATTTTACTTCATTTAAAGAATAATGTGTTTTCATCAAATGAAACTTGTCCGAAAGGGATAAATACTTACCTGAAAGGGATTTTTTCTTGCATCCTTAAAATCATAATAAGATTAGACCATTAAATTTCTTTAGCTTCATAATCCTATATGTAGATAAACTGAATCACTAAAAACCTTTTGTAAAATGGCAAAAATCAAACACAACAATTTTTTAGACACTGTAAATGAAGTGTTTACGGATGCAATACAAGAAGGTGTATTGCACTTATATGCCGAAGGTGATACCTTTAGCGGGCGCACCATCGGTGTAGGAAACAGGCAGTTGTATCATTTTGGAACCACAGGATATTTGGGGTTGGAACAAGACCCCAGATTGAAAGCCGCAGCAATAGATGCCATAACCAAGTACGGCACACAGTTTCCCTTATCCAAATCCTATATTTCCAATCCGCTCTACAAGCAATTGGAGGAGAAAGTCACGGACATGTACCAAAACCCAATCATCATCACCAAGAACAGCACGTTGGGGCATTTGGGAGTCATACCCAATGCCGTCAATGACCGGGACGCCATCATTCTGGACCATCAAGTACACTGGAGCGTGCAAAGCGCCGCAAAGGTTTTAAAGAACCGGAGCGTAACGATAGACATGATACGCCACAACGATATGGATATGTTGGAAAATAAAATAAAAAACCATTCGAACAAGCATCAAAGAATCTGGTACATGGTAGATGGCATCTATTCGATGTACGGAGATTACGCACCTTTAAAGGACTTAAAAGCATTAGCTTTGAAATACCCACAATTACACCTTTATATCGACGACGTCCATGGGATGAGCTGGACAGGAAAAAACGGTACGGGCTATGCACTGGAGGAGCTCGGTTCGCTATCTGAGAACGTGCTATTATTTGGAACATTGAGCAAAACTTTTGGAGCCAGTGGTGCCGTATTGGTCTGTTCCAATAAAAAGATGTACCGAGAGATAAAGACTTTTGGAGGGCCCTTAACCTTTTCGGCTCAATTGGAACCAGCCTCCGTAGCGGCAGCCACCGCTTCCGCTGAAATTCACTTGACACCAGAAATCCATGAGCTTCAAAATGATTTAAGAGAGCGCATCCAGTATTTTAATAGCCTTTTGGAAAATACCGAACTGCCACTAATCGACAAAAACAATTCCCCAGTATTTTTTATCGGCACGGGTATGCCCAAAACGGGCTATAACTTTGTCAACCGCTTGATGAAAGAAGGGTTTTATGTCAATCTGGGAATATTTCCAGCCGTACCCGTCAAAAACACAGGTGTACGCATTACCATATCCAGACACAACCAAAAACAGGAAATCAAAGCATTGGTGGAGGCCATGGTCTATCATTACCCTAAAGCTTTGGAAGACACCCATACCAATGCCCATCGCGTGAACCAAGCATTTAAACGAGATATCAAACTAAATAAACTAGAAGCATCAAATCACGCCATTAAGGTGCAACTTGAAGATTCTATAACAAAAATAGACAAAACCCTTTGGAACACATTGCAGAGAAATCAAGGTGTCTTTGATTGGGAAGGCCTTGAATTCCTTGAAGAGACCTTTAGTAACAACCCTCTAAAGGAGCATAACTGGAAGTTTTGGTACTTAATAATCTATGATCAAAACCAAAACCCAATATTATCAACATATTTCACTTTGGGATTATGGAAAGATGATATGTTAGCAGAGGTTAGTGCATCCCAAGTCATTGAAAAGACTCGAAAAATGGATCCTTATTACCTAAGCTCCCAAGTTCTCAGTATGGGATCATTATTTACAGAGGGAACACATCTTTACATCGATTATGAGCATCCATTAAAGCAAGAAGCCTTAAATGCCATGATGCAAACTATGGAAACCATAGAAAAACAATGCCATGCGAAGATGATTGTACTCAGGGACTTTTCGGAAAAAGAAACCCTGCATCCGTATTTTCAAGGGCAAGGATTTGTGCGGGTACAAATGCCCGATTCCTGTAAAATAGATTTAAAAGCACATGAAACCATTGAAGACTATGGTACAAAACTATCGTCAAGAAATAGGCAGCATTTACGGAAAGAGATTCTCGCCTATGAGCCTTTGTTGAAAATCGACATACTGAAAAGCTGTAATGCAAATCAATTAAAACAAGTCGAAGCTTTATATAACAACGTACATCAAAACAATTTAGGATTGAACACTTTTCCCTTTCCGGAAAAATTATTCAAAAACATGTCAGAACATCCCAATTGGGAATTCATAACTATTGGTTTACTGGATTCGCCCGATAAAATGATAGGCGTGATGCTGTGTTACAACAATGACGGCCATACTTATGTGCCTTCATTTGTCGGCATGGATTATAGCTACCTAACGGAATATTACACCTATCGCCAATTGCTGTACCAAACCATAAAGCGCGCTATTGAATTAAAATTCAAGCATATCGATTTGGGAATGACCGCCAGTTTTGAGAAACGCAAACTAGGAGCCAAGGTTACGGAAAAGTATGCCTACGTACAGACTTTCGATAATTATACTTTGGAACTTATGAGCATCTTAGAGCTTAGTGGAACTACTAATACCGCCTAAGGTTTGAATAACCAAAAAGAAATTATAGCGAAGGATTTAAAGAAAAAGTGGTAAGCTTAAGTTATCAGCGAGAAAACTGGACTTGCAACAAAAAGTCGAACAAATTTTATAGGGACTGTGCTAGATATTTAAATTGATAAATTCTCGTTCTTCTTCATAAGGGTAAGGGGTTTATAGCTTCTTCGCAGTTTTTGTTGTTTTTATCACAAAAAACCACGACCCTTGTTTATAGGATTGTGGTTCTTGTTTTCATTATCATTATATAGAAGCTTCCGCCCAAAACCTAACACTCAATTCCCTTTTTTTAGTTTTAACTAATTTCATACCTTGCATTAAAATCTCAAATCATTTTTAAAATGAAACAACTTCTTTCCGTTTTATTGGTTTTTTGTTCCATTAGTAGTTTTAATGCTCAAGTAAAATATGAAACTATAGAGTCTGCAAAACTTGGTGAAACACGTGAATTAAAAATCCAATTCCCAAGAGGATATGACGCTAATAGCGATAAAAGATATCCTTTATTTATTGTTTTGGATGGTGATTATTTGTTTGAAGCTGTAGCTGGAAATGTAGATTACTACTCCTATTGGGAAGATATGCCAGCAGCTATTGTAGTAGGCATCAATCAATATGATAAACGTTATGATGATTGTATGTATTCCGAACAAAATTCGTTACCCATAGAAACTGGCGCTAACTTTTTCGAGTTCATAGGCATAGAACTTATTCCGTATTTAGAAAAAAAATATAAAGCCGCTAATTTTAGAATCGCTGTTGGGCATGGTGAAACGGCAAACTTCATTAATTATTTTTTACTGAAACCAAACCCTATATTTAGTGGATACATAACTATTAGTCCAGAACTGGCTCCTAAAATGCTAGATTATCTTCCAGGAGTATTAGGTAAAATACCATCTAAAACTTTTTACTATTTGGCAAATACTAATAATGATTCATCGTCGATTAAAAAAATGACAGATGCTTTAAACACCGATATTTCAGCATTAGACAACAAAAATCTATTCTATAAGTTCAATAATTTTGATAATCCATCGCATTATTCGGTGCCTACTCATGCCATTCCAAATGCCATTGAAGCTATATTTAAAGTGTTTCAACCTATAAGTAAAGATGAATACACTGAAACTATTCTAAAATTAGAAGGTTCGCCGGTGGCATATCTTGAAGAAAAGTACAAAACCATTCATGAGCTCTTTGGTATAAAAAAACAAATTCTTGTTAATGACTTTAAAGCCATATCGGCAGCTATTGAAAAGACACAAAAATTCGAATATTATGAAGTTTTAGGTAAAATTGCACGCGACGAATACCCAAAAACACTTTTAGGAAATTATTATTTAGCTCGATTTTATGAAGAAACTGGAGAATCTAAAAAAGCCATGCGAACCTATCAAACAGGTTATACTTTTGATGAAATTGCTGGTATCACTAAAGATTTAATGCTTGAAAAAGCAGATGCTATTAAAGCAGATTTCGGTTACTGATATAAATTTAAAAATAGAATTAATTCCTCTTCTTTGGAGAGGTTAGAAGAGGAATATGGCAAAAGTAAAAACCACCTTTTTTTGTCAGAACTGCGGTTCGCAACATGCCAAATGGCAAGGACAATGTAACGCTTGTAAAGCGTGGAACACCATAGTTGAAGAAGTGATTCAAACACCTGAAAAAAGTGATTGGAAATCGCCAACATCTGCGATAAAAAAGGCCGCTGTTCCGTTACGAGTTCAAGATATTGACACATCAAAAGAAGCACGGTTAGACACTTTTGACGGTGAGTTTAATCGCGTACTTGGTGGTGGTATTGTACCTGGATCCTTAACTCTATTAGGTGGCGAACCAGGCATAGGAAAAAGTACTTTACTCCTTCAAATTTCATTGAAATTACCCTATAAAACCTTATATGTTTCGGGCGAAGAAAGCCAAAAACAAATAAAAATGCGTGCGGAACGCATTAACCCAAAGCATAATAACTGTTATATACTTACTGAAACCAAAACCCAAAACATCTTCAAGCAAATTGAAGCTTTAGAGCCGGACATTGTTATTATCGATTCTATTCAAACGCTTCATAGTGATTATATCGAATCGTCTTCAGGAAGTATTTCCCAAATAAAAGAATGCACTACCGAACTTATCAAATTTGCTAAAGAAACCGCAACTCCTGTATTACTCATTGGTCATATAACGAAAGACGGCAATATAGCGGGTCCTAAAATTTTAGAACACATGGTCGATACAGTTTTGCAATTTGAGGGTGACCGCAACCATGTTTTTAGAATTTTACGAGCACATAAAAACCGCTTTGGCTCTACCAATGAGTTGGGCATATATGAAATGCAAGGGTCTGGTTTGCGTGAAGTTTCCAACCCATCTGAAATTCTAATTTCTAAAAAGGATGAAGAGCTTTCAGGTAACGCCATTGCTGCAACCCTAGAAGGTATGCGCCCATTAATGATTGAAGTGCAAGCATTGGTAAGTACTGCGGTTTACGGCACACCGCAACGTAGTGCTACAGGTTTTAATGCCAAACGTTTGAACATGCTTTTAGCTGTTTTAGAAAAACGTGCCGGTTTTCGTTTAGGTGCTAAAGATGTGTTTTTAAATATTACAGGCGGTATAACGGTTGATGATCCAGCTATAGACTTAGCAGTTGTAGCCTCCATTTTGTCATCTAATGAAGATATATCATTGCCAAAAGATTTTTGCTTTGCAGCAGAAGTTGGTCTTTTGGGAGAAATACGCCCCGTTCAACGCATAGAACAACGTATTTTGGAAGCCGAAAAATTAGGGTTTTCTACCATTTTTGTATCTAAATATAATAAAATAGCACTTAAAAATACAGGCATTAAAATTCAATTAATTTCTAAGATTGAAGATTTGGTTACTGTTTTTTTAGGCTAAAGCACTCCATAAAAGCATCTTGTATGTTTTAATGGTGGCTCTATATGTTTGTCAAAAATAAAATCTTACAAAAGATTACTTTTAAACGGATATTTTAATCGCTTAACAAAAAAGCCTTTTTTTATTTGCCATAATCAATATTAAATGATAATTTCTGTGGTAATCCGTCACCAAAAAGCCAAAATTTAGACAGTTATTTAGTACTCTGGAGCTTACTTTGCCCTCAAGGTATCTTCAAAATAAAGTAAAAATGTCTCTCAAACAAGAGATACTATAAAATCTTAACCCATAAAGAGCTAATTATCAAAAAAAATGGTGATTAATTAAAGTTTTTGATGGTGTCGTGTTAAATAATTTTTGCTTTTAAACGAATATATTTAACACTTAATCGATAAAAATGCTTTTTTTTATTAGATTAGTAAATAATTTATTGCTAATATTGTGTTATTAATTCATTGTAAGCCATGAATCTGGCTTGTTTAATTAGTGATATACTCCCCTCAAGTATTCATTTGTAGTATTAGATTTTCACATGAAGTGAATAACTAATGGCCTTAACCAAATTATTAACGTTATGAAACCTACATTGAATTTAGTTTTAAACCTAATTGGATTGTTATTAGTTTTTAGTCTGGAAGCGCAAACATGTAGTGGAAATACCTTTGTGCCACCAAATGCTCCTGCAACCTGCACATACTCATATACAACTGCAGGTTGGATTAATGCTTCTGGGCTGCCAACTTTAGCTCCTACTTCTTTAGCCTCAAGTGAATCTATCTGTATTTTAGCTAATTATACAGGTAATTTTTCGTTTAATATTAGAGGAACATTTTATGTGGCATACGGTATACAATATACAGGGTCTGTGACTGGCTTTACCAGTACTTCAAAAATTTTAACTGCTGGAGAAATTAACTTTACAACTACACCATCGCTAGCTGGTTTGTCCATAACCATAGACACCAATGGTATTCTCTCTGTGCCAGGTGATTTTGCTCCAGGTGGAGCGGCAACCATAGATAATGCGGGACAACTAAATGTTGGAGGCAATTTAAGTTTAGGAGGGCAGGCATCCATGACCAGCTATGAAAACTCTAAAGTTACTGTACAAGGAGATGCTTCAATAAATGCGCCTTTTAATAATTGTGGTTTATTTGAAGTGGATGGTTCTTTAAGTTCTGGAGGTTCAAGTGGTTTGAAAAATTTGTGTTCAACATATATTCGCACAGATATGACATTAAATGCAGATTATACTAACTATGGGTTAATTATTATAGATGGTAGTTTAAATTTTGGTTCTAGCCTGTTCAATAATGACGACATTTTAATTGTAAATAATATCGATATAAACAACGTTAGTTTAATTGGTAACGATAAAACATCGTTTCTTGTGGTGCGTAATAATGCAATCTTAAGTAATAATGGGATTATTACTGGGCATTTATATTACGATGTAGATGATGGAGGTGGTTTTGATAGTGTTTGTGGTAGTTGTACGGAAGACATTGATATTCTATTAGATGTTACATTACCTAGCTCTAACGAAGAGATTTTGGCAAATTGTGGCGGCGATATTATTATAAACCCTTTTATTGAAGAATCTAAACTGGACTTCGATGGGGTAGATGATCATGCAACCACCCCCAATTTTATTAACGGCGAAAGTAATGTGACTATCATGGCCTGGGTGTTGTCCGATTCTGGAAATAGTACCAATATGACCATAGCTGGTGAGGATGTAGGCTGTAGGTTATGGTTGGAAAATGGGAACAAGCCTTCCTTTACATTGAAAACCTCAGCAACAACCCTAAAAACAATTTCAGCATCAACTAATATTAACTACGACGAATGGCATCATATTACCGGAACTTTTTCGAGTACCACGGGAATTATGAAGCTGTATGTAGATGGAGTGTTCATAACAAGTATAAATGTTGGCGCTACGGGGTCTACCATAGCTAATTCTGCTTCTTCTAATGGTAATTTTGAAATAGGACGCCGATCGACCAGTTCAGGTAGCGAATATTTTAAAGGTGATATAGATGAAGTAAGAGTATTTAATACTGTGCTTACAGATAGTCAAATACAACGTATGGTTTATCAGGAAATTGAAAACAATAATGGCATTGTAAAAGGTAAAGTGATTAATAAAAATATTACGGATATTTCTACTAATGCTACCATATCTTGGACAAGTTTATTAGCTTACTATCCTTTAAGTCTTATTGTTTCTAATTCACGCACTTCCGATTTTTCATCTTTTGATAGAATTACCAAATTACATAACATCACCTCCTTTCAAGATGAAACTGCTCCAATACCTTATATATCGAATGACGATGGTGATTGGACATCTACAAACACGTGGCTATATGGCAGTGTTTGGGATATTGTAGATGCTGCCAATAATAAAGATTGGAGTATTATTCAAATTAAAAATAATGTAACAACCAGTCATCCTGTTAAATCAATTGGCTTATTCATCGATACAGACAAAACCTTAACGGTAAATGATAGCAATCAAGTTCTAAACAGTTGGTATTTAGAGTTGAACGGCACTTTAGATTTAAAAGATGATTCACAATTGTTGCAGACCACTACAAGCGATTTGGTAACTTCTGCTACAGGCAAAATTTTACGCCGTCAAGAAGGCACTTCCAATCCGTATAGATATAACTATTGGTCATCGCCTGTTGGTATATTAGGTGTAACAAGCCTAACCGATAACAATACAGCAACCAACAATACCAACAACACGTCATTTAAGCTAAATATGCTTAAGGATGAAATGGGATTTAACATGCAATTTACCTCGGCATATAATGAAGTGGGCAAAATCAGTACCTATTGGCTCTTTACCTTTAAAAATGGAAAAACCTATTGGGATTGGGCATCTTTTAATCCAAACACATCATTACCACCTGGGGTGGGATACACTCAAAAAGGCACAGGAAATCCGGGTTTACAACAACAATATATCTTTGAAGGCAAACCCAATAACGGTACTATTTTAGTAAATGTTACCGATGTAGGCGGCCCCGGATCCGTAACCTCAGTATCAAAAACGGACTATCTTTTAGGGAACCCTTACCCATCAGCTTTGGATGTCCATAAATTTATTGACGACAATGAAGGTGTTATTGATGGTACGCTCCATTTATGGCAACAATGGGCCGGAGAAAGCCATTATTTAAATGAATACAAAGCTGGATATGCCCAAGTAAATAAATTAGGTTCCTGTAGGGCATATCAATTTGTAGGAATAGAAGGAGCAACCAATGGATCTCAAGATGGTACCTTAACACCTTCAAAATATATTCCAGTTGGTCAGGGTTTTTTCACAGAAATTGTAGCAACCGGTACGATTGTTTTTAATAACGACCAACGTGTATTTGTAAAAGAAGCCGATGCCGATGGCACTTATGACAATGGTGCTACTTTTTTTAAATCGGTAAAAAGCAAAAGTACAACTAAGACACCTAAAGCACAACAAAGTACCGAGATGAAGAAAATCCGTTTAGAGTTCAACTCGGTCGTTGGTCCAAAAATACGAAGAGAGGTGCTTTTAGGCTTTAGTGAAACAACTACTGATGGCTACGATTATGGCTATGACGCCGAATGTGATGAAGGCAGCAATAACGATTTCAACCTAAATTTAGATGGAATAAACATGAATTTACAGGCATACGGTCCTATTACAGCCGATAAGGTGGTTTCCCTGAACTTTAAATCCTCGGGCAATAACACCTTTGAGATTAAAGCTACCGAATTTGTAAATATAGATAAAAAACAAGACATTTATTTAAGAGATAATGAAACGGGCGAATACTTCGATTTAACCCAGGATATGGCCTATAGGTTTTCATCAACACAAGGAAAGTTCAATAAAAGGTTCGAGATCGTATTCCAGTCAGAAAAACGAAGCTTAAGCACTGAAGAAGCTACGGTTTCAGAAAACTTTATCTTTTATCAAAATGCTACAAATACCTTGTATGGTAAAAAGCTAAATACATCTATCGATAAATTGGCCATAGTGAATATGCGTGGTCAAACGGTATTGGAGTTTAAAAATGTATCCCAAGAAACCCTGAACAATGGGTTAAAGATATCAAATGTGGCAACTGGCACCTATGTGGCGTGGTTTAAAACCAAAACAGGCCAGGTAATTACTAAAAAAATAATAGTTAATTAACTTAGCTTCACTCATAAATAAAGTCTAAATATTTGTTTAGGCTTTTTTTATATCCTAAATTCACATGGATTGATAAATTCAACTAAATGAAAAATTATTTAAGCCTTATATTTCTATTGCTAACCGTTTTTTCTTGTGGTACTAAAACAAATTTAAGCACGGATGCAGCTATTGCCGAAACAGAAAAGAAGGTTTCTAAAATTGATGCCAATAAAGATTTAAAAGAAACCAAAACGGAAGGCGCTTTAACCGATAAAGAAGGTTTTAAAGACGTAGGAATCTTTAAATATTATGTGTTTTTTGATGAAAATAGTAAAGAATTATCGAAAATAAAAAACATCGAAATCATAGATAAAACAATCATCGAAACTTATTATTTTTCGGACAATAAATTGTTTTTTATCGTCTCTGAATTGGCAAATACACCTGTTAAAAAAATCTACATTCATAACAAAAGAGTCATTGTAAAAGAACATGTTAGTTCAGAAGAAGAGAAGCTACTTTTAGATAAAGCCAACCGTTTTCAAAAAGCATTTAAAAAGACACATTAGATTAATTGTGCAATATTTAAGACCTACCAAAGGTTTTTTAGTTATTTAACCACGCTGTTTTATCAAAATTCCTTAATTTCGCACCTCGAAATGAAATTTGATACAATGAGTACTAAATTCCCTGAATATAAAGGTCTTGACTTACCAAAAGTAGCCGAAGAAATTCTTAACTATTGGCAAGAAAACAACATATTTGAAAAAAGTGTTTCAACTAGAGAAAACAACGAATCGTTTGTATTTTTTGAAGGGCCGCCTTCAGCAAACGGACTTCCGGGGATTCACCACGTTATGGCACGTGCCATAAAAGATATTTTTTGCCGCTACAAAACCCAAAAAGGGTATCAAGTGAAGCGAAAAGCAGGTTGGGATACACATGGACTCCCCATTGAGTTAGGCGTTGAAAAAGAATTGGGAATTACCAAAGAAGATATTGGAAAAACCATTTCAGTTGAAGATTATAACAAGGCTTGTAGAAAAGCGGTCATGCGCTATACCGATATTTGGAATGACCTAACCGAAAAAATGGGTTATTGGGTAGATATGGACGACCCATATATTACCTACGAACCAAAATATATGGAAAGCGTTTGGTGGTTGCTAAAACAGATTTATGACAAAAACTTGTTGTACAAAGGTTACACAATACAACCTTATTCCCCAAAAGCAGGAACCGGATTAAGCTCGCACGAGTTAAACCAACCGGGGACTTATCAAGATGTGACGGATACCACGGTTGTAGCCCAATTCAAAGCAAAACCAGAATCGTTACCAGATTTTTTACAAAATGAAGGTGATATTTACTTTTTAGCTTGGACGACGACTCCTTGGACCTTACCAAGTAATACGGCTTTAACTGTTGGACCTAAAATAGACTATGTGTTGGTTGAAACCTATAACCAATACACGTTTGAACCAGTCCGTGTGATTTTAGCAAAAAAACTGGTTAATTATCAATTTTCTGGAAAATTCAATCAAGTTGATACAAAAGCAGAATTATTAGACTACAAAGCTGATGATAAAAAAATTCCATATAGAATTATTGGAGACTGTTTAGGTAAAGATTTAGTTGGTATAAAATACGAGCAATTATTACCATACGCACTTCCAAACGATAATCCAGAAAACGCTTTTAGAGTCATTTCAGGAGATTTCGTAACCACTGAGGACGGTACAGGAATCGTTCATACAGCGCCAACATTTGGTGCAGATGATGCTAAAGTTGCCAAAGAAGCCGTGCCAGAAGTTCCACCTATGTTGGTAAAAGATGAATATGGCAATTTAGTGCCATTGGTGGATTTACAAGGCAAGTTCAGACCAGAAATGGGAGAGTATGCCGGTAAATATGTTAAAAACGAGTATTACAACGATGGTGAAGCGCCAGAGCGTTCGGTAGATGTGGAGATTGCCATTAAATTAAAAGAAGAAAACAAAGCCTTTAAGGTTGAAAAATATAAACACAGTTACCCCAATTGTTGGAGAACCGATAAACCCATTCTTTATTACCCCTTAGATTCTTGGTTTATTAAAGTAACCGATGTAAAAAATCGCATGTTCGAATTGAATGAAACCATCAATTGGAAACCAAAAGCCACAGGAACGGGTCGTTTTGGTAATTGGTTGGCAAATGCGAACGATTGGAATTTATCTCGCTCACGCTATTGGGGCATTCCATTGCCTATCTGGAGAACCGAAGATGGCAAGGAAGAACTATGTATCGGTTCGGTTGAAGAGTTGAAAAACGAAATGCAAAAAGCGGTTTCAGCAGGTGTGCTTTCAAAAGACATTTTTGAAGATTTTGAAGTTGGCAACAATTCTGAAGAAAACTACGCCAAAATAGATTTACATAAAAACATTGTAGATGCCATTGTATTAGTTTCGGCTTCAGGAAAACCAATGAAACGCGAAAGCGATTTAATAGATGTTTGGTTCGATTCAGGCTCCATGCCGTACGCTCAATGGCATTACCCATTTGAAAACAAAGCGTTAATTGACAAAGGAACGTCATATCCAGCCGATTTTATTGCCGAAGGTGTCGATCAAACACGTGGTTGGTTCTATACGCTTCATGCTATTGCCTCCATGGTTTTCGATTCGGTTGCCTATAAAAATGTGGTGTCTAATGGATTGGTTTTAGATAAAAACGGACAAAAAATGTCCAAGCGTTTAGGTAATGCTGTAGATCCTTTTGAAACATTAGGAAATTACGGTGCCGACGCTACCCGTTGGTACATGATTGCTAATGCCAACCCTTGGGATAATTTAAAATTCGATGCAGAAGGTATTGAAGAAGTAAAACGTAAATTTTTTGGAACGCTTTACAATACCTATTCGTTCTTTCAACTATATGCAAATCTAGATAGCTTCACGTATGCTGAAACTGATATTCCTATAAATGAACGCCCAGAAATAGACCGTTGGATACTTTCGGAATTACATACTTTGATTAAGAAAGTGGATGCATATTATGCAGACTATGAGCCAACAAAGGCAGCTAGGGTCATTTCGGATTTTACACAAGATTATTTGAGTAACTGGTATGTGCGTTTAAGCAGAAGACGTTTTTGGAAAGGTGATTACCAACAAGATAAAATTTCGGCTTACCAAACGCTTTATACGTGTATGGAAACCATTGCGAAGTTGGGTGCGCCAATTGCACCATTCTTTATGGATAGGTTGTATTTGGATTTGAATTCAGTTACCAATAAAGAGTCTTTTGAAAGTGTTCATTTAGCAAATTTCCCAGTGCATGATTCGGCATTTGTAGATAAAAGTTTAGAACGCAAAATGGAAGCTGCGCAAACAATATCATCACTAGTATTGTCGTTAAGAGCTAAAGAAAAGATAAAAGTGCGTCAACCGCTTCAAAAAATCATGATTCCTGTTACTAGCAAACAGCAAAAAGAAGAGATTTTAGCTGTTTCGGATTTAATAAAACATGAAGTTAACGTTAAGGAAATTGAGTTGCTAGAAGAGGCTTCAGAGATATTGGTAAAACAAATAAAACCTAATTTCAAAACCTTGGGGCCTCGTTTTGGAAAAGAAATGAAAGCCATTGCAGCAGAAGTTACTAACTTTTCGGCAGAAGATATTAACAAAATAGAACAAAATGGTGTTTTAGATATTGAAGTTAATGGAAAAAATATAACTTTAGCCCTAGATGATGTAGAAATTACATCACAAGATATTGAAGGTTGGTTGGTTGCAAACGAAGGAAATTTAACAGTTGCTTTAGACGTAACAATTTCGGAAGATTTACGAATGGAAGGTGTTGCCAGAGAACTTGTTAATCGTATCCAGAATTTACGCAAAGATTCAGGGTTTGAAGTAACCGATAGAATAGATGTTACATTGCAAAATGATGCTCATATTGTAACGGCTATAAATACAAATATGTCGTATATTAAAGCAGAAACACTAACTGAAGACCTTGAAATTATTGACAAATTAGATAATGGTATAGAAATTGCTTTTGATGATGTAAATACCAAATTGTACATACAAAAACATTGAAATTATGAGTTTAGATTTAAATGTAAGATATTCTGATGCTGATTTAGCCGAATTTAAAACGCTAATACAAGAGAAAATAGTAAAAGCACAACATGATTTAGAGCTTATTAAAAGTGCATATATGAACGACCATAGTAATGGTACAGAAGATACGTCGCCTACTTTTAAAGCTTTTGATGAAGGAAGCGAAGTAATGAGTAAAGAGTCTAATTCGCAATTAGCTATTAGACAAGAAAAGTTTATTCGCGATTTAAAAAATGCACTTATTAGAATAGAAAACAAAACGTACGGCGTTTGTAGGGTTACTGGTAAGTTAATTGCTAAAGAGCGTTTAAAATTAGTACCTCATGCCACTTTAAGTATTGAAGCAAAAAACATGCAATAATATGATTTAAGCAAATATTTAAACGTCTCTCCCGATGCGTACTGGGCTTGAGACGTTTTTTTATTTAGTTAGATGATAAGATTTTAAAATCGTAAATCATAATTCGTAAATTTCTTTATGTCGTTAAAAAAGTCAACCGTTCTAATTATCATTATTTTACTAATCGATCAAATAAGTAAAATATATATAAAAACCCATTTTAAACTTCAGGAAAATATTGAGGTATTTAGCTGGTTTCAAATCTATTTTATTGAAAATGATGGCATGGCTTGGGGAACAAAAATTAGCGATTTTGTATCTTTTATTTCTAATCGTTCTGCTAAAATATTCTTAACGGTGTTTAGAATTGTTGCTATTTTTGGTATTGGCTATTGGTTATACGATGCCACAAGAAAAAAAGGGTCCAAGATATTGATACTATCTATCGCCCTAATATTTGCAGGTGCTTTGGGGAATATTATAGATTCTGTCTTTTATGGCGTTTTGTTTGATGACAGTTTTAGCCAAGTAGCTACATTTTTGCCCGAAGCAGGAGGTTACGATACGCTGTTGCACGGCAAGGTGGTAGATATGCTTTACTTTCCGTTGATTGAATTAGATATCCCCGAATGGTTCCCTTTTGGTGGTGGTAAACGTTTCAACTTTTTTGAGCCTGTTTTTAACATTGCCGATGTATCTATAAGCACGGGCTTTATTATGCTTATTGTTTTTAATAAGAGGGCGTTTCCGAAAAAGTAGTTTTTTTATTTAAAACGCATAACTGTAAGTTTTTTTTATAAATTGAAGCGTTAATTTGATGTTTCAAAATGCACAAAAAAAATCCGTTGAATAAGTACAGCCTTCCCTTAGTAATCTCTCTCATAATCTTCAATTTTACGATACTTAATGCTCAAAACACGTTTGGTATTGTTTTTCCTGGAAATGATAGAGATATTGTTTGCCAGCAGTGTTTTCAAACATTTAATCAAAAACCAAAAGAAGTTCAGTTTTCAATTATAAGGGAACAAAGCAATTTATACTTTCAAGTAAATGATAAAGTCTGGTTCAATAAGTTATTTAAGAACCAAAAAGATGGACTTGCAATAGACATCGTTTCAAAAGAGATTTATGATTGTGATGAAATAATCATTGGAAATCCACAAATAAAAGGAGAGTTACTTCAGCCTGTTTATACCTCAAAATTAAAAAGCGGGCTAAAGCCTGTTGGAGAAAATCTATTCCGCGTAAACATTGGAAAAATATCTAATTCATTAATAAATAAAGTATTAGAGTTCAATATTTTATTTTTAACTAACAATAATTTATGTAAATATTATTGGATTTACCATTTAGAATCCTATCCTTGGGATTTATTGGATATGGGCATGTATTTAGATTCTTTAACCTACAATCCAAAACAGATTAAGACAATTAGTGATAATGAAGTTGTTATAAGCAATAAAACGTTAAAATTTAAAATACCATTTAAAAAAAATAAAGCAGAATATTCACAGGAAGATATCAAACCCATTTATGATTCTTTAAGGTTAACCGATTTTAATATAAAAACCATTAAAATTAAAGCATATTCTTCTGTAGAAGGTCGTATTGAACGCAACTTAGAACTTCAAAAACTGCGAGCTAATAGTATAGTTGCTGCGTTACAAAGTTTTCAAAAGCCAACCATACAAACAGACGTTTCTTCATCTGAAAATTGGGTCGAATTTTTGAATGATATTAAAGGAACAAAACATGAAGATTTAAAAGCATTATCAAAAACTCAAATCAAAGGAAAATTAAACGGTGCTCTTTCTGAAGAATTAGAGCCTATTTTAAAAAATCATAGAAAAGCAGTTTTAGAATTGGAGTTAGAAAGGATAGATAAATATGTAAATATGTCTCCAAACGAATTGATGAACAAATTTAACGCTTCTATAAAATTAGGAGATATAAATGAGGCTTTAGAAATTCAAAACTCTATTTTCGAAAAAATGAAAACTAAAGAAATAGAGCCCGATTTCTTAAAAAAAATGGAGGTTCCTAAACAATCCAAATTCGTTAAAATATTTAATAAAAACTCTGCTTTTCGGGCTGCATTAGATATTAGACAGTCTTTAATTGTATATAATGAATTGTTGGAATTAGAAAAGTTAGCGCCAAAAGACGGTGAAGTGAAATATAATATAACTGCGATTGCGATAAAATTGTGGCGTCACAAAGCCATACAAATTGAAGAAACAAAACTCAAAAACCAAATCAATGCTTTAAAAAATTATAAAATTCACAGTTCTCTAATTGATAGAATGCTGGTCAATTTTCATATTATAAAGGCTGAAAATTTAATGCGTGAAAGGGATTATGAAAACAAGGATAAATCGGTTGCTTTTATTAACAGTCACTATACTAATTTTCCATTATCAGATTATGATTATTTAAGTTTAGCTCAATTTTTCAGCTATTATGCAAATACAGACTTATCTGTTAAGCTGCTGGAAGACAAAGCAAAAAGCATAGATATCAACGAAGATTTGTTATTTTATTATTTAAATCTCACATTGATTGATAACGATTTAACACAAGATCCAAACTACAGAACCATTATGTTAAATGCTATTAACATAAATAGAGAGCGCTATTGTAAATTGTTTAACTCCATTGATAAAGGGGGCGTAACGTTTCAACTATTACAGAATGATTACTTAAGGGAAACGTATTGTGAGAATTGTGTCAAATAAAATTTTTTAGCACATGATAACAATTCAAATATAATCAGGTGTGAGGAGCTTATCGAAGCTATATAAATAAAGAAGAGGTCGAGATTTAATGCGACACGCTTCAGCTTTTGTCATGTACTAAATTAAAATTTATAAATTTCATTTGGCGTTACACAGTAATCCAACTTAATATCACTTTCAAATACATCCGCGATTTCAACTTCAGGCTCAAAGAAAGACAGCCCAATTTTAATGGTTTCGGGTTTGCATTCGGCTAAAAACCGATCGTAAAAACCTTTGCCATAACCGACACGGCCTCCTTTGATATCAAAAGCTAAAAGCGGTATAAAAACAACGTCTATTTTATGGTTTGAAATCTCAATACCATCGACAGGTTCAGGTATGTTATAGTGGTTCTTTTTAATAACGGTATTGTCGGTTAAAAGATAGTGCGTCATGAAGCCCGTTTCAAAATCACTTTTTGAAATAAGAATGTTCTTGTCCTTACCCGATAAAATATTCAGAATATAATCGGTACTTACTTCTTTTTGTTCTTCAATAGATAAAAAAATATGGTAGAATAAATGTTCCCAAATAGGTAATTTTAAAAGTTGATTGGCAATTCCCATACTTAAATTGTCAATTTGATTTGCCGACATGGCACTACGAAGAGCTTTATATTTTTTTCGTAATTCGGCTTTAAGCATGTTGCTTTTAACGTTTAAGTTTTGTTGAAATATGAAATAAAGCATCCCCTTGATACACAATAGGCAATTCGTTTACATTAATAATATAGCCAGAATTCGGTGCTTTTACGGCTTGGTTTAATTTGCCGTAAGGATCAGTAATGTATCCTAAAACATCTCCTTTCTTAACATGGCTCCCAATAGCAATGGTTGCTCTAAACATACCCGAAAAACTGGCACGTTGCCATCGACTTTCGTTAATGAATACCGTGTCCTTTTTTGGTTTTGTTACTTTAGAATTAGTATTTAACATTCCTAAATGTTTCAAAACCCGTTTGGATCCATTAACACCTTGGTTAGTAATATTCTCATCGATATGAAACGATTTACCTCCTTCAAAAAGCAACATGGATTTACCTAATTTATAACAAGTATTTCTAAACGATTTATTTAAATTTTTAGAGTATAACACAAAAGGTGCTGCAAACACTTTAGCCAGTTCGTTTAGATGTCTGTTTTCTTTACTTATACGTATTTGTGGTGCATTAAACCTCCCCGAACCACCTGTATGGAAATCAATAATGCAATCCACACAAGGTATCACACCATGTATTAATTTATGGGCAACCCTACTGGCCAACGAGCCATCAACAGTACCAGGAAACACCCTATTTAAATCCCTACCATCGGGAAATTCGCGTTTTAAGTTTATAAAGCCGAAAATATTAATAATAGGCATACAAATAATAGTGCCAATTTTAGGTTTATTAATACCATTGGCTATAAGTTGTCTTACAATTTCAACACCATTAACTTCGTCTCCATGAATACCAGCTGTAAATAATACAATAGGTCCTGGCTTTTTAGCACGTTCAATAATTATAGGAACGTTTACTGATGAAGAAGTATGCAGATTGGCAACATCAAAATCAATCTCCTTGCTTTCTCCAGGATATATTTTTGTATCAAGAATGGTTAAAATGTTGTTTACTAATGTCATGCTTAACGACGTTTATTGCGTTCTATATAGGTAATAATACTTTTAGCAATATTTTTTCCAGTGGCTTCCTCAATACCTTCTAAACCAGGGGTAGAATTTACCTCTAAAAGCAATGGTCCTCGTGCGGATTGCAGCATATCAACCCCACAAACAGGAAGTTTAAGTACCCGAGAGGCGTTGGTAGCTAAGCGCAATTCGGCTTCACTTAATTTGATAATGTTTGCAGAACCACCACGGTGTAAGTTTGAGCGGAACTCCCCTTCTTTCCCTTGGCGTTTCATAGCACCCACAACCTGTCCGTCAACAATTAAAGCACGTAAATCGGCACCCTTAGCTTCTTTGATAAACTCTTGCACAATAACGCGTGCTTCCAGACCATTAAAAGCTTCTAAAACAGATTCGGCAGCATTTTTTGTTTCAGCCAAAACCACTCCTAGACCTTGAGTACCTTCTAGCAATTTTATAATAACGGGGACGCCTCCAACGTGTTCAATAACTTCTTCAACATCGCGTGAATAGTTGGTGAAAACAGTTTTAGGCATGCCTATTCCTGCCTTACTTAAGCGTTGTAAGCTTCTCAATTTATCCCTTGAACGCTGTATAGCATCTGAAGTAGCAATTGTAAACACATTCATCATTTCAAATTGACGTACCACAGCACAACCATAAAATGTGATAGAAGCACCAATTCTTGGAATAACCGCATCTACATAATCCAGATAACGATCTTTATAATAAATGGTTGGTTTTTCCCTTTCAATAATGATATCGCATTTTAAAGGGTCTATAACTTCTATTTTATGACCTCTTTTTTCTCCTTCTTCAACAAGTCTGTCGGTGGAATATAGATTTGAGTTTCTAGATAAAATGACTATGTTCATAAGGTTTTTAAGTTGTAAGAAACATTTTCCAAATCTACATCAACCATAAATTTTCGTTTTAAAAATTGCCTGCCAATTAAAACAGGAAATCTCATATCACTACGTGTGCTTAAAGTTAGGTTAATCTTGTATGTTTTTCCAAAAAATATGACTTCAGATTTTATTTTATATCGGTTTTCTTTTAATCCGTTACTGCTTTTAACAACGGTACTGGTGTACTCATCGAAAACAATTTCAGTTTTACCAAAATTTTGATGTTTTTCGCTGTTAAAAACACATCGTAAGGTATTATTTTCTTCAATAATTTCAGAATAATGAATGGTAGAGGTATAGGCACCTGTATCAATTTTAACATCAATATTAAACAGACCTAATTTAGGAAAATCTATTTTATCAACTCTACCAATTATTTTCTTGTTCATTTTATGGTTTAAAATGTGCTGCAATGTAACGAATAGTTGTGTAGCTTCAAAAGTTTAACAGATTTATACAAGTGTATTTTATCAATAAAAAATTAAAATAATTACCTTTACATTGATGGATAAACCTACCTTAGAAATACAATTACAAACCTTACCAAATCAACCAGGTGTGTACCAGTATTATGATGCTGAAGGCACGATTATTTATGTTGGAAAAGCCAAGAATTTAAAGAAACGGGTTAGCAGCTATTTTACCAAAACACACGATAATGGTAAAACACGTGTATTGGTAAAAAAAATTGTCACGATAAAACATATTGTTGTTGATACCGAAACGGATGCCTTGCTACTTGAAAACAACCTAATCAAAAAGTATCAACCCAAGTACAATGTGATGTTGAAAGACGACAAATCGTACCCTTGGATTTGTATAAAAAATGAACGTTTCCCCAGAGTGTTTTCTACCCGCAGGGTTTTTAAAGATGGCAGCGATTATTTTGGGCCTTATACCAGTATGAAAACAGTTCACACATTGTTAGATTTAATAAAAGGCTTGTATACACTTCGGAATTGCAATTATGATTTATCTGAAAACAAAATTGAAGCAAGCAAATACAAAGTGTGTTTGGAATTCCATTTAGGAAACTGTAAAGGCCCTTGTGAAGGTTTTGAAACGGAAGCAGCATACAGTAAAAACATTAAGGATATCAAAGAAATTTTAAAAGGAAATTTCAAAGATTCCCTGTCTCAGTTCAAAACTCAAATGAAACGGCTTGCTGAAGACATGCGTTTTGAAGAAGCTCAAAAAATTAAGGAAAAAATCGAAATTCTTGAAAACTACCAAGCCAAATCTACCATTGTAAACCCTAAAATTAGCAATGTAGATGTGTTTTCAATAATGAGTGACGAAAGCTATGGATATATCAATTTTTTACAACTTTCTTACGGGTCTATTATCCGTTCGCATACTTTGGAAATCAAGAAGAAACTAGATGAAACCGACGTAGAGTTATTAGAGTTGGCGATTACTGAAATCCGTCAGCGTTTTCATTCCAAATCAAAAGAAATTTATGTACCTTTTAAAGTTGAATTAGGTGAAGGCATTAAGGTAACCGTGCCACAATTAGGCGATAAAAAACACATATTGGACTTATCACTTAGAAACGCTAAATATTACCGCTTGGAGCGTTTTAAACAAGATAAAATTGTAGATCCCGATAGGCATACCAATAGAATTATGGCACAAATGAAAGCTGATTTAAGGTTGCATGAAGAGCCACGACATATAGAGTGTTTCGATAACTCGAATATTCAAGGCACCAACCCCGTTGCGGCATGCGTGGTTTTTAGAAACGGGAAGCCAAGTAAAAAGGATTATAGGCATTTTAATATTAAAACAGTCGTTGGTCCAGATGATTTTGCTTCGATGGAAGAAGTTGTTTACCGTCGTTACAAACGGATGCTGGAGGAAGAACAACCCTTACCACAACTCATTATCATCGATGGTGGCAAAGGACAATTATCATCTGCTTTAAAAAGCCTAGATGCTTTAGAATTAAGAGGAAAAATAGCAATCATCGGAATTGCAAAACGTTTAGAAGAATTATTTTACCCAAACGATCCAATTCCACTATATTTAGATAAGAAAAGCGAAACGCTTAAAGTCATACAACAATTACGTAACGAAGCACATCGTTTTGGTATAGAACACCATAGAAATAAACGAAGCAAAAGTGCGTTAAATACTGAACTGGAAACAATTCCAGGCATTGGTGAAAAAACAGTTGTGGACTTGCTAAAGCATTTTAAATCTGCGAAGCGTGTTGCCAATGCAAAGTTAGATGAGTTAGAACCTGTTGTTGGTGTGTCTAGAGCCGAAAAAATTTATAATTATTACCATACTAAATGAAACATTCCAAATTCGAATTTTTAACTGATAAGGATATGTATGTGAATGTTCCATTTGACTATTAATAAACAATGAACTCGTTTAAACTTTTTTGATTGAAGCGAAAATTAGTCATTTTATGCTCGGTTGAAGGCTTTTTCGAGTTGCATAGCACAGCTACGGAAGGAAGAAAAGCCAAAGAGCGAGTGTAAAAGGACAATTTTTTAGCCAATTATGAAAAGCTTAAACGAGTTCAATAAAAATTACCAAATGAAGTATTTTTTAACATGCCTTATCTTTGTTTTGTGTTTTGAGGGGTTTTCTCAAAACGCAGAACAAAATGATGTTAAAATTGGATTGGTTTTAAGTGGTGGTGGCGCAAAAGGATTAGCACACATTGGTGTGTTAAAGGTTATTGACAGCTTGGGTATAAAAATAGATTATGTTGCAGGCACCAGCATGGGAGCTATTATTGGTTCACTTTATGCTTCTGGGTATACGGGCAAACAACTCGATTCTATCTTTAATGAAATTGATTTTGATACGTTAATAAAAGATGATTTACCAAGAGTGTCCAAAGCCTTTTATGAACGCGACAATTCTGAAAAATATGCGGTAACGCTGCCGTTTGAGAATTTTAAAATTAAGCTACCATCGGCACTATCTCGGGGGCAGAATACCTATGCCTTATTTTCAAGACTTACATTGCATGTTAGCGAAATAAATGACTTTAGCAAATTGCCCATACCCTTTTTCTGTATAGCTACCGATATTGAAACGGGACAAGCCGTCATGTTAGATTCAGGGAATTTAATACAATCTATTATGGCGAGTGGCGCATTGCCGTCATTATTTCAACCGGTTACTATTAATGAACAAATATTAATTGATGGCGGTGTAGTAAATAATTATCCAATTAATGAGTTGCGTGCTAAAGGAATGGACATTATTATTGGTGTAGATGTACAAGATGGATTGGCTAGTAGAGAAGAGTTAACATCGGCTCCAGACGTATTGGTCCAAATAAACAATTTCAGAACTATTAATGACATGAAATTGAAAGCTAAAAAAACAGACATCTATATTAAACCAGACATTAAAGAGTACTCTGTGGTATCATTTAGTGAAGGCTCAAAAATTATTGAAAACGGTAAACAAGCTACCATTGCAAAAATAGATGCTTTAAAAAAATTAACTGATAAAAATTCTTCTGAAATCAAATCTAAAATTAATAGTAAAGCTAAAGACAGTATTACAATTAACAGCATTGTTATAAAAGGAAATAGCAAATACACTAGAGCTTATGTTTTAGGAAAACTAAGATTAAAAACCAATCAAAAAATTAGTTATAACTCTTTCAATAATGGTATTAACAGCTTAGTTGCCACCAATAACTTTGATTCGTTTGAATATGAATTAAAAAACAGCAAAAATAAGGAAGGCTACGATTTAATAGCAAATTTGGTCGAAACTAAAATCACGAACTTTTTAAAATTAGGATTGCATTTTGATGATTTATACAAAAGTGCGGCATTGGTTAATCTAACAAAAAAGCGATGGTTGTTTGATAATGATGTGGCTTCTTTGGATATTATTTTAGGTGATAATGTACGTTACAATCTTGAATATTTTATAGATAAAGGCTTTTACTGGAGTATTGGGTTAAAATCCAGATACAATCAATTTAATAAAGATATTAACGCAAAACTACTGTTAGACGATGCTCAAATATCCGGTTCCGGTTTAAATAAAATAGACGCTAAATTACAAGATCAAACCAATCAAATTTACTTGCAAACCTTGTTTAGAAAAGATTTTGCGCTAAGTGCTGGATTAGAGCATAAACGATTAGAAGTAAAAACCGAAACCCTAGCAACAAATAACCAAACCAATGAATTTGTGTTTGAAAGCACCGATTATTTAAGTGTTTTTGGTGGGTTAAAATTAGACACTTACGATAATAAATATTTCCCAAAAAAAGGCGTGTATTTTAATGGCGATTTACACATGTACCTATATGCATCCAGTTTTAACGAAAGCTTCGATGATTTTTCAATAGCAAAAGCCGACATGGGTTATGCATTTAGTATTTCAAATAAATTAGCGTTTAATTTACAAACTGGAGGCGGGTTTAAAATAGGCGACAAATCTACAAGAACCTTAGATTTTGCACTGGGAGGAAATGGTAATAACTTAATCAATAACTTTATTCCGTTTGTAGGATACGATTTTATTTCCCTTACGGGGAATAGTTTTGTAAAGGCATCTTTAACTGCCGATTATCAAATATTTAAAAAGCATCACATAACCTTAGAAGGTAACTGGGCAAATGTAGAAGATAATATTTTTGAAACTGGCGAATGGTTTACACTTCCCGATTATAGAGGTTATGCTTTAGGTTACGCCATTGAAACGTTTGTTGGTCCCATCCAAGCAAAATACAGTTATTCACCAGAGCAAGATAGAAGCTACTGGTTTTTTAATGTTGGCTTTTGGTTCTAATGCCATTTATGCTTTCTCGGAAATCTTAAGGTTTTTTTACAAAAAAAAGTTATATTTGTTAGGTTATGCAACTTTTTTGGCAAGACTTATTATTATTTCTACACTTCCTTATCAAGAGAAATCCTGAATAAGCATACTTTATCGTATCTTTATATGTAATTGAAGTTAAGGGCTTTGCCTCTTTTAACTTTGTATTTTTAACTTTAAAATATTAAGAGTTATGCCTTTCTATCATAAATTAGGAAACATTCCGCATAAGCGCCATACGCAATTTAGAAAACCAGATGGCAGTTTGTATTACGAGCAGTTGTTTGGCACCATTGGTTTCGATGGTATGTATACAAATAGTTACCATGAACAACGACCAACACAAGTAAAAGAAATAAAAAAACAGTACAGCGTTTCTCCAAAAATTGCAAAAGCAAATAATATACAGTCATATCGTTTTAAAGGCTTCAAAATAAAACCAGAACAAGATTATCTAGAAAGCCGAAAAACCGTTTTAGTTAATAAAGACTGTGCAATTATTTTAGCAGCTCCAAAACAATCTACACAAGATTATTTTTATAAAAACGCCGACGCCGACGAGCTGATTTTTATTCATAAAGGTTCAGGTAAATTAAGAACCCATTTAGGAAATATCGATTTTAAATATGGTGATTATTTATTAGTACCAAGAGGTATTATTTATAAAATAGATTTTGATACCGAAGATAACAGATTGTTTATAGTCGAATCCCGCCGACCCATTTACACCCCAAAACGTTACCGAAATTGGTTTGGACAACTTTTGGAACATGCGCCCTTTTGCGAACGCGATATTCGTCGCCCACAAGAATTAGAAACCTACAACGAAACAGGTAACTTTTTAATTAAAATAAAAAAACAAGACGATATCATCGAAATGGTATATGCATCGCATCCGTTTGACGTGATTGGGTATGATGGTTACAACTATCCATATGCATTTTCAATTCATAATTTCGAACCCATAACAGGGCGTATTCACCAACCACCACCAGTACACCAAACTTTTGAAACCGATGCTTTTGTGGTGTGTAGTTTTGTGCCTAGGCTGTACGACTACCACCCATTATCCATTCCAGCACCATACAATCACAGCAATATAGATAGCGATGAGGTGCTATATTATGTAGATGGCGATTTTATGAGCAGGAACGATGTTGAGCAGGGACATATTTCGCTACATCCAGCCGGCATTCCGCATGGTCCACATCCGGGAGCAACCGAGCGCAGTATAGGTAAAACCAAAACCGATGAACTAGCAGTTATGGTAGACACCTTTAAACCCCTAATGGTTACCGAAGAAGGTATGAAAATAGCCGATGAGGACTATCATAAATCATGGCTGGAATATTAAAATATAAGAAAAGAGATCATGAGTTTTCAAAACAAACTGTAAAAGTCTTTTCTCTCTTCTATTCTAACATCTCTTTTTCAAAAAATTAAAAAAAAATGAGTAAAAACATAAAATCAGTAAACTACGGTTTAGAAAAAATATTTAAAGGTGCCCAAGATTTTTTGCCCCTTTTAGGAACCGACTATGTAGAATTCTATGTAGGCAACGCAAAGCAAGCAGCACATTTTTATAAAACAGCTTTTGGATTTCAATCGCTTGCCTATAAAGGCTTAGAAACAGGTTCAAAAGACACGGTGAGTTATGTGCTTAAACAAGATAAAATCCGTTTGGTACTAACCACACCATTAACCAGTAAATCGCCAGTAAACGACCATATTGTAAAACATGGTGATGGCGTAAAAGTGATAGCACTTTGGGTAGAGGATGCCAGAAAAGCATACCACGAAACGACAAATAGAGGTGCCAAATCGTATATGGAACCCATTGTTGAAACCGATGAACATGGTGAAGTCGTACGTGCAGGTATTTATACCTACGGTGAAACAATACATATGTTTGTAGAAAGGAAAAACTACAAAGGTACTTTTTTGCCAGGCTTTAGGAAATGGGAATCCGATTATAATCCAACACCAGTGGGATTGAAATTTATAGATCATATGGTTGGTAATGTAGGTTGGGGGCAAATGAATGTCTGGGTAAAATGGTATGAAGAGGTTATGGGATTTGAAAACTTCTTGTCGTTTGATGACAAACAAATCCACACTGAATACTCTGCTTTAATGAGTAAAGTGATGAGTAACGGTAACGGACGAATTAAATTCCCTATTAACGAGCCTGCAAAAGGAAAAAAGCGTTCGCAAATTGAAGAATATCTCGATTTTTACGAAGGCGCTGGTGTTCAGCATATAGCAGTAGCAACCGATGATATTATAAATGCAGTAAGCCAGTTAAAAGCTAGAGGTATTGAATTTTTATCCACACCTCCAGAGGCTTATTATAAAGCCGTTCCAGAAAGATTACACAAACACAATCACGAATTGCGGGAAAATATTGAAACCTTAAAAAGTTTGGGTATTATGATTGATGCCGATGAAGAAGGCTATTTACTGCAAATATTCACAAAACCTGTAGAAGACAGACCAACGTTGTTCTTTGAAATTATTCAACGTATGGGAGCTCGTGGTTTTGGGGCAGGAAACTTTAAAGCACTTTTCGAGTCCATAGAAAGAGAACAAGCCAACAGAGGCACACTTTAACAAATACTTAAGCTTTATAAAGGCTAGCACGTTATTGATAACTTTTTTTGTGAATTTTATAATAAATAAATATTAAGGTTCCCCTTTAATTATAAACCATACAAGTAATTTTTATATTTTTGGAACAGTAATTGTAAATTCTTAATAAATAATGTAACACATATTTTTAAGAAGTTGATTACAAATACCCAAATAAAATGAAAAAGATACTACTTATAACATTCGCAATAATAACTACACAAATAGCTTTTGCTCAACAAGAATCGGCGTTTGGCGATGGTGAATGGTTTTTATTTAAAATGAGCTATAGCGGTTTTTTAAAAGCAGGAAACGCTTCATTACATATAAAAGAATCCAAACTTAATGATAAAAATGTTTACCACGTAGTTGGAAAAGGTTGGACATCTGGCATGATTAAATGGTTCTTTAAAGTAAAAGACCGCTACGAAAGTTATTTTGATACACATACATTGTTGCCTTATAAATTTATTAGGGATATAGATGAAGGTGGACATACTAAAAATATTGAAATTGATTTCGACCAAAAAAACAATAAGGCCCACGTAAACGACAAAAAGAAAAAAACAAAAGCAGTGTTTGATACCAAACCAAACATTCAAGATATGGTATCTACCTATTATTATTTGCGTAATAAAATTGACATAAACACATTAAAGATAGGCGATGAAATACGCACCGACATGTTTTTTGATGAAGAAAATTACGGATTTAAATTACAATACTTAGGCACAGAAAATATTGATACCGATTTTGGTAAAATAGAGGCTTTAAAATTTAGGCCTTATGTTATGGCTGGTAGGGTTTTTAAAGAAGAAGAAAGTTTAACACTTTGGGTATCAAAAGATAAAAATAAAATACCTTTGCGTATAAAAGCCGATTTAAGAGTAGGTTCTTTACGTGCCGATTTAGAAGCCTTTAAAGGATTGAAGCACCCTTTTAAAATAATCGTTCCTAATTAGAAAAAATTGAAATCTAAAATAAACAGTCAACTTAAGGAAAAATACGAGGCAATAGACCAAGATTTAGAAGATTACCTAGAAGGCTTATTGCACAGTAAACCTATAAATTACTGGGATTATATTCAAACCGATATCTTGTTAAACCTTCAAGTGCAACGCACTGTTTTTCCAGATGAACTGGTATTTATTATGTACCATCAAATAAACGAACTCTTGTTTAAAATGGTACTTATTGAAATAGATCAAGTAGCAAAAAGCAAAGAATTAACAGTTGAATTGTTTGCATCAAAACTAATGCGTATTAGCCGCTATTTCGATATACTAACATCTTCATTTACAATCATGAAAGACGGTATGGATGTCGACCAATACAACAAATTCAGGAAAACCTTAACACCAGCCAGCGGATTTCAAAGTGCCCAATATAGAAAAATTGAGTTTGCATCAACCGAACTTATAAACTTAATAGATAAACGTTTTAGAGATACCATCGATAGAAATTCTTCTTATGAAAATGCTTTCGAGCATTTATATTGGCAAGCTGCTGGAAAAAATTATAAAACAGGCAAAAAAAATTATACATTAACAGTTTTTGAGGAAAAATATAAAGACGAATTTATTAGATTTGCCCAGTTTTACAGCACAAATAATTTATACTCAAAATTTAAAGAACTTCCCAAGGAAGCTAAAGAGAACAAAGAGTTAATTAATGCCATGCGCCATTTTGATCATACGGTTAACATAAAATGGGTGATGGCACATTATAATACTGCTAATCATTATTTAAATATAGGTGGAAAAACTGCCGAAGCAACAGGAGGAAGTGAATGGGTAAAATACATGCATCCAAAGTATCAAAAAAGAATATTTTTTCCGGACTTATGGACAAAGCAAGAAAGAGAAGAATGGGGAGTAAATATTTAGTAATTTTATTAGTATTATTAAGCGTCATTGGGTGTAAACAAAAAAAGCAACCCGCAGAAGAAGAAGTAGCTGTTATAGAAAAACCTGCCGATATATACGAATTTGGTTTTAATCTAAGTAATTTTGTTGTAAAAAGAGATACCGTAAGAAAAGGAGATAGCTTTGGACTTATTTTAGAACGCAACAAAATTGGCTATCCAAGAATATTTTCAATTGCCGAAAAAGCCAGAGACACCTTTGATATTAGACGCCTTCAAATAGGGAAACCTTATACCTTGCTTTGCTCTAAAGATTCTCTAGAAACCCCTAGATGTTTCATATACCAACCCAACCAAGAAGAGTTTGTCGTTATAAATTTTCAAGATTCCATTCACGCTTATACAAGCAGAAAGCCTATTAAATACGTCGAAAAAACGGTTACAGGCATTGTTACAAGTAGTATTTCCGAAATTTTAGATAAAAAAGGTATCAGCCCTATTTTAACCAACATGCTGGCAGAACAAATATATGCTTGGACTATAGATTTTACACGACTTCAAAAAGGCGATTCTTTTAAAGTTATTTATACAGACAAATACATTGATGATACCATTTATGCTGGGGTACATAAAGTTAAAGCCGCATTTTTCAACCATAAAAACACGCCTTATTATGCCTTTAGATATCGAACAGACTCCATAAAAAACATTTACGAATATTACAACGAAGCTGCCAAAGATTTACGTCGCGCGTTTTTAAAAGCACCCGTTCAATTTAGTAGAATTTCATCTCGATATAACTTAAACCGACGTATTGCTTATTACGGTTTTGCATTACGACCACACAAAGGAACCGATTTTGCCGCACCTATTGGTACGCCTATTTTAGCAACTGCCAATGGAACGGTTACCGAATCCCGATATAAAGGCGGTAATGGTAATTATGTAAAAATTAGACACAATAGCACTTACGAAACCCAATACCTGCACATGCAAAAACGTAAAGTTAAAGTTGGACAACATGTTAAGCAAGGTGATGTTATTGGTTGGATAGGCATGACAGGAAATACAGGCGGTCCGCATGTGTGCTATCGTTTTTGGAAAAATGGCAAGCAAGTCGATCCTCTAAGGGAAAAATTATCGCAATCGGAACCTATTGCAGAATCTCTTAAAGACGACTATTTAGAATTCATACAACCTATAAAAGAAAAATTAGATAGCTTGCCTATTTTAGAAAATCCGAATGACGAACAAAACGAAAATCTCATCTCCCAAAATAAATAGATTATGACACTACCAAGTATAAACCCAACAACAACAAATTCTTGGAAAAAGCTTCAAGACCACTATAATAAGATAAGCAATAATCATATGAAAGATTTATTTGCTCAAAACAAGGAGCGAGCAAATAAATTCACTATTAACTGGGATGATTTTTATGTGGATTTTTCAAAAAATAGAATTACTGAAGAAACTTTAAAGTATTTGTTAGAATTAGCCGATGAGGTACAACTAAAAGATGCTATTAAAAGTCAGTTTTCTGGCGATATCATCAACCAAACTGAAGGTCGCGCCGTTTTACATACCGCATTACGTGCACCAAAAACTGCTGAATTTTTTGTTGATGGCGTTAATGTCATGCCAGAAGTATATGCCGTAAAGCAAAAAATAGAAGCTTTTACTGATGAGGTAGTAAATGGCGAATTAAAAGGCTTTACAGGAAAAGCATTTACCGATGTGGTTAATATTGGTATTGGAGGGTCTGATTTGGGGCCAGCTATGGTGGTTGATGCACTTCAATATTACAAAAACCATTTAACCACACATTTTGTAAGTAACGTAGATGGCGACCACGTAAATGAAATTATTAAAAAACTAAACCCAGAAACCACACTTTTTGTAATTGTTTCAAAAACATTTACTACACAAGAAACACTATCCAATGCAAATACCTTAAAAGATTGGTTTTTAAAATCGGCAACCGAAGAAGCGATTGCTAAACATTTTGTAGCGGTTTCTACCAATATAAGAAATGTAAAAGCATTTGGTATAGACGAAAATAATATTTTCCCAATGTGGGATTGGGTTGGAGGCCGCTTTTCATTATGGAGCGCCGTTGGTTTAACCATTAGCTTAGCCGTTGGATATAAAAACTTTGACAGTTTATTGCAAGGTGCCAACAAAATGGATGAGCATTTTAAAAATGAAGACTTTAAAACCAATATCCCTGTTATTTTGGCATTAATAAGTGTGTGGTATAACAACTTTTTTAAAGCAGAAAGTGAAGCTATTATTCCATACTCCCAATACTTAAACCAGTTTGCAACCTATTTGCAACAAGGTATTATGGAAAGTAATGGTAAAAGTGTAGACAGAAATGGCAACCCCATAAACTACCAAACTGGTACTATTATCTGGGGAGAACCGGGAACCAATTCTCAACACGCATTTTTCCAATTGATACATCAAGGAACGAAGTTAATTCCAGCCGATTTTATTGGGTTTGCTAAATCCTTACATGGCAATCAAGACCATCAAGATAAATTAATGTCTAATTTTTTAGCACAAACTGAAGCGTTATTAAACGGCAAAACCGAAGCTGAGGTAGTTGCAGAGGGAACACAATCAGACATTGTTCCATTTAAAATATTTCAAGGGAACAAACCTACAAATACCATTTTTATTAACAAACTAACACCTGAAAGTTTAGGGAAATTAATCGCCATGTACGAGCATAAAATATTTGTACAAGGTATTGTTTGGAACATCTTTAGTTACGACCAATTTGGTGTTGAGTTAGGCAAGCAATTAGCTAGCAAAATTTTACAGGAATTTAACAATACAGCAGTTAACGAACATGATTCGTCAACTCAAAATTTATTGAATTATTACAAAGGAATCTTGTAAAACACAGATTTTTTCTCATAAAAAGAGTCAAAACGCCTTAGTATTTTTAATACTAAGGCGTTTTTATTTATCAACAAAAACGATTTTTCTTAACAATGGGGTAATGTTAATCTTTTTATAATATGTATTTTTGCCTCGACTAATTCAATTAATTAATCTTTATTATGAAAAAAACTACTCAATTTTTATTGATGGCTGTAGCGCTTTTATTCACTACAGCAATGATGGCTCAAAGTACTGTAACAGGTACTATTATAGATGCCGAAATTAATTCGCCACTACCAGGTGCGAATGTTGTTGAAAAAGGAACAACCAATGGCGTTTCTACAGATTTTGATGGTAAGTTTAAATTGGAAACCCAAGCTACATCAGGACAAATTGTTATTTCCTATGTTGGTTATGGTTCTGTAACTTTATCTTTTACTGGAAGTAAAGATTTAGGAAATATAACGTTATCTCCTGATAACTCTTTAGCTGAAATAGTTATTGTTGGAGTTGTAGATTTTGCTAAAGATAGAGAAACTCCCGTTGCAGTTTCTACTATCAAAGCAGAAGAAATCCAACAAAAATTAGGAAGTCAAGAGCTACCCGAGATTTTAAATTCTACGCCTTCAATTTACGCTACTAAAAGTGGTGGTGGATTTGGTGATGCAAGAATTAATGTTCGTGGATTTGACCAAACCAATGTAGCGGTTATGATTAATGGTGTGCCAGTGAATGATATGGAAAACGGCTCAGTATATTGGTCAAATTGGGCAGGATTAAGTGATGTTGCTACAGGTATTCAAGTACAGAGAGGTCTAGGTTCTTCAAAATTGGCTATCTCTTCTGTTGGAGGCACAATTAATGTTGTAACAAAAACAACTGATAGAAATGAAGGTGGTTCTATCGGATTTACTACAGGAAATAATAACTATCTTAAAACGGTAGCATCATATTCAACTGGTAAAATGGAAAGTGGCTTCGCTACATCAGTAATATTAAGTAGAACTGCTGGAGATGGCTATGTAGATGGGACAGAATTTGACGGTTACAATTATTTTTTAGGATTTGGATATGATAAGGGAAACCACAACTTACAACTTACAGTTACTGGTGCTCCTCAAGTTCATAATCAAAGAACAGGTAGCTTCTTCAATAGAGCTACACTAGCAGAATATTTAGAATATGGTACAAAGTATAATTATAACCATGGGTTTTATAATGGTAAAGAGTTTAATGCTGTTAAAAACTTTTACCATAAACCAATCGCCTCCTTAAACTGGGACTGGGATATCAATGATAAATCGTCATTATCTACGGTTTTATACGCTTCAATCGGTAGAGGTGGTGGAACGGGAGACATTGGTCGTTTAGGTGGTAAATTTTTATCTGATGGAGCTTTTAGAGATCCTAATACCGGTTTAGTAATGTGGGATAAAATTGCGGCATCTAACTCAGGAACAACCACCAATTTTTCTAATGGATTTACCTATGGAAACTCTTTAGATCCCTATACAAACACTTACATTGTAAATGATGATAGTTTAACACCTACTGGAACAGGAAGTAATTCGTTACCAGGTGTCGTAAGAAGAAATGGAGTTATACGCAGGGCCTCAATTAATTCCCATAACTGGTTTGGAGCTGTAATTAATTTTAACACAGAATTAAGTGAGACTTTAAAATTAGATTTTGGCGTTGATTTACGCTCATATAAAGGAATTCATTACAGAAGAGCGGATGATTTTTTAGGAGCTGATGGCTATAGAGATAATGATAATATTAACAACCCTTTTAATGTTATAACTCAAACTACTAGTTCAGACCTAAGTGGGGTATGGAATGTTTTTAAAAGTATAGATGATGATAAAAAATTAGACTATTATAATGATGGTTTAGTACGTTGGTTAGGAGCTTTTACTCAATTGGAATATAAAAAAGATAAAGTATCTGCATTTATCCAAGCTGCTATATCCCAACAAGGATTTAAAAGAGTTGAATACTTTTTAGAAACTCCTGATAATAAAGAAACAGATTGGGAAAATATTTTGGGTGGTAATGTTAAAGGTGGTTTAAATTACAATTTTGATGATAACAATAATGTGTTTTTTAATGCAGGATATTATTCGAAACAACCAAATTTCGATGCTGTATATATCAATTTTCAGAATGAATTGAATACTGATTTACAAAATGAAAAAGTTTTAGGTGTTGAATTAGGATATGGTTTTCGTTCAAATAATTTAAGAGCTAATGTAAACTTATACAGAACATCTTGGAAAGACAGATTTATTAATGTTTCCAGTAATTTTGATGTTAATAATACACCAACAGATCCTAGTGATGATGTTCAAGGATCTACAAACCTACAAGGCTTAGAGCAGATACACATAGGTGCTGAGGTTGAATTAGATTACAAAGCGAATGATTTTGTCAGTTTTAATGGTATGCTTTCTGTTGGAAATTGGGAATATGGAGGAAATGTTTCTGGAACGGCTTTAGATCGTGACCAAAATGTAGTAGGAACAAACACATTATATTTAGAAGGTGTAAAAGTTGGTGATGCAGCACAGTTTACATCTCAATTAGGTTTTGTTGTAAAACCAGCTAAAGGATTAAGTTTTGATGCAGATTGGAGAAGAGCTGATAATTTATATGCTGCAATCAATCCTGCAGATTTTGATCAAGCTGATAATGATGGTTCTTTAAAATTACCATCTTACAATTTAGTTGATGCTGGTATATCTTATAAAATGATGGTTGGAGCCGATAAAAGCAATAGTATAAACTTAAGATTTAACATGAATAATGTTTTTGATGAAGAGTATATTGCTGAATCTGCAACTAATACATTTGCTAATCCAGGAGATGATACTTATAAAGGTATTAATACAAGTAATAAAGTATTCTTTGGCTTTGGAAGAACTTGGAACTTTGGTATACGTTACAATTTCTAATTAAATTAAAGCTGAAAAATAAAAAACGCGAAGCTTGAGCGGCTTTGCGTTTTTTTATACTATCCTTTTCCAATTCTTAACTAATAGAAAACAACAAATAAATGTTAAAACGCACAACCCTAAAGCTAAAAGTGTTTTCCCATAAATAAAATACCCTGTGGCGAATAAAAAGCTATAAGTACCTATAACTCCTAAAAAGAATGCCAATATTTTATAACCGATATTTTCAAACTTACTATCATGACCATAGACCAAACTTTCAAATGTCGCTAAGGTTTCAGCATCAGATTGTTTTGTTAAAAGCGTTACAACAACCCATCCAATAGTTGTTAAAACAACTCCTAAAACTAACTGCCAATACCCAGCCATATAAAACCATGGTACATCTAACTTACCATTTATAAAAAAGACAATAGCAATTATAAAAGAAATAACCATAGCTGCTATTTCGCTAAATGGATTGATGCGTTTCCAAAACCAACGCATAATAAACAACAAACCTGTTCCCGCTCCTATTTGCAACAGTAAATCGAACACATCTTTAGCCGATTTAATATAAAATGAAAAAAGGGCTGCACAAACCATAAGTAAAACAGTAGAAATTCTTCCAACTAAAACTTTCTGATTTTCTGAAGCCGTTTTATTGATAAATCTTCCATAAAAATCGTTTACAATATATGAGCTTCCCCAGTTTAACTGTGTTGAAATGGTACTCATAAACGCCGCTATTAACGATGTTAAAACAACACCTATTAAACCCGCTGGCAAATACGTCATCATAGCAGCGTAAGCAACATCGTGCCCCTGCATATCTACATTTAAGCTAGGAAACGCTGTATTGATACTTTCTAAGGTTGGAAAAATAACTAAAGATGCCAAACCTACTAAAATCCATGGCCACGGACGTAAAGCATAGTGTGCAAAATTAAAAAACAGGGTAGCCCAAGTAGCATTTTTTTCGTCTTTTGCCGCTAACATACGTTGGGCTATATAACCACCACCTCCAGGTTCAGCACCAGGATACCAAGTACTCCACCATTGTACAGCAAACGGAATTATAAATAAAGTTATTAAAGCTTCGTTATTTGAAAAATCTGGTAAAATATTTAATTTACCACTTACGTTTGCATGAGAAAGCAACGTACTCATCCCTCCTATTTCCGGCAAATTTACTATATAAATGGTTGCCCAAACAGAGCCCACCATAGCAATAACAAACTGAATGAAATCGGTTATTAAAACACCTTTTAAACCACCTAAAGACGAATAAATCACAACTATGACCGAAGAATACAATAAGGTTTCTATTTGTGAAATTCCCAATAAAATATTAGCAATTTTAGCACCAGCCAAACAAACGCCTGCCATGGTAATTACATTGAAAATAACACCCAAATAAATAGCGCGAAAGCCTCTCAAAAACCCAGCTGATTTACCGGAATACCGCAATTCATAAAACTCTAAATCGGTAGAAATTCCAGACTTACGCCATAATTTGGCATAAAAAAAGACGGTTAACATACCAGTAAGCAACATAGCCCACCACACCCAGTTACCGGATACGCCGTTTTTCCTAACCAACTCGGTTACCAATCCGGGAGTATCGGCAGCAAAGGTAGTTGCTACCATAGAAACGCCCAACAGCCACCAAGGCATATTGCGTCCCGACAAGAAGAACTCGGTAGAATTTTTCCCTGCTTGTCGAGATACCCAAACCCCAACAAATAGAGATAATAGAAAAAAAATGATGATGATTACAATGTCTAAAACAGAAAGGTTTACCATATAATTTTACGATTTTGCGATTAAAGTGAAAAAGTCAAGATAAGTTAATTACACTTTTTTAATCACATTAGTAACAATGCCCCAAATTATAAAATTGTTTTCGCTTGTGATTTTTATAATGGGATAATTAGGATTTTCTGGTTGTAACCAAACCTCATCTTTGTCTACTTTTAATCGTTTTACGGTAAATTCGCCATCTAAAAAGCAAACTGCAATTTTATTATTTGATGGTTCTAAGCTTCTGTCTATTACCAATAAATCGTTGTCGTCTAGTCCTGCACCAATCATGGATTGTCCGCTCACGCGTGCAAAAAAAGTAGCTTCTTTATTTTTTATAAGTTCCTTGTCTAAAGACAGGCGTTGCTGTTTGAAATCTTCGGCTGGAGAAGGAAACCCTGCTGAAATTCCTGTTTCAAAAAATAAGGCACCTAAACCATTCGATTCTTCTGGAGTGAAAAAAGCTAAATTATTAGATTGGTGTGGTATCATTTCATTTCGTGTTTTTTTTTACGTTAGGGATTACTCGTTTATTGTTATTTTAAAAAATAAGAACTCGTGAATGCAAAGCATTTGAAGCATAAAGCCCGACCCTTGTGATAACGCCCTATTAAATTTTTTTCTGTTTTTAAATTTAGCTTTAATTTTTGAAACCTTAATCTTTTGAATAGAAATTATTTCACCTTAATTATATCGTTAATATTGGTCGTGTAACGTGGTGATAAGCGTTCTTGCCGCATTTTCCAAGTCCGTTTTAAATCTTGATTGCCTATCTTTATTTTATAATCGGCATATTTAGCATTTAAACCATCAATGGCACGCATTAAAGGTTTATGCTTTGGGTTTTCGCTTTCAAACAACTGCAATTGATGGTTGGTAGTTGGCACTAATCCCATGACAACAACACCTGCACGTTTATATTTTATGCCCGTTTTAAAAATACGTGTTGCGGCTTTAACCGCTTCTTGACTGATAATTAAACTAGAATCGGTTGGATAGCTTAAACTTACTAGCTTACTGGCACGGTGCTGCTCTAAATTTTTTTTGTGCCTGTCGCTACTTAATGTGACATAAATAGCATGGCAGCTAGAACCTTGTTTACGCAGTTTTTCGGCACAGCTTGTTGCAAAGGTCGAAATGCGTTCTTTTATATTTTCTATATCTGAAAAAGTGTATTCGAAACTTCGTGTGGTTGCAATGGCTTGCTTGGTTTTAACTTCATCTAATTGTAAAGTAGGTATGCCTTCTAAATCTTTTTTAAGTTTCCATTCGGTAATGGAAAAATTTTTATGTACCCAATCATCCGGTAGTTGCGTAAAATCAAAAGCAGTATGACAACCTTTAGCCTTTAAGCGTTTACTTAAACCGCTGCCAATGCCCCATACATCTTCAATTTCAATCCACTTTAAGGCTTTAATGCGTTTTTCTTCAGAATCAATAACATAAACGCCATGGGTTTGTTCTGGAAATTTACGGGCAATTTTGTTGGCGACTTTACTTAAGGCCTTTGTTGGTGCTATACCCACACACGTTGGAATGCCTGTCCATTTTAAAATACGGGTCCTAATTTGGTTTCCGTAATCATCAAAATCATATCTTTCAAAACCTTTAAATTGGATAAAAGCCTCATCAATACTATATACCTCAACATCTGGTGTAAATTGCTCTAAAATAGTCATGACACGGCTGCTCATATCGCCGTAAAGTGGGTAGTTTGATGAAAATACTTGTATGTTGTTTTCTTTACAGAACCCCTCCCATTTGAAAATAGGCGCACCCATGGGTAACCCAACAGCTTTGGCTTCGTCGCTCCGCGAAATGACACACCCATCATTATTGCTTAAAATAGCAATGGGTTTATGGCGTAAATTAGGATTGAAAGTGCGTTCGCAAGACGCATAAAAATTGTTACAATCTACTAAAGCATACATAAGAGTAAAGATACGTGAAATGCGATAATTTTTTTAGAAAAATTTTCCGCTTTCAATAATGGCATGTCCGTTTCGCTTATAGGTAACCTTGGTGCCGTTTGCACAAAATCGATATACTGCTTTTACTTTTTGTTCAGAAACGGATAGCAAAATAACATCCTCTACTTCACAATCGTAATCTTTAGCGACTTTCTTCTTTACATCATCAATCGTAGCGCGTCCTTTTTTTAATTGCGATTGAATTTTGTTGTTCAACTCTGGCTCCACAAAATCGTCCGCAAGGTTACACCTTTTATCTGGTGCAGGTTTTTCTATATCAATATATTCCCAAGTATAATCAGCTTTTAATAATACACGCCTACCGTCATCGGTTTTTACAATATGGTTGTTTTGGGCAAAGCTAATGGATACGCTAAAAACCAATAGAAGATAAAAAAATGTTTTCATATGTAGATATATATTTAGTTCACTAAGTTGACATTTGTTAGCTGTGTTCACTGATGTGCTTCGCAATTGTTTTTTAAAGGTTATATTGTATCACTTTATTTTCATTAGTTTTTGGATTTCCAAATCATGGCGATTTCATAATAGCTAAGAATAGCATGTTATAGTATTCCAAAAGTACAAATTTTGTATACATTTGTTTTATGAAAGATGAACATATCATTATTTCTGAAAGAAATAGACCTTATTGGCAAATACCTATTGCTTCTTTAATCTTTACATCTGCAATTGGTCTTTTAATATTTTATCTTTACAAAACAGATTGGAGTGACGATCATCTTATAGACTTAGGTCACAATATTAAATCAGTTATTTATTTATTTGCTTTTGGTATAGCTTTTTGTTTTCAAAAAAGTATTCATATAGACACTAAAAAATCAAAATTTAGACAAACTTTTGAAATAGGCCCTATAAAATTAGGCGAATGGAAAACCATTACCAATTTAGAGTATGTTTCCCTTTTTCATGAACCTCTCACTGATGGAAACAAGATTTTTGAAGTTAATTTATGGTATGATAAAAACAAACATTGGGAGCTTTATGAAGAATATGATTATGCTGAAGCTTTTAAAATAGGTTTTAAACTTTCTGAAGAATTAAATATTGATTTATTAGATGCAACAGTGCCTAATAATTACAAATGGATAGACAAAAAAGCTTCTAAAGAATCAGGCAAAGTTAAATACTTCGATTAACTTTATACTTTTACTTTATGGAACTCCCTAAAAAACTTCAACAAAAACTAGAAACCCGAAAAGAAGCCCATGCCTTACGCAAACTTGGAGCAGTTTCTAATTTAGTTGATTTTTCATCAAACGACTATTTAGGTTTTTCTAAAAACAAAACTATTTTCAATAATGCCCATGATTTTTTAACAGGTCATAACATGAAGCAAAACGGGGCAACGGGTTCGCGATTACTGTCTGGAAACCACCCTTTATTTCATACTATTGAAACCATTTTATCAGAATTCCATCAAAGTGAATCTGCCTTAATTTTCAATTCGGGTTACGATGCTAATGTCGGTTTCTTTTCTAGTGTGCCACAACGTGGTGATGTTATTTTATATGATGAGTATATTCATGCCTCTATCCGAGATGGCATCCAATTATCTAATGCCAAAGCTTACAAGTTTAAGCACAATGATTTAGGGAGTTTGGATGAGATGCTGAAACGAATTCAGCATGATACTATATATGTTGTCACAGAATCCGTATTCTCTATGGATGGGGATTCGCCCGATTTGGCTAAACTGTCTCAAGTCTGCAAAGAAAACAAGGCTTATCTTATTATAGATGAAGCCCATGCGGTGGGTGTTTTTGGTAAACGGGGTATAGGGCTTGTTCAAGAATTAGGATTAGAAAATGACATATTTGCTCGTTTGGTCACTTTTGGAAAAGCCATGGGTTGCCACGGCGCCGCTATTTTAGGAAGCGATAATTTAAAACAATATTTAGTGAATTTTGCCAGAAGTTTTATTTATACCACGGCATTATCTCCACATAGTTTAGCAACGGTACATGTAGCGTATAACGAACTTGTTATTTCTAACAGTAATAAAGAATCTCATCCGGCAATTAAAAAACTACATAGCAACATCGCTTTTTTTAAAGCTGAACTGGTAAAAAACAAACTCAACCATATATTTATTGAAAGTGATTCGGCGATTCAATGCTGCATCATTTCTGGTAACGAAACTGTAAAAAGCATTGCTAAAAGCATTCAAGAACATGGCTTTGATGTAAAACCTATAGTGTCACCAACAGTTCCACAAGGTCAAGAACGTTTGCGTTTTTGTTTACATGCCTTTAATTCCAAAGAAGAAATAACGGAAGTATTAAAACTACTTGCTACTTTTGTATTATAAACGTTCGTCACACTGAACTT
This sequence comes from Mariniflexile sp. HMF6888, assembly GCF_044335535.1. Lineage (NCBI taxonomy): Bacteria > Pseudomonadati > Bacteroidota > Flavobacteriia > Flavobacteriales > Flavobacteriaceae > Mariniflexile > Mariniflexile sp. HMF6888. The sequence continues at coordinate 403,861 of NZ_JBIQVZ010000003.1, read as the reverse complement.
GTTTCAGTGTCACACTTAGTATATGAAACACCTCTGAGAATGGCGTTCATACACACGGGGATGATTGTTAAAGGTGTTCCATCTGACAATTAAAATAATAAAAACAAACAGATGAAATCGAGTTACATTTACATATTAACCAATAAATATAGTAGTACATTTTATATAGGTGTTACCTCAAATTTATCAAAACGCGTTGAAGAACATTACGATGAAACCGCTTCAACGTTCACAAAAAAATATAATACAAAAGACTTAATCTATTTCGAAACATTTTCAGATATTGAACAGGCAATTGCTAGAGAAAAGCAATTAAAAATTGGCATAAAGAATGGAAATTGAATTTAATTAAACAGTCAAATCCAACTTTAAAGACTTTAGATTATTAATATAATGCGATGCTGAAACTAGTTCAGCATGACGAAAAATGACAACATACTTCATAACAGGAATCTCCACCAATGTTGGTAAAACCATCGCTTCGGCTATTTTGGTTGAAGCTTTAGAAGCCGATTATTGGAAACCCATTCAAGCAGGAGAATTAGACAATAGCGACACCAAAAAAGTTCAAAGTTTAGTTTCAAATTCTAAATCGAAATTCCATCCCAATGCGTTTGCACTAAAAACGCCCATGAGTCCGCATGCAGCGGCGGAAATTGATGGTATTTCCATCGATATAAAAAAAATTAAAGCGCCTAAAACCAAAAACAACCTTATTATAGAAGGCGCTGGCGGCTTATTAGTTCCTATAAACAATACCCAAACAGTGTTGGATTTAATACAACCTGACTACAAAGTTATTGTGGTTTCTAGGCATTATTTAGGAAGCATCAACCACACCCTTTTAACCATTAATCTCTTAAAAGAAAAAGGTTTTGATGTATCTATAATCTTCAGTGGAAATGAACATAAAACCACCGAAGATATTATTAAAAAAATGACAAACGTCCCCATAATTGGGCGCATTGATGAAGAACCTTATTTTGATAAAAATGTGGTTAAGGAGTATGCTGATGAATTCCTGCAAAATCAGGAATCTCATAATTTTTTTTAAGATTAAATTTGACGTATAATAAAAAATATGACACTAAAAGACCGCGATAAAAAACACCTTTGGCACCCTTTAACGCAACACAAATTACACCCTGAAACCATTGCCATTACCAAAGCAAAAGGCTGTATTTTAACAGATGAAAATGGGAACGAATATATAGACGCCATCGCTTCTTGGTACACCTGCATGTACGGGCATTGCAACGCATATATTACCAGTAAAGTTTCTGCCCAAATGCAGCAATTAGACCAGGTCGTTTTTAGTGGTTTTACCCATGAACCTGCTATAAAACTGAGCGAAGCTCTCATTAAAATACTTCCAGAAAACCAAAACAAAATTTTCTTTAGTGACAATGGTTCTACATCTGTGGAAATTGGCATTAAAATGGCATTACAATATCACTTTAATAACGGTGAAAAAAGAAATGTTTTAATCGCTTTTGAAGACGGCTTTCACGGCGACACATTTGGTGCCATGAGTGTTTCAGGATTATCAGTTTACAATGGACCGTTTGAAGACTTCTTTTTAGATGTAAAACGCATTCCAACACCAAATGGCAAAAACCATGAAACCATTTTAACTGCCTTAAAATCTATTGTAAAAACCAATAAAGTAGCAGGTTTTGTTTACGAACCTTTAGTACAAGGTGCTGCTGCCATGAAAATGCATAATTCTAATGGTTTAAACGACATTTTAAAATTCTGTAAAGCCAATAACATCATAACTGTTGCCGATGAAGTGATGACTGGTTTTGGTAAAACCGGAAAACATTTTGCTTCATTACATATAGAAACGAAACCCGATGTTATGTGTTTAAGCAAAGCAATAACCGGTGGTTTATTACCTATGGCAATTACATCATGTTCACAGGAAATCTACGATGCTTTTTATAGTGATGATATTAGTAAAGGTTTGTTTCATGGGCACACCTACTCTGCCAATCCACTGGCGTGTACAGCGGCTTTAGCGAGTGTAGAATTACTACAATCAACAGAAATGCAAAATAATATACAACGTGTCATTGCTTCACATGAAGCATTCAATGAGCATATCAAAAATCATCCAAAGGTAAAAGCAACCCGACAAACGGGAGTTATTTTTGCTCTTGATTTAAATGTTGAAATGGCACGTTATGGGAATCTTCGTGATAAATTATTCAAATTTTTTATGGACAATGGGGTATTTTTACGTCCACTTGGTAATACCATTTACATTCAAGCACCTTACATTATTACTAAAAAACAGCTAGAAAAAGTTTATAAAACTATTGAAGAAGCTTTAGCAATAGTGTAAATTTGCGCACTGAATGAGGCTGTTTAAAAAGTCCTTTAAATTTAATTTGTCAGGTTGAGCTTGTCGAAACCGATATGGATTACCGGTAAGTCAAAATATTTCGACAAAGCCTGTGCTGAGCTTGTCGAAGTGCTCAATATGAACCAGACTTTTTAAACAGCCTCATCACAAAATTATGAGATGCTGAAATAAATTCAGCATGACAAAAAACTATGTTCAAACCAATTTCCATAACAGCTATTGCATCCATTTCTCCATTAGGAAAATCCTTAAACGAGGCTTGGAATAGCTACCTAAACAACGAGCATTGTATTACCGAAAAATCGTTCGGAAACGAAAAACATTTGGTTGCCAAAATTCCTTCAGAAACTAAACTAGCTATTGAAACTTTAAGGCAGTCTGATAACAAATATAAATCATTAGACGACACTGTTTTATATGCTATTTACGCCTCTAGACAAGCTGTTAAAAGTGCAGGTTGGAATGAATTAGACAATTTTGGGATAAACATAGGCTCTTCCCGTGGTGCCACACAACTTTTTGAAACCTATTACGACGATTTTTTAAAAAACAATAAAGCGCAAACTTTAAGCTCTCCCACTACAACTTTGGGCAATATATCATCGTGGGTTGCTCACGATTTACAAACCCAAGGGCCCGAAATTAGTCATTCCATCACCTGTTCGACAGCATTACACGCTATGTTAAATGGTATCGCATGGATAAATGCAGGCATGTGCAACAAGTTTTTAGTTGGCGGTAGTGAAGCTCCTTTAACAGCGTTTACCATTGCGCAGATGCAAGCCTTAAAAGTGTATGCCCGAGAGAATAATGACTTCCCCTGTCGTGCCTTAGACCTTGATAAAACCCAAAACACCATGGTTTTAGGCGAAGGTGCCTCTATGGCTTGTTTAGAAACTGGCAAAATAGAAAATGCTTTGGCCATCATTAAGGGTTTTGGCTATGCTACCGAAATTTTAGAGCACAATATTTCCATTTCCAGCGATGCTATGTGCTTTCAAAAATCAATGCAAATGGCCTTAGGTAATACACATCCAGATGATGTTGATGTTATCGTGATGCATGCGCCCGGTACCATAAAAGGCGATTTATCTGAATACCATGCCATAAATAAAATATTCTGTAACAAAACACCTGCGTTAACTACTAACAAATGGAAAGTAGGACACAGCTTTGGTGCTTCAGGCATGTTGAGTATTGAATTAGCACTTTTAATGCTTCAACATCAAGCGTTTATTGGAGTTCCTTATTTAGAAAAGCAAAAAACGCCTCATCAACTTAAAAACATTCTTGTTAATGCTGTGGGGTTTGGCGGAAATGCGGTGTCGATTTTACTTTCAAAATAATATTGTAAACTCATAAAAAGGTTTTATATTTCATAAATTTTATAAACACTTAAATTATGTCCGATTGGTTTAATCATTTAGAACTTTTTCCAAAAATATATTGGAGCATTGCATTGTTAGGGTCTATAATCTTTATAATCATGATGGTTTTAACCTTTGTTGGTGGAGAAACAGATACCCTAGATACAGATACCGAAATAGAATCGGACACTGGTATTGGCTTCCAATTTATAACCTTTAAAAACCTGATTGGTTTTTTTACCTTATTTGGCTGGAGTGGTATTGCTTGTATTGATGCTGGTTTATCAAAATCATTAACCATTATTATTTCAATGGTTTGTGGATTAATTATGATGGCTATTATGGCTGCCATGTTTTATTACATGCGAAAACTTAATGACAGTGGTACTTTAAATTTCAAAAATGCCATCGGAGCTGTTGGTGAGGTATACCTAACCATTGGCGCAAATCGCTCATCTATGGGAAAAGTACATATTAAAATACAAGGCGCTTTGCGTGAACTGGAAGCGCTTACCGATGCCGATGTTAATTTAAAATCATCATCTGTCATCAAAGTAAAAAATGTTACAGAAAACGGAATATTAATTGTTGAACCATTAACCAAATAATTTATGTATTTACTATTAACACAAGCTTTTGAACTAGGCTTACCACTAGCTGTAATTTTTGCAGTTCTATTTGTTTTCATATTCTTTATAGTTTTAGTTAAACGCTACAAACGTTGTCCTTCAGACAGAATATTAGTGGTTTATGGTAAAGTTGGAGGTGGACAATCGGCAAAATGTATTCACGGTGGTGCCGCCTTTATTGTACCTGTTATTCAGGATTATCAGTTTTTAGATTTAACGCCTATTTCTATTGAAGTAAATCTGGTTAATGCCTTAAGTAAACAAAACATTCGTGTAAATGTACCATCTCGTTTTACCATTGGTATTTCAACCGAACCCGGCATTATGCAAAATGCAGCCGAGAGATTATTGGGCTTAGGTCAAAATGAAATACAGGAACTAGCACAAGAAATCATTTTTGGTCAGTTACGTTTGGTGGTTGCATCAATGGATATTGAAGAAATCAATTCTGATAGAGACAAGTTTTTAACCAACATTTCTGAAAGTGTAGAATCTGAACTTAAAAAAGTAGGTTTAAAACTCATTAACGTAAATATTACAGATATTGTTGACGAGTCTGGATACATCCAAGCTTTAGGAAAAGAAGCTGCCGCCCATGCTATTAATGCGGCTCGTAAATCGGTAGCAGAAAAAACTAGGGATGGATCTATTGGTGAAGCGAATGCAGTACAAGATGAAAGAACCCAAGTTGCAGAATTACACGCTAAAGCAAAGATTGGTGAAGCGAATGCAATGCAAAACGAAAGAACACAAATTGCTGCAGCTAATGCGCTAGCGAAAATTGGTGAAGCGAATGCAAGTCAGAACGAAAGGGTACAAACAGCTAGTGCCATTGCTTTAGCAAAAATAGGTGAAGCGGAAGCGTTAAAAGAAGAAAGAATTAAAACTTCTGAAGCAAATGCCCGTGCTATTGATGGAGAAAACATTGCGAAAATTTCTATTGCGGAATCGGATGCATTAAGAAGAGAAAAAGAAGCTGAAGCTGAAAAAAGAGCTATTACATCTGAAAAAGTACAAGCAGCAAAAGCTTTGGAAGAAGCTTATGCTGCTGAAAAATTAGCTGAAATTGCCAGAGCTGAAAGAGTACGCTCTACACAATTAGCGGATATTGTTGTTCCTGCAGAAATTGATAAAAAGAAAGTTGAAATTGATGCTGAAGCTGAAGCTGAAAATATTAGAAGAATAGCAAAAGGACAAGCCGATGCCATCTTATTAAAAGCACAAGCAGAAGCACAAGGTTTATATGAAGTGTTAACCAAACAAGCCGCTGGTTTAGACCAAATCGTAAAAGCGGCTGGAAATAATTCGAAAGATGCGGTGTTATTATTGATTGCCGACAAACTTCCTGAACTAGTAAAAACCCAAGCAGAAGCCATTAAAAATATTAAAATAGATAAAGTAACTGTTTGGGAAAATGGTGGCGGAAAAGATGGAAAATCGTCTACAGCCAATTTCCTTTCGGGCATGTACCAATCAGTGCCTCCTTTACAGGATATGTTTAATATGGCGGGAATGGATTTGCCAGAATATTTAAAAGGTAAGGACGCTGAGAAGAAAATACTAATCGAGAAAACCAAAACACCTTCTAATGCAAAAGATGTTGATAAACCTAACACAAATAAAACAGGAGAATAAATAGCCTCATTGCTAGGAACAAAATTAAGAGCTGTCAGATATCAACATCTGACAGTTTCTTTTTACTTCAAATTCAAACAGATAAAAATTTCTTTTAGTGTTTACTAATTAGCTTTTCATTTGATAAATTAAACCCAAATTATGCCATGGTCTTAACAAATTTCCTAAGGCTTAATCTTGATTAAATAATTGATAGGATATATATATCTTTTAAAATTATGATATTAATCATAATCTTTTGTAAAGCATAATAACTATTTTTGCTTTAAATTAATTCCACATGAGCGAGACAAAACATAATTGGACTAAAGAAGAGATTTTAAATATATATAACAAACCTTTAATGGAATTGCTTTATGAAGCTGCTACCGTTCACCGTTTGCACCACGACCCAAATACGGTACAGATTAGCACTTTGGTTTCCATAAAAACAGGTGGCTGCTCTGAAGATTGTGGGTATTGTCCGCAAGCAGCTCGTTACAATACCAATATTGAAGGAAACGATTTAATGCCTGTTCAACAAGTAAAAGCACAGGCATTACGAGCTAAATCTAGCGGAAGCTCCCGTGTTTGTATGGGTGCTGCATGGCGTAATGTAAAAGATGGTGAAGAGTTTGACCAAGTGTTGGAAATGGTGCGTACCATCAACAAACTAGATATGGAAGTGTGCTGTACTCTAGGTATGATTACCGAAAACCAAGCAAAACGTTTGGCTGAGGCTGGATTATATGCTTATAATCATAATTTAGATTCTTCGGAAGAATATTATAAAGAAGTGATTTCTACACGTGGTTTCGAAGATCGCTTACAAACGATTGATAATGTTCGAAAAACCAATGTGACCGTTTGTAGTGGTGGTATTATTGGTATGGGTGAAAAAATTGAAGACAGAGCTGGCATGTTGGTAGCACTTTCTACATTAAACCCGCAACCAGAGTCGGTGCCAATTAATGCATTGGTAGCTGTTGAAGGCACGCCGCTTGAAAACCAAGAACCTGTTTCTATTTGGGATATGGTTCGTATGGTAGCAACCACCCGTATTGTCATGCCCGAAACCCAAGTGCGTTTAAGTGCTGGTAGAACACAAATGACACGAGAAGGGCAAGCCATGTGTTTCTTTGCTGGTGCGAATTCTATTTTTGCTGGTGATAAACTACTTACAACACCAAACCCAGACGTAAATGAAGACATGAAAATGTTTGAGTTGCTTGGTTTAAATCCGCAAAAACCATTCATTAAAAAAATGCAACCACAAACGGTAGAAGCTACAGATTCTCAATACCAAGCCTTGGGTGAGAAGCCAAAATGGACACGTCCAGAACATAAAATTGAACGTAACGAAGCTGCAAAAGCGAAGGCTACTAAATAAGTATTATTACAGTAAAAGTCAACTAATAAGATACAGTTTAAAAACAAAAAAACCCCTTACTAAATAGTAAGGGGTTTTTAAGTTATTTAATTTGATTACCATCTTTATCAAAAAAGTGATATTCTAAATACGTGTAAGCATCTCTTGGTAAAACTTTAACCCATTTTTTATGTTCAAAAAACCATTTTGAACGTGTTGATGGAAAACCTTTTGTTAAAAAGGCCGCTATAAAAGGATGTGTGTTTAAGGTCAGCTTTTTATAGTCTTTTTTTAATAGTTGTTCTAGGTCATGTGTTATTTTTGTCACAATTCCTATAGGCGCATCTACCTCAGAACCATTATTTACCTCATCAGGGTTTTCTTCCTGGGTTTTAATGTTCATTTCTGGGCGAACGCGCTGTCTTGTTATTTGTATCAAACCAAATTTACTTGGAGGCAATATTTTATGTTTAGCTCTGTCATCCTTCATTTCGTCACGAAGGTGATTAAATAGCTTTTGCCTGTTTTCAGCACTGGTCATATCGATAAAATCTACTACTATAATGCCTCCCATATCACGTAATCGTAATTGGCGTGCCATTTCGGTAGCAGCTATTAAGTTAACTTCTAGTGCCGTATCCTCTTGGTTATTGGCTTTGTTAGATCTGTTTCCACTATTTACATCTATAACATGTAAAGCTTCGGTGTGTTCTATTATTAGATACGCACCTTTTGCCATAGAAACGGTTTTTCCAAAGGAGGTTTTAATTTGTCTTTCAATCCCAAATTTTTCAAAAATGGGAACATTTGATTGATACAATTTAACTATTGATTCTTTGTTTGGTGCAATTTCTTGCACGTAATCTTTAATTTGAATGTAAAGCGCTTCATCATCAACATGAATACTTGTAAAAGTGTCGTTGAATATGTCTCGTAAAATAGACGAGGCTTTATTCATTTCACCTAATACTTTACTTGGATGATGTGCTTTGTGTAGCTTTTTACACATTGCCGTCCAACGACTAAGCAAATTTTGTAAATCTCTATCTAGTTCGGCTACTTTTTTGCCTTGTGCTACGGTGCGTACAATAATGCCAAACCCCGGTGGCGTAATGCTTTTTACCAATCGTTTTAAGCGGTCTTTTTCTTCTTTGTCTTCTATTTTTTGAGAAATAGAAATACGGTTGGAAAAAGGCACTAAAACAATATATCTACCAGCAATAGAAAGCTCTGAGCTTATTCTAGGGCCTTTGGTCGATATGGGTTCTTTTACTATTTGTACCAATAGCGATTGATTTGATTTTAAGACATCAGAAATCTTTCCGTCTTTATCAATATCTTTTTCAAATGGAAAATTTTTTAAAGTAAAATCTTTTAGTTTACCTGTGCTTACACTTTTTGTGAACTTTAAAAGCGAAGGTAGCTTTGGACCTAAATCATGATAATGCAAAAACGCATCTTTTTCATAACCTACATTAACAAATGCAGCATTTAGTCCAGGAACAGCTTTTCTTATTTTGGCTATAAACACATCACCAACCGAAAAGTTATTACCATCTTCCTCTTTTTGTAATTCAATAAGTTTTCCATCTTTTAATAAGGCAAAATCAACGTGCTCGGAACTAGATCGAATAATCAATTCTTTATCCATTAAGTTAATTTTTATCCATACTTTCAGAATAAAGTTAAAAGTTAAAAGTTAAAAGTTAAAAGTTTTAAAACTAGTAACCAGCAACTAACAACTAACAACCATCAACTAAACCGTATAGATGGATTAAACAATATTTTTCACAGGATTTTTAATATCCGTGGAGTTCATAAAACACTAAAAAGTGTCTAAAAATTTAATGAACTCATTTCAAAGAACTTTGTTGTTTTAAACCGAAAAAAGTAGTTTATATAACTACTTTTTAAGTCTTATTTTTTCTTTTTGTGACGGTTAGCACGTGCACGCTTTTTTCTTTTGTGCGTTGCTACCTTATGTCTCTTACGTTTTTTACCACTTGGCATAAATAGTGTATTTTTTGATTAATAATTTATCTAATGCTGAAACAATTTCAGCCAATGCGTTTTTATTTTACGTCTACATTTGTTTTAACGCCCTCAACAAAAACTTTTGCTGGCTTAAATGCAGGGATATTATGAGATGGTATTTTTATGGTAGTATTTTTTGAAATGTTTCTACCTGTTTTTTCAGCTCTTGTTTTAATAATAAAGCTACCAAAGCCTCTTAAGTAAACATTATCACCACTTTCTAAAGAAGACTTTACTTCTTCCATAAATGTTTCAACAGTTGCTTGAACATCACCTTTTTCAATTCCTAATTTATCAGAAATTTTTGCTACTATATCAGCCTTAGTCATTTTAATATATTTTTTTTAAGTTACTATAAATTTTAAAAGGGATGCAAATATAGGAATTTAAAATTCAATATTTCAAACCTAATTCATTAAAATTTAAGATTATAAACGTTTATTTTTGTTCGCAGCATTTATTTAATTAATGATATTTTCAAAAACTTTAAACCACTGGTATTCAAATAATAAACGAGAGCTTCCTTGGAGGCAAACAAAAAACCCTTATTACATTTGGTTGTCAGAAATTATTTTACAGCAAACACAAGTGGCTCAAGGGCTGCCATATTATAGCAAATTTATAGAAGAATTTCCGTCGGTTTTTCATTTAGCTAACGCCGAAGAAAGTAGTGTTTTAAAATTATGGCAAGGGTTGGGTTATTATTCTCGAGCAAGAAATTTACATGCTACAGCAAAATATATTGCCAACGAGCTAAATGGAGAATTCCCAAATACTTATAAAGAATTATTAAAACTGAAAGGTATTGGAGATTATACAGCAAGTGCCATTGCATCCATTTGCTTTAATAAAACTGAAGCGGTGGTAGATGGAAACGTATACAGAGTCTTGGCACGTTATTTCGGTATGGATATACCTATTAACTCTTCAAAAGGCGCAAAAGAGTATAAACAATTGGCACAGGAGTTAATTGATGAAAAAAATCCAGCAGAATTTAATCAAGCTATTATGGAATTTGGTGCTACACAATGCAAACCACAAAGCCCCGATTGCCCTATTTGTCCTTTTAAAACCAGCTGTATTGCTTTTAATAAAAACAGAATTAGCGAATTGCCTGTTAAAATAAAATCCGCAAAAGCGAAAAAAAAGTATTTTAACTTTTTGGTTTTTATAGATAAGGATGGAAAAACCATTTTAGAAAAACGCGAGGGTAAAGGCATTTGGCAAAACTTATATCAGTTTCCTTTAATTGAAGCAGGCAAAAATTTAGAGTTTGAAGATTTTAAAAAGTTAGCTCAAAATCATCATTTGCTGAAAGAATCTTCGTTTGAATTGTCTCTTTATAATGATGATGTTATTATTCATAAATTATCCCATCAACATTTATATACCAAATTTTGGATTGTAACAGTCAATGGTTCTTTAGATAATGGAATTCCAATAAATAAAATACATACATATGCGGTGCCTATTTTAATTGGTAATTTTATTGAATATTTTAATTTTGATTAGTTTAGAGCCTGTTTAAATTTATATCAATTGTTTTTCTATGCCCCTTTTTGCGCCTAATTTCGTTGAAACCTCATCAAATGGCCCTGCCATTATCTTCGATTTCGCCTCATTTTGCATCAAAAATGACCTATAGAAGATCCAATCATACAAATTTAAACGGGCTCTTAATGCTAACAATCAAAATTTTTATTAATTTTAAAAAACGGGAAAGCAAGTCTTTAAAATGCAAAGCAATTCAGTAATTTTGCTCTCCTATAAAAACAATAAGTATGTCTGGAACATTAAATAAAGTGATGCTGATTGGGCATTTGGGTGATGAAGTAAAAATGCATTACTTTGAAGGTGGTGGTTGTATTGGTAGGTTTCCTTTGGCAACAAACGAAACATATACCAGCAAACAAACCAACGAGCGTGTTACCAATACCGAATGGCATAACATTGTCGTTAGAAATAAAGCTGCCGAAATTTGCGAAAAGTATTTAAGTAAAGGCGACAAGGTATATATTGAAGGTAGATTGAAAACCAGAAAATGGCAAGACGAAAGCGGAAACGATCGGTATTCAACCGAAATTCAATGCACAGACTTTACCTTTTTAACTACTAAAAAAGAGAGTGAAGGAAATGCTTCCAACACAGTTACTGCACAAAAGCCTGCTGAAAAGCAACCTGAAGCCCCAGAACAAATTGGAGAAGAAGATGACGATTTACCATTTTAATAATAAATGTCTCGAGACAACGAGATACTTTGTGTAACTAAAACCGTATTACTTGGATCCTGACCCCGCAAGTTTTAAAAGTTTAATGATTGCAGTTGATTTTTCAATTGTTTTAGGCATCGTGTTATTATTTCTACTTTTGCTTTGTTCTGCACTTATTTCTGGTGCCGAAGTTGCCCTTTTTTCGCTTTCAAGAACGGATATAGAAAAAGGATTGGAAGCAAAATCTAAACGTATTCAAATAATAACAAATCTGTTAGAGCGTCCTAAAAAATTATTGGCTACCATATTAGTAGCAAACAATTTTATAAATATTGCCATTGTTATTTTGTTTGCCTATTTGGGTAGCGATATATTTTCAGGTATTAATTCACCTATAATAAAATTTGTAATTGAAGTTGTTGTTGTAACTTTCTTAATTTTATTGTTTGGCGAAATTTTACCTAAAATTTATGCCAGTCGAAACAATTTGAAGTTTGCAACCTTTATGGCATACCCGCTAAGGGTTTTAGATGTATTGTTATCGCCTTTAAGCTTACCCATGCGTGGTTTAACAATAATCATACACAATAAACTGGGCAAGCAAAAATCTAATTTAAGCGTCGATCAGCTATCACAAGCACTAGAACTTACAAGTAAAGAAGACACCACCAAAGAAGAACATAAAATACTGCAAGGTATTGTCTCTTTTGGTAACACAGACACCAAACAAGTTATGCGCCCACGCATTGATATTTTTGCACTAAACATTGAACAGAAATACACGGAAATTTTACCAGAAATAATAAAAAACGGTTATTCGCGTATTCCTGTTTTTAAAGATAATATAGATTCCATAGAAGGCATACTTTATGTAAAAGATTTGTTGCCGTATATTGACCGAAAACAGTTTGATTGGACAACCTTAATAAGAGAACCCATTTTTGTGCCCGAAAACAAAAAGCTGGATGATTTAATGGCAGAGTTTCAAGAGAAAAAAGTGCATTTGGCAGTGGTGGTTGATGAATATGGAGGAACTTCTGGGCTTATTTCCTTAGAAGATATTATTGAAGAAATTGTAGGCGATATAAGTGATGAGTTTGATGATGAAGATTTGACCTATTCTAAATTAGACGACAATAATTTTGTGTTTGAAGGAAAAACGACCTTAAAAGATTTCTATAAAATTATTAAAGTTGAAGACGAAACCGTTTTTGAAGATAATAAAGGTGAAGCCGAAACCATAGCAGGTTTTGTTTTAGAAATATCGGGCAGTTTCCCAAAATTAAACAGTAAAATACTATTTAAAAATTATATTTTTAAAATTGAAGCCTTAGATAAAAAACGAATAAAACTCATAAAATTTACTATTACATAATGAACTCATTTAAGCTTTTTTCAATTGGCTAAAAATGACTAATTTTCGCTTCGATCAAAAAGCTTAAATGAGTTCGTTCTATATTTTATTATTGCACCCAAAAGACTGAATACTGTAACCCGATAACTTCATGATTTTAAAATTGAAAAGCGCATATTTATTTAAAAGTTTAATAACGGTTTGTCTTTTTATTTTAGTGTCTTGTGGGCAAGATTATATTCCAAAGCCTAAAGCTTATCTAAGGTTAGATTATCCTAAAGCACAGTATAAAAAAATTAATATAGACGTACCTTTTTATTTTGAAACAAACCATTTAGCTTCTAAAATTAAGTATAAAAAGTTAGCTGCAGCTAAAGAGAGTTATGGTATTAACATAGAATACCCTACACTAAAAGGCACTATTTTTTTAACCTATAAGGCGATAGATGGCGATTCGAAAATCTTAACCGAATATCTTAGAGACGCCCAAAAATTCACTTTAGAACATACCATTAAAGCAGATGAGATCCCTGTATTTCCGTATGAAAACAAAGAAAGAAAAGTATACGGTATATTTTCTGAAGTAAAAGGAAACGTGGCATCGCCTGCACAATTTTATGTCACTGATAGTGTTCAGCATTTCTTGGTAGGGTCCCTTTATTTTTACGCTAAACCTAATTACGATTCTATTTTACCAGCAGCAAACTATTTGCAGAAAGACATGGCACAAATAATGGAAACAATAGTTTGGAAATAAGCTATAGATATATAAAATAGTTAATATATTTATATTATCAATTTTTCGTAAATAAAATCGATATAATTTCATATAAATATTTTTTCAAGGCAATTGTATGAACATTTCTTATTTTTTTTGTTAAAAAAATATTATATTGCCCATATATTTTATTTGTAATAATGTTTTACACATTTTTTAATAAAAGTAATTCACATAGCTCCAAACACATTTGAAAACTTTTAGAACCGTAGTAATAGAAGAGTTATGGAAATTACTTAACCAGAAAATATTAGTGAACTTTATATTTTTTGGCATTGTTTTTCTAGACGCTTTAGGGGCTATTATGCCAAAGTATTTAGATAGAAAGGTGACAATGTTCGCCGCTTTTCCTTTAATTCTTTATATATATATCTTAAATGCAAGTAAAAAGAATATACTATTTATAATCTCATTGATTTTTAATTTTTTAGGCATCTACAATTTCAACAATCCCTATGAAAGATATAATTCTGCAGGGTTAATTTACCACACCGTTGCTTTCTTTATTTATTGCATTATCTTCTTCAAAGATATCCAAATAGTTAATTGGAAGACAGTTCTAAAATTAACCATACCAATAGTATTGTTTATATTGATATCTGTAAGTATATATTCTGATGGAATGCATGCAATGCTTGTTTTTAAGGAAACCATATTGTATGTTTCTTCTGCAACAATATTTATGCTTGGCACATTTTTACTGCCCTTAAACAAAAAAAATAACGTTAGCTATATTCTAATGTTCTCAGGAATTTCCATCTTGTTAAGTTCTGTTTTTCAAGGATATAACCTATTCTTAGAAAAGAATAGATTTCTCGGTTTTTTTGCGGTTATATTTTTTAATTTAACTCACTACTTAGTGTGTTTGTATTTGATAAAAAAATCCCCTAGATTATCCTTTACTCAAAAAGACGAGTAAGTTTTAGAAACCCTTTTTTACTTCAAAATATTCTGCAAGAAGTTATGATTCTGCTTTTGTAGTACAACCCTTTATCATGTTTTTCAGTTAGTGGCCACTACTTTCATATGGCTAACCTTATAAGTATCTGACACTTTAGTAACCGTTTCTTCTAATAAAACAGGTGTTACTTTAGCTATATTGTATTCAACCATAGCTAATTTTTTATCAAAATCAACAGTGGCAGATTTTACACCGTCCATCTTAGCAATTTTCTTTTCAATTGTTTTAGCACAGCCTATGGCGCAAGTCATCCCATCAATAGTGAATTCCGCTTTAGCGTAGGTAGCGTTTGGGTCTGCCGCTTTAGAAATTTCTGTTGCTACTTCAACAGTTTTAACCTCTGGTTTGGTTTCGTTTTTACAACTCATAACAAATAATGCCATGGCCCCAACCATCATGATGTTTTTTATTGATTTCATCTGTTTATATTTATTTAGTTCACTAAAATATTATTTGTCAGCCGTGTTCACTGATACGCTTCGCAGTTATTTTTTAATGGTCAAATGTTACATCCATAATCATACTCCTATGTGTTAAAGGTACCTTTAGCATGGATGTTTCATCATTTCTCAGTATTTAAATTCAGGCAAATTTACTAAATAAAGAGGTTTGGCAATTATAAACCTATATTAAAAAGTACTTAAAAATTATTTTTTTACCAAAATTTTCACGAAATTTAATAGCATAAATCGTTTTAAAACAAAATAAACAACCCAAAGCTATATTAATTATAGTGATGAATTTACTAACTGGTTCATCAACTAAATATTATTTTCTTAAATAAAATTAAATTTTAGCGCATGAAAAAAATATCGATTCCCATTAGGTTTGGACTTGTTACAAGTGCTGTATTAATTGCTTATTTTTTAATCTTAGCATTATTTAACAAGCATATAAATCCAGTATATAGTTTCTTTAATGCTATAATAACTACTTTTGGAGTTTATGAATCCGTAAGGTTAAGTAAACTTGAAAATCCCGAAATGTTTTCTTATGGCGAAGGCTTTAAAACAGGACTTATTACAGGCTTTATTGCCACTATACTTTTCACCACTTTCTTCTTATTTTATGCAACCGAATTTAGTCCCGGTTTTTTACCGGAACTACTTAAGGAAATGCACGGTGGTTTGGGGGCAGATGTTGGCTTGGTAACATTTGTGGTGGCCATTATGGGGCTTGCAACTACGGTAGTTGCAACACTTACTGTTATGCAGCTTTTTAAAAACAGTAAAAAACTTGCCTAAAAGAAACAAAACGTTTGCAGATTAATTAATTAGCAGTATATTTGCACCCGCCTTCCGTATAGGTAGGTCTATTTTTGAACAAAATTAATTAATAAAACGTTACGCTATGTACGCAATTGTAGAGATAGCAGGGCAACAATTTAAAGTTGTTAAAGACCAAAAGGTTTTTGTACACCGTTTACAAACAGAAGAAGGAAAGCAAGTAGCTTTCGATAATGTACTTCTTATTGGTGATGGTGACAATGTAACTGTAGGCGCCCCAGCTATAGACGGAGCTCAAGTAGGAGCAAAAGTCTTAAAGCACCTTAAAGGTGATAAAGTGATAGTTTTCAAAAAGAAAAGACGTAAAGGTTACCGCAAGAAAAACGGTCACCGTCAATCTTTAACTGAAATCATCATTGAAAGCATTGCTGCTTCGGGAGCCACAAAGGCTGCCAAAGTTGAAAACAAAGGAGCAATAAAGGCTGCCAAAGTTGAAGCTAAAAAAGAAACATCCGCTAAAGTAGAGAAAAAAGTTGAAGCTAAAGCTGAAGTTACTCAAGATTTAAGCAGTTTAACAGTTGCTGAATTAAAAGAAATGGCAAAAGCTAAAGGCATTGAAGGAATCGCTTCAATGAAAAAAGCTGATTTAATTGCTGCTTTAAGTTAATTTTAAAATATAAAATCGAAATAAAATGGCACATAAAAAAGGAGTCGGAAGTTCGAAAAACGGTAGAGAATCAGAATCAAAACGCTTAGGTGTTAAGATTTTTGGTGGTCAAGCTGCAATAGCTGGAAACATTATCGTAAGACAAAGAGGAAACACACACCATCCAGGTGAAAACGTATATTCTTCAAAAGATCATACATTACACGCTTATGTTGATGGCGTTGTAAAATTCACAAAGAAAAAAGACAACAAATCTTATGTTTCTATAGTACCTTTTGAGGTTTAGGAAATAATTTTCTTTTAAAGTACAAGCCCTTTCCGTTTCCGGAAAGGGCTTTTTGTTTGTTTTAAATTAGCTTTTCTGTAAGGTTTTTTAAATGTTAATTAATTGCAAAGTTTGGCCAATAGCCTTCTATATTTAACACTAGCATAAATAAGACTTAAAACACTTTGCGTATCTATTTTGTTATTTCGCCCCAATAACTAATCAACAAAATAACATGAGAAAAGACTATGTATTATTATTAATTACGTTCGTGTTTTCGTTTGCAACTTTTGCGCAAAATGGAAATATAAAAGGTGTTATAACAGATGAAAACGGCATTGCTGTACCTGGAGCAACTGTAGTGATTGAAGAACTAAAAAAAGGAGCTGTTTCAGACTTTAACGGAAATTTCACAATCGTTGATGTTCCTGAGGGTCCATATAATCTATCCATTAAATATTTAGGATATTCAAATTTTAAAAAAGAAGCTGTTGTATCTAATTCAGAAACAACAACTTTATATGTTACATTAAGCTCAAAAAACACCGAATTAGATGAAGTTGAAATTACAGGATACTCTTTAGGTGGACAGGCAAGAGCTTTGAACACTCAAAAGAACAAACAAAATATTACTAATATTGTTTCAACAGACCAAATAGGTAAATTCCCAGATGCCAATATTGGAGATGCTGTAAAACGGATTCCTGGGATTACGATGCAAGTAGACCAAGGCGAAGCACGTAACATTATTATTCGTGGGTTGTCGCCTCAATTAAATTCCGTAACATTAAATGGAAGCCGTATTCCTTCTGCCGAAGGCGATAATAGAAATGTTCAAATGGATTTAATTCCAGCCGATATGATTCAAACCATAGAAGTTAGTAAAGCCATAACTCCAGATATGGACGCCGATGCTTTGGGGGGTTCGGTAAACTTAATTACAAGAACATCGCCTCGGGGCTTTCGTTTATCTGCAACGGCAGGTTCTGGAGTCAATTACATCACCAATAAAAGAATCCTTAATGGATCTTTTTTATTAGGTGATAGATCTAATAGTGGCAAATTTGGTTACATGCTTTCTGCATCTTTCAATGATAATGATTTTGGAAGTGATAACGTTGAAGCAGAATGGGAAGACCAATTTGAATATAATGCGTTTAATGATGAAGATAATTTACAGGAAGTAGATGTAAACCCGTATGCCAAAGTATCTGAGATTCGAGAGTATTTGGTGCAACGTATTCGTCGTAGTTTTTCAGCAAATTTTGATTATAAATTAAATGACAATAGCAACATCTACTTTAAATCCATTTACAATTGGAGGGATGATCGTGAAAATAGATTTCGCTTAGAGCATGAAATTTTAGATGGTGAAGATATTGAACCGGGCGATTTCACAGTGGATGGAAATGGTAATTTGACATCGTTTCCCGTAGAAGTCAAAAGGCAAACCAAAGGAGGTCTTGGTAACAACCGAAATAAAAACAGACGTTTAGAAGACCAGCGTATGTTCAATTTTAGTTTAGGTGGCGAACATTTGGTCAATACATTGCAAATAGACTGGATGGCTTCGTTTTCCAAAGCTTCCGAAGAACGTTTAAACGAGCGTTATTTGGAATATGAAAGTGAGTATGGCGTAGCATTCAATAACAATTTAGATAAACCTTTATTCTCACCATTAAACACGGCTGATGCTGCTTATAATAATTTTGAATTTAATGAGCTAACAGAAGAAAATCAATATACAGAGGAAAAAGATTTTAATGTGTTTGCCAACTTTAAATTACCACTAACTATATTTCAGCAAGAAGATGGCTTTTTAAAGTTTGGACTAAGAGCTAGATTAAAAAACAAAAACCGAGACAACGATTTTACAGAATATAGTCCAGTGAGCGCTGTTTTTGAATTTTTAGGAAGCATACCAACCCGCAATTATTCAGACACCGATTTTCTAGCAGGAAGTCAATATGCGATTGGTACTTTTGCAACTTCTGAATTCTTAGGAGAATTAAAATTAAATGATGCCGCACAATTTGAAGCAGAAGATTTACCTGAAGAATACCTAACTGCCAATTTTGATGTAGATGAAAACGTATATGCAGGTTATGCTATGACTAACCAAAAGCTATCCGATAAATTAAGTCTATTAGTCGGTTTAAGACTTGAACACACCAAAATTAATAGTATAGGGAACGAATTAATTTTTGATGTTGATGGTGACTATGCAGGAACAAATCAATTAAAAGAAGAAAGCTCTTATACCAATGTTTTACCTGGTTTGCATTTAAAATATGATGTATCAAGCAATACAGTTTTGCGCTTTGCGTGGACAAACACGTTGGCAAGACCAAACTATATAGATTTAGTACCTTATAGGGAAATTAACAATGAGGACGAAGAAATTTATTTAGGTAATTCTGAGTTAGAGCCAACAACCTCTATGAATTTTGATGTGATGGCAGAACGTTATTTTAAATCCGTTGGAATCCTGTCGGCAGGGCTATTTTATAAAGACATCCAAGATTTTGTGTATACCAGCCAGTCAGAAGACACCAATGGTTACGAAGTATATCAACCATTAAACGGTGAGGGGGCTACCGTATTTGGAGCAGAGTTTTCATTACAGCGTCAGTTGGATTTTTTACCCGGTTTTGCAAAAAACTTCAGCATTTATTTAAACTATACCTATTTAACTTCCGATGCCAAAGGCATTAAAAATGAAGATGGCGAAGATCGTAACGATTTAGACTTGCCACAAACAGCACCAAATATGTTTAATGCTTCTTTAGGGTATGCCAACAAAAGATTAAGCCTGCGTTTGTCTGGAAATTATTCAGATTCCTACATAGATGAAATTGGTGGTCGTGCTTTTGAAGATAGGTATTATGATGAACAATTCTTTTTAGACTTCAATGCCAATGTGTCGATAAATAAAAACTTAAGTTTATATGCAGATTTAAACAATATTTCCAATCAACCATTACGTTACTTTCAAGGAGTGAAATCTAGAACCATGCAAATGGAATATTATGGCAGACGCTTAACCTTTGGTTTAAAATACGATTTGTTTAAGAAAAATTAAAAAAATAGACATGAATAAAATAAAAGTAAATATTGTCTTTGGAATAACCGTTTTATTATTGTCTTGTGCAGCTAAGTTACCAGAAATAGTAGCCAAAACTGTTACAGAGAAAACACCACATGATACTGATGATCCTGCTATTTGGGTAAACAAAAACAACCCAGAAGCAAGTATTGTTTTTGGTACGGATAAAGATGAAGTTAATGGCGGCGTATATGCCTTTGATTTAGACGGAAAAATCATAAAGGAAAAAAGTGTAACCAACATTAGCTATCCAAATAATGTCGATGTGGAATATGACTTTAAATTAAATGATTCTACAACAACCGATATTATAGTGTTTTCCGAAAGGGAAAAACATCAAATACGTTTGTTTTCTATACCAGATATGATACCATTGGATCGTGGTGGCTTTAAAGTTTTTGAAGATGAAACCCATATCGACATGAAACGCCCTATGGGAGTATCTCTTTATAAAAATCCAGAAACAGGATATATTTCGGTTTTTGTTAGTAGAAAAAATGGACCAATAAAAGGGTATGTATATCAATATGAATTGGTTTCAGATTCGTTAGGCGTCAAAACCAATCTACTTAGAAAACTAGGTGCATTTAGTGGGCAAAAAGAAATTGAAGCTATAGCAGTTGATGATGAAGCAGGATTTGTTTACTATTCCGATGAAGGCGTTGGCATTAGAAAATACCATGCCAATCCCACAAAAGGTGATGTAGAAGTAGCTCTTTTTGGAGGCGAGCATTTTAAAGATGATATAGAAGGTATTGCTATTGCAAAGTATCAAGATAAAGGCTATTTAATAGTATCTAACCAACAAGCACATACCTTTAATGTGTTCAATTTAGAAACCAATGCGTTTATAAAAGCACTTAATTTGGGCACCAAAGAAACCGATGGTTGCGATGTGACAACAATCTCTTTAGGAAGCAAATTTCCAGACGGATTATTTGTATCTATGAACGATGAAATGAACTTCTTTTTTCATGATTTGGCAGAGCTTAAATTAGTAGAGTAGCCCATTCCATTTATTATACGTTTTAAATCCTTTCTGGAAACAGAGAGGATTTTTGTTGATTTTATTGGAATAATTTACTAACTTAGGGTATTCATTATACATGCTACATTGTTTCACTTAAATTTGTTGTTATGCTACTCCCATTTAGATCTGAAATTAGAAATTCTCCAACAAGGCAAACCATTAAGATATTTTTGAGTGATGAATCATTAGATAATGAAATTAAAAATCATCTAGAACATTTTACAGAAATAGAACTTATTGAAATTAATGAGACTGTTGAGCAAAACCTTGCCGACGAAAACCTAACCATTTTTTTAAAAGATTCGGTAGATATTAATAGAATGAAAGCATCTATCGATTCCAGTTTATGGTGGTATTTTGAAAAGGACATGGTCGATGATTAATTATTTTCTCCAACATCTATATAAACCAAAATATCATTAACGCATTTGTCTAGTTCGGTTTTAATATCCTTTGCCCAAAACCTAAACACGGTGTAACCCATTTCGATAAGCTGTTGGTTTACCTCTTTATCGCGCTGCATATTCCGTTCTATTTTTGGTATCCAAAAACCACGATTGCTTTGTATGGTTTCCTTGCGTTCGTTCCAATTGAACCCATGCCAAAATTCACCATCAATAAAAACAGCTAATTTGTGTTTTTTGATGGAAACATCGGGTTTTCCGGGAAGCTTTCTATTGTTTACTCTATACCTCACCCCTTTTCTCCAAAGCGCTTTTCTAAAAAGCATTTCTGGCTTAGTGTTTTTGCCACCAATCTTACTCATTATTTTTGAGCGTTTTTTAGTGGTATAAAAACCCGATTCCTCATTAAACCGAGGGACTTTTATTTTATCCTCATTATAACCCATAAAAATTTAATAACCAAAAACACAGATTATATGGATGCGTATGTAACATTAAAAATACTAAACCTTTTTAATTTCCACATTCTAATTGGCTAACTTTAAAGGCAATAATATTAATTTATAAGTTCGTTAGCCTTATCATATACCAAATAGGACTCCCAACCACGGTATAAAAAGTAATCTATAAACTTCTTTTTTTTCTTAAAAAGGTTGGGCTCTTTTATAGAATTTGCCTTTTTTTCAGCTAAATCATTAAAAACCATGATATACTCTTCATCAGAAATATCAGCAAGCGCTTGGTTTATGTTAACTATGCTTACGTCTTTTTTCTTTAATTCAAAAGTTAAACGGTGTCGGCCCCAACCCTTTATTTTGAACTTACCGCTTACAAATGTTTTGGCAAAACGTTCTTCATTTAGAAAATTATGTTGCAACAGGTGTATCACAATAACATCGATCGCTTCGGGTATCATATACATATCGGTAAGCTTTTGCACAACTTCTTTATGGCTACGTTCTTGGTACGCACAATAATGCTCCAGTTTTTTGGTAGCTTCTTGTAGCGTATATGTTTTTCTGGTTTGCTGCATGGTACTTCAAAAATAACAATAGAAACAGAAACAATGAGTATAAAAAATTATAAAATCACAGCTTTTAAACTTAAAAGGTGCTTATGAAGACTGGACTTTAGTAGGTAACCCATACCCTTGTGCTATAGATGCAGATGTTTTTCTCTGAAAATTTCGGATTGATTAGATGCTATTTATTTATGGGATCAAGGCACACCCCCAAACAGTACTACAGGTGGGGTAATCAAGGTTCTAATTTCTCGTAAGACGATTACATTATAATAAATGGCACTGGAATCGTATCAGGTTCTAGAGGAGATACGGGCACACCTCCAAAGATATTTATTCCTTAACAACCGTTTAAAATTGCTTTTAGTGACCAAGCATTAACCATAGAAGATGTACTTTTAAATAAAAATACACTTAGAGTTATTGAGTTAGAAAACGATTATGTACAGTTTAATACATCAAACAATTTAAGTATTAAAACGGTTTCAATCCACAATTTATTAGGAAGACAGTTGTATCACTTTACAGGTGGTTCTGCTTCTAAGACATATAAACTTTCAAACTTAAACAGCAATGTTTATATTGCTAAAGTAGAGCTTTCAAACGGTGGAGTAATAAGCAAAATGGCATTTAAAAAATGATTCAGCAAAACATGAAATCGACACTTTTTTTAATTAGTGTATAGTTAGTGGCTTAAACATTTTATCTCATTACAAACTATATTTTAATGACAAAATAAAGTTTCTGCCCGCAGCTGCTATACCAGACGAATAGGTTTTATAACGTTGGTCTGTAATGTTTTCTAAACTGGCGGTTATGGTTGTCGATTTACTTATTTGATACTGACTTCTAAAATTAAGCGTGTACCACGACGGACTGTACGGATTGCCATTGGCGTCTTTGGCATATATATAATCTTTTTCAATTTCTGAAGGTGCTAATTGATAAAAAGACAATTCGTTATTATAAACCGCAAAGACGTCGAATTTTAGGTTATTATGCTCCCAAACCAAATGGGTGTTTCCAAAGTTAGGTGCTGCATGTCTAACAGGTACCTCAACCCCATCATCTACTTCACTACCACCAACCACACTATATTGCGAGGTTAATTTTAACTGATTGGTTAAGGCTAATTTCATACCAACTTCAAACCCATAAATCCAAGATTTTGAAGCATTCTGTATGGCTTGCACGTTACTTAATTCGCCAGCATACATAATTTGTGTTTCGCCATTTAAAGCAAAATAGCGTCGTACTAAAGCATTATCTAAATAGGTGTAATAACTGCTTAAGTCTAAAACAAGTTTTTCATTAAAATTAAGTTTTAAACCCAGTTCGCCTCCATAAGCATATTCAGGCTTTAAGTTGTTGTTTGGCACAACCACCGAACCTGGTTCGGAGTCGAATACTTTACCAATATCGTCTATATTGGGAGCTCTAAATGCCGATGATGCATTTAATTTCCATTGCAATATGGCGTTGGGCGACCAACGGATTCCCGCAGTTCCTGTAAGTGCAGATGATTCGTTATGAGAGCTGCTAAAAGGCAAGTTTAAATACACATTGTTTTCTGAAAAATCGGCATGAGAGGTTATATAATTAAAACGCAACCCCGACTGAAATACAAGCTTTAAATTTGGCTTGTATTTAATACTTGTATAGGCTGCTGCCGATTGCCAACTAGCCCCATTAGGATATCTTGAAACGGTTGGAATGATGGTGTTAGTGCTTATATTTTCTTCTTCACCATACGACATTACTTTATTGTAAACGTATTCTAAACCATAAAAAAGTTTGGTTTTAAGTGCTAGGTTTTTTTCAAAATCTAAATTAAAAGAATAGGCATCTACGGCTTCGTTTCCTAAATTTCTTATGTCGGATTGAAAGTCTCTATCCATTCTACTTTCCTGAAAATTTTGATAGGCTATGTTGGCTTTTATTTTATCGTATAAATTGGAATGGCTACTTAATTTAATGATTTGTAAGTTAGACATAAACCAGTTTTGTGGCCCATAATTCCATTCTGCCGAACGTAATACGTCGTTTCTGTAACGAATCAATCGGTCGTATCTGGGATAATCGGAGGTAGTGGTGTAAAACAATCCTAAATTAAAACTCAAATTGTCTTGAGGTTTAAAATGTACTTTTTGTAATAAATTTAATTGTTGGTAGCCTGTTACTTTTTGCACCAATGGATTATTATTTTGTATTATAACATCACCACTATTGGTTGCTAAAGCAAATTCGGGTCGTAAATACGCCATAGGACCATGTTTCCCCATACGTAAATCGCCAAAATTGCTATAACTGACATTCGTTAAAAACGCCCACTTTTTGTAACCCAAGTTAAAATCAATGTGTGCTGTTTTTTCATCGCTTGCTGTGGCGTATCTCACTATAGTATTTGCTTTAAAAAACAACGAATCAGTTAACGATGTTTGTGGTTGTTGGGTATAAAAACTCATAACACCACCAATAGCATCACTTCCATAAATTACTGAGCCAGAACCCAAAGTAACTTCCGTGTTTTGTATTGAAAAGGGATCTATAGAAATAACATTTTGCAAATTACCTCCCCTAAAAATGGCATTGTTCATTCTAACGCCATCTACAGTAATCAGCAGTCGATTTGTTGAAAATCCTCTAATCATAGGACTTCCTCCACCTAACTGACTTTTCTGTACATATACTTGCCCAGTGCTTTCCAATAAATCGGCACTGGTTTGTGGGTTTCCAAATTGAATGGTCTCAGCATTGATATTGATTATTTTTTGAGGAATGTCGCGCTTACTTTGTTCGAACTTGGATGCTGATATAACAATTTCATCTAAACCTTGTGTATTAGATACCAAATACACCCTGTTTGATTGCTCTAACTGACGCTTGGTTATTTCTTTAAGGACGTGCGATAAGTGTTTGAAGTAAATAATTTCATTATCTGAGAACTCATCTAAAGACGCTTCTCCCAAAAAGTTGGTAACCGTGCTTTTGGACTTATCCATATTATAAATGGCTACCCCAAAAATAGGTTCTCTTGTAAGACTATTTAGCACCTTAATATTTTGGGCCTTAAGCTGTATAGACGCAAATAAAAAGAATGAAATAGCAAAAAAAAACTTCATGGTTTAATTAAAAACTTGATTAAATATTTGCAGTGATTTTGGTGGTTTAAAACTTCCCAAATGTAATTCAAAATAGAGCAACATCATACTTAAAAACGATTGTCTTTGTTTTGAATTTATCTTTACCGTTGGTAAGGCATCAAATGTTGTGCCCAACAACTGTTTTAAAAGTATTAAATTTTCACCCGAAATGGTGTAATCATCATGCTGATTGGTTTCAAACTTGCCTTCTTTCAAATTAAAACAAGAACACTCCATATGAGTTGTTTCGGGGTAAAAACCTAGGTATTTGGATAAATTCAATAAGAATAATAAATGAAAATTTGAAAATTCAGATTGTTCATCCAACCATAACAATGTGGTTTCTATATATCTAAACAGCGTTTCGTTAGGTTCTTCTTCTTTTAAAGTACTTGATAAAACTTCAGACAAAAACATAACAATAGCACTTTTTAAAACATGGGTATGCAAACTGCTATATACTTGATTTACTTTAGTATCACTAATGCTCTGAAGCGACCTGTTTTCTTTATAATGAATGCTTAACTGTAATTGCGAAAGTGGTTGAAAATAAGCTGCTTTGGTATTGGATTTTTTATTTTTCAAAACGCCCCGTAACAAAAAATCAACAATACCTAACTGTTGGGTATAACATTTTACAATTAAATCGTTGTCTTTATATTTTAATTTTGAAAGAACAATCGCATTTGTAGTAATAAGCATTATCTAACCACCATTATTTTTAAAACTTTCGTTTCGTATGAATCTAAATCTGAAAGCATAATGAGATATACCCCCGAAGCGACCACATTATTAGCCATATTTTTACCGTTCCAGTAAGCTGTTCCACCATCAATCTCAAGATTGTAACCGCTGTGACGTTGGTTAGTTCTAGACTGTGCTTCGGCTACCAAATTTCCTTCTATATCGGTTATTTTTATATTGACATTTTCTGAAATATCTTTAATTTTTACTTTTTGATCTACAATATTGAAGTTTGGTCTTACAGGGTTTGGATATACATAAGCCTTTTCTAAAGTTTCAAAAGGACTTGAACCACCCGAACGAAAAGACACCAGTCCTTTACTTGTAGCTATGTAAACAATACCATTGGTATCGTCTATAGAAACATCTGCGATCGTATTTGAAGGCAAAGGCGAATTGTCTTTGGTGAAATGATAAATGGTTTTTTGACCATCGGAAGACAAATAAAATATGCCCGAATCGGCAGTTCCTATCCATTTATTATTGGAGCCATCTACTTTAATATCTGTAATAAATTGTTGAAATAGTAATTCTTTCGCGATGCCATCTTCCAAAATAATAATTTCATCTACGCTAACATTGTCTTCAAAAAAATTGGAGGTGTTATATAAAACACGCAAGCCTGAAAAGGTTCCTATCCAAAGTTGATTTCTTTTATCTAAAGCCAAAGCTGTAACATATGTATTTGGCATATTCTCATCTTCACTGCCTAAATTCTTTAATAACGGTTTTCCTCCATTTTCATTAAAAGCAACAAGCCCAAGACTAAAGCTACCTGCCCATTTGGTATTGTTACTGTCTATTATTAAATCTTTATATCCCGAGTTATTGCCATTCACTCCAACAAACACATCGAAAAGCGCATACGATTTCCATTGATTATTATTAGGATTATAAGATTTTAAAGGTTTGTTTACATAACTTGTAAGTGTCCATAACAACCCATTTTTATCAAAAGCTGAACCGCTAACCCTAATATCCGTATAATTAGGGTTATTGAGGTCTACTAAAGATTCTAAGCCACTATTTGTTTGGTTATACAAGACAGTAGGAATATCATCATTAACTTCTAATAACCCACTGAAAAACGAACTTATAAACACTTGGCTATTGTTTAATGGGTTTACAGAAATAGTGTTTAAACATTTGGCGTCAAAAACTTCTTCATAAGGTGTGTTAATCCATTTTTCGTTTTTTAAGTGGCTAATACCCTCACTATTCAATGGATATGGATTTAGGAACCTATCATAATCTCCATACGCTACCCAAACCTCATCAGGTTGTACTTCTATCGAAAATGGTGTATTTAATAATGGTCCATCTGGATGTATTTCTTCAAAAGTGGTTGGTGCAGTAAGTGGTGTTTTTAAAACTCCAAAATCGGTGGTTCCTATATAAATATAGTCAGCTTCTGTTGTGGCAGAAGTATATTTTGTGGTAAATTCGGTACTTGTTGAAACTTGTGAAATAATGTTGAAACCAGCATCATAAACAAACACATTGTTTATGGTTGTAACCACCAAATTACTTTCAACATTTTTAACATCCAAAGGAACCGTGTTATATTGAAATACTTGGTTTAAAACATCGTTTACCACCTGAAATATTTGTCTGTTTGTATTTACAACATACAGCATATCCACTACCGTTTCAACCGCAGTAAAATCACCTGTTGTAACGGTTTGCCAGTTTTGGTAATCTATTAAATTAGGGCTTGCGGCCAATGCTTTTCTTAAGCCATTCCCACCAACACAGGCAGCATAAATATAATCTCCAAAAACGGCAGTCTGTTTTATTTGTATTTGACTACCACCACTGCCTATAAAATACGTGTCGCCAAATTCTAATCGTTCTAAATTAAAAACAGAAATCCCATAGTTTGTTGATATATAAACCAAGTTTCCGTAAGCATTAAAGTGGTTTATTCTTTTTTGTACGGCAGGAATGGTTGGTTTTTCAATAATGTCTACAACTGTTAGAATTTTATCATCATTATCAAAAGCAATTTCAATAAGTCCGCTTTCATAACCAATAACCAGTAATTCATAAACATCGCTATAGTAAATGGTTGAAATTGTTTCTCCCGATAAGCCATTAACGGTATTTAGTTCTTTGATTTCGTTTGAAAGTAAATCAACGCTAAAAACAGCATTTTCGGCAGCAGCGTAAATTTTATTATTGCCTTGAGCAACTTGCTTTATATTGTAATATGAAAAATGTCCTTTCCAAAGCGCAGAAAAATCTTGTGCATTTTGGATTAATGGTACTAAACATATTATGAATACAATGAGTCTTTTAATCATTTTTAAATTTTCAATATTCAAATATATTTATAACTAACGAGTTTTGCTTTAAAATAATATATAATAAAACGAAAAGCTTCCTGTTTACACTAGGAAGCTTTTCGTTTTCATTTGTATTGACTTCTACACAATACCTTGTGCTAACATTGCATCTGCTACTTTAACAAATCCAGCAATATTGGCACCTTTAACATAATCGATATAGCCATCCTCCTGCGCTCCATACTTAGTACAAGAGTCGTGAATGTTTGACATAATTTCCTTTAGTTTTAAATCAACTTCATCTCTAGTCCAGTTAAATCGCAACGAATTTTGAGTCATTTCTAAGCCAGATGTTGCAACACCGCCGGCATTGGATGCTTTTCCTGGTGCATATAAAATTCGGGCATTATGAAATTCCCGAACCGCCTGAATTGTAGATGGCATGTTAGCCCCTTCACTAACACATATACAACCGTTTTTTAAAAGCGTTTTTGCATCTTCATCATTTAATTCGTTTTGGGTGGCACAAGGTAAAGCGATATCGCATTTTACTTCCCAAGGTGTTTTACCTTTAACAAATTTGGCTTTAGGATGTGTTTCCAAATAGGCACTTATTCTTGCTCTCTTAACGTTTTTAAGCTCCATGATAAGTGCTAATTTCTCGGCATTTATCCCTTCAGCATCGTAAATATATCCCGATGAATCGGACATCGTTAATACTTTAGCTCCTAATTGAATACATTTTTCAACAGCATATTGTGCCACATTACCAGAACCTGACACCACAACATGTTTGTCTTTTAAATCCTGTCCTTTGGTTTCCAGCATTTTCTGGGCAAAATAAACGGTTCCATATCCTGTTGCTTCTGGTCTTATTAAAGAGCCGCCCCAAGACAACCCCTTTCCTGTTAAAACACCTGTAAATTCATTTTTTATTTTTTTGTACATCCCAAAAAGGAAACCAACTTCTCTGGCTCCAACGCCAATATCACCTGCGGGGATATCGGTATTCGGTCCAATATGTCTAAATAACTCGCTCATAAATGCATGGCAAAAACGCATAACTTCACCATCGCTTTTTCCTTTTGGATCAAAATCACTACCCCCTTTTCCTCCACCCATTGGCAAAGTAGTTAAGCTGTTTTTAAACACCTGTTCGAAGGCTAAAAACTTTAAAATGCTCATATTAACGGTAGGGTGAAAACGCAAACCACCTTTATAGGGTCCAATGGCCGAACTCATTTGGATTCTGTACCCTCTATTTACTTGAATTTCACCAGCATCGTCGACCCAACAAACACGAAACGTTATAACACGTTCTGGTTCTACCATTCTTAGCAAAATGTTTTTTCCATAATATATATCATGTTCAATGATGTAAGGAATTACAGTTTCTGCAACTTCCTCTACTGCTTGCAAAAACTCTGGTTCATTACCATTTCG
Organism: Mariniflexile sp. HMF6888; assembly: GCF_044335535.1. Lineage (NCBI taxonomy): Bacteria > Pseudomonadati > Bacteroidota > Flavobacteriia > Flavobacteriales > Flavobacteriaceae > Mariniflexile > Mariniflexile sp. HMF6888. Next base: position 373,843 of record NZ_JBIQVZ010000003.1, on the reverse strand, counting down.
TTGTTTTACAAGATTTAAAAAAGCTTTAACATTACTTTTCATCTGTTTATATTTATTGTTTTAATTTGGTCAGATGGAACACCCTGAATAATCATCCTCATGTGTATGAATGCCATTCTTATGGGTGTTCCATTAATTTAATTTTATTGTTTCTAAGTTGAGATGTCATTTCCAAATAATTACCCTCTTGTATCATTGAAAAATAATTATGGGAATTTATCTATTTAATAATTGTTTTCTTGTTAAATATACTAGTTTAAATTGGTACGATTATTCATTATTTAAACATAAATAAAATATTTTTAATTGCATCAAATTTATCAAATACACGATTTACAGGTACAAATATACGTTATCTATAAAAATAACGGCATTTTTTTTTGAAATTCGCAATAAATAATTTCACACTCACAGCAGCAAATTAAAATTATTTGTTTCTTTATTGGGTTTTTATATATTTGTTATTATTAATGCCTCAAAAAACAGAACCTTATTATGCTTGACTTTAAATGTTTAGCTTTTTTTTTATGTTTGCTAGCCTTCTCTCAAACGGCATTCTCCCAATTAGGCTTTTCCCATGAAATAGGCGTTATTGCTGGTCCCGTAGAATTTAGATCAGATTTTGGAAATCGGGATAATACTGAAACCAACTTTGGAAACACAGGTATTGGAATAGGTGTCGTACACTATATTAATTTCTCATATAGAGCAGACTGTAATTGTTATTCAACCGACACTTATTTTAACGACCATTTTAAATTACGAAATGAAATTTCGTGGAACAAAACCAACTTAGAACATTTTGGAAAATGGGTTGACCCTAACAAAAATACCGTAGAAGCGAATCAGCTTAGAGGCCATAAAGGAGTTGCCAAAAATTTAGATATAGGTACCCAGCTAGAGTACTTTCCTTTAAGCATTCGTTCATTTCAATCTTTTGGTTATAGAATCGCCCCTTTTGTAAGTTTGGGAGTTCATTATACATCTTTTAATCCTGAAGTAAGCACTACCTATGCAAATCCAGACCCAACCGCCGTTGGCGATGTAACAGACCCTAGCAACTTTTATTCGCTTTGGGAGCCAGGATCTGTAGATGCTTCCGGAGGAGGCACTTGGTCTGTAGTAAGCAGCGTTGGCGTTAGATATAAAGTAAGCAAGCTTTCTGATTTAATGCTAGATGTAAGATGGCAATATTACTTCAGCGACTGGGTTGACGGTCTTAACCATCAACTAGACTATAATAAAAACAACGATTGGCTCGTATGGGTTAATGTTGGCTATATTTTTTATTTAAATTAAAACTACACATAAACTTCTCTTTTTATTCGGTGTATTCAAATGCAATATTTACCTTTAAGGAAGGTTAATTATTTACATAATGCATTATAGAAAAACACTTTTAATCATATGTTTTATATCCTTCATTTTCTCTTGTAATGAAGAATTGAAAACAATATTTTTGGACACTAACATTACTACTGCAAACAATAAACTAGTTGAAGTAAACATACTAAAGGCCATTGGAAACAATTCAGTAGCAAACCAAATAAATGACGAAATAAACAAAACTGTCGTGGCTGCATTGCAAATTGGCGAACAAGACGCAATGACATCTAAAACCATTGAAGAAAGCATTACGCTATTTAATGAGGAATACCGTGCTTTTAATACCGCTTTCCCCGATATTTCACAGCCTTGGGAAGCTCAAATTGATAGCGAAATTATGTTTCAATCACCTGAAGTTATTAGTGTTTCCGTAACATCTTATGTTAATACTGGAGGTGCACATGGCAACATCACTATTTCTTTCTTAAATTTTGATGCATCAACTGGAAAACGCATTCAAAACAGTGACTTAATTAAGAATAAAGACGCCTTTAAAACCATTGCAAAATCGTATTTTAAAGATGCCGTTACAGAAGACGATGTGCTTTTTGACCCTGATAATTTTCAATTACCTGCCAATATAGGTTTTTCTGAAGAAGGTCTTATTCTGTTATATAACACCTATGAAGTTGCGCCCTATTCAACAGGAATTATAGATTTTACAATTCCCATTGAAAAAGTGAGCGATTTTTTAGCCTTTAATGGCTCGTAACAATGCCATGACATAACCAAGATGCATGCCTTCATGAAACATAATAAACTGAAAAGCTTCATCAATATTGGTTAATGTATTTCCCGTAGTTGAAACGGTGTATTCTTGATAATTTTTAAACAGCCCATTGCTATAATCTGCTTTTGTTTTTTCAATGGTAGAAAAAAGCAATGCTTTTATTTCGTCTAGCCCTTCTTGTGTTACAGCGCCTTCTGGCTTGGTGTCTTTTCTATATTTTCCAACCAACTCTTCACTAATCATTATTGGCAAACCCGATAATTTATAAGCCAACAACTGTTGTGTCACAACAATATGCCCAATATTCCAAATAACGTTGTTGTTAAATCCTTTTGGAATCCTGTTTAAATCTTCTAAAGAAGTGTTTTCTATAATTCGGTTAAAAGCTTTTCTGGTATTTGGTAAAACGTCTAAGGTAAAATGCATAGTAATTTTTTTATAAATATATCTTTACTTATTTTGGCTATAAATATAGGATAAAAATGAAATTAGCCATAACAATACTAAGCAAAGTATTGAACTCGTTTAAATGGGTTCATTAATGGCGAATGACATCTAACCATAAAAAACAAATAAAACAAACCAATGAAAAAGGTATACTATTTAAAAACATGCAGTACCTGTGTTAGAATTTTAAAGGAATTAAATCTGCCGCCAGAATTTATTTTACAAGACATAAAAACTGAAGAGATAACCGTAAAGCAACTTGAAGAAATGAAAACACTTGCTGGAAGCTACGAAGCGCTTTTTAGTAAACGCTCTAAGCTTTACAAGGAAATGGATTTAAAAAACCAAAAACTTGAAGAGCGCGATTATAAACACTATATATTGGAGCATTATACATTTTTAAGCAGACCCGTAGTTATTGTTGACGATACCATATTTATTGGAAATTCCAAAACTGTGGTTGAAGCTATTAAAGATGTATTGTGATTTAACTATAAAACAAAAACTCCAAAAAAAGCAAAAAGTAACAACGTCCCAGAACAATCGCGCATATATTTGAGACGTCATGCAGTGTGAACCCTAAATTAAAGGAGCTCATTTTAATTAAAGCTGGCACCCCTTTTGAATAAAATGGGACATCTTATAGATTTAAAAACTTGTCAAGCTGACCTCTAAAACAAAAAGCCCAAAGTGTGTAAAGCGCTAATAGTTTTTGATGATTATTTAACGTAAAAAGTCCTGAAAAAACAAAATCCAAAATCTATCAAAACCCATATAAACAGTGACTCCACCAAGATTCGAACTTGGATCTAAAGTTTAGGAAACTTTTGTTCTATCCCTTGAACTATGGAGCCTTTAAACCAAAAAAGACCTTACATTTCTGTAAAGTCTTTTTCTTGTTTTGCTCCCCCTCTTGGACTCTCCAATAAGAAGGCAAGTTGTTTGTTTTTAACAATTTGACAAATTACCAACTTTTATAGCTACCTTTTTGTATGCCTTTAGTAATGATATTTATTTAACTTAAGAATCTAATCAAATAATCTTTCGTTCTGGACGGGACTATTATCCATGCTTGAAATCTATTATATATCAATTAAATAAATTAGCACTTTAATGCTTTTTTCTAATTTTGATTTAAATTCTAAAATATAAAATCACAATTTATTATATATATATTTTCTTATAAAATATTTCAAAATGTTTTATAATTCATTAGATTTATACCTTCTATCTCTTTAATTATAATTTACGACCTTAAATACATTATGGATTTAAAAAACGATACTAAAACTGTGCAATTTCTAGAGGAAACTATATTCCCTAATATGTATAATGAAAATACTATACTTTTTTTGGGAGCAGGTTTTTCACATACTCAAGAAAGAAATTATTTAGGTTCAACCTTAGTTAATTATTATCAAGAAAAGCTAGGAGTTGACCTAGAGACTAAAGATTTAGTTGAATTTATAGATAGAGCTTCCAGATTAGAAAACTTTTCTAGACAGCAGTTTGACCAATATGTAAAAGGGCTTCTACAAAAACTAAAACCTGAAGAAGCTCATAAAAAAGTTGCAACAATGGGTTGGCGTCAAATTGTAACAACAAATATGGATTTACTTTTAGAAAATGCTTACTCTCAAATTCATGGAAAGACTGAAGAATATAAAGAAATTCTACCTATAAGAAGTGTGAATGAATACCAAAAGACCATATCTAAAGACCAGATTAAGTATATAAAACTAAATGGATGCTTGTCTGATTTATCTAAATATAAGTTTATATTTTCAACTCAGGATTTTACAGATAATAAGATTTTTTATAATAAAGTATTATCTAATTTTTCATCACTTACAAATGATGTAAGCTTTCTCTCTATTGGGTATTCTTTTACTGATGGAATCTCAAAAAGATTGCTAGAAGAGTTAAACAAAAACAACCAAAAGAACGATAAAAAAATTTTTAATATTGACCCATTTCCAAATGAAGCTTTAATACCTTTCTTAGAAGAGAATAATGTTATTACTATTCGTATGACTGCCTCTGATTTTTTTGGATATTATGATGATTGGGCAAAAGAAAGATATGCAAGGCAAGAAAGGAAGTTGCCAAAAGTATACTTTAACGCTAGTAATAATAACCCCGTTCAGATTAATGCTAGATTAAATCTAAGATTAAGAAATAACTTAAAACAACTACATAAAAACAATAAAGAGAATAATATACGACCAGATAATTATTATAGAGGGGAAGAACCTAACTACTCTATAATTTTAGACAATTATGATGTACTTAAAAAAGAACTCAATAGAACTATTTTAGATAGTATTTTAAGTGCTGAAATTAAAAACAACTTAATTCCTGTTAATTTTATTGCTGGCTCAAACGGTGTTGGTAAAACTACTGCTGTATTAAGAGCAATTAACCAATTACAAACACAATATGACTATATTGCTTTTGAGCTAGTTGAAATTAATGGTCTTAGAGCGCAAGACTTAGAAGAGCTTTTTAATGCTAGCTCATCAGAAAACATTATACTACTTGCTGATAACGTTGAAAGGCACACATATTTTAAAGAATTAATGACTTTTAGAGTTTCATTAAGTGAACATCAATTCAACAAAAACATAACCATATTAGCTCCCATAAGAGAGAACATATTAGAAATACATTTACTAAATTACAAGTATCAAAACATAAACAGGATAGATGCTAATCACAAATTAACTGATGAAGAAATAAATGATTTAATCTCAAAACTTAAAACACACAGGTTAATAACTGTAAGGGATAAACAAGAAGAAGGCAAAATTAGGGATAAGATTAGAAAAGCATATAGTTCAGACCCATATGTTACTATGTTATCCTTAATTGAAAACAGTACACTTTTAAGAGCTATTTCTGATAATTTAAATCAAATAAATTCTGAAGCACAAATAGCTTTTGAGTTTACTTCTTTGCTATATCAATACAAAATTCCAATGCCAGCAAGTATCTTGAAAAAAATAATAAACATGGATTGGGATGACTTTAAAGTTAACGTGTTAAGAGTAGATTGTAAAGGGTTACTACTTAATGAAATTACATCTCCAATTGATATAAAAGAAGATTTAGTATTTAGAACTAAACACAGAATTATATCTGGAAAATTCATTGAAAGCAGGTATAAGAGCGAGGATAAGCTATTAAAGGCTTTTTTAAAAATAGTTAGAGCTTTAAACCCAAATGACGAGCATGCTAAGATTGTAGTAGATTTATTTAAAGCTATTAGAAAAAATAGAACTTTCAGCCAAAAACAAAAACTAGACAAATTATATGATGAAGCTTCTATAATTTTTACAACACACCCATTATTCAACATACATTACGCTAAAAACTTACAATACAGACGAAGTATAACTCATTTAAAAAAAGCCGCTGAAAGGCTTATGCATGTTGACTCAACCAATGAAAGAAGAAACTCCGCCATTACTCATACTAGAGGAGCAATAGAATTTCAACTAGCTAAACACTATCATAAAGAAAATGATATATATATTAGAGATGAATATCTTTATAGCGCTGAAGAGTTCTTTGAAATTAAAAGAGCAATAGACCCTTTTTCGTCTTATAGTTATTATGATTACTTAGTTCTTGAAATGTGGAAAATTCAGAATTTAAAGTTAACAGATGAAGAAGTTTTAAAACAGCATATTACAATTCAGAACTTATTTATTAAGGCCTATGAGTCGGTAGTTGAAAATACAGAGTACATAGAAAAACTTAGAGGTAAATATGTTAATGAGATTAAAATTAATCAGTTCTCAAAGGCAGAGATTTTAAAACATTTAGAGGAACTATATATCAACCCAGAAACAAGAGTTTTGGCTTTAATATTCAAGTTAAACTCTTTAGAAAATAAAATTCTTGATTTTGGCAATAAATTCCTAACCAATCTAACATCTGAAAATATTATTGATGAGCTAAGTGACTACAACCATTTAGACATTGTAGAAAAAGCATTATTTGATTATCATTGTAATAGACTATATGATATTGACTCTAGAATGGCTCTCAATAGCTTTAATTCGGAACAGTTTGAAGAAAACAATTTCTTTAAATATCATTATTATTCATATATTAAAGAAAGTTATAATCTACAGTTCTCATTTGGCACTAAGCATTTAACAGCACTGAAAAAAGCATTTAACTATTTAAACCCATCTGTTCAAGAAATCTGGCTTGACCAAGAATCTTTAAAGCCCAAGATTTTTACAGGAATTATAAAAAATGTTGGGAATTATAAAATTTATATTGCTTCTCTTGGTAGAGATTTTTATAGATTCAAATCTGAAATTGACATTTTAAAAGGTAACGAGTACTACTGTAATTTAGTTTTTACAGTTAAAGGTATACGTGCCGAAATTATAGGTGAGAAATAAAATATAGATTAGCTATTTTAAAAATAAATTATCAATCGGCTAAAATATATTAACAACTTATTAATAATAAGTTACAAATTAAGTAACATAATAGACACTTTATTTAAGAATAAAACCCAACAGTTCTTTTAGACGAGCTTAAAATAAGCTAAAATAAAGATGGTGGTATGCCTAAATTAACAAGGATCATAACAAAAAGTTGTGATTTAATTAAAAAGGAAAAGGACCCAACTAGCACCCAACCCCGTAGTTCTCCCATAAATAAATAGTGACTCCACCAAGATTCGAACTTGGATCTAAAGTTTAGGAAACTTTTGTTCTATCCCTTGAACTATGGAGCCTTTAAACCAAAAAAGACCTTACATTTCTGTAAAGTCTTTTTCTTGTTTTGCTCCCCCTCTTGGGCTCGAACCAAGGACCCTTTGATTAACAGTCAAATGCTCTAACCAACTGAGCTAAGGAGGAGTGTTAATTGTATTTACTTTTAAGTTTTCATTCATTTCAAAAAAAATTTTGATTGAATGTATACTTTAATTTTCGTTTTTTTTAAAAGAACTTTATCTTACTTTTTTCTAACCTTCCGATACCTATCGGAATAAGCTAAAGAGCAGTGTTATCTCATTTGCCTAAGCGAGCGCAAAGATATATATCTTTTTAATTACTGCAAACATTTTTTAAAAAATTTTAATTAAAAATAGCTTTAAAAATATCATTGCCATTGGCGAACAAAACCAAAGCTATTAATATAAAGAACCCTACCATTTGTGCATACTCCATAAACTTATCTCCTGGTTTTCTGCCAGACACCATTTCATATAACAAAAACATCACATGGCCGCCATCTAAAGCAGGAATAGGCAATAAGTTTAATACTGCCAACATGATAGATAAAAAGGCTGTTAAATACCAAAAGGCTTGCCAATCCCATTGGGCAGGAAACATGTTACCAATAGCTGCGAAACCACCAATTTGTGATGCCCCTTTTTTGGTAAAGATATATTGAAACTGTGCTAAATAATCCTTAACTTCCCAATACCCTTTGCTTATTCCTCCTGTAATGCTTTCAGAAAAACTATATGCTCTGTTTTTCACCTGAATGTAATCGAGATCTGTTACAGTCGATACAACTCCAATAGTTTTGTCTTCTCCTTGAATAATATTTAAGTTTTTAATTTCATTATTACGCTCAACCTCTACATTTAAAGTTTTATCTGTGCTGTTTTTGATTTGATAAGTTAAATCTGAATAATATTCAATAGGCTGCCCGTTTACCGCAATAATCTTGTCAGTCGTTTTTAATCCTGCCTTATCTGCAGGGGAGTTTGCAACAATTGAATCTAGCTGAAATGGATAACGAGGCGCCATGGCTGGTATATCTCCAGCTTCAAAAAGTTTTTGCCCAATATCTTCAGGAAGTTGAATGTCTACAACTGTTCCGTCTGGATGTTCTACTTTAATGTTCTCTACATCTCTAAACATTATATACTTGTTAATGTCTATAGTAAGTTCTTCGAACGGTTTTCCATTTACCGATATGATTTTATCTCCTTGCTGGAAGCCGTAAGTTTCTAAAGTTTTTGCAATTCCATAACCGTATTTAATATCTTCTTTTGTTATATAATTAGTGCCCCAAACAAAAAGCATCATTATAAATAAAAAGAACGCCAAAATAAAATTCACCGTTACACCACCAAGCATAATAATTAAACGTTGCCATGCTGGTTTAGAACGAAACTCCCAAGGTTGTGGTGGTAAAGCCATTTGCTCGGTATCCATGCTTTCATCTATCATACCGGATATTTTAACATAGCCTCCTAATGGTAACCAGCCAATACCATAAACAGTATCGCCTATTTTCTTTTTAAAGAGTGAAAATTTAACATCGAAAAATAAATAGAATTTTTCTACCCTTGTTTTAAACAGTTTTGCTGGGATAAAATGTCCCAATTCGTGTAAAACAACTAATATGGAAAGGCTTAATAATAATTGAGCCGCTTTTATTAAAAATACAGACATGTATTAGGTTTTTTTTATAATCGGACAAAAGTACGCTTTTAACATCATTTAGAAAACATAATACTAGGTATTACTAATTTTTTAACACCGTTTTATTAATTACGCCTTGATTAGTATGGAATTGAATAAAAAGAATGCCCGATGCAAACGATGTTACATTAATGGTCGGTGACCAACTAGATGTATATAATAATTGACCCAGTACGTTAAACATTTTAACCTCATTAACCTCTACATAATCTGGTTTAATAAAGTTAAACTCCTTGGCAGTCGGGTTTGGATAAATAAGGAATTTTGATTGTAAATCTGAGCTATCTAAAGCTTGCGAAACGCTATTGTTTTTTGAAATTAAATCGGCTTCCGGGTCAAACTGGATAGAAGATACCGTAAAATTAACCGCACTTAAAAAATCTTCATTGTTCACTGTATTGTTAAGTGTTATATCTAAAATTTCACCTGAAACCCCTAAAAGTCGCAAAGGCACTGGGTCTTCAAAATAAGTTACTGACGGATCACTTTGCGTTTGCTGGATATTAATGAGCACTTGACTGGGTGTTGGTTGACTCCATTGAACTGTATACGACGGATACCCTTCATTATACAACCAGTCGTTAAAAAACGCTGTTAAGTTTTCGCCACTTGCAGCTTCCATGATGCTTATAAAATCTGGCGTTTTAGCATAGTCATAGGCATGGTTTGGGCTACTTAAATAATTTTTTACCCCTTGAAAAAAATTAGCATCACCTAGTTTTTTTCTTAACATGTGTAATACCATAGCACCTTTATCATAGGTTAATCGACCACTAAAAATTCTATTTACGCTAGCAGTATCGGCATCTGTTAAATAAACAGCACCATTAGTTGCAGATGTAATGGATGTCGTGCGTTGTTGTTTCCAATTTGTAAATGCGGTAGTACCATCAAGATTTTCAACAGTTAGCCCCGATAAATAGGTTGCAAAACCCTCATTCAACCAAATATCTTTCCAGCTTCCACAAGTAACTTTGTTTCCAAACCATTGATGCGCCAATTCGTGAGCAATTAAATTTCTGTTAAAACTACCCATAAATGATACGGTTGTGTGTTCCATACCACCACCCCAACCAAACTGTGCATGTCCATATTTTTCGTTTGCAAATGGATATTCTTCAAATAAATTGGTAAATAGGTTCATAATATCTACCGTAACGGGCGTACTGGATTGTGCCAAACTTAAACTTTCGGGATACACATAATTTACAATATCAAAAGGGTTTCCATTATTTGGTACCGTATGCGAATACACTTCGTAATTGGTTACGGCTATGGCTATTAAATAAGCAGGAATAGGATACCTGTGTTTAAAGTGTGTGGTTTTATTACTTCCGTTAATTACTTGACTTTGCTCTAATCCGTTTGAAACAGCAATATACGCTTCGTTTGAAGGGTTGAATCTGGGTGTGGTAATAAACACATCCAACGAATCTGCCTTATCATTTAAGTCTTGCTTACATGGCCACCAGCCTTTGGCTCCATAGGGCTCAGAAAGTGTCCAAACAATAGGATTACCATTATGTTGATTTTGCTCAAAAGAACCAAGACCAGAACTTATGGGATTTCCAGAATAGGTAACGGTTAACGAATCCAAAACACCTGAATTTTGAATTGTAGGTAAGGTAATTACCAACTCGTCATCACTATTTTGGACGAACGAAAGGACATTACCGCGCTGGGAAACTTGCGAAACGACCATGTTACTTGTTAATTCTAAAGTGACTTGGTTTAGATTTGCTTTGGCTTCAAAATATGTTGTTACGTTGCCAGAAATAAAAGCCTCTGAAGGATCTAAATTAAATTCTAATCGGTAATATTTTACGTCATAATTTCCTGTATTTATATTAGCCTTTTGAAGCATCTTTTTCATAGCAGAAGAAGCTTCAGCAGTTCTAATAGACTTTAATGTTTCATTAAAATCTTGCCCAAAAAAAGGGGATGAAAACAAACAAAATATAAATAACAGTCGCATTTTCATTTTTATGATTTCTTTTTAAGCATTTTAGTATTGAAGTGATTTAAACTTTTTGTTTGTAAGCGAAAAATTTAACCTTGCTCCAGCTGGCTCGTTCGCTAAAATAACCCACCGGGTTATTTTTTACGCTCCGCCCTGTTTCATAATGAAGTCTTTTTTAAGTCGCATAGCAGTGTTACGGGACTTAAAAAAGTCAAAATTAGGGAGCAAAATGTGAATTTTGCAGGTAAAAGAAAAAGTTTAAATCACTTCGTTGTTAAAAATACCATTTTATTATTTATGTGTCGTATTTTTGCAATCATTACCTTAATTATAAGCCTTAATTTATATTCATGCTTTCTTTTTTTAAAGACTATAAAACTTTTGGAATTGTATTTTTGATTTTATCTATCATTATCGTTTCCATTATATATAATACACTAAATGTGTACCAACCACTGCCTATTTACCAGCCAGCCATGGTAAGTACCGAGTTGGTCGATAGCACGATTCAATATCAAAAAAAATACCATAAAATTGCCGATTTCAAACTTATCAATCAAAACGGAAAAACGATTACCCAAGACGATTATAAAGATAAAATTTATGTTGCCGATTTCTTTTTTACCACCTGCCAAACGATTTGCCCGATTATGACAAACCACATGGCGCAAATACAAAAAGCACTTATTAATGACGATGACGTACTATTGCTTTCGCACACCGTAACACCAAAAATTGATACGGTAGCACAACTAAAGCGTTATGCTTTGGAAAAAGGTGTGATTGATGCCAAATGGAATTTAGTTACTGGTGATAAAAAGCAAATTTATGAGTTGGCAAGAAAGAGCTATTTAGCAGTAAAAGATTTTGGTGATGGTGGTGATTTTGATATGATACACACCGAAAATTTTATGCTTATTGACAAAAAACGCCAAATTCGTGGGTTTTATGACGGCACCAATGCTGAAGATATTGATAAATTACTTGAAGATATTGAAATTCTTAAACAGGAAAAGTAGGTTTTTTGTTTAGTTGTATGTTGTTAAGCTGATTTACTTTAGTACATGACAAAAATTGAAGCATATCACATGGAGCTTATCGAAGTCTATTATCATTTCTTCCTTCATGTAGCTTTGACAAGCTCATACTTCGACAAGCTCTGTATGACAGGCATATTTTAATACCATTCCAGATGTCAGACTGAGTCTGTCGAAGTCCAATCCTAACACTTTTGTATACAGTTTTGGTTTTTTGTCATGTACCAAACTGATTTACAACTTAACAACTCCACAACAAACAACTAAACTTCTTAAAACTTTTAAACCTTTAAACTTTTCCCTTTTAAACTTTTCCATTACTTTTGCTTCTTTAAAATCAATCTAAATAAGTTTGCAAAACACATTAGCCGATTTAAAACGAGGTGAACGCGCCATTATCGTAGATGTTTCGTCCATCCATATTCCTTTAAAACTTTTAGAAATGGGTTGTTTACCTGGTAATTTGGTAGAACTTGTTCAGTTGGCACCATTTAAAGATCCTATGTATTTAAACATTAATGGCACCCATTTAGCAATTAGAAAAGAAACAGCTGTTCATATTTTAATTGAAAAAGAAATATGAGTAAACAAATAAATGTAGCCTTAATAGGAAACCCAAATACGGGTAAAACCTCTGTTTTTAATGCTTTAACGGGTTTAAATCAAAAAGTCGGGAATTACCCTGGTATTACTGTTGAAAAAAAAGAAGGGATTTGTAAGTTGCCTCGTGGTGTTAAAGCACATATTATAGACTTACCGGGTACTTATAGCTTAAATGCATCGTCACTGGATGAAAATGTTGTTATAGAACTGCTTTTAAATAAAAACGATAAGGATTTCCCTGATATTGCTGTTGTTGTAACCGATGTCGAAAATTTAAAACGCAATCTGTTGCTTTTTACCCAAATTAAAGATTTAGAAATTCCAACCTTATTGGTTATTAATATGGCAGATAGAATGCGCTATAAAGGGATTTCTTTAAATATCGATTATTTAGAATCCCAACTTAAAACCAAAATAGCGTTAATCAGCACTAGAAAAAATGAAGGTATTGATAATTTAAAACACTTAATTGCTAATTATAAAGATGTATCTGTTACACCCTGTCTCAATGCTTCAGATATTGATAAGGAATACTTTGATAATTTACAAAAAGCGTTCCCAAATCAGCTATTATACAAGTTATGGCTTGTTATAACCCAAGACGTAAACTTTGGGAAAACAGATAGAAATGAAGTTGAAGCTGTCGCCAATTTTAAAACTAAAAGTAAAGCCGATCTAAAACGATTACAGCAAAAGGAAACCATAAAGCGTTACCAGTTTATAAACAATGTCCTTAAAGAAGGACAAACGATTGACGTATCGCAAGCCAAAGATTTACGTTCAAAACTAGACCGTGTTTTAACCCATAAAATCTGGGGGTATTTTATTTTCTTCATTATTTTACTAACCATTTTTCAAGCTATTTATGATTGGTCTAGCGTGCCAATGGACTTTATTGATAGTGCTTTTGCCTCTTTAAGCGAATGGACTAAAAACCAATTGCCACAAGGTGCCTTTACCAATTTATTGGCCGAAGGTATTATTCCAGGACTTGGGGGTATTGTTATTTTCATTCCTCAAATTGCTTTTTTATTCTTATTTATTTCGGTACTTGAAGAAAGTGGTTATATGAGTCGCGTGGTGTTTCTAATGGATCGTGTGATGCGTCGCTTTGGGTTAAGTGGAAAAAGTGTTGTGCCTTTAATTTCGGGAACTGCTTGTGCCATTCCTGCTATTATGGCAACTAGAAATATTGAAAGTTGGAAAGAACGTTTAATAACTATTTTAGTAACGCCGTTTACGACCTGTTCTGCCAGATTGCCGGTGTATTTGATTATTATATCATTAGTCATTCCCGAAGGGCGCTTTTTAGGGTTGGGGTATCAAGCTTTAATCTTGATGCTTTTATACTTTATAGGATTTGCAACAGCCGTTCTTTCTGCCTATATTTTAAACAAGGTTTTAAAAATAAAAAGCAAAACGTTTTTTGTGGTTGAAATGCCTAATTATAAGCTTCCCATGTTTAAAAATGTGGCGCTTACGGTGTTGGAAAAAACAAAATCATTTGTGTTTGGTGCAGGAAAAATAATCCTAGCTATTTCCATCATTTTATGGTTTTTAGCATCGTATGGTCCTGGCGATAATTTTAATAATGCCGAAACTATTGTTAAAACCGAGTATGCATCACAACAATTATCTGAAGAAGAAATAAGTCAGCATATAGCATCTTATAAATTAGAGCATTCCTACATAGGCATTACAGGCCGTGCTATTGAGCCCGTTATTAGACCATTGGGTTACGATTGGAAAATAGGGATTGCTATAGTAAGTAGTTTTGCTGCTCGCGAAGTGTTCGTGGGCACGCTTGCAACCATTTATAGTGTAGGAAATGATGATGAAGCCACCATAAAAAACCGTATGGCAGCAGAAGTAAACCCCATTTTAGGAGGTCGTTTATTTAATTTTGCATCGGGAATTTCATTACTGCTTTTTTATGCTTTTGCTATGCAATGCATGAGTACCTTGGCTATTGTAAAAAAAGAAACCAATAGTTGGAAATGGCCTACATTGCAATTGGTAATTATGAGTAGTTTTGCTTATGTTGTTGCATTAATAGCCTATCAATTTTTAAAATAATAAATTCCAGCTTTCGCAGGAATCTTTTGAAATGAAACTAAAGTAACCTCGACAAACCAAACATGAACACCATCATTCAAAATATATTGGTTTTTACAGCAATTGTATTTGCCTTAATCTTTTTGATTAAAAAATTTGTTTGGAAAAAATCGAAATCAAAAAAATCTTGTGGTGGCGATGATGGCTGTGGGTGTGGTTAAAAACAAAAAAATCAAGATGAATTCTCCATCTATACTTTCTCCACAAACAAATTGTTAGCTACAGTTTGGGAAATGCTTATTGAAGTATCTCCAATTTTAATTACCATGGAATCATCAAAATCCTCTCTAGACAAAACCGTGATTTCTGAGCCCAATGCTATTTTGTGTTTATCCAAATACTTTAAAAAAGCAGAAGATGTATCTTTAACACCCACACAAATTCCTTTGGCATTATCAGCTAAATTAAAAAGTAATATTTTATCAGTCTTTTTTATATCTCCCGATTTATCCGGAATAGGATCTCCGTGTGGATCATGCGTGGGGTAATCAAGTAATTTATCCAATTCATCAATAAGCTTTTCAGATTTTATATGCTCAAGCTGTTCTGCTATTTCATGTACCTCATCCCAAAAGAAATTAAGTTTTTTAACTAAAAAAACCTCCCATAGACGATGCTTTCTAACTATTTCAGCAGCTGTTTTTTTTCCTTTTACTGTAAGACTTACCCCTTGGTATTTTTTATGATTAACATACCCTTTTTCAGCCAATTTCTTCATCATATCCGTAACCGATGATGCTTTGGTTTCCAAAGCATCGGCAATACTATTTGTACTTACAGTATGAACCCCATATTTTCCTAATTGGTAGATGGTTTTTATGTAATTTTCTTCTGTTAGAGTAATCATAAATGTATAATTAAACCGTAAATATAGTTTATTATTGTTTTAGAATTAATTTTTAGATTAATCTAAATTAATATTTATATTTGCAAAAAATTAATTTATGAAATGTTTAATTATATTTTTAAGCACTATCTCAATATCGTTGAACGCACAACAAATAACCGGAAGTGTAATTTATGATGGTGAGCCATTACCTTATGTTAATGTTTACCTTAAAGGCACTTCCAAGGGTACCACAACAGATGAAAATGGCTTTTACAAAATTAATGCCATTGAAGCTGGAAACTACACCATTTTAGCATCTTTTACGGGATTTCAAACTCAAAGAAAAAACATAACTGTTTCGTCTAATCCACTAGTTATAAATTTCGATTTAAAAGAATCCGGATTACTTGAAGAAGTGGTAGTTACCGGAACCCTAAAGGCTGTATCCCGTTTGGAAAGTCCTGTTCCAGTTGAAGTATATACCCCCGTATTTTTCAAAAAAAATCCAACACCAAATATTTTTGAAGCCCTGCAAGGCGTGAATGGGGTACGCCCTCAAATTAATTGTAATGTGTGCAATACAGGCGATATTCATATTAATGGTCTAGAAGGCCCATACACCTTAGTATTAATTGACGGCATGCCTATAGTTAGTGGTTTATCTACTGTTTATGGCTTATCGGGCATCCCTAACTCATTAATTGAACAAATTGAAATAGTAAAAGGGCCTGCGTCTTCTCTATATGGAAGTGAAGCCGTTGGTGGTCTCATTAATATCATAACCAAGCTTCCAGAAAATGCCCCCCGATTTTTTGCAGATAGCTATGCCACTGGTTGGGGAGAAGTGAATCTGGATTTGGGATATAAAACCAATGTAGGGTCGAAAGCCAGTCTTCTTACTGGAATCAATTATTTTAATTATAACAACCCTATAGATAATAACAACGATAATTTTACCGATTTAACCCTTCAAAATAGAATTTCAATATTTCAAAAATGGGATTTTGAACGAAAAAACCAAAGAGTATTTTCTCTTGTAGGACGTTATTTTTATGAAGACCGATGGGGAGGTGAAATGCAATGGAATCCTTCATATAGAGGTGGCGATGAGATTTATGGAGAAAGCATTTATACGTCACGCTTTGAAGCTTTAGGAAAATACCAATTACCTGTTGAAGAAAAAATATTGTTTCAGTTTTCATATACCGATCATGATCAAAATTCGGTTTATGGCAATGTTCCATATTTGGCTCAACAACGTATTGGTTTTGGACAATTTACCTGGGATAAAACCTTAAAGAATCATGACCTTTTATTTGGAACATCGTTACGTTATAATTACTACAATGATAACACGCCGGCTACAGAAGAGGCAAATAATGTGGTCATTCCATCTATATTTATACAAGATGAAATAAAATTTCACGAGAAGCATACATTATTATTGGGAACACGCTATGATTATGACAAAAGACATGGCAATATATTCACGCCTCGAATCGCTTACAAATTTAAACCTAGCGCCAATGATATTTTTAGACTAAATGCCGGAACAGGTTTTAGAGTCGTTAATATCTTTACCGAAGAACATGCCGCATTAACAGGAGCTAGGGATGTTATAATTACAGAGGCATTAAAACCCGAACGTTCTTATAATGTTAATATTAATTACTTAAAAAAGTTTTATACAAAAAGTGGTATGATAATGGGGTTGGATATTTCCGCTTGGTATACCCATTTCACCAATTTAATTATTCCTGATTATGACACAAATCCTAATGAAATAATATACGACAACCTAAACGGAAAAGCTGTTACAAAAGGCATAAGTATTAATTACGATGCTATTATTACTAGTGGTGTAAAACTACTGGTTGGAGGCACATTTCAAGACGTATCCCAAACAGAAAACAATATTACAAAACGTCAAATTTTAACGGAACGCTTTACAGGAACATGGGCTGCATCCTATAAAAATTATAAATACAACCTAACTTTAGATTATACTGGCAATATTTATGGTCCTATGCGTTTGCCTTTATTAGGTGACTCGGATCCTCGTAAAGAGAATTCGCCTGTTTGGAGCATTCAAAATATTCAGCTAACCTATGATGGTTTAAATAATTTCGAAATATACGGTGGCGTAAAAAACCTATTAAACTGGACTCCCAATAAAGGAAACCCTTTTATTATTGCTAGAGCACACGATCCGTTTGATAAAAATGTTGATTTTGATAGCAATGGCAATGCTTTGGTAAACAATGACCCTAATAGTCCTAAATATAACCCATACGGATTAACGTTCGACCCGTCTTATGTGTACGGTCCAAATCAAGGAATACGATTATTTTTTGGATTACGATATACTTTAAATTAATTTTGATAAATGAATAAACATATCCTTACACTAACCTTTATTGCTATATTATTTAGCTGTAAAAACAACAAGCAAAACAATGGCAAGCTTAACGTTGTAACCACCACTACAATGATTACCGATTTGGTAAACAATATTGGTGGCGATTTAATAAACGTGCAAGGCCTTATGGGAAGCGGTGTCGACCCACATTTATATAAAGCGAGTGAGGGTGATGTCACAAAACTGGTCAATGCCGATATTATCTTTTATGGCGGACTGCATTTAGAAGGTAAGCTCGTTGAAGTGTTTGAAAAAATGGCACACCAAAACATAAAAACCATTGCAGTTTCAGATGCCTTAGATGCTAAAACTCTTATTAGTTCTGAATATTTTCAAGGAAATTACGATCCACATATTTGGTTTAACATCGGTTATTGGAAAACCATAACCAATTATGTAGTTAAAACCTTATCGGAAGCCAGCCCCGAAAACAAAGGCGCGTTTGAAGCAAATGGGAAACGCTATATCGAGCAACTTAACCAGTTGGAGATAGAAATAAAATCCATTATCGATACACTTCCAAAAGATAAACGTATTTTAGTAACGGCACATGATGCCTTTAGTTATTTTGGAAAAGAATATGGGTTTAATGTAGTAGGCTTACAGGGTATTTCAACAGCTACCGAAGCCGGTGTACAAGATGTTCAAAAACTAGCTTCCTTTATTATTGAACACCAAGTGAAAGCTATTTTTGTTGAAAGCTCGGTTCCTAAACGCACTATTGAAGCGCTTCAGGCAGCTGTAAATTCTAAAAATCATCATGTTGCCATTGGTGGAACTCTTTATTCTGATGCTTTAGGAAGCGCAGGAACAGTTGAAAGCACCTATATTGGTATGTTTAAATACAATGTAAACACAATAGTGAATGCATTAAAATAGAAATAAAAAATTTCTTGAAACAGACTATCCTCGAGTCAAAGCCATAGAGGTATTTCGCATGTTTCATTTTGACCTCTGGGGCAAAAACCGAAATTTTGTATTTTACCTCACCCAGAACTGCCTTTTCGGGCAGTTCTGACCTCTCCAAAGGAGAGGTGAATTGGATACCCCGAGGCAAGGCCTTCGGGGAATTATTTGAATTAATTAGAAGCCATTCCTGCTAAAAACAATAATATGAGTAAAAATATAGCCGTACAAGTAGACGATTTAACGGTAGCATACAATTACAAGCCTGTACTTTGGGATATCGATCTAGAAATTCCCGAAGGTGTACTCATGGCTATTGTAGGTCCTAACGGCGCGGGAAAATCAACCCTTATAAAATCTATTTTAGGCATTTTAAAACCCATTGCAGGAAGTATTTCCATCTACGGTAAGCCATACAACAAACAACGCCACCTTGTGGCTTATGTGCCTCAAAAAGGTAGTGTAGATTGGGACTTTCCAACAACCGCTTTAGACGTGGTTATGATGGGAACTTACGGCAGTTTGGGTTGGATAAAACGTCCTGGACAAAAAGAAAAGAAAGCAGCTTTGGAAGCTTTGGAAAAAGTAGGCATGCTATCCTTTAAAGGCAGACAGATTAGTCAGCTTTCTGGCGGACAGCAGCAACGTATTTTTTTAGCTAGAGCTTTGGTTCAAGATGCCGCCATCTATTTTATGGATGAGCCTTTTCAAGGTGTCGATGCTACTACAGAAATTGCCATTATCAATATCTTAAAAGAATTACGCAAAGCCGGCAAAACAGTTATTGTAGTACACCACGATTTACAAACCGTACCGGAATATTTTGATTGGGTAACTTTTTTAAACGTTAAAAAAATTGCCACAGGCCCCGTAAAGGATATTTTTAATGATGACAACCTAACAAAAACCTATGGTATTAACTATAAAGTAAGTATTCAGGAATAAAATTTTAAATGTCATCCTGAACTTGATTCAGGAGCTCATCAAAATATCTCAAAATAAAACTCTAAAAATCATAGAACTAAAAGACTACATAGAACTCCTAATAAGTGATTACACACTTCGCACCATTACGCTTGGCACTGCAATTCTTGGGGCTATAACAGGCATGTTGGGCAGTTTTGCTGTATTAAGAAAACAAAGCTTACTTGGCGATGCCATTTCGCATGCTGCGCTTCCCGGAATAGCTATTGCCTTTTTAATCACTGGTATTAAAGATAGCCATGTATTACTTTTGGGAGCTTTAATTAGTGGACTTATAGGCACGTTTTGGATACGAGGAATTATTACCAAAACACATTTAAAATCGGATACCGCTTTGGGCTTAATCCTATCTGTCTTTTTCGGATTTGGAATGCTACTGCTCACCTTTATTCAAAAACAGCCTAATGCCAACCAAGCAGGTTTAGACAAATATTTATTTGGGCAAGCCGCCACCCTAGTTGAAAGCGATGTTTGGTTAATGACTATAGTTACCAGTATTTGTCTAATCATCATGTTACTATTCTGGAAAGAATTTAAAATACTATTATTTGATGCCGATTATACCAAAACCTTAGGGTTTAACACAAAAACAATTGATGTTTTAATCACCTGTTTCATAGTATTGGCTATTGTTTTAGGCTTGCAAACAGTCGGTGTGGTATTAATGAGTGCCATGCTTTTAGCGCCTGCTGCTGCTGCACGACAATGGACAAACAGTTTAAGTACCATGGTAATACTCGCAGCTGCTTTTGGTGCCTTTTCCGGTGTTGTTGGCACAGCCATTAGTGCCAGCCAGAACAATCTGTCTACGGGTCCGGTAATTGTTATTGTTGCCAGTGTTTTTGTTTTGGCCTCTTTTATCTTTTCTCCTAACCGAGGTTTACTGTTTAGGCAAATTCGCTTCATTAAAAACCGTCACGATTTAGAGCTTCATAAAACATTGTCTTTCATGTATCGTATTGCAGAAAATCACGATAACATATCACATCCGCATGCCATTAAAATATTGAATAACTTCCATGGTTTTACAAAAGGTACGCTCCAAAAATTAGTAGATAAAAATTATGTAACGCTCGATGGTAATATGTGGAGCTTAACCGAACAAGGTTATAAAACAGCAGCTAATTTATACAACCAGCAATCGCAAGAACATGAATAATGCACAAATTGAAATACAAATAATTGCCAGTCTTGTAGCTATAGCTTGTGCCATTCCTGGAACATTTTTAGTGCTTCGGAAAATGGCCATGATTAGCGATGCTATTAGCCATTCTATTTTACCAGGAATTGTTATTGGATTCTTTATAACCCAAGATTTAAATTCACCGCTATTAATTCTTTTAGCTGCTTTAACAGGAATTATTACAGTAATTTTAGTAGAACGCATTCAAAAAACAGGTTTGGTTAAAGAAGACACCGCTATAGGCTTAGTGTTTCCTGCGCTGTTCAGCATAGGTGTTATTCTTATAGCTAAAAATGCCAACGATGTACATCTAGATGTTGATGCCGTATTATTAGGGGAACTCGCATTTGCACCATTCGATAGGCTCATGATTTCTGGAATTGATGCCGGTCCAAAATCGTTATGGATTATAGGAAGCATTTTAACCGTTACTATTGGGCTATTAATTGCCTTTTTTAAGGAATTAAAAATTAGCACCTTCGATGCCGGTCTATCGGCATCCTTAGGTTTTTCTCCAGCCATTATGCATTATGGCTTAATGACGGTTTCTTCAATAACGACCGTTGGCGCTTTTGATGCCGTTGGCGCTATTTTGGTGGTCGCCTTAATGATTGCCCCTGCGGCAACAGCCTATCTCCTTACTACCAATTTAAAGAAAATGCTTGGCTTAGCCATATTTTTTGGAATCTTTAGTGCCATTTCAGGCTACTGGGTTGCACATGGGTTAGATGCATCAATAGCAGGTTCCATTACTACCATGTTGGGCATTATCTTTTTTATTGTGTATTTGTTTGCACCTAGTAAAGGTATTATTGCCATGTTATACAGAGAAAGACAACAACGCACCGAAGTTTCTTTACTTACTTTTTTATTACATTTAAAGAATCATAGCGAAGAAAGCGAGCGTCATGTAAATCATTTAAACGAGCATATTAATTGGCAAAAAGTGCGATCGAAAACGGTATTAGACCTCGCATTAAAAAATAACATGATTACCATAAACAATCACATTGTTTTTTTAACTGAAAAAGGAAATGAATTCACCTCTCAAGCAATTGATTATATTATCACCAATGAAAATGCCCAAATAGAACACATGAAAGAAGATTTCTTTCTGTTTAGAGGCTAACAACTTATGGCACAACACAACGAACTTGGTAAAAAAGGCGAGCAACTAGCTGTCGATTTTCTGTTGAAAAACGGTTATGATATTTTAGAACGCAATTATAGATTTGATAAAGCCGAAGTAGACATTATTGCGCAAAAAGACACTATTTTGGCCATTGTGGAAGTAAAAACGCGTTCGACTATCGATTTTGGAAATCCGCAAGATTTTGTAAAACCTAAGCAGATACAACGTTTGGTTAAAGCAGTTGATGAATATGTAACGGTAAACGAGTTAGATGTTGAAGTCCGCTTTGATATCATCGCCATTGTAAAAAGAGGAAAAACATTGAACATAGAACATTTAGAAAACGCATTTTATCATTTTTAATTCCTGCTAAGGTAGGACATAAATAACCAATATAATGCTGAAACAAGTTCAGCATGACATTCTATTTACCTAAAACCGTTTTTAAAACTTCAATATCTTCTGGCTTTTTTAAAATATGCTTGTTTTTATCGAGCACAAAATAGGTTGGTGTTGTGGTAACTCCATAATCGTTTCCTATTTTATTATCCCATTTGCCTAACCCAAGTACGTGAATAAATTCTGGGTAGCTTTTAATTTTTTCTTTCCATACTTTATTATCGTCTTCCAAACCTATGGCAATGACCTTAAGTTTATCCTTAGCACGGGATTTAATAAATTTTTGTAATTGCGGAATTTCTTCTAAACAATGTGAACAGGTACTGCTCCAAAAAACAATGATATACTTTTCGGCACTATTTAATTCGCTTAATTTTTTAGTTTCTTTTTTGTTGTCTTTTTCAATTACAAAAGAAAAATCAGGGGCTTTATGACCAATAGACAGGTTGTTGTAACGCGTTAAGGCATCTATAAGCTCTTTATCTTTTAACTGATTTGCAATATCTAATAAATAGTTTTTAGAAATATGATTTGCGACAGGTTCTAACCTTAAATCTACCATTTCTTGCCACAAGTCTACCAATAAAATACGCTTAATGCTTGCTGGAACTGTTTTTATGGCATTGCAAAATACATCAATATTGCTTTTGTAATTGGTAATGTTGTCTTTACCCTCAGCCGATACCCCAAACACATAATTAAGCATGCGCTCTTGTAAAAAACTAGAACTTTGAAGTGTTTTGCTATTAAAATCTATGTTATCAAAATAATGGGTTTTCAAATTCTTTACATAGGTTTTAACATCTTCATACTTTTTGGGTATGTATGGTTTATTTGCTTTTATAAAATGTAGGGCAATGGTATTATCAGCCTGTTTTTCATACTGAATTTGCGTTTCTCGTTGCTTTTTAAAAATAGCCTTTAAAGCCAAAGTGTCTTTACTGTCTTCTCTAAAATAATTACTGATACTTTGGGTTATGGCAGACATACTACTAGTATAGGATGCCAGTAATTTATTCTCTATTGATGATTTAAACGAAATACCAGTTTCAGAATTAAAAGTAAGTGTAACATCTTCCTTTCCATTGTAAATAACATCAAAATTAAAGTCTTCTTGCGGAACCGCATAAACCACTCTGTATATGCCTGCTGGAGCTGAAGCATCTAATTTAAATTGAAAACTCCCGTCCTTTTGAACATTCGCATTTGTAATATAATCAGACACTGTTGGCGTTACTTTGTATAATAAAACCACTTCATAATCTTTGGCTGGAGAAAACACACCTTTAATGGTGTGTTGCGCCAAAAGAATACTTGGTAATAACATTAATAAAGCAACTAGTTTAGATAACATGGTTTTAAGTTTTTTTTAAGTTTCAAAGCTGCAAAGTTTCTGATTTTCAAAGCTTCTGGGTTTTTATTTTAGAACAATAATTACACCACAATAGGTTGTAACACTTTTAAAGCTTGTTTTACCGATTTAATATTTTCAAAAGTTAGCATTAAGCGCAAGCCGTTTCTTGTTTGTTTCTCTTTCATTTTACAGCTGTTTGAGTTAGATTGAACAAACTGTAATACACGTGTAAAATTACTGCTTTGGTAAAAACCACTTTGCTGATCGTTTATAAAATAGCCTATAAGCTTGCCTTGCTTCATTACAATTTTCTCAAATCCTGCTTTGGTTGCAATCCACTTTATTTGGACACTGTTTAACAAATCAACTACTTCTTTTGGCAATTCTCCAAAACGATCTATTAATTCAGTTTCAAATTTTTGTAATTCGGGTTCGGTTTTTATTTCATTAAGTTTGGAATATAGACTTAATCGTTCGGTAATGTTATTCACGTAATCGTCTGGAAACAGCAGTTCAAAATCCGAATCGATAGTGACATCCTTCACATAGACTTTTTCAATAGCATGGTCTTCATATAAATCCTTAAACTCATTTTCTTTGAGCTCTTCAATGGCTTCATTTAATATTTTTTGGTAGGTATCAAATCCTATTTCGTTTATAAATCCGCTTTGTTCTCCCCCTAATAAATCACCCGCACCACGAATTTCTAAATCTTTCATAGCAATATTGAAACCACTACCCAATTCTGTAAATTGCTCTAATGCGGTGATACGCTTTCGGGCATCATCGGTCATTGCCGAATATTCTGGGGTTATAAAATAACAAAAAGCCTTTTTATTACTACGCCCTACGCGACCACGCATTTGATGCAAATCACTTAGTCCAAAATTGTTGGCATTATTTATGAAAATAGTATTGGCATTGGGCACATCCAACCCACTTTCAACAATAGTGGTACTTACCAATACATCAAAAGCACCATTCATAAATGCCAACATGAGTTCCTCTAACTTTTTACCTTCCATTTGCCCATGACCAATGCCTATTTTAGCATCGGGCACCAAGCGTTGAATCAAGCCAGCCACTTCTTTTATATTTTCTATGCGGTTGTGAATGAAGAAAATTTGTCCACCACGCTCAATTTCATAACTTACCGCATCACGAATAGCTTCTTCATTAAAACGAATAACATGACTTTCAATAGGATATCTATTTGGTGGCGGTGTGGTAATAACCGATAAATCGCGCGCCGCCATTAGACTAAACTGAAGTGTTCTAGGTATAGGTGTAGCAGTTAAGGTTAATACATCGACATTATCTTTTAAAGTTTTTAGCTTTTCTTTTACGGCAACGCCAAATTTTTGCTCTTCATCAACAATTAGCAAACCCAAATCCTTAAATTTTACGGTTTTATTTACCAGTTGATGGGTTCCAATAATAATATCGACCTTGCCATTTTCTAAATTCTCAAGCGTTTCACGTTTTTCTTTAGCAGTTCTAAAACGGTTTACATAATCGACTGTTACAGGAAAATCCTTTAACCGTTCTGCAAAGGTTCTGGAATGTTGATATGCCAAAATAGTGGTTGGTACCAAAACAGCTACTTGTTTACCATTATCAACTGCTTTAAATGCCGCTCGAATGGCAACCTCTGTTTTACCAAAACCCACATCCCCACAAACCAACCTGTCCATAGGACGCTCACTTTCCATATCTGCTTTAATATCGGCGGTAGCAGTACTTTGATCGGGTGTGTCTTCATAAATGAACGACGCCTCCAGTTCGTGTTGCATGTAACTATCAGGATTGTATTGATAGCCTTTTTCAGTTTTTCGCTTGGCGTATAGTTTTATAAGATTAAACGCAATGTGTTTAACCCTAGATTTTGTTTTTTCTTTAAGTGTTTTCCAAGCGGCACTACCAAGTTTGTAAATTTTTGGTGGTTTTCCATCTTTACCATTAAACTTGGTGATTTTATGTAACGAGTGAATGCTTAAATATAACACATCACGCTCTCCATAAATTAACTTAATGGCTTCTTGTTTTTTGCCTTCAACATCTATTTTTTGAAGTCCACCAAAGCGCCCAATACCATGATCGATATGTGTAACGTAATCGCCAATATCTAAATTAGTAAGTTCTTTTAAAGTTATGGCTTGCTTTTTGGCATAGCCATTTTTAACATGAAACTTATGATAACGTTCAAAAATTTGGTGGTCGGTATAACAAACTATTTGGTTATCATGGTCTATAAAGCCTTGATGTAACGACAGTACAATAGTTTTATATGGCTTCACTTCCAAATGCGAATCGTCAAAAATATCGTGAAAACGTTTTGCTTGTTGTTCGCTTACGCAGGCAATATAATTGGTGTATCCTTTATCGTAATTGGTATTTAAATCTTCAATTAACAAATCGAATTGTTTGTTGAAGGAAGGTTGCGGTGTTGTGTTGAAGGAAATCATGCTACCTGATGCATTATTGAAAAATGCCGTTGAACCAAATTCGACAATTGAAAAATCTAATAACTGTTTTTTTAATACGGTTGAATTACAGAATAATTCTTCGGGTTCAGCATGTTTAATATCTGAAGATAGGGTTTTAAAAGCCTCTTCGGCCTTTGAGTAAAAATCATCTATCCTTGAAAAGCACAGATCGACATTTTTAAAACACACCACCGTTTTTTGAGCCATGTATTGCAAAAAACTCTGGCGACTTTCCTGCAGTAATTTATTGGCTACATTGGGGATGATATTAATTTTTTTAATTTGCTCTATTGAAAGCTGGGTTTCCACATCAAAGCTTCTAATACTATCAACCTCATCACCAAAAAACTCGATACGGTAAGGCTCATCATTTGAAAATGAAAACACATCTACAATCCCACCACGAACTGAAAACTCACCTGGTTCGGTAACAAAATCGACACGTTTAAACTGATACTCAAACAAGACTTCATTTACAAAATCGATAGATAATTTATCGTTTACCGAAATTTTTAAAGTATGGCGTTCCAGCTCTTTCCTAGTTACTACTTTTTCGAATAATGCATCAGGATAGGTAACAATTATGGCTGGTTTTTTACGGGAATTGATACGGTTTAAAACCTCGGCTCGTAGTAGTACATTAGCGTTATCGGTTTCTTCTATTTGATAAGGCCTACGGTAACTTCCCGGATAAAACAACACGTCTTTATCGTTACATAGTTGTTCTAAATCGTTTAGGTAAAACGCTGCTTCCTCCTTATCGTTAAAAACAAGTAAAAATGGTAAGTCATTATGATTAAAAACACTTGAAATTACAAAGGAAAATGAAGAGCCCGCAAGTCCCTTTAAATGTGTTCTACCTATAGTTTGGGCAATAGAATTTTGCAGATTTTGCGTTTGCAAAGTCTGAGCATAGGTTTGAGAAAGTGTGGTTTTACTCACCTAACAATATGGTTTTAAGATTGCAAAGATACAGTTTAGAATTAGAAGTGGTTTAAACTTTTTCCAATTGGCTAAAAAATCGCCCTTTTTTGCCCACTCTACATCTTTTTTTCTTTCCGTAGCGATGCTATGCAACTCTAAAAAGGCTTCGATTGAACAAAAAATGACTGATTTTCGCTTCAATCGAAAAAGTTTAAACCACTTCTTATTTTAAAAATGTTTTGCTATAAATTAAAAATGTTTTTTGCTTTATACTATTTAAGCTTTGAAATAACCGCAATAAAACACCCTTTTCCTTTCTCCTTTTAAATTAATGAAATCGTGAATGCTTCGCATTTACGATGGAAATGGCACTTTTAAAAAGATTGAAATAAAAAGCATGACCTCCCACAAGCAGAGCAATGCTAAAAAAAGAATTTAATACTATTTTAAAAATGATTTTTATTGATTAACTTAGTTAAAGGAATTGTTTTAATATTTTTTTGTTTTCGCTTTAACATATATGACTCATCTTGACTTTTATTTCCTAAAACCTGCCTGCCGGCAGGCAGGAATGGCTAAAATTTATCCATATTTCGTTACTTTTTTTATGCACAGTAATACTATGCCTTGCAAAAACTGCCTCATCTGTATAAATTTTATCTCATTTTCGGTTAAAAACAAAAAGTCAAGATAAGTTCGTATAAAAAAACGAAAAAAATATGTAGGTTTGCACCACAAAAAAAAAATGTATGTCGTTTTCAGATTTATTTGATAGTGGATTTAAAAAGCGAAATGAAGATCATTTTGCCGCTATTGTACGCGTAGCCATGGATGATGGTGTTATTTCGGATGATGAAAAAGCGTTTTTAGACCGATTAGCTCGTAATTTAGATATTAGCGATGCCGATTATGCCTTAATTTTAAAGGACTACAAATCACACCCCATTAATCCGCCATACGATTATGACAGACGTTTAGAACGTTTGTACGATTTGGCTCGTATCGTGTATGTGGATCACATTAAAGGTGATAATGAGGAAATTTTACTTAGAAAAATTGGTGTAGGTTTAGGGTTTCATCCTGAAAACGTAAAATACGTTGTTGACAAAGCCTTAACTTTAGTAAGTAATGGTGTTGATTTAGATACTTTTACCGAAGAAATGAAAAACATGAATAAATAATTTGTACCTATTTTTATAAAATGAAATGCGAATCTTTTTTGGTTCGCATTTTTTGTTTTAAAATTTTATTATTTTTTTAACAGGCTTTATTTATACATTTACACTTTGTAATTTTTATTAAATGCTAAAGTTTAACAGTTTACTTTTAACGCTTGCGTTAAGTTTATTCGCCTTGTTCCTTTATGAATCTGAAGGTGATTTAGCTTTAAAAAAAACGACATCTACACACGATCTTAAAATTGATTATTCTTTTAATGCCTTAGCCGTTATTACCAACAATTCTTTTCAAGAATTAGTAAGTTTTGACAAGGAAAAAGAACCCAGTAACGAAAACCACTTCTATTCAAAAAACCCTATAAACGAAGTGGTTTTTGAAAGTGATTTACAGTATTTAAAAGTGTGTGATTTTCTCGATTTAAATTTAACTCCCCGGAGCATTATTTATCCGTTTCATTCGTTCTTGTAGCCTTTAATTTTTGTTGTATTTGACCAAAACGCAGTCATTAAATATTTAATGGCGTGCCTTAAATCTATTCGAACTCATCTTGACTTTTTTCAATTGGCTGCAAAATGATCTTTTTGCCCCAGATTTTACCTATTTTTTTACTCCGTAGCGCCGCTATGAAGTGCTAAAAAGCTAAAATCTGGAACTGGACGGAGCGTATAAAAATAACCCAGTGGGTTATTTTAGTGAACGAGCCAGCTTGCGCAAAGGATATTTTCGCTTCAATCAAAAAAGTCAAGGTGAGTTCTTCAAAAAAATTAATTTAAAACATACCAGATGAAAACCTCATTAGTAATTATTTCTACGCTTTTAGTTTTGAGCGTATTCCTTCCTTTTATTTTGTTTATTTATAACGGAACAAAAAACGCCGTTAGTATAAAAAAACAAGCCAATGTCTTAATAAAAAATAATGGGTTGGTATACAACCTAAAAGAAGTTTGGCGTAAAAATTTTATTGGTATTAGCAACGATAATAAGATCATAACCTACATAAAATTTAACTCAGATAAATCCAGTGTTATTAATAATATCAACTCAAATGATATTAAACAGTGCAACATAATTAAAAGCTATAATAACGGTGCAAATAAATCACTTTCTCTAAAAAGTTTAGGTTTAGAATTTATTTATAAATCATCGACTAGGCCCAATCTTATCATTACCTTTTTTAATATAGATGATGATTTAAACGAAGATTTTGAATTACAACGTATTGAAAAATGGCATGTATTGATTAAAAAAGCCATATCAGAGCCTCAAATGGCTAAAATAGCTTCTTAGATTTAGCTTTTTAATGTTTAAATTTAAGCCACAAATACACGAATATGAAAAAGCATTCGTGTATTTGTGGCTATTTCTTTTACTTAATTACAAAAAACTCAATACGTTTTGTCCCTAATTCAAGTGACTTATTTATGCAATTTTAACTGAATACGCTTTCGCGGAATATCAATCTCCAAAACTTTTACTATAATTTGTTGATGCAGGGTTACATGCTCATTAACGTCTGAAACAAAAGAATCGGACAAGTTAGACACATGTATTAACCCACTTTCTTTAATACCAACATCTACAAAACATCCAAAATTAGTGATATTGTTTACTATACCCGGAAGAAGTTGTCCCACGTGTAAATCGCTAATGGTTTTAATGTTTTGATTGAAAGTAAACACTTTGGCTTGCTCACGTATGTCTAAGCCTGGCTTTTCCAGTTCGTTTATAATGTCTTGAAGTGTAGGTAGCCCAACTAAATCTGTACAGTATTTTTTTAAATCTATTTTTTTAAGCTGGTCTTTATTTCCGATTAAATCTTGAACGCTTTTACCCAAATCTTTCGCCATTTTTTCAACTATGGCATAACTTTCTGGATGTACCGCAGAATCATCCAACGGGTTTGAAGCCAATTTAATTCTTAAAAAACCTGCACCTTGTTCAAAGGCTTTTCCACCCAAGCGAGGTACCTTTTTAATATCGCTTCTAGAAGTGAAAGCACCGTTTTCGTCTCTATAACTCACTATATTTTCGGCTAGTTTTGGACCAATACCCGAAACATAACTTAACAAACTAGCACTGGCGGTATTGATGTTTACTCCAACAGCATTCACACAACTTTCAACCACCACATCCAACTCTTTTTTAAGTTTGGTTTGGTCTACATCATGCTGGTATTGCCCCACTCCAATCGATTTGGCATCTATTTTAACCAATTCTGCCAACGGGTCTTGCAAGCGGCGTCCGATAGATACCGAGCCACGAACGGTAACATCATAATTTGGGAATTCGTCACGTGCAATTTTAGAAGCCGAATAAATACTGGCGCCTGCTTCACTTACTACAAACACTTGCACATCATTCTTAAAATGGATTTTTCTAATAACCGCTTCTGTTTCTCGTGATGCTGTTCCATTTCCAATAGCAATGGCTTCGATTTGATATGCTTCTGTAAGTGAACTTATTTTTTTCATCGCCCCAAACGTATCGCTTTTAGGTGGGTGCGGATAAATGGTTTCGTTATACAACAAGCCGCCTTGTGCATCCAAACATACCACTTTACAGCCAGTTCTAAAACCGGGATCAATTGCCAATATGCGTTTTTCTCCTAATGGTGACCCTAAGAGTAACTGTTTTAAATTTTTTGCAAATACCGAAATAGCAGACGCATCTGCTTTTTCCTTGGCATTTTGAAGCGCTTCGTTACTTAACGATGGCAACAACAAACGTTTGTAAGCATCTTGAATGGCCAATTGAATTTGTTTTGAACACTCATTGTTAGAACGAATTATTCTATCTTCAATTTTAGCTAAAGCTTTGTCATTATCAATATCGATTTTCAATTTAATAAAACCTTCACTTTCGGCTCTTAAAATGGCAAGTAACCTATGTGATGGAATTCTGCTTAAAGACTCTTCCCAATCAAAATAATCCCGGAATTTTTGAGCGTTTTCATCATCCATTTTCGATTTCACTGCTTTCGTGGAAATCATTGCAAAACGTTCCAATTGCTTGCGAATGTTGTTACGAATATCGGTTCGTTCATTAATCCATTCGGCAATAATATGGCGTGCACCTTCTAGAGCATCTTCTACCGAAGTTACTTCACCTTTCACATATTTAAACGCTAGTGATTCAACATCATTGGCATTTTGACTCATTATAATTTTTGCCAAAGGTTCAAGTCCCATTTGTCTTGCCGTTTCCGCTTTCGTTTTTCGGCTTTTCTTAAATGGCAAGTATAAATCTTCAAGCGTCGTTACATCTTGTGCTGCTTCAATTTTTTGCTTTAGTTCGGAAGTTAACACCTCTTGTTCTTCCAAGGCTTTTAAAATGGCTGTTTTTCTTTTTTCTAGAGCTTCAAATTGTTCTTTATACTTTACAATATCACCAATTTGCACCTCATCTAAATTACCTGTCCGCTCCTTTCGGTAACGTGATATGAACGGAATGGTACAATCTTCATTTAGTAATTCAACCGTATTTTTTATGGAAACTTTTGGAAGTTGTGTGTGTGAAATTATAAAATCTAATAATTGGTTCATTAAGTTTGTTTTAAATGAAAAATCCCGTTTTCAAATTAACATTGAAAACGAGATTTATACAAATTTATATTAAGAATAATTAATTTCCTGCTTGTTCTTTAGCTTCTTGAATCATTTTTTCATTAGGCAAAATAGCTACGTTTACACGTCTGTTTTTAGCACGTCCTTCAGCAGTTGAATTGTCATGCATTGGTTGCGTTTCACCAAACCAATTGGTTGTTAATCTTCCTTTAGATATACCATTATTAGATAAGTAATTCGTTACCGCATATGCTCTATTTTTAGAAAGCGTCATGTTATAATCTTCCGCTCCTTGGCTATCGGTGTGTCCAACAACTAAAATATTAGTATCTGGATACTCTTTAAAAACACCAATTAGTTTATTTAACGTGGTTTGTGATGCCGTGTTAACATTGTATTTATTAGTATCAAAATACACGCCACTACCTTCATCAAAAGTTACCACGATACCATCATCAACACGCTCTACTTGTGCTCCAGGTATTTCTTCTTCAATTTTTTGGGCCTGTTTATCCATTTTATTACCAATAAGTACCCCTGCGGTACCTCCAACGACACCTCCAATAACAGCACCTAATTCACCATTACCTCCTTTACCAACATTGTTCCCAATAATAGCTCCTAAAATAGCGCCACCAGTAGCACCAATAACAGCTCCTTTTTGTTTATTATTTGCGTTTTGAATTGCTTTACAGTTTGTTAAACTTATAGCTACAACAAGTGTAAAAAGTAAAATTCCTGCTTTATTTATAATTGTTTTCATCTGTTTATATTTATTGTTTTTTAATTGTCAGATGGAACACCCTGAATAATCATGCTCGTGTGTGAAGCTTTTTCTCATAGGTGTTTCATCTGTTTTTATTTTTTTGAAAAATTCATATTTATGGTAAACGAGTTACCTGAAACATTTACCGATTGCTGCCACTGCATGTCATACTCTGATAAAGCAGAAAGTTTCAATCTAAAACCTTGATTGGTTTCCGATTTATACTTTTCATTAGTAGGCTTAAGCAAAAAGTCATACAAACCTGTTTCTGCATCTACTTCTTGAATTGTAAATACAAAATGTCTTTCCCCTGTTGGACAACTGGCATCGTTAATGGTATAAACTCCTGTATTGTTGTTAGGAACAAATTGCCATGTACTGCCTTCAAAACAAGTCTTAGAAGCATCGTTAAACAACGTAACATTGTAAGTTCCCGTTTGGCTATAGTTTATTGAACTTAACACCCAATCGCCTTTAATAACTTTTTTAGATACTCTTACGGTTTTAGAAGCCCCGCAACTTATTAAACTTATTGCAACGAATAATAGAATTAACTTTTTCATGAATTTTGAATTTAATTACAATACAAAGATGCAACTCTGTTCTTATATTTTTGTTATAAAATTATTAATTTTGATTATAAAATTCCCACTTTTGTCATTTGTCGATAAGGGAAGCTGATTTAAATATTGACATTCATTACACTGCACCTTTCAATATGCAACAAAATAAAATTTATTCTATTTTAACAGCTTTAAAAATAGCTAAGGGTGCCATTTTTGCTTTGTTTAAAGTCATGGTGCTACCATTAAGTGAATAGTTATCTGCTTTTTCTAAAACAGCCATAAATTGATTTTCCACCTCCATATCAATACATGCCATTAAAGTAGCAGTTATTTTAGACAGTGTTATTTGGTTACCTTCTTTAAATTGGTAAGTACCACTAAAGTTATTGCAACTGCCATGACCAAAAACCTTATTGTCTTCGTTTGAAAACATGATGAATGCTTTTTTATCACTTACATCTTTACCCATTAATGTTACCAACTTCCATTTAATATTTTCAATTGAAACAGGATCCTTTATTATATTCATTTCGGGTGTAAGCTCTTCAGAATTTGTTTGAGCTACTTTTTTAGAAGTATTGCAATTTGTAAATAGTACAAGTATTGCAAACGTGCTTAAGGCAACTGATTTCATCGTATATTTTGATTAATGGTTTTTTTTGAAAGAAGCAAAAAGCAGACCAATATTTAAATTGAAGTCTGCTTTTATAAAATTATTAAGATTGAGATTTTTTTGAAAACTACGCTACTTTTTGAAGCAAATCGAAGCAAGGGCATTTTTTACAACGCTTGTCCCCGCTTTTTCTATATTTTTCACAGCAGCTACTCTTTACTTTACTTGGGAGTTTAATTCCCACTTTTTCAAGTTTTTTTAGCGCTTTTTTTTGTTTTTTTTTGCCCAAGAGACTTATTTATAAATAAATGACGGGCAAAAATAATTATTTTTATTAAATCTAAATAAGATTAAATGTTAAAATTATTGAGGGCTTTGATTTGATGCCGAATTAACCGTTAAATTAACAATGTCCCTATCAAATAAATACAAGCCTCCTTTGTCATCTCCAATCAAGTTTATCTTGTCTAAAATAGTACGCGCCATGGCTTCTTCTTCTATTTGCTCGGCAACATACCATTGTAAAAAGTTATGAGTTGAATAATCTTTTTCCTGTAAACTTATGTGTACTAATTCGTTAATGCTTTCTGAAACAAAAACTTCATGCTTATAAAGTTCTTCAAACATTTCTTTAAACGAATTAAATGTTACGTTTGGAGCGGCTAGTGCCGATACTTGAGCATGCCCACCACGTTCGTTAACATACTTTACCAATTTAAGCATGTGATCCCGTTCTTCTTGAGATTGCTTGTACATGAATCCAGCTACACCTTCTAAACCTTTTACTTCTGCCCAACACGCCATAGCTAAATATATTTGTGACGATTCGGCTTCAATTCGTATCTGGTTATTAAGTGCTTTTTCTATATTTTTTGATAACATAATTTTACGTTTTTCGTAAAGTTAAGAAATAACTAACTTATCTGCAATCCATTTATGGCATTAGCATCATCAGGATTTACAAACACCAATTTGCCTTCTGCGGTTTCGGTCATTAAAATCATGCCCTGACTTTCTACACCACGTAATTCTCTTGGAGCTAGGTTTACTAAAACAGTTACTTTTTTCCCAACGACTTCTTCAGGCGTAAAACTCTCTGCAATTCCTGAAACAATAGTGCGTACATCAATGCCAGTATCTACTTTTAAAACCAACAATTTTTTAGCTTTTGGCATTTTTTCAGCTTCTAAAATAGTGCCAACACGCATATCTAATTTAGTAAAATCGTCAAAAGTGATTTCTTCTTTTTGTGGCTGCGGAACCTGTGCTGAGCTTGTCGAAGCATTTGCTTTTTTACTGGCTTCTAATTTATCTAATTGAAATTGAATAGTTTCATCTTCAATTTTCGAGAATAACAATTCGGCTTCACCTATTTTGTGTCCAACGGGAAGCAATACTTCTTTAATTGAAACATCGCTCCATTGAGATGCTTCGACAAGCTCAGCATGACTAGCGTTTCCATTATTTTGGTTCGATTTAAGATTAAGAATTTTCTTCAATTTATCAGAAGTAAACGGCAAAAAGGGTTCGCTTAACGTAGCTAAAGCAGATGCTATTTGCAATGCCACATACATAATCGTTTGTGTGCGTGCCTCATCTACTTTTATAACTTTCCAAGGTTCTTCATCGGCCAGATACTTGTTTCCAAGGCGCGCCAAATTCATAAGTTC
Source organism: Mariniflexile sp. HMF6888 (assembly GCF_044335535.1). Classification (NCBI taxonomy): domain Bacteria; kingdom Pseudomonadati; phylum Bacteroidota; class Flavobacteriia; order Flavobacteriales; family Flavobacteriaceae; genus Mariniflexile; species Mariniflexile sp. HMF6888. Next base: position 338,128 of record NZ_JBIQVZ010000003.1, on the reverse strand, counting down.
TGTTTGCGCTTCTCTAAAACGGTAACGTTCAATAGAACTAGAAATCACGTCTGGATATGCTTTTACTGCTGCCAACGTTTCCTCATCTACTTGCGATAATTCATTAGGAGCAGGCACGATGCCGTTATAATATTTATTGGTTAACACCACCACTCGGTTAATGAAGTTTCCAAAAATGGCCACCAATTCGTTATTATTTCTTGCTTGAAAATCTTTCCAAGTAAAATCATTATCCTTTGTTTCGGGCGCGTTGGCGGTCAAGGCGTAACGCAAAACATCCTGCTGCCCAGGAAATTCTATAAGATATTCAGGTAGCCAAACTGCCCAATTTTTTGAGGTCGACAATTTATTACCTTCTAAATTTAAAAACTCGTTAGCTGGCACATTTTCCGGTAAAATATAACTGCCTTCGGCCTTTAACATCGCAGGGAAAATAATACAGTGGAATACGATATTGTCCTTTCCTATAAAGTGTACCAATTTGGTATCATCACTTTTCCAATAAGGTTCCCAATCTTTTCCTTCACGTTGTGCCCATTCCTTAGTTGATGAAATATAGCCAATAGGTGCGTCAAACCACACGTACAGCACCTTACCTTCACCTCCTTTAACCGGTACTGGAATACCCCAATCTAAATCACGGGTTACCGCACGAGGGCGCAAACCATCATCAATCCACGATTTAACTTGTCCGTATACATTCGGTTTCCAATCTTTTTTATGCCCTTCTAAAATCCATTCCCGTAAAAACGTTTCATGCTTATCTAAAGGTAAAAACCAGTGTTTGGTTTCTTTTAATGTTGGTACATTGCCTGTTAATGCCGACTTCGGGTTTATTAAATCGGTAGCATTTAAACTCGTTCCACATTTTTCGCATTGGTCGCCATAAGCTTCCTCGTTGCCACACTTTGGGCAGGTTCCTGTAACGAATCTATCAGCTAAAAATTGGTTGGCTTTTTCATCGTACAATTGCTCGGTGGATTCTTCAATAAACGCTCCTTTATCGTACAAGGTTTTAAAAAATTCTGAGGCCGTTTCATGATGAATTTTAGCCGATGTCCGTGAGTAATTATCAAACGAAATACCAAATTCCTGAAATGATTGTTTTATAATAGCATGGTATTTATCAACTACGTCTTGGGGAGATACGCCTTCGTTTTTGGCTTTAATGGTAATGGGTACGCCATGTTCATCACTTCCACCAATAAAAACCACATCGTTTCCTGTTAAGCGTAAATAGCGTGCATAAATATCGGCTGGCACATACACTCCTGCTAAATGTCCAATGTGTATGGGACCGTTGGTGTAAGGTAATGCAGAGGTAATAGTGTATCGTTTTGGTTTGTTCATCATTTTAAAACTAATGTCAGGCCGAGCGCAGTCGAGACCAAATTTAAAAACCTCTCGCAAGCTGCGCTTTTATCTTCAAATAAAATATATTTTCATTTTTGATAATGCTCAAGGGTACAAAGTATTTTAGAATACTTTATTTAAAGCCGCAAAAGTACACAATTTGACTGCGATTTAGAAAAAAAATGTACATTTACATTATGTCTAGAATCACATTAATCACAATCCTACTTTGTGCTGTTTTTTTATTTGGAAATACAGCTATTACGGCACAAAACACAAACTTAAACAAAACGACTACTTTAATGCGTCCACCTTACTTAAAAACAGGCGATACCGTTGCCATTGTTGCACCATCGGGCATTCTAAAAAACCGAACTGCCGAAATTGAAAAAGCCAAAAACCTACTTAAAAGTTGGGGCTTATTTGTAGAAGTTGGTAAAAACGTGTTTAACCAAAATAACCATTTTGCAGGAACTGATGAGGAGCGTTATGAAGACCTACAAAAAGCTATGGACGATCCGAAAATTAGTGCCATTTGGTGCGCTCGTGGGGGTTACGGCACCGTACGGATTTTAGATAAATTGAACTATACTGAATTTAAAAAACACCCAAAATGGATTATTGGATATTCTGATATTACCGCACTTCACAATCAACTCCATAATGAAGGTTTTGAAAGTTTACATGCCATAATGTGTACTAGTTTACAAGATGACGCCAACACCATTAAAGAAAGCATTTCAACTTTTAAAGAAGCGCTTTTTGGCAACGCTTTAGCTTACACTTTGGAGGGTTCTAAGTATAACAAAACAGGCACAACTACTGGACAACTAATTGGTGGAAACTTAAGTATTTTATATAGTATGTTGGGATCTAAAACGAGTATTGATCCGTCTGGTAAAATTTTATTTATTGAAGAAATTGGCGAATACCATTACCATTTAGATCGTATGTTACAAAGTTTAAAACGTGCGGGGTATTTTGATAATTGCAAAGGCGTTTTAGTCGGAGACATTACTAAAGTCAGAAAGAATACAACGCTTTGGGGAAGTTCCACAAAACAACTTATTTTAGACGCTTTGGCAGAATACAATTTCCCAATTGCCTTTAACATGCCGGCAGGACACGAAAAAGATAATCGGGCTTTGATATTGGGGAGAACGGTTCAATTAACAGTGAACAGTGAACAGTCTACAGTTGTTTTTGAAAATCAATAATATTAACAAGGGACGATAAAAGGTCATTGTAAAACGACTTCAAATAAAATAGTATCCGAGATAATATCATATAAATCAAAACCCCCGCTCCTTCTGCAATTGCTCGTAAGCTTCTTGCACTTTTCTAAATTTTTCCTCGGCACCTTGCTGGTGTTCTTTTCCTAAATGAATCACTTTATCAGGGTGGTACTTTTTAGCCATGTTTCGGTAGGCTTTTTTAATATCGTCGTTGGTAGCTGTTTTATCAATTTCCAATATTTTATAGGCGCTATCGGCACTTTTATAAAACATGGCTTTGATGCTCTCGTAATCGTTATGGCTAATACCCAAATAACCTGCAATGGTATAAATTTGGTGCACCTCATCATCGGTGACCAAACCATCGGCTTTGGCAATTCCGAATAAAAAGTGAACAAGTTGCAAACGCGATGCATGCTGCATCATTTGTCTAATTTGCAAACATACTTGTCTGGTTGAAATGTTTTGTTGCTTACTAATTTCCTTAAATAACTTAAAGGCATGATTTGCACGCTCTTTTCCATACATATTTACAAACTGTAGGCGCACAAAATCCAATTCACGTTGATCTTGTTTGCCATCGGCTTTTATAACTATGGAAGCCAAAATAAGTAAACTCACTTCAAAGTCACCCGCCTGTGTTTGCGGGCGTTGTTGTGGATAATCTGTATAAACGGTACTTCCGTTACCATTAGACACCCCATCTACAACACTCCCCAATGCCAATCCTAAAATAGCACCAATGGGACCACCAAACGACCAGCCTAACGCTGCGCCAATCCATTTTGAAAAACTCATGTAAGTATAAATTATTGTCAAACCTACATATAAAATTATTCTTCTAAAAGAAGAAACAGTTTAAATTAGGTTTATTTTTAAGTGTAAAACCATTTTTGTTAATTATGCTTTAATGATTTTGTTACGCAACCTTAATCTGTTTTTAGCATCTTGAAATAAAAAAGTATATGAATTTTAAAATAGTCATCTTATTGGCTGTACTATCAATTTGTTTTATATCCTGTAAAACAGATGATGCCCCAGATTCAACAGTTTGTACTGAGCAATTTGTTTATGGTTTAAATATAACTTTAAAAGATGCTACAACGTCTAATATAATTAATTCAGATGTTGAAGTTATAGCTACTGATGGAAACCATCAAGAAACTTTAATGACTGGTTATGGTTCTGATTCTTTTTTTGGAGCAGGAGAACGACCCGGAACTTATATTGTTACAGTAACATCACCTAATTATCAAACTTTTACCAGTGATCCAATCACTTTAATCAGTGATAAGTGCCATGTCATACCAAAAACTTTTGAATTCTCATTACAACCAAAATAATCACAATGTTTTTTACGTTAAGGATTACTCATGCATATTATTTTGAGACATTTGAAATCGTGAATGCTTTTCCTTTGAAGCAGCATTCTTTCTTCCCTTTGGGAGCAAAAAAGCTATAGCAGATAGCCTGACCTTATGGCACCATAAGTGTTATAAAGGAACGTCATACTAATTATTGCATGATTTTTGATTAACTTTGTATATTATATATACTAATATTAAAATTTAAAAAAATATGTATCCAGCAGAATTAGTAAAACCAATGCGCGAAGATTTAACCAAAGTTGGTTTTGAAGAATTACATACTGCCGAGGCTGTTGATGCGGCTTTGTCCAAAGAAGGGACTACGTTGGTTGTCGTTAATTCGGTTTGCGGTTGTGCAGCGGCCAATGCACGCCCAGGTGCTAGAATGAGTTTACAAAATACCAAACGCCCAGACCATATTGTAACGGTTTTTGCAGGTGTCGATAAAGAAGCTGTTGATGCAGCTCGTGGTCATATGGTACCATTTCCTCCAAGTTCGCCAAGTATGGCTCTGTTTAAAAATGGTGAATTGGTGCACATGTTAGAGCGTCACCACATTGAGGGCAGACCTGCAGAATTAATTGCAGAAAACCTTATCGATGCTTATAACGAGTATTGTTAAGCAAAACGGATGACTGAAGACAGTTGAAAATATAAATCAAAACCACGGCCAAGTCGTGGTTTTTTACTTTATTACGCAACCTTTTACAGTAATTACCATCTAACAATAAAAAATGAAGCTATGAAAAAGTTGCTCCTACTTTTATTTACTGCCTGTTTATTTTTAACGGCGTTTACTTGTGAAGATGATGCCACTACTACACAAGAAGATGAACTGCAAGAATTAAATGCTTCTAAAAAAGCCATTGAGGATTTAGCGGCAACTTCAGTTTGTAATGAAAATACCATGTGTAAATTTATTGCTTTAGGAAGCAAACCTTGTGGTGGCCCTTGGAGTTATTTGGTATATTCAACCTCAATAGACGTTGAAAAACTGGAAAATATGGTAGCAACTTATAATAAAAAGGAAGCTGATTTTAATAAAAAATGGGGTATTGCTTCCGATTGTGCTTATGCCATGCCTCCAACCAGTGTAAATTGTGAAAATAACACCTGCGTAGCTGTTTATTAAAACCTGTTTTTGTTTATTTTTGGGGCATGCAAAAATTATTTTCATACCCTTTAAGTATTATATATTACCTATGTTTTTTTTTAACATTGGTTATATTTCATCCCATTCAGTGGTTTTGTTTTAATGTATTTGGTTATCAGGCACATAAAAAAAGTGTCGATGCTTTACAGTTTTGCCTCATGCGATGCGCCAATATATTAGGCACACGTTTTACATTTAACAATCCATACCAAATAGATACCAATCAACCTTTAATTATTGTTGCGAACCACCAGAGTTTACATGACATTTACCCTATTACGTGGTATATGCGTAAGCACCATCCAAAGTTTATTAGTAAAATAGAGTTAGGCAAAGGCATCCCCAGTGTGTCTTACAATTTACGACATGGTGGCGCCGCTTTAATTGATAGGAAAAACCCCAGACAATCTTTGCCTGCACTTATGAAATTTGGTGAATACATTGAAACCAACAAACGTTCTGCCGTTATTTTTCCTGAAGGAACTAGAAGTAAAAATGGCGAACCCAAACCATTTCAAACCAAAGGCTTAGAAGTCCTATTTAAAAAAATCCCTTCTGCGACTGTTGTGCCGATTACCATAAATAACTCGTGGAAAATGTTAAAATATGGTAAATTTCCATTGGGTTTAGGCACACATATTGCTTTTACCGTGCACAAGCCTTTAAAAGTTAGTACCTTTGTAAACAAAGAAGAACTTATTAATAGTATTGAAGCTACTATTAAAAATAATATAAATCATTAAAAAATTATAAAGATGTCGTTAAAGAATGTAAGACTAGAGGTGATGCAGTTTTTGGAAAAGGACGTGGAATCTTTAATACAGAAGTATTTAATCCCTATCGAAACTATATGGCAACCAACAGATTTTTTACCAAATTCTGAAAGTGATACTTTTTTTGAAGAAGTACGCGAAATAAGAGAATTATCAAAAGAATTGCCTTATGACTTTTGGGTGGTTTTGGTAGGTGATATGATTACCGAAGAAGCTTTGCCTACCTACGAATCCTGGTTAATGGATGTTGAAGGTGTTGGGCAAGTAGAACGTAACGGATGGTCTAAATGGGTACGCCACTGGACGGGTGAAGAAAACCGCCATGGCGATGTGCTTAACAAATATTTATACCTTTCTGGGCGTGTAAACATGAAAGAAATTGAAAAAACAACCCAGTATTTAATTGCCGATGGTTTTGATATTGGTACGGATAGAGATCCTTATAAAAACTTTGTTTATACCAGTTTTCAAGAGTTGGCAACCTATATATCGCATAATCGTGTTGCTAAAATTGCTAAAAAGAGTGGCAATAAGCAGTTAGCAAAAATGTGCCAAATAATTTCTGGAGACGAAATGAGGCACCATCATGCCTATTCTGAGTTTGTAGAACGCATTTTCACGGTTGATCCCAGCCAAATGATGATGGCGTTTCATGATATGATGAAACTTAAAATTACCATGCCAGCACATTTTTTAAGAGAATCGGGCAACCAAATTAGTACCGCTTTTGAAGAGTTTTCCAATACTGCACAGCGTATTGGTGTTTACACATCGACCGATTACGTTGATATTTTAGATAAATTAATTAAGCGTTGGGAAATAGATAAAATTACTGGGCTTAGCGATGAAGCCGAAAAAGCCAGAGATTATTTAATGGCATTGCCTGCTAGAATGTACAGACTATCAGAACGTATTAAAATACCTCAAAACTCATTTCAATTTAAATGGGTAGAGCCTGCTATTATAAAATAACATAGCAAATAATATATCATCAAATTACTTTCTAATAAATTCCTTTCTAAACCGAAAGGAATTTTTATTTTTATACCCTTATGACTTCAAAAGAAATAATAAATAAAACCATCGATTTTGTAAAAGAAACCCTTGCCAATGCTGAAGGTGGACACGATTGGTTTCATATCCTAAGGGTGTATAACAATGCGCTACTCATCTCTAAAAATGAGCCTGTAAATGTATTTGTTGTCGAGCTTGGTGCTTTATTACACGATATTGCCGATAGTAAATTTTATAATGGCGATGAAACTGTGGGACCGCAAATAGCCCGTGAGTTTTTATTTAAACTGAATGTCGATTCTCAAGTTATTGAGCATGTTGTAAACATTATTGAAAACATCTCTTTTAAAGGTGGAAACGAGGCGCAAAAATTTAAATCTGCAGAACTGGATGTTGTTCAAGATGCCGATAGATTGGATGCTATTGGCGCCATTGGTATTGCAAGATGTTTTAATTATGGTGGTTTTAAAAACAGAGAACTTTATAACCCAGAAATAAAGCCTCATCTTTCCATGACTAAGGCAGAATACAAAACATCTACAGCTCCTAGCATCAATCATTTTTATGAGAAATTATTGCTTTTAAAAGACAAGATGAATACAAAAACAGGAAAAGATATAGCTACTAAAAGGCATGCTTTTATGGAACTATATCTTGAGCAGTTTTACAAAGAATGGAATGGCATCGTCTAAAAAAGGAGGTTTCGACTGCCATCCAAATATCTTTAAATGTAATTATTGGATAATTAACTTTATTTCCTTTCTATAATTCGAGGCACTTTTGCCTGTAATCTCATTAAATTGTTTGTTGAAATGTGAAAAATTATTAAACCCACATTCAAAACAAATATCGGCAATACTTTTTTGGCTTTCATTAAGCAATTTGGTAGCATGCACCACACGATACTCGTTTACCAATTGTGTAAAGGTTTTTCCGGTGGCTTTTTTAAAGTATCTACAAAACGCTGGCACCGTCATACTTACCTCATCGGCTATTTCATCTAAAGTGATATGGTTTTGAAAATTCTTATTGACATATTTAAATATAATGTCAATTTTCGAGCTATCCTGAGCCTCAGCTTCAAAAGCAAACCCATCTGCATTTAACAATGCATAATCATCTGTTTTCGCTAAATAGTCTAAAATTTCTAAAAATTTCAAAACACGTTTTAAACCGCCATGTTCTAATAGTTTTTCTATTTTCGGGCCTATTTTCTGTTTTGTCTCTACTTTAAATCTTATTCCTTTTTTGGCTCTATCAAATAATGATACTATAGCTGACATTTCAGGTACATTCAAAAAATCGTCACCTAAAAAGTTCGATTTAAACTGTATGGTAGTTTCGGTACCATTGGCAGTTAAGCGGTCTGTAAAGCCATTATGTGGTAAATTGGATCCAATAAGTATCAATTGACTATTATTAAAATAGGATAAATGATTTCCTATATGTGTTTTCCCTTGCCCTTTGTTTATATAAATAAGCTCTAATTCTGGATGAAAATGCCAGTAAGCGCCGTCTTTATCTATGGTTTCTACATGTTGCTTAACTAATATAGAACTTCCGAAACTTGGGGTCAGTTTCCTAAAAGTTGGTTTTTTATTAATCATTACAAATTTATTTAAAACAAAATTACAATATATTATTATGCAAATATAGCCTTAATTAACTCGATTGTATGTTATTTTAACTTAACATCCATTTAACATTTAATTAACAGTTAATATAGCATATAAACTGGTCAAATTAGATGTTTTGTAAGCTACACTTCTACCATATCTTTGTACCGTTGAATGTTAGTAAATAAAAAACATTACTGATATCACAATCGTAAGTCTTGAAAAGTTAAATTCTATATAAAATAACTCTGACAACAAAGAGTTCACAAAATTCATTAATAATTAGTTTAATGTCTTATTTAGTTTAGTTGGTAAAGTGAGCTGTGGTGGCTCACTTTTTTTTTGCCAATTTTTTTAGCTGATGGCCGTTGTTGGGTGGTGGTTTGTTTTGAACAAAACTTTTGGTATAGCACTTCCTTCTTTTGTTTATCCTTTATAATTAGTCCACAACCTTTTGTGTTATATCCTTTTTCTGCCAATTAGTTTTGAGGGTCTTCCTTTCTATCAATTATGGATATTTACCCGCTTTCTATGCTATATTGACTTAACAAAAATTTAATGTAATAATAACAGATAAAATAGCATATAAATTGGTCAATCCTAATGTTTTATAACCTTGAAATCTGTTCTACATTTGTCTTGTGAAACGTTAAAAACACCAAATCATGAAAAACGTATTAAACAACTTAAAAAAAGGAATCTTAATGGTAACTATGTTTGCTACCTTATTAAGTTTTGCTAATGAAGCTTCATTTTCTTCTATTAAAGATGATGCAAAAAAAACCGCACTAACCTTAACCAATGTAAAGGCTGGTAACCAATTGTATATAAAAGATGCTAATGGCAACATACTATATTCAGAACTTATTCAGAAATCTGGAATCTACGCTAAAGGTTTCGATTTAACGTCGCTTCCCAATGGTGAGTATATTTTTGAATTGGATAAAGATTTTGAAATTAAAACGATACCGTTCACCATTAGTTTTAAAAACGTTGTTGTTAATAGAAGCAAAGGAACGACAAGCTATAAACCTCATTTAAGACAAAAAGGCAATTTATTATTCGTTACTAAATTGTCTCCAAATCTTGAAGCTATGAAAATTAGCATTTATGTCGACAAAAATAGCGGATATGAGCTATTGCACTCAGAAAAAATCGCAGGTATTCAAGCTATTGAAAGAGTTTATAAATTAGAAAAAGGAAATTATAAAATAATCATTAACTCTGATAACAAAGAGTTCACAAAATTCATTAATAATTAGTTTAATGTCTTATTTAGTTTAGTTGGTAAAGTGAGCTGTGGTGGCTCACTTTTTTTTGCTCCATTTTCAATTGAGTCTTTTATCAGCTTTTTTTAATTCTTATATCCTTTAAGCTTTGAAATTACTGTAAAATAAAAGCTTAAAGGGTAGTACAAATAAACACACAATTAACCGTTTTATATACTATTTTAATTTAACATAAATTTGATGTAAATATAACAGGTAAAATAACACATAAATATGTCAATATCAGTGTTTTATAAACTTAAAAACTGCTCTATATTTGTCTTGTGAAACGTTAAAAAAACCAAATCATGAAAAACGTATTAAACACCTCAAAAAAAGGAATCTTAATGGTAACAATGTTTGCTACCTTGTTAAGTTTCGCAAATGAAGTATCATTTTTTAAAATTGAAAATGATGCCGGAAGAACCTCTCTTACTTTAAACAATGTAAAGCAAGGAAACCTATTGTCTATTAAAGATGATAATGGTATTGTACTATATAAAGAGCTCATTGAACAATCTGGAATCTACTCTAAAGGTTTCGATTTAACCTCGTTACCAAACGGTAGTTACATTTTTGAGCTTGATAAAGATGTAGAAATACAAACCATCCCTTTTACTGTATCTTCAAATACGGTTACTTTTAAAAAAGAAATGGAAACTACCATTTTTAAACCTGTAACAAGAGTAAAAGGAGATGTTGTTTTTGTTTCAAGACTCTCTTTGAACAAAGCCCCAATGGACATCGCTATTTATTATGTTGATGCTGAAAGTGCATTTAATAAACCAGAACTTATTTATTCTGAAAAAATTAAAGACACTGAAAACGCTAGTAGAATTTATAAGCTAACAGGTAAAGACAAAGGTCATTACAACATTGTTTTTACTACAGAAGGAAGAGTTTTTACAAAAGAAATCAAGAGCTAACCAATTCCTAATTATTTTTTGAAAGGCGTGGGCAAATTGCCCACGTTTTTTTTTTTGAACTCATCTTGACTTTTTCTATTTCCTAAAACCTGTCTGCCGGCAGGCAGGAATGACTAAAATTCGTCGATATTTCGTTTCTTTTTTTATGCTTAGCTCTGTTATGCCTTTCAAAAAGTGCCTCCTCCGTACAAATTTTATCTCATTCTCGGTTAAAAAATGAGTTCACTAAAATAACTTTAATTGCCCGTCTTTAAACTGTTCATGCAACTGCGTATTTAATTTTGGCATCTGCTTATCTTTAAAATACTTTTGTCTTGCTAGTTTTACTAAATTATTAATCTGTTCGGCAATTTTACCTTCACCACGCATTCTGGTACCGTAACGCGAATCGTTTAAAGTACCACCGTGGCAACTTTCTATTTGGTGCAATACTTTTTCGGCTTTATCGGGCATGGTTTTGTGTATCCAATCGGTAAAAATTTCCCCAATAGCACCGTTAAGCCTCACAATAGTATGCGCTATCCCTAAAGCGCCATGATCTGAAGCTGCTTTTGCTAAAGGCAGTATTTCATGGCTGTTTATCGCCGGAATAATAGGTGCTAACATCACATTAACGGGAATACCATGATCACTTAATGTTTTTACGGTTTCAAAACGTTTCCTTATGCTTGCCGTTCTCGGTTCTAAAACCCGTCTGGTTTCTTCTGAAAGCGATGTGATAGAAATATTTACACCTATTAAATTTTCTTTTGAAAGTTCCTGTAAAATATCTAAATCCCTAAGAATTAAAGCGTTTTTTGTGATGATGGCAACAGGGTGTTTATACTTTAAAAACACTTCCAAGCAGTTTCGGGTAATTTCGAATTGTTTTTCGGCAGGTTGATAGCAATCCGTATTGCCAGACATGACGATGGGGTATGCTTTCCAAGTTTTCTTTTTAAGCAAATCTTCCAATAATTTTGGAGCATCTTTTTTTACCAAAATCCGACGCTCAAAATCCAACCCAGCACTATAGCCCCAAAATTCGTGGCTATTGCGGGCATAGCAGTAAATACACCCATGTTCACAGCCTTGGTACGCATTCATGGAATAAGACATGCCAATATCTGGGCTCGCCACTTTATTGACGATGGTTTTCGGGAAAACTTCCAAATAAAGTGTTTTGTTTTTATCGCTTTGCTCACCTTCTTTATGGCAGAATTCCAAAAAATCGTCACGCATATCGTGGCTCAATTCGAAGAATTTATTGGGTACATTAAGCTGTGCGCCACGGCCTTTTATGGTAGTTTTTGGATTCATTGTAGTAAAAATAAAGAGTGTATGCTGCGAACTAGACACTTTAAAATTACTTATATTTTATACTGAAAACTGTTAAAACGGAAATGGGTTATTAACAAAATAAAGTAGGAATTTTATCAATTTATCAAGAAAATCAGCTAACTTCGTTTACTTGTACTGAATTTATTTCAGTAAGAGTCAGTATTAGCCAATTAAAATCGACCATGACTAGGGTTAGCAAACATTATGAAAACAAATCTATTATTTATTATAATTCTAATATTATTCTTTTTTTCATGTAAGCCCAAGCAAGTTGAACCATTACCGCAACACGGTTTATTATGGAAGATAACAGGCAATGGACTAAACCATGCTTCTTATTTGTTTGGTACATATCATAGATCAGGAGGAATGCAGATCCTTGATTCTATAAAAACCTTTGATTCAATATTTAGTTTAACAAATCAACTTATATGCGAATTTCAACTAAGTGACTTTCCAAAACATTTAGAACAAAAAAAGAAAAATAATTTTAACTTCTTAAAACCATGGCCTGTTCCTGACTCAACATACAACAACCTTTTGACAGCCAAACAAAAGATAATATTTGATTCCGTTGTTAATTCTTCTGAGCTTCTGACAAAAATCAACCAAGCGAATTTAAATATACGACCTCTAAGCTTTTTAACTTTTATAAAATTTTCAAAAAAAATTACGCCAAACAATAACAAGTCACAAGGCCCTATTCTTGATTCGTATATACAAAATCTAGCGAAGAAACGTAATATGCAGATAGTATCATTAGATTCGGAAAAAGAATATCAAGAAATTAAGGATTCAATAATTAGTGATCGTATACAATTAAGTTATAGAAATGAGGTTGATACTTTAATGTATTACATCGAAAACCAACATCATATAGACTCTTTAAAACATGATATGATAAATAAGGTTTTATTAGCATATTTGAAGCAGAACATTAATTTTATTGTGCAACAATCTGAAGAAATCAACCTGCACAACAACAAAATTTTATCATATCTAGGAAATGATGAATTTCTGGAATTACAACAAAAGATGATGATTGACGAACGTAATAATTTATGGATGAATAAAATCCCAAAGTTAATTGAAGATAATTCGAGTTTCATTGCAGTAGGAGCAGCTCATTTAGGTGGAGAAAAAGGGTTGATTAATCAGTTACGAGAATTAAATTACACTGTAAATTCAGTAAAATAGAGCTAGGAATTTTATTTGTTTTATCAATTTACCAAAAAAACGACCGGTTCTTAGGGTCAGCAAACATATCGAAATGAAAAAACTAATTTGCATTTTAATTTTTGGAATGACATTATTGTCTTGTAATAATGTATCAAAAGAAAATAATACTTCAATTTCCGGGACAAAGACCGAAAAAGTGGATTCCCTAAAGATCCCCAAAGTATCTATGACCAGTAGTGGTAGTCTTGAACCATCAAAAGACATTATTCTGAACAGATTTAATTTTTCTATTGTTCAGAATAAAAAGGGAGACACTACTTTTTTGGCAACACGTGACGCGAAATTCAAAACACCCGAAGGATATAGTGTCGGAGATCAATTTAAAGATATATCACAATTAGAAAAGAACAGAATTTTTAAAGACCCAGGGTATGGATATTTAATTAAATTGAATTCAGGTTGGCAGTTAGGCTTTTGTGAAGGAAATAGCTGTACAGATAATATCCCAACTGAAAACTCTATTATAAAATGGATTCAAAAACATAAGTAGGTACGTTTGCTAAGCCGTGTATAGTTAATTGCTTCGGAATTTCGCAGCAGAAATTTCTCATGCTTATGCCATATTTGGTTTGTTACGGGAAATTGTGAAAAATGCGAATGGCTTATTAACAGCTATCATCTTAATTAACCTACCAAACCATATCTTAAAACAAAATCAATAATAATGTTTTATTAAATATGGATATGAATTGTATATGGAGTTGAAAAAATGCATATTTTAGACTTGTTCAAATTTTACCCTTTATTAAAGGGTTATTAAGAATTACTCTGTTATGAAAAAGCTTTTTATATTATTTTTCGTTTTAACTGCCAGCATATTAACCTCTCAAAATAGCGATATGTTCTCGCATAAATTAGATGACTTGGTTAGTTTGGATGTTCCAAAAAATTTCGTTGAATCCGACACCCTTGTAGATGGTGTTAAAATACATCAAATTAGATTTAAAACCGATACCTACAACTTTATTGTACAAAAAGTGCTTTTTGAAAATGAAGACCAAAAAACAAGTCTTTCTAGGTTACCATACGATTATGCCAGTTTAATAGATGAATACGAACGTGTTATAGCCAGAATGCGATATAGAGTTCCTTATTATCTAAAAACCACTACACTTGTTGAAAAAGATGGCTTTACGGGTTATAATTTGAAATTTGAAAATGATTTAGGAACTCCTACCTACGAAGCCGAATTTTACTTACTAAATAAAAATTTATATACGTTTTTCTATGCTAGTGATACGCAATTTAACGCCGATGTTAAAACCGAACTTTTTAATTCCGTCAAAATAAACAACAAAAAAGATATAAGTCAATATTTAGGGAAAGCACCAAAATACAGATATGGCTACGTGCTAGCTACTTACTTCTTTTTAAGCTTATTGGCAATTTGGGTTATAATTATTTCGATTAAGATTTACAGAAAGAAAAAAGGAAAATCTAGTATTTTTCATGAGTAGAATTGTTGTTTTTCCTTGTTGATTTTCATTTTAAAAAATAATTGTGAATCTTTATAAAATATCTATAACCTTACTTATTTCAGCCACAATAATATTTATTGTTGCAGTTGATCAATTTACCACAACAAGTAATGTCAATCCTATTATGAGTAAAATTGGAGAGATTTGTTTTATATTATGGCTTCCTACCATTATAATTGCTGTTATTTTAATTTTAATAAATAATCGCAGAAAATCAAAAAAGTGATATAATGCATTAATAAGAAAATAAAATTTATTAAGGATGAAGTCGTAATTAATTTCAATAATAATTAATAAACCAAAGTACAAGCCGTATAAAATTAATTGCCACTGCAAGCCTACTTACAAAAATCCTCTCGAATTTGCTATACAGTTTGTATTTGCTAAATTAGGTGTTTAAACAAGCCGCTAATCTTAATTATATACAAAGTTAGTGCTTATCCTTAAATATAGCTACAGGTTAAAATTGAATTCAAAGCCTACTTCCCAGAAAAATTAGCCTTCCGCTTTTGTAAAAATGCCGAAGTCCCTTCGGTAAAATCATCGGTTCCAAAACAGTTTCCAAATTCCTGAATTTCAACAGCAAAACCATCAACTCCATCTTTAAAATTGGCATTGATGGCTTTAATAGCTGCACCAATAGCAACCATGGAATTATTGGAAATTTTATGGGCTATTTTTTCGCAATGCGGCATTAATTCTCCTTGGGTTGTTACATGGTTTACCAAGCCGTAGTTTAGGGCCTGGTTGGCATCTATCATACCAGCAGTCATTATTAATTCCATAGCGCGTCCTTTACCTATTAATTGTGGCAAGCGTTGCGTACCGCCATACCCAGGAATAACGCCAAGCGATACTTCGGGCAAACCCATTTTAGCATTATCACTGGCGATTCTAAAGTGGCATGCCATGGCTAATTCCAACCCACCACCTAATGCAAAACCGTTTACAGCAGCAATAACGGGTTTTGATAAATTTTCAATAAAATCGAACAACATGGTTTGTCCTTTAGCTGCTAATTTTGTACCCTCTTCTACATTAAAATTTGCAAATTCGCTAATATCAGCACCTGCAACAAACGCTTTTTCTCCGCTTCCAGTAATTATAATCACTTTTGTGTCTTTATCTGCTACTTCCTCTTTCAATGCGTCGTGCAACTCTTCAATGGTTTGCTTGTTTAAGGCATTTAATTTATTTGGTCGATTGATGGTTATGGTGGTTATGCCATTATTTTCTTCTACTAAAATATTATTGTAAGTCATAATTTTATGTTTTAAGATTCAATCTTATTCTTTTTACTGTAATTATAAATCATGTTTCCGATGAGCAAACCCATTATGATTGTAAAAAGGAAATTAAAAATATTTGGTTCTGGATGCCCGTTTGTAATAGAGCCTGTATTATAAAATAAATTAATCCAAAAATTAGCTTGGTGGTTATGGTAATAACATGGGTCTGGAATAATTAAATCATATAAATAATAATTAATTATTAGAGTCAAACACCCTCCAAATAACAAAAAGAACCATTTATTATTTCTTTTTTCGTAATTGAACATTCTAACTATTCTTTAGGAAACGTCACCCTAAATACGGTGCCTTTATCTTTTTCCGAGTTAAATGTAATAGTGCCTTTATAGGTTTCTACGATGTTTTTAACCATGGCCAATCCAAGTCCCATACCGCTGGTTTTGGTAGTGAATTTTGGTTCGAAAACCTTTTCGATATTCTCTTCTAAAATACCCGAACCATTGTCTGAAACTATAATAACCACATCGTTTTTATATGTGGATACGTTAATATTAATTTTTGGAGTTTGATTTTCTGGCATCGCTTGAATGGCGTTTTTAACCAAATTGGTAACAACACGTATAAGTTGAGTTCTGTCTAGCTTCGCTATGATTTCTTCTTTTTCTGCCGTAAAATTGATGTAATCTTCATTAAAAATCTCTAAAGCCAACTTTACAACGTAAACAACATTTAAGGTTTCGTTTTGTTGCGCTGGCATATTAGCAAAGTTTGAAAATGCAGATGCAATAGAACTCATGGTGTCTATTTGCTGAATTAGGGTTTTGCTGTATTCATCTAGTTTAGAATGAATATTTTCATCGTTAGGGTCAAACTTACGTTGGAAATTTTGAACTGTTAAACGCATGGGCGTTAACGGGTTTTTAATTTCGTGCGCCACTTGTTTTGCCATTTCCCTCCAAGCTTGTTCCCGTTCACTTCGTGCTAATTGTATGGCGCTTTCTTCCAGTTCGTCTATCATACTATTATAGGAGCTAACCAAGGTAGAAATCTCTTCACTGGTGTCGTTTACAACTATTTTTTGGTTGCGCTTTTCTAATCGAGTGGTGTTAATTTTGTCGCTAATGGTTTTTAATGATTTTGTGATGTACTTAGATAATAAAAACGCAATAACAATAGCTGTAAGCAACACAAACATAAAGGCAAACGCAATACGCTTTAAAAACTCCTGAAGTTCTTTGGTGAGAAAATCGTCTTTTTCTAAATAAGGTAAATTTAATACGGCTATTTCTTTAGATTTTTGGTCAATGAGGTAGGTATAAGATGATTGAAAAGCCTCGCCATTTTCTATCCGTTTATCTACATATCTATGTGAAGCCGTATTAGATATGGCATTTAAAATTTCGGCATCTATACATTGATCTGCCTCATTATTTTGTAAGCCTGCTTTTGAAGAAATTAGCAAAGAGCCTTCTAGATCGTATAAATTAATTTGAAGTTTGTGAATATCGGCAATATTGTAAACCTCTTCTTTAAATATAATCGGAATGTTTTCTGTTTTAACCTCCCATGTGTTTTGCCTGCCGTTTAAAACGTGTTTTAAATGCGATTGGATGTTTTCTTCTTTACGCTCTAATCGTTGTCTATGGTAATCTTCACTTTGTTCTTTATACTGGTAAATGGCAACTGCCGAAATAAGTATAGATGCCAGTAAAACCAACAGGATCATGGCGAAAAAAATACGGATTCGTAATGAAAGTTTTTTTAGTTTCATGTATCTTTTTTCATTGCTTTTATAGGTCACGTGCCACTTCCATATAATGAAGTGATTTAAAAGAATGATGCTTTAAATATAACAATAATTGAACCAAACAGCTCTAAGGGTGATTTAAAAATAAAATTCTAAACCCTAATGCTATTTGTCTTGAAACATTAATTACATTTCAGACTATGCTTCAGGGTTTTTCTCTCGGATGTTTTTATAAATTTTGAACCCTAACATGATTAAAACGCCCAAAACAAGCATGCCTACAATACCCCAAGCCCAATTGATAGCACTTTTTAAAACCACTAAAAATACAACAGCGAACAGGATGAAGGTAGCACCTTCGTTCCAGATACGCATAAAACTAGACGATTTTTTTACCACATCGTTTTGAAGTTGTTTGTAATATTGATGGGTTTTTAAGTGATAGATGAAGAGCAGTAAAACAAATGCTAATTTTACATGCATCCAAGGTTGTTGCAACCAAAAAGGTTGTAAAAGAAGTAACCAAATAGCGAAAATGGTTGCCAATATTGCCGATGGCCATGTGATGATAAACCACAAACGTTTTGCCATGAGCTTTAATTGGTTCCCAAGAATTTCTTTGTCAGGCGATGGTTTATGAAACGCTTCAATTTGATAGACAAACAGTCTGGGAATGTAAAATAAGCCTGCAAACCAAGTGATTACAAAAATAAGGTGAAACGATTTTATGTAGTTGTAATATTCCATAACTAACTAGGTTGATTAATTAAAGTGGCCTTTACTTCTCTATTTAAAAAATAAGCGGTTAGAATTGTTGAAAGCACATCGGAAATTGGGAAGGATATCCAAACCCCTAATTCGCCATAAAACTTTGGTAATATTAATATTAACGGAATAAAGAAAAAACCTTGGCGTGTTAAGGTTAATAATAAGGCTGGAATGGCTTTCCCGATAGACTGGAAATAGGCTGCACCAATAAGCTGAACAGCTATAATGGGTGTTGCAGCAAACACCCAGCGCATGTCGTTTGGTGTTTGTTGGATGACCTCTATATTGGTTGTGAACATTCTAGTAATGGCCTCGGGAAAAACCATGAGAATAACAAATATGCATGTTGACAATATGGTGGCATACTTTATCGCAATATTAATACTTTGCCTGACCCGGTGATAATTCCGTGCCCCATAGTTATACCCTGCTATAGGTAAAAAGCCTTGTGTAATTCCTAAAACGGGAAACATGGCAAACATAAGCATACGCCCCACAATGGCATAGGCAGTCACGGAGATCTCTCCTCCTAAATCGAACAAAATATTGTTCATGAACAGATAGGTAACGCTTACCACTGCTTGTCTTGCAAGCGTTACAAATCCTAAAGACCCAATTTCTGAAACTATTGACGTGTTTAATCCGAAATGTGAAAAATCAATTTTCAATTCAGAATGTTTCGACATGAAGAACCACCATATATAAATAAAACACATGATGTAAGACAGCGACGTAGCCCAAGCAGCGCCTTCCATACCAAAGTCCAAGACATTTATAAAAATATAGTCTAATAGTAAGTTACTTACCGATGGAATCATCATCGCATACATAGCGAATTTAGGTTTTCCCTCCGCCCTAATAACGGTGTTTCCCATCATACTTAGCGCCAAAAATGGCACACCGTACAATACAATAGTATAGTAAATTTTAGCAGGTTCGAAAATAGCACCTTTACCTCCAAACGATAGAATAATGGCATCAGAATAAATCAACCCAACAACCACTAATGTAACTGTAAGTAAAACGGTTAACGTAATTTGATTCCCAAAAGTTTTGAGTGCTTTGTTCTTACTGTCTGCTCCTAAAGCCCTTGAAATGATGGAAGACCCACCAACACCAATGGCCATCCCTAAAGCCGCAATAAAAAAGGATACTGGCAATACCACATTAATAGCGGCTATGGCTGTAGAACCTATCCAATGGCCCACAAAAATGGTGTCGACCAAAATGTTTAACGACATAACCAAAATACCAATAGATGCAGGAACCGCTTGCTTAATTAAAATTTTTCCTATGGGTTGCGATCCTAAATCTTGTGATGATACTTTTGCCATTACACGTTTTTTGTTTTCGTCTGTTTATATTTATTATTTTTATCGGTTAGATGGTACATCCTTAATCATGCCCCCGTTTGTTAAAGGTGTTTTTAGCATGGATGTTTCAACAGAAGCCCATTCGTTAATCCATTTTGAAAGTAGTGATACCCAGGTATCATCATCATTTAAGCAAGGTACGGTTGTAAAGTCTTTTCCTCCCATTTCATGGAAAATCTCCTGTCCTTCCATCGCTATTTCTTCTAAAGTTTCTAAACAATCGCTCACAAAAGCTGGTGTTACAATAGCCATACTTTTGATGCCCTTTTTTCCTAAACGTTCAATGGTTCTATCGGTATATGGTTGCAACCACGGGTCGAAACCTAAACGTGATTGAAATGATGTTGAATAACTTCCTTCTTTTAGCTGCAATTTTTCAGCCACCAATCGGGTAACCTCTAAACATTGATGCCTATAACAAAACTCATGGGCTTTACTTGGGGTTACACAACAACTACCATCTATTTTACAATGCGATTTCGTTACATCGCTTTTTCGAATATGTCGTTCTGGAACACCGTGATAAGAGAATAACAAATGCTCGTAATTCTTGCTTTCTAAATGACGCTTAATGGCATCTGAAAGCACCTCAATATAATCGGGTTTGTTATAAAATGCCGGCACCGATTCTATTTTTAAATTTGGAAAATGTTGCTGGCGAAGTTCTTCGGCTAAAACCGTAATTGTTTCGGTAGTTGCCATGGCAAACTGCGGGTATAACGGAAATAGCAGCACCTCATCAACACCTTTATCAACCAACTCCTGAAGTCCTTTTTTAATGGTCATGCTGCCATAACGCATCGCCAAAGCTACGGGCAAACTGGTTTGTTTTTGTATTTTCTTTTGAAGTCTTTCTGAAAGCACAATTAAAGGAGACCCTTCTTCCCACCATATTTTTTTATAAGCCGCTGCCGATTGTTTTGGGCGCGTTTTTAAAATAATGCCTTTCACAAGTGCTGTTCTTGCAATAAGAGGTATATCGATAACACGCTCGTCCATTAAAAACTCACCTAAATACTTTTTTACGTCTTTTGGCGTAGGACTATCGGGAGAACCGAGGTTTACTAGTAAAATTCCTTTTTTCATTTACAATTTTATTGTTTCTCAGACCGCACAGATTTTAAAAACCTGTATGGTTTATTTTAAAATCAATTTTTCTTGTTTTCAATTTTGTTCTGATGATACAACTTAGGGCGTTCTTCATTATAATCACAATCTTGAAAAATACCACAAGAGACACTAGGACGCACTAACGATTTTGTATTTGTGTTTTTAGATAATGCTTCAATTTCTGGGGTTAAATATTTCATCTGGTATATTTTTTTGATATTGAACTCATTTAAAACTTTCACAATTGGCTAAAATTACCGCTTTAAACCATACAAAATGCCACCTAACAAGTGTTGTTTAAATTCGGGTTCGACATACGATCCGTTGGTATGTCCCAAAGCCGTATAAAACGATCGGCCGCCATCAAATTCATGGTACCAGGCTATGGGATGAAATTCGCCATTTTCACCACCTTCATAAGTCGATTCTTCTAGATTTAACAACACATTTATATCTTGATTGATGGATTTAAAATTATACCACTCGTCATGTCGAATCCATTGTTCTGGCAAATGTTTCGTAGATAAGTGCGTATTGTTAACTCGGGTTATGGTAGCTGTTGCTTGTTTTGGGTGGTTTAAAAAATAAGCGCCCACAAGTTTTCCGTACCAAGCCCATTCATATTCGGTATCGCTAGCCGAATGAACCCCTACAAAGCTTCCGCCATTTTTTATAAAGGACTCAAAAGTTTGTTCTTGTTCTGTATTTAAAACATCTCCAGTAGTATTTAGAAAAATAACCAATTTGTATTGCTTTAAATTTTCTGTAGAAAACAAGGTGGCATCTTCTGTATGCGTCACTTCAAAATTGTTTTGTTTGCCTAATTCTTCTATGGTTTTCACTCCTATTTCAATGGATTCATGCCGAAATCCACTTGTTTTCGTAAAAACAAGAACTTTATCTGGACTATCTGGTGTGTTTGTCGCTTTGCACGAAAGTGATAAAAAAACAACAAAAGCTATCAAAATGTTTTTCATATATAAATTAGTTTAAGGACATTAAATATTTTTTGGGTGTTGTGCCATATTTCTTTTTAAAAGCTGCAATAAAATGACTTGCGGTACTGTAACCTACTTTTAAGCCTACTTCGTTCACGTTATTATCGCCCGATTCTAATAGTTTTCGGGCAACTTCCATTTTGTAATCGAACAAAAAACTAAATACTGAATCGCCATAGATCTGTTTAAAACCTTCTTTTAATTTTTTAAGGTTCAATCCAATCTCATCTGCCAGTTCTTGTAAACTTGGTGGTTCTGCCATGCGCGCAATAATGATATCTTTGGCTTTTCTAATTTTTATAACATTAGTTTCATCAACCAAAAACGGGCATTGTTCAATATCAGCATCTTCACTTCTGTTAAAATACAAACTTAAAAGTTCATACGCCTTTCCTTTAAAATACAAATCCTTAATAGATTGGTTAAGATTGTAATTTATTAATTGGTTTAAAACAATGGCCATAGATGGAGTAATACTACCATCTTTATAATATTTTTTGTCTTTGTTGTCTTCATTTAAAAATGAAATATAATCGGCTTCCTGAGAAAACAACCCATGGAATTTTTTAATTGAAATTAACACAGAAACCATCCAAGAGTTGGGATTTACTTGAAGGTTTATTGGCAAATCGCGTTGCGGATTGTATAATAACAACGAGTTTTCCTCAAGAATATTAAGCACATAACGCCCTTCGTTAAAAACAAATTTGCTTGAGCCTTTAACACAGAAATGAAATTGAATATAATCGCTATCTATTTCTTTAATAAGGCTTTGCGTTTCGTTTCCATCGTTTTTATAAACCAAAACCAAAAAACCGTCATCTACTTTAGTTTCATTAAATGAACTTATAGCGTTATTTTTTTGCTGATTTTTATCGTTGTTAACTGTCATGTTATTTAGATTTGTTCTAAATTAATTACTTAAAACACATCGGTTTTACTGCAAAAATATGATATTTATCATATATTACTTAAAAAACAACCTAAAAAACCACAAACGACACTAAAAGTTCTTTCAGCGTTATTTTTTTATTAATCATAGATATACATTTGCTTATTGAATTACATAGACACTGATGCACCAATACAACATATCTAAAAGCAAATACTTCTATGCCATAGGCCTAAGTTATAAAAAGGCCGATGCAGACATACGAGGGCACTTTAGTTTGGATGAAATCGCTAAACTGGCGTTACTTGACCAAGCTAAGGAAAATGCTATTGAAAGTTTGGTGGTAACCTCTACCTGCAACCGTACCGAAATTTATGGTTTTGCAGAACATCCGTTTCAACTTATCCAATTGCTTTGTGATAACACGAGAGGCACGGTTGAAGAATTTCAGAAAGTGGCTTACATTTATAAAAACAACGATGCTATCGCACACATGTTTCGTGTGGGTTCTGGTTTAGACAGTCAAATTCTTGGTGACTTTGAAATTATTAGTCAATTAAAAAAAAGTGCGCGTATTTCTAAAAAGCTCGGTTTGTTAAACCATTTTACCGAACGTTTGGTGAATGCGGTAATTCAAGCGAGTAAACGCATTAAGAATGAAACCGAAATATCATCGGGTGCTACCTCCGTATCTTTTGCTTCGGTACAGTATATTTTTAATACGGTTGAAGATGTTTCAAACAAAAACATTTTGCTTTTTGGAACAGGGAAAATAGGCAGAAATACCTGCGAAAATTTGGTAAAACACACCAAAAATGAGCATATTACTTTAATTAATAGGACAAAAGATAAAGCAGAACAAATTGCTGGAAAATTCAATTTAGTAGTTAAAGATTATGCCAATTTACAGGAAGAAATTCAAACTTCCGATATTTTAATTGTAGCGACAGGCGCCCAACACCCTACCGTTGATAAACACCTTATCCAAACACAAAAACCGCTGTTAATTTTAGATTTATCTATTCCTAAAAACGTAGATGCTAATGTTGAAGAATTGGATAATGTGACATTGATACATTTAGATCATTTATCGCAACTTACCGATAAAACCTTAGAAGCACGAAAAGCCCACATTCCATTAGCTGAAGCGATTATTGAAGAAGTAAAGGCTGAGTTTAACGATTGGTTGGAAACCCGAAAATTTGCACCAACCATTAAGGCGTTAAAAGAGAAATTGCTTGATTTTGCTTCGGCAGAATTAGACACACAACGCAAAAAAAATAGCGATTTTAACGAAGCTCAAGCAGAGTTAATTAGCAACAACATCATACAAAAAATAACGAACCACTTTGCGCATCATTTAAAAGACGATGGCATTCCTACCGATGAGAGCCTGGAACTCATAAAAAAAGTGTTTCAGTTAGAACCCACAACACATGTCTAAAATTATAAGAATTGGTACCCGCGATAGCGAATTAGCGTTATGGCAAGCCAAAATAGTACAAAGTTTACTCGAAAATTTAGGTCATAAAACCCAATTAGTGCCTGTAAAATCTACAGGCGATTTGGTTTTAGACAAACCTCTTTACGAATTAGGTATCACCGGTATTTTTACCCGCACCTTAGATATCGCCATGTTAAACCATGATATTGATATTGCGGTGCATTCGCTAAAAGATGTACCAACCGTATTACCAAAAGGCATTGTACAAGCTGCGGTTTTAAAACGCGGTAACGTAAACGACACGTTGGTTTTTAAAAATAATGAAGAGTTTTTAAGTTCTAAAGAAGCTGTTATTGCAACCGGAAGTTTACGCAGGCGCGCCCAATGGCTAAACCGTTTCCCAACACATACTATTGTAGATTTACGAGGAAATGTGAATTCTCGTTTACAAAAACTGGAAGACCATGAGGATTGGAACGGTGCTATTTTTGCAGCTGCAGGTATTGGTAGAATTGGCATTAGACCCGAAGAAGCCTTTAACTTAGACTGGATGATTCCTGCGCCAGCACAAGGTGCTATTATGATTACCGCCTTAGCTGAAGATGAATTTGTGCTTTCAGCTTGTAAAGAACTCAATCACGAAGAAACCGAAATTTGCACCACTATCGAGCGCGAATTTTTAAATAAGTTGGAAGGTGGTTGTACAGCTCCTATTGGCGCATTGGCCTACATTAAAGACGAAGAAATAAATTTTAAAGGTGTACTATTAAGTGTTGATGGCTCTAAAAGAATTGATGTCACCCGTATTAAAAAATTAGGCGAGCACCATGATATGGCTGAGTTTTGCGCCAATTTTGTTATTGAGCGTGGTGGCAAACGTTTAATGGATACCATTAAAAACTCCAACAAAGAGATTAATGTGTATTCAACAAAATCGTTTACCGAAGACCAACGTTTGCTTTTTCATGAAAAAGTGACTGTTGAAAGTAGCGATTTCATTAAAATAAGCTTGAATAGAATTCATCCACGTTTCTTAAAAAACGAAATTCAAAACGTCATCATTACCAGTAAAAATGCTGTTGAAGCGTTACTTACTAACTTTTCGCCCATAGAACTTCAGTTTAAAAATATTTATTGTGTTGGTCGCCGTACCAAACGATTGGTTGAAAACAAAATTGGTAAAGTAACCCATTTTGAAAACAATGCTAAAAAGCTTGCTAATTATTTGATTGATTACATGGAAGGAACTGAGGTTACTTACTTTTGCAGCGATTTAAGACTAGACGATTTGCCAACCATTCTAGAAAAAAACAATATTAAAGTAACCGAAGTTGAAGCTTACCAAACCAAATACGACGGCATAAAAGTAGCCAAGACCGTTGAAAGTGTTATGTTTTATAGCCCTTCAACTGTTGAAAGCTTTGTTCAAAAAAACAACACGGAGGTTATTGCGTTTTGCATTGGCGAAACAACTGCTAATGAAGCTAAAAAGCACTTTAGCGATGTTAGAATTTCCAAAGTCCCTACTGTTGAAAGTGTTATCGAATTAGTAAACGAGTATTATATTTAAATTAATTATTATTTGGATATTTGCCATGAGTTTAAAATATTCAGCTTACAACGCTTTATGTTTTACTTAAGGTGGAATAAATCATTACAATGAAAAGAGAATCATTACTCAATTATATTTATCGGTTTTTTGATATCATTGTTCTTTTCTTCATTGTTTTCGATTTTGGTTATGATTTTGACGAAAATTTTACCACAGCACACGTTACGAGCTTAATAATTCTCTTGTTTTTTTTACTGCTTTTTAATGCTTTTAAATTTATTGTTTATAAGTTCAAAAAAGGTAAAAACGTTGCTTTTGTAAACATGATTATTATCTCTGTGTTACTGGTAACTTCTCTTATTGTATCCTTATTTCATATTAAACACGATTATCATTATATTTTACAAAAAGTAAAACCCATTCTTGAGGGTGGATTGATTCTTTACTTTTTATTAAGGTTATTTGTTTTAGTAAGACATATTTACGATGTGTATTTTAATCCTGCTATTGTATTTGTAGGCAGTTTTATGATTTTAGCATTGGCTGGTGCTTTTTTGCTGATGCTGCCAAGTGCCACAACCCATGGCATTAGCTTTACAAATGCTTTGTTTACAGCGACCAGCAGTGTATGTGTTACTGGGTTAGCTGTTTTAGATACAAGTACCGATTTTACCATTATTGGGCAGTCTATTATTTTAGTACTCATACAACTAGGAGGTATTGGTATACTAACCTTTACATCGTTCTTCGCCTTTTTCTTTAGAGGCAGTTCCTCTTTCAAGGAAGGTTTAAACACCAAAGATTTTTTAGCCCATGAAGGATTGAAAGATGTTTTTAGAGTCGCACTAAACGTCGTGGTATTTACACTTGCTGTTGAAATTATTGGAGCCTTATTTATCTATTTTTCAATAACAACCAATCGGGATATAAACAATAGGTTTTTCTTTTCCATATTTCATTCTATCTCGGCATTTTGTAATGCTGGTTTTTCAATATTTTCATCTGGTTTGTTTGACCAAAGTATCCGTTTTAATTACTTATTTCAATGGATTATTATGATTCTTGTTGTTTTTGGAGGTCTTGGACATCACATCATTTTCAATTTTTTCAAGTACATAAAAACTTATATATTAGAATTATTCAGCAAAAAAATAATTCATAAGCGTGTGCCTATTGTAACGCTTAATTCTAAAATAGTTATTTATACCACCATTATTTTATTGTTTGTAGGTTGGGTGTTTTTATTTATTTCAGAATATAACAATACTTTACTAGACCATAAAACCATTTTTGGGAAAATTACCAATGCAGCCTTTGGTTCGGTCACACCGCGAACTGCTGGCTTTAATGTGGTAGATTATACGCAAATGACGATGCCTTCACTATTATTTGTTATATTTTTAATGTGGATTGGGGCATCGCCTGCATCAACTGGTGGTGGTATAAAAACGAGTACCTTTGCATTGGCTACTTTAAATATATTTGCCATTGCCAGAGGAAAAAGTAGAATAGAAATTTTTGGAAGACGCTTTTCGGCCGAATCTACATCAAGGGCCTTTGCTATTCTATGTATTTCGCTTATAATCATTGGCATAGCCATAATGAGTTTATTAATTTTAGAACCTAAAGACACACCGCTTTTAACGGTTGTTTTTGAATGCTTTTCGGCTTATAGTACCGTTGGTTTGAGCTTAAATTTTACCCCAAACCTTACCGAAGCCAGCAAATATGTTATTATTGCCGTTATGTTTATTGGCAGAATAGGAATGCTCAATTTAATGATTGGTCTACTGCGCCAAATAAACCATCAGTTTTATGAGTATCCAAAAGAGAATATTTTAATTAACTAAAAAGTTTAACTGCATGAAAATAATTGTTTTCGGACTTGGAAATTTTGGCATGGCTTTGTCTTTAAGTTTAACCGAAACGGGTAACGAAGTTATAGCTATAGATAAACAAATGGACAAAATTAATCTTGTAAAAGATAAAATTTCGCATGCCATTTGTATGGACTCTACAAATGAATTGGCCTACGAAGCACTGCCTTTAAAAGATGCCGACAAAGTTATTGTTGCCATTGGAGAAAACGAGGGTGCAGCCATCATTACAACCGCCATTATAAAAAAACTTAGTAATGTGAAAATTATCAGCAGGGCCTTATCGCCTATACACGATACGGTGTTAGAGGCCATGGGTATTTACAGCATTGTGCACCCAGAGCAAGATTCGGCAGATAGACTTACCAAACAAATTAACTTTAAATCTACTCTAGAAAATTACCAGTTAGATAATAATTATACCATTTCAGAAGTAAAAGCGAAAAAAGAATTTTACGGCAAAACATTACAGGAATTGGATTCTATAGACAAATACCACCTCACTTTAATTACTATCATTCGCGAAATTGAAAAGAAAAATTTAATAGGAAAGAAAACCATTGTTAAAGAAACCATAGGTCGTACATCGCCTGAAACTTTAGTTCTAGAAAACGACATTTTAGTCGTTTATGGCAATAATAAAGATATTGAAAACTACTGTATGGGCGAAGAAGAATACGATTTAAGAAACAAGAACATTTAAAATGATAAAAAACGATTTATTTTTAAGAGCATTAAAAGGAGAAACTGTACAACGCCCTCCCGTTTGGATGATGCGTCAAGCAGGTCGCTATTTACCAGAATTTATAGCACTTCGTGACAAATATGATTTTTTTACTCGTTGCCAAACACCAGAAATTGCTAGCGAAATCACCGTACAACCCATCCGCCGTTTTGGTATGGATGCTGCCATTCTATTCAGTGATATTTTAGTCATTCCACAGGCTATGAATATTGAGGTGCAAATGAAACCAAATTTTGGACCTTATTTACCTCATCCTGTTCGTACTTCAAAAGATGTCGATAATGTTATTGTTCCCGATGTTAAAGAGTCCTTAGACTACGTGTATCAAGCCATAAAAGCTACTAAAGAATTATTGAATGATGACATTCCCTTAATTGGTTTCGCTGGCTCGCCATGGACAATTCTTTGTTATTGCGTACAAGGCCAAGGCAGTAAAACGTTTGATAAAGCCAAAGAATTTTGCTTTACTAATCCGGTAGCAGCTCATTTATTGCTTCAAAAAATAACCGATACCACTATTGCTTATTTAAAAGAAAAAGTAAAAGCAGGATGTAATGCGGTACAAATATTTGATTCCTGGGGAGGCATGCTTTCGCCAGTAGATTATCAAGAGTTCTCTTGGCAATATATCCAACAAATCATCGATGCATTAAAAGACGATGCTCCTGTTATTGCCTTTGGTAAAGGCTGCTGGTTTGCCCTAAACGATATGGCTAAATCTGGCGCTTCCGCCTTAGGGGTAGATTGGACGTGTTCTGCAAGAAATGCCCGTTATTTAACTGGTGGAAACATTACGCTTCAAGGTAATTTTGATCCAGCACGATTATTATCGCCACCTGCTGAAATCAAGAAAATGGTACACCAAATGATAAACGAATTTGGCAAAGACAAATACATTGTAAACCTTGGTCATGGTATTTTACCTAACATCCCGGTAGAAAATGCTAAGGCGTTTATCGATGCCGTAAAGGAATATAAAGTCTGATTTTTGGGCGTTACCAGAAGGGTCGCGCATTTATTCGTAAGTTGATATTTTAAAATTTGGAACTCATGAATGTAAATATGTCACTATATCTTTTGTTTATAAAGTTTTCGTTATTTTTAATGAACTCTTAGCAAAACAAAAGGATGCCGCTGCAAATGTGAAACATTCACAATTTCCAATTTACAAAATAAAATGCATGAGTAATCGCTAAAGCAAAGAGACCTTTATGATTAAAAATATTATTTCAGGAATACAGGCATATTTCGGAGCCTTTAGTTTAATATCAAAACTAAAACTTTGGAAATACTTTGCTATTCCTATGCTTATAAGCGTTTTGATTGCAATTCTTGTTGCTGTTTTAGCATATAGTCTATCAGATAATATTGGCTACTATATCTCCAAAATTTGGGTTTGGGAATGGGGCAAGGAAACCTTTACTGCCATTAGCAATATTATAGGCGGTTTGTTTGTTGTACTTATAGCACTTATACTTTACAAACATATCATTATGGCATTATCGGCACCATTCATGAGTCCAGTGTCCGAAAAAATTGAAACCCATTTAATAGGCAAAATACATACACATAGATCCACCTCTTTTTCTCAGCAACTTTGGCGAGGTATTCGTATAAATATTAGAAATTTAGGTATGGAGCTTCTTTTAACCATTCCTATTTTACTTTTAGGATTTATCCCTATAATTGGTATTTTTTCAACGGTATTGCTTTTTTTAGTACAAGCCTATTACTCAGGTTTTGGGAATATGGATTATACTTTGGAGCGTCATTTTAAATATAGCGAAAGTGTGCAATTTGTTAGAAAACATCGTGGATTAGCTATTGGAAATGGTATCATATTTATGCTGTTTTTGTTAATTCCTGTGATTGGTGTCATTTTAGTGCTACCACTTTCGGTGACCGCTGCTACTTTAAAAACCGTTGAAATCTTAAATCTTAGAAAAGACCCACAAGGTTTTAACCCTGACCTGTAAGGTTTTCAAAGCCTTGTAGGTCTAAAAAAAGGTCTAAAACAAAAAACATGACATTAGAGACATTAGAAAAAGACTATTGCTATCATATTTTCAACCGGGGAATAAACAGTGGTATTATTTTTCAGAATGAAGCTAACATGTCTTATTTCTTAATTTTAATTGAAAAACATTTAGCAGGAAAAGTTGATGTCATTGCTTACTGCTTAATGAATAATCATTTTCACCTCATTGTTAAATTAATTGAAGATGGTACGGTTGTAAGCCAAGCCTTTTCTAACCTTTTCAACGCTTATGCAAAAGCTTTTAATAAACAACAGAATAGAACAGGAAGCTTGTTTGAAAAACATTTCAAACGAAAAAAAATACTTGATGAAACATATCTAAAAAATAGCATTATATATGTTCATAATAATCCTATAAATCATAAGATAGTAAAATCATTAAAAGATTATTCATTTTCATCTTATAATTACTATTTTTCTAACGAAAACAACAAAAGTATATTATCAAGAAGTGACATTGTAAGACTTTTTGACTCGATCGATAATTTTGATATGGCACATAAAAAACAAAGAAGTGATTTAGACCTACAAGGTTTTGGAAACCTTGCAGGTAATCAAACCGGAGATAATCAAACTAAGGAACAAAACGATGACCCCAACCTCAAAGATAAATTCTATAAATACATACAAACTTTACAAGACACCATCACATCAAAATTGGAAACGGTTGATGGCAAAGCCACCTTTAGAGAAGATATTTGGGAACGACCAGAAGGCGGAGGTGGGCGTACCCGTGTGATTGAAAACGGCCATGTATTCGAAAAAGGGGGCGTTAATATTTCTGGTGTTCATGGAAAACTTCCAAAATCGATGCAAGCCTATTTTAATGTGGGTGATGTCGACTTTTTTGCTTGCGGTTTGAGTTTAGTTTTGCATCCTAAAAACCCAATGGTACCGACAGTTCATGCCAATTGGCGTTACTTTGAAATGTATGATAAACAAGGAAATATTATTGATAACTGGTTTGGTGGCGGACAAGATTTAACACCTTATTACCTGTTCGAAGAAGACGCTATTCATTTTCATAAAACCTGTAAAACGGCTTGTGACAAACATAACCCAGACTTTTATAAAACATACAAAACAAAATGCGACGACTATTTTTGGAATGCACACCGTAACGAAGCCCGTGGCGTTGGAGGTTTGTTTTTTGACTATTGCAAGGCCTCCAAAACCATGTCCATGGAAAACTGGTACAACTTTGTAACCGAAGTTGGGAATAGCTTTCTTGAATGCTACATCCCTATTGTCGAAAAACGCAAAGATTTGCCCTATTCAAAAGAACAAAGAGATTGGCAAGAAATACGTCGTGGACGTTATGTGGAATTTAATTTAGTACACGATAAAGGCACCCTATTCGGACTAAAAACCAATGGGCGTATTGAAAGTATTTTAATGAGTTTGCCGCCACATGTGCAATGGGTTTACGACCATCAACCCGAAGCAGGAAGTGAGGAAGAAAAATTATTGGACGTATTGAAAAAACCAGTTGATTGGATATAAAAAATCACATGAATTGCTATTGTGGAAATACTATCCTTTATTCAGAATGTTGCGGAAAAATTCATCACAACATTTATCAAGCCTTAACGGCAGAACAGTTAATGCGTTCTAGATATAGTGCATTTGTATTAGCTAACGGTGACTATTTAATGCAAAGCCACCATAGTTCCACACGACCAGTTAAAGAAAAAAAAGAAATTATTAAATGGGCTAAATCTGTTCAATGGATAAAATTAGAAGTATTGGAAACTTCAAAAGGAAAACCGGGCGACACCGATGGAATAGTTACATTTAATGCGTATTTTTATGAAAAGGGAAAAGTAGATATCATTCATGAAAAATCAGCTTTTTTAAAAGAAAACAACCATTGGACTTATTTAGGATTAAGTAAATAAAAAATATAATAATGTATCCACTTAGAAGAAACAGACGATTAAGAACCAACGAAGCTATTCGTAGTTTGGTTAGAGAAACCATCATTACTCCAAACGATTTTTTAGTTCCCCTTTTTGTGGTAGAAGGAAGAGGCGTGAAAGATGAGATTCCTTCGATGCCAAATTATTTCCGTTTCAGTTTAGATTTACTGGAAAACGAAGTAAAAGAACTTTGGAAACTGGGTTTAAAATCGGTGTTGTTATTTGTAAAAGTACCCGATAATTTAAAAGATAATAAAGGTACTGAAGCCTTAAACCCTAACGGATTGATGCAGCGTGCCATAAAAACCGT
This sequence comes from Mariniflexile sp. HMF6888, assembly GCF_044335535.1. NCBI lineage: Bacteria > Pseudomonadati > Bacteroidota > Flavobacteriia > Flavobacteriales > Flavobacteriaceae > Mariniflexile > Mariniflexile sp. HMF6888. Next base: position 305,363 of record NZ_JBIQVZ010000003.1, on the reverse strand, counting down.
TAAAAATGCCTGTCCAGATATGTTGGTTATGACCGATGTCGCTTTAGATCCATACTCATCTTACGGGCATGATGGTATTATAGAAAATGGTATGATTGTTAATGATGCAACTGTTGATTTGTTGGCTGAAATGAGTGTATCCCATGCCAAAGCAGGTGCCGATTTTGTAGCACCAAGTGATATGATGGACGGACGTATTTTAACCATTCGCGAAGCGTTGGAAGATGAAGGGTTTATCAATACTGGCATCATGAGCTATTCAGCTAAATACGCTTCGGCGTTTTATGGGCCGTTTCGAGACGCTTTAGATTCTGCTCCTGTTGACTTGATTGATATTCCAAAAGACAAAAAAACCTATCAAATGGATTATGCCAACCGTTTTGAAGCCATACGAGAAACCGAAATGGATATTGACGAAGGTGCCGATATCGTCATGGTAAAACCAGGGATTTGTTATTTAGATATTGTAAGAGACATAAAAAATGCCGTTGATGTGCCTGTTGCCGTGTATCAAGTTTCTGGTGAATATGCCATGCTAAAAGCCGCTGCCGAAAAAGGCTGGTTAGATCACGACGCTGTTATGATGGAACAAATTACGGCTATAAAACGTGCTGGAGCTGATATTATAGCAAGCTATTTTGCAAAGGATGTTATTAAACTTTTAAATAAATAATCGATCAAAATATTGTCTTCCTGAGTCTTGATGAAATAAAAATATCTTTTTGCTCAAAGTAGCAAATGGGCTTGATGTGGTAAAATTTTAAATCTACGAACATCTGGTTTCCAATTAAAAAATTAGTCTTTTTTTAACATTTCTGTTCTGTTAATGTAATTATCAACTTATATAAGCGACATAGTATCAAAATGTCATATTATGAGAAAAATACATCTAGTTTTTATTTTAATTACTAGCCTAATTTTATGCAATTGTATCGGTGAAGATATAATAAACGATACCATTCCTGAAGAAATTCGATTTTTGAATCCCGTAGAAAGCATTTCTGCTACTGAAACCTATCAATTGAATGTTAGATATTTTAACAATATTGGAGAAGCAGAAACCGTAAATATAACTTGGTCTAGCGAAGCCCCTTACATTGCTACTGTAGATGCTAAAGGATTAGTTACTGGCATTTCTGAAGGAACAACAAATATAAAAGCACAAGCAATTATAAATAGTAAAACTGTAGAAAATACAATCCCTATAACTATTACTGCGAATAATTCTGAACCAAAACCAGAAGAAATAGTCTTTTTAAACCCAATAGAAAGTATTGCCGTTTCTGAAACCTACCAATATAATGTTGCTTACTATAATGCTTTAGGAGAGAAAGAAGCTGCTAATATTACTTGGTCTAGTGAAAATTCTTCTGTTGCTACTGTTAATACCAATGGTTTAATTACTGGTGTTTCTAAAGGCACAACAAATATAAAAGCTCAAACAGTTGTAAATAATAAAACTATAGAAAGCACTACTTCTGTAACAATAACCGAGGTCGCACAAAATGCAAATACAAAGTCTGGAACTATCGTATCTACAAGTAATTATGCCTTAAAAGGGGATTTTACTTTATCTCAAATAGAAAATTCTAACGACTTAAAATTATCTATCGGCAGTAATTATGAGGTCACAACTAGTTTACCTGGGCTTTATATTTATTTAAGCAATAATCCTAATTCTATTGGTAGTGCCCTTGAAATAGGTCCTGTAACTACTTTTAGTGGTGCGCATTCTTACATAATAAACAACAAAGGTATTAACGATTATTCCTATGTACTATATTGGTGTAAACCCTTTGGTGTTAAGGTGGGCGAAGGGAAAATAAACGATTAATAATTTATTTTTTAAAAAATGATGAATTCAAAAAAAATTCTATTTGTAATAATACTTGCATTTTTATTTTCCAACACCGTTTTTTCACAATGGACAAAAGGAAAAGGTAAAGGATACTATAAATTATCTGCTTGGTATATAGTTGCTGATCAACATTATACAGATACTGGTAAAACTGACCCTAATATTACGAGAAGTCAATTTAATATTAGTCTTTATGGTGAATATGGCATTTCAAATAAATTTGATATTATTAGCTATATTCCATTTTTTTCAAGAGCAGTAGAAAATGATGAAATATCAGGAACTACAGGCCAAATACTATCAAAAGGCGAAGCATTGAATAGTTTTGGAGATATGGAATTAGGTGTGAGATATGGAATATTTAAAACTAAAAATTATGCCTTATCTGCAACTTTAAAACTAGGAATTCCAACTGGCAACAGTTCTGGAGGAAGCGATGGCAGTTTTCAAACAGGTGACGGTGAATTTAATCAACTTATACAAACCACCCTTGGAACATCTTTTAAACTAGGTACAATGCCATCATACGCTAAAACTTATTTAGGTTTTAATAATAGAACCAAAGGCTTTTCTGATGAACTTAGAGCCGGTTTAGAAATAGGTGGTAATATTTTAAAAAATAAATTGTGGCTTATTGGTCGAGTAAATGTTTTAGAATCACTAAAAAACGGCAATTTAAGTGCGGAAAACTTACAAGGAAGCATATTTGCAAACAACATTGAATATGTAAGCTTAGGAGCAGAAGTTGCTTATTATATTAAAAAAAACCTAGGTATTTCTCTTAATTATACAAATCCGGTATCTGGAAAACTTACTTATTCAGCACCTTCAATATCTGGAGGTATCTTTTTAAGTGTTAAATAAGAACTTTTACACCTGTTAGATTTTAAAACCTAATAGGTTTTCTATAAAATAATTGTATTACATACTCTCATAAAAAGAATATTGTAAAATTAATTTCATAGCTTTAATAAAAAAATTAAATCGTTATGGGATTGCTCTTATTTTATGCATCAACCGCTATCATTTTCTCTTTTTGGTGTTCCATTTTAGAGGCCGTTTTGCTAAGCATTACCCCCACATTTATTAATATTAACAAAAAAGAGGGCAAATCGTTTGCCATTATTTTAGAGCATTTTAAAAAAGATATTGACAAACCCCTTATAGCTATTTTAACCTTTAATACGATAGCGCATACTGTAGGCGCTATTTTAGTTGGTGTACAAGCTAAAACTGCCTATGCCAATATTTATGGCAGTAAACAAACACTATTTCTTGGTTTTCCGTTTACCGAAGATGTTATGGTTGGTATCATTTCCACTATAATGACCATCTTAATTTTAATAGCTTCAGAAATAATTCCTAAAACCATTGGCGCCACGTATTGGAAACAATTAGCCAATTTCACAGCTCTAAGTTTAAACCTATTGCTTTTTCCATTAAAATGGACAGGCATTCTTTGGATGCTACAACTAACTACCAAACTTATTGGCGGCAAAGGGCATCATAGTGTTATGAGTCGTGACGGGTTTTATGCCATGACGGAAATTGCTGAAGAAGAAGGTGTTTTTGAAGCTTCTGAAAGTACGGTGATTAAAAATTTATTGACCTTTAAAAACATTCAGGCTAAAGACGTTATGACACCGCGTACTGTTATGAAAACCGTTAGCGAAGACATGACCATTGGGGATTTTTTTAAAGAAAACCAACACATTCGTTTTTCCCGTATCCCCGTATTTCAAGATGAAATCGATAACATTACAGGATTGGTTTTAAAGGACGATGTTTTCAGGGAAATGGCGAATGATAACAACAATAAAAAATTGGTTGATATCAAACGAAATATTATCATTGTCAATCGGTCACTTGCGATTCCAAAATTGCTAGACCAATTGGTAAATAGTAAAAACCATATGGCATTGGTCGTTGACGAATATGGTTCTGTAAGTGGCATTGTTACTATGGAAGATGTTATTGAAACCTTATTGGGATTTGAAATTATGGATGAGAGTGACAACATTGCCGACTTGCAACATTTGGCAAGAAAAAGCTGGGAAGCCCGGGCAAAACGCCTCGGCATTATAGACGATAAAGACCCCATCAACTAATGGAAGAATGCATCATCAAATCGCCTTTAGGTTACACCAAAATTAGTGGTGATACAAATGGTATTTCATCTGTAATCGTTTTAAATTCTGAAGAAAAAATAACGGATATTATTCCTGTTGAACTTGAAGATTGTGTGATGCAACTTAACGAATATTTTGAAGGCACACGCACGCAATTTGACCTTAAACTTAACCCAGAAGGCACCGATTTTCAAAAAACAGTTTGGAAACAACTGGAGCAAATTCCTTATGGAAAAACAGTTTCCTATCTAGAATTATCAAAACAATTAGGCGACGTAAAAGCTATTAGGGCCGTTGCAAATGCCAATGGGAAAAATCCCCTTTGGATTATTGTACCTTGCCATCGGGTTATTGGTAGTGATGGTAGCTTAACAGGTTATGCTGGTGGTTTACACCGTAAGCAATGGTTGCTGGAACACGAAAACCCATACAAACAACAATCTCTCTTTTAGTTTTAGAGCATGCTTAAAAAGGATTGATTGTATCGAAAAATGATGATTTTTGTTCCATATGAAGGCTTTTTTGAACCGCATAGCCGTAGCTATGGGGTGATAAAAAGACAAATATGTGGCAAAAAAGGCATTTTTTTAGCCAATTGAATTTTTTTTAAACATGCTCTTATTTCCATTCTTCCTAAAGTAGGATTACATAAAATATTTCCTATATTTATTTCAATTAAACAACATGAAATGAAATTCCTTAAAAAACTTTTTAAATGGGTCGCTATTTTATTAGGCGTGTTAATAATTGCACTTTACATTACAGATACAGACTATTTGTTAAAAGCCGTTAGAACCATTTATCTAACAGGGCATTCAACCGCTTATTTAGAAGATTATAAGAAATTCGACAACAAGCTTGTAGAAAATGGTAACCCTCAACCTTGGCCAATTCACAAACATTATAATACTGTTAAAGAAACCGATGCTTTAAATGACATCAATAAAACAAACGGCACCATAGCATACGTTATTATAAAAAACGATAGTATTTGGTTTGAAAACTATTATGATGGTTTTGATGAAAACTCTAAAAGCAATTCATTTTCAATGGCGAAAAGTTATGTGTCTGGCCTTATGGGAAAAGCTATTGAACAAGGCTATATAAAAAGTTTAGACCAACCCGTAAGCGATTTTTTACCAACATTTTGTAAGGGTTTAGCAGCAAAAATGACTGTGGGCGATTTATCGAGTATGGCGTCTGGTACGACATGGGACGAAAAGTATTATTCACCATTTTCAATTGTTACACGAGCTTACTTTGATGACGATTTAGAAAAAGTAATGCTAGGATTAAAAGTTGAAGAGGAACCAGGAAAAAAGTTTAAATATTCTAGTGGCGATACGCAAATACTAGCTATGGTTATTGAAAAAGCTACTGGTAAAAAAATGTACCAATATTTAGAAGAAAGTTTCTGGAAACCACTTGGCTGTGAAAATGAAACCTTTTGGCAAGTTGATAGTGAAGACCACGATTTGGTAAAAGCCTATTGCTGTATAGCTAGCAATGCTAAAGATTTTGCACGATTTGGAAAACTATACAAAGATTTTGGTAAATGGAACGGAAAACAAATTTTAGATTCAGTATTTGTTGCAAAATCCATAAAACCGCGTTTTCCTGAAAGCCCACAATACGGCTACGGCTGGTGGTTAAAACAACAAAATGGCAAAGACTTTTTTATGATGCGTGGGCACTTGGGACAATACGTTATTGTAGAACCCAATGATAATGTGATTATTGTTAGGTTAGGACACTCAAAAGGCTCTAACAAAGAGGAGAATTCTTTTACCGAAGATATATCTGTTTACATTGATGAAGCCTATAAAATGCTTGGAAAATGATATCAAAACTTAATCTTGAAAACATATTATTTCTAGATATTGAAACCGTTCCGGAAGTTCAATATTTTTCTGAATTGGATGAAACCAAACAATCGTTGTGGGAACATAAATCGAAATACCAAAGAAAGGAAGACGAAACTGCCGAAGACTTTTACGAACGTGCAGGTATTTGGGCCGAATTTGGTAAAATAGTATGCATTTCGGTTGGGTATTTCACTCTTAAAGGTGATTTAAGACAGTTTAGAGTCACCTCATTTTATGGCGATGAAATTAAAATTTTAAAAGATTTTAAAAACTTGCTATTATCACATTTTAGCGAAACAAAACACTTACTTTGTGCGCACAACGGTAAGGAATTTGACTTCCCATACATTGCTCGTCGCATGATAATTCACAATATAGAGTTGCCTTACAAACTCAATCTATTTGGCAAAAAACCTTGGGAAGTACCACATTTAGACACTTTGGAATTATGGAAATTTGGCGATTATAAAAGCTATACCTCGCTCAAATTACTAACCAATGTTTTAGGTATTCCGTCACCAAAAGATGATATCGATGGTAGTGAGGTTTATAGGGTTTATTATGAAGAAAATGAAATTGACCGTATCGTAATTTATTGCGAAAAAGACACCATTGCCGTTGCACAAATATTTTTACGCCTTCGTGGTGATGCCATTCTTCACGAAAACGAAATTATTCATATATAATGAAGATACACCCCATTTTAACTATTAATGATTTATCTATTGCTTTCGGAAAAAACGAAGTCATTCATCACATGTCCTATCATCTAAACCAAAATGAAATATTAGGTATTGTAGGTGAATCGGGGTCTGGTAAATCGGTATCTTCACTCGCAATTTTAGGACTTCTTCCAAAGAAAATTTCAAAAATAACGTCTGGAACCATTATGTATAATAATGAAGACTTAACAACATTGTCTTCAAAAGCGTTTCAAAATATCCGAGGCAAAAAAATAGCCATGATCTTTCAAGAACCTATGAGTTCTTTAAACCCATCGATGACTTGCGGAAAACAGGTTCAAGAAATCTTATTACAACACACGCATTTATCAAAACAAGAAGCAAAAACAGAAACACTGTCGCTTTTTGAAAAAGTAAAATTACCGAACCCCGAACGTGTTTATAATGCCTATCCTCATGAAATTTCGGGAGGTCAAAAACAACGGGTTATGATAGCCATGGCAATAAGTTGCAAACCCGATATTTTAATTGCTGATGAACCAACAACAGCATTGGATGTTACCGTACAAAAAAACATCATACAGTTATTAAAAGAGTTACAAGTCGAAACAAAAATGAGCATTATTTTTATTACACACGACTTGTCTTTAATTTCAGAAATAGCAAATAGGGTTTTAGTGATGTATAAAGGTGATATTGTGGAACAAGGTGAGGTTTCCAGCATTTTTAAGGCTCCTCAACACCTATATACCAAAGCGCTTATTAATTCACGCCCTTCTTTAAATACGCGGTTAAAAACGCTGCCAACTATTCAAGATTATCTAAATAGTACTACTAAAACCGAGATTATTACTTCTGAAGAACGCCAGCTAAAACACGAAAAATTATATAGCACTCCCCCTTTATTAGAAGTGATTAATGTTGAAAAGATATATTTTTCAAAATCGGGCTGGTTTTCGAAACCACAATCTTTTAAAGCTGTTGATGATGTCAGTTTTAAATTGTACGAAGGCGAAACTTTAGGACTGGTAGGCGAATCGGGCTGTGGCAAATCCACTTTAGGAAATGCCATTCTTCAATTGGATAAAGCCACCGCTGGAAAGATTCTTTATCAAGGTATCGATATTACGAAGCTTTCAAGCTCAGAAATAAAAAAACTTCGAAAAGACATTCAAATTATATTTCAAGATCCGTATTCCTCATTAAACCCTAGAATTCCTGTGGGTGAAGCTATTATGGAACCCATGAAAGTACATAAGTTGTATCGTTCAGATGAAGAACGCAAAGAAAAAACGATTGATATTTTAGATAAGGTAGGTTTGTCTGAAGATTATTTTAACAGATATCCTCATGAGTTTTCGGGCGGGCAAAGACAACGTATTGGAATTGCGAGAACTATTGCTTTACAACCAAAACTTATTGTGTGTGATGAGTCCGTTTCGGCTTTAGATATATCGGTTCAAGCACAAGTTTTAAACTTGTTAAACAACCTTAAGGAAACTTTTGGGTTCACCTATATTTTTATATCGCACGATTTGGCGGTGGTAAAATATATGAGTGATCAACTATTGGTAATGAACCAAGGAAAAGTAGAAGAATTGGACGACGCTGATATTATTTACAGATCGCCCAAAACTGTCTACACTAAAAAATTAATCGACGCTATTCCCAAAGGATTATAGCATAAATAATTTTTTAGTTAAATACACTAAACTTTTGAGGAAACGTAAATTCTCACGAACTGTTTCTTTGAATTTACTCTCGTTAAATGTAGGTTCTTCAGGTAGATTTGCTGCATAATTCATAGGCTTCAAGTTTAGGGTAGATTTGGGGAATCTATTTATTTGGTTTGGTTTATTTGGGGACTGCTAATATGAAATAATTTTTCAATATATCAGTTTAAAAACATAAAAAATCGATAAAACGCGTTTATTTTTAACATTTAGTCGATTTTAAACCATTTTTGTCCGATAAAATTTTTTACCATCCTCTGCAAACACTGTGTTAATGGCTTTTTAAAGATATTACTGATTTGTGTACCATACTTTTAACTTTTAGCAGTTTAACCATGTAATCGTTGAATCGTGTAATCGTTGAATCGTGTATCACAAACTTTATCGGTACATCAAACTTTGAACTTCTAACATTGTACTTTTAACATCTAACTTCGTTAAAATTTATAGAAACTCAGGTTATTTAGCGATTATTAAAACAGAATTGTATCAATTTGTTGTCATTTAGTCTATATGTACAATATTCTATTTTCTTTATTCTATTTTCTTGTAGCAAAGCGGTCTTGAATCTTTAATCGGACGCTAATGATTATAAAGAACTTGCTAAGGCGATTTAGATACTCATTTCAGGAATATCACCTTCTATAATTAAAGTGCCTTCGGTGGCATTCTTTATTTCTTCAACCGAAATTCCGGGAGCACGTTCCAACAGTTTAAAACCTTTATTAGTAACTTCTATAACCGCTAAATTGGTAACTATTTTTTTTACGCACCCCACACCTGTTAATGGTAAAGTGCAACGCTTCAATAATTTGGATTCACCCGCTTTGTTGGTGTGCATCATGGCAACAATAATGTTTTCGGCACTGGCTACTAAATCCATAGCACCTCCCATTCCTTTAACCATACGTCCTGGTATTTTCCAATTGGCTATATCGCCATTTTCGGCAACCTCCATCGCTCCTAAAATAGTTAAATCAACGTGCTTGCCTCGAATCATGGAAAAACTCATGGCAGAGTCAAAAAAACTTGCTCCAGGCAATGTGGTAATGGTTTGTTTACCCGCATTAATAACATCGGCGTCTTCTTCACCTTCAAAAGGAAATGGTCCCATCCCTAATACGCCATTTTCACTTTGGAACTCAACTTCAATATCGTCACGCACATAATTGGCCACCAATGTTGGAATACCAATACCTAAATTTACGTAATATCCGTTTTTTACCTCTTTTGCAATTCGTTTTGCTATACCTGTTTTATCTAACATTTTTTTGAGTTTTAAATGCCTAAAGTATTTAAAGTTATAAGTTAAAATGTCCTTCGAACGAAAACTTTAAATACTTTTAACTTTAGTTCACTTTTAACTTTTTTGTCTCACGGTTCGTTGCTCTATTCGTTTTTCGTATGCTTCGCCTTGGAAAATTCTTTGTACAAAAATACCTGGGATGTGAATTTGGTTGGGATCTAAGCTTCCTAAAGGCACCAATTCTTCAACCTCAGCAACCGTAATTTTAGCAGCGCCACACATAACAGGATTAAAATTCCTAGCAGTTCCTTTAAAAATCAAGTTGCCTGCAGCATCTCCTTTCCACGCTTTTACAAAAGAAAAATCTGCTTTAAAGGCGTGTTCTAATACATACATTTTATTATCAAATTCTCGGGTTTCTTTGCCTTCTGCTACTTCAGTTCCGTAACCTGCAGGGGTATAAATGGCTGGAAAACCTGCCTGTGCTGCTCGACAACGCTCAGCTAGAGTACCTTGTGGAATAAGCTCCACATCCAATTCACCCGAAAGCATTTGACGCTCAAATTCATCATTTTCACCCACATAAGACGATATCATTTTTTTTATTTGATGCTTTTGAAGCAGTAAGCCTAAGCCAAAGTCGTCAACTCCGGCATTATTAGAAATACATGTCAACCCTTTTACGCCTAATTTTACTAATTGGGCAATGGCATTTTCAGGAATACCACTAAGCCCAAAACCACCAAGCATAAAGGTCATATTGTCTGAAACACCCTTGAGGGCTTCTTCTACATTGGCAACTTTTTTATTAATCATTCTTATATCATTTTTTGCTTTTTAAAAATACGAAATAAAAAAGCCATTCTAAAAAGAATGGCTTTTGATTTTTCTATTTAACTCGTTGCTAAAAATTCAAATCGTCTGGTGTACTATCAGAGCCCCCATCATTATTGGTTTCAGACACTTTAGAGCAATCTACATTTATAGAAAGTCTAGAAGGCGCTTCAAAATTACCCGTAGAAACATCTAATGTTTTATCGTCATAACATTTTTTCATAAAGGACCCCCAAATTGGTAATGCCATGGATGCTCCCTGTCCGTATAAAATAGACCTAAAATGTGCTGCTCGATCTTCGGCACCTACCCAAACACCAGTTACTAAATTAGGCACCATGCCCATAAACCAACCATCACTTTGGTTTTGAGTGGTTCCTGTTTTTCCTGCAATAGGGTTCGTAAACCCGTATGGATAGCCTGTAATTACTTCTTTGTAAAATTTATCGGGTGGCCCTGTTCTTCTTAACCTTGCCCCAGAACCATATTGGGTCACACCTTCTAAAAGTTTTACTGTAACATATGCCTCTTCATCTCCTAAAACATCGCGTGTTTCTGGTTTAAATTGATATAGAATGGTACCATTTTTATCTTCAATAGTGGTAACCATTACCGGTTTTGTGTAAACACCCTTATTGGCAAACGCTGCATAAGCACCTACCATTTCGTAAACACTTAAATCCGCAGTTCCTAATGCAATAGATGGTACGGCAGGAATGTCGGATTCTATACCCAATTTTTTAACTAAATCTATTACTGGTTGTGGCCCTACTTGATCCATTAACCGCGCAGTAATCGTATTAACAGAGTTTGCTAAAGCATTTTTTAGAGTTCTTGTACCGCCATATTCTCCTCCAGAATTTTTAGGACACCAATCCTCCATATTTCCATATTTACCTTTTTCTATACAGAAAGGTGAGTCTGAAAATTCATTACAGGGCGAGTAATGCAACTGGTCTATAGCTGTTGCGTAAACAAATGGTTTAAAAGTAGAGCCTACTTGTCGTTTCCCTTGTTTAACCATATCGTATTGGAAATGTCTGTAATTAATACCACCAACCCAAGCTTTTACATATCCTGTTTGAGGATCCATAGCCATCATACCTGTTCTTAAAAAGGTTTTATAGTAACGTATGGAGTCTATAGGTTTCATAATCGTGTCTACCTCGGTAGCTTTTCCTTTTTTCCAAGCAAAAACAGACATTTCGGTAGGTTTGTAAAAGGATGCTACAATGTCTTTATCCGATTTCCCTAAATCGTATTTCATTTTTCTCCAGCGCTCCGATTGTTTCATGGCACTTTTTAACAACGTTTCTATTTCTTCTTTAGATAAATCTATAAACGGCGCTGTTGGATTTTTTTGAGGCGTGTTTTGGCTAAAAAAAGCAGCCTGTAACCTAGACATGTGCTGTTCTACAGCATCTTCAGCATACTTTTGCATGCGATAATCAATGGTCGTATAAATTTTTAAACCATCGTTGTATAAATTCCATTTACTACCATCTGGTTTTGGGTTGTTTTTTATCCAGTCTTTCATAAAACCATCTAAATACCCTCTAAAATAAGTGGCAATACCTTCACGGTGTGATTCTGGTGAATAGTTTAAATCTAAATCGGTTTTTTGAAGCGAGTCTTTCACTTTTTTGTCTATAAAATCATATTTTTCCATTTGCGCCAAAACCACATTTCTCCTTTCTCTTGTTAGCTCTGGACGTTTTCTAGGATTGAATAATGATGAATTCTTAAACATACCCACCAACATGGCAGATTCTTTTAAATTTAAATCTTTGGGTTCCTTTCCAAAATAAATACTGGCGGCACTTCTAATACCATCGGCATTATTTAAAAAATCATAAATGTTAAAATACTGGGCGATAATCTCTTCTTTGGTGTATTGGCGTTCTAAACGGGTGGCAATAATCCATTCTTTAATTTTTTGGGTCATCCTACCCAATTTATTTTTAGAACCTTCACCATGAAAGAGTTGTTTTGCTAATTGTTGCGATATAGTACTGGCACCACCGCCACTACCTAATTTTACAATAGCTCTTAAGGTGCCAAAAGCATCAATCCCGGAATGGTCGTGAAAACGCGCATCTTCAGTAGCAATTAAGGCATCAATTAAATGTTGGGGTAATTCGTCATATTCAACAGGTATTCTATTATCGTTTAAATAGAATTTACCTATGGTTTTTCCATCAGAAGAAATAATTTCGGCAGCTAAATTTGTTTTAGGGTTTTCTAAAACTGTATGGTCTGGCATCTCGCCAAAAAGCCCCCAAGAAGCTAATAAAAACATTAATATTGCAAACAGGATACCTCCTGTAAATAGCATCCAAAACCAACGGATGAATTTTGAAAAGTCTTGGTTTTTTGGTGTTTGTTCTTTTGTTGCCATTTAACTCTTTATATTAAATACTTCTCGATACAATTCCGATAAAATCAAAATCACTCGAAGTGACATTTAGTTAATCGTTATTTTTTACTAGGTTTTCAATTCTAAAGCCCACATCAGTAATACCTTCAAGCTCTACAACGCCATTAACTTTTCCGTTTTCTCTCATAGCATGTTGAATATTAACCACATAATTTCCTTTTTCTTTAAAAACAACCTGCTCTTTGTACCAAAGCTTATTCTCTTTAATATCGGCTAATCCAGTGCCTAAAAACTTCCCTGATGGGTCTGCCATTTTATATTCTAAAGTGTCTGTTACTGTTTTTCCATGCGGAAATACCATTTCAACAATTAGAAATAAATTGTTGTATTTATAGGCATTTGTGTTTCTTAAATTTACGAATAAATCGTAGGCATTTATAGAGTCTGGTGGTGTTATAGTAAAACTAACAACAGAGTCTTTATGCCACTTGTTTGGTACGGGTTGATATACATCAAATACACGATTAGGGTCACAAGATGTAAACATAATAAAAACTAATAATAAAAATAACGGAATATTATTTCTCAACATTTTTAGTGTTTTGAGGTTTATTTCTATTTTTCTTGTTTCTATTATTACTTTTTTTAACACCTTGATCTTGGCTTGTGTTTTTTTCAGATGTAGTGCTTTTATTTCCCCGATTATCTTTACGTTTATTGTTTTTACGTTTTTTATTAGGTTTTGGACTATCAAAACGTGTTAAACTATCTTGACCTACAACGTTTTCAAACTCGGTTTTAGTATTTTCTTCGGTAAGTTCCGAAGCATATTCTTCCAAGCTAGCGACCTTTTGGTTTTTCTTATTTAAAGCAATAATTTCGTTAGCTTGTTCGGTAGTTATTTTATGCCAATTAGCCCATTCACCTTCGTAGGCATACCACATGTGTCCTTTAAAAATATCGGTTTTTTGGCATACTGCAGTTCCTTTTTCGGTTTGCAGTTTTATTTCGGTTTTCGGGAAACTTTTTAAAGCATCAAGATAACTATCCAGCTCATAATTTAAGCAACATTTAAGTTTGCCACATTGTCCTGCTAACTTTAACGGGTTCAAGGACAATTGCTGGTAACGGGCTGCCGAGGTACTTACCGAACGAAAATCTGTTAACCAAGTAGAGCAACATAATTCGCGCCCACAAGAGCCAATACCACCAAGTCTTGATGCTTCTTGACGAAACCCTACTTGTTTCATTTCAATACGCGTTCTAAACTCTCGTGCGAAAACCTTAATAAGCTCTCTAAAATCCACACGCTCTTCAGCGGTGTAATAAAAAGTTGCTTTACTGGCATCGCCTTGAAATTCGATATCAGAAATTTTCATCTGCAACTTTAAATCAATCGCAAATTGACGTGCGCGTACCTTCATAGGTTCTTCTCTATCACGTGCATCTTTCCAAATATCAATATCTTTTTGACTTGCTTTTCGGTAAATTTTAAGAATTTCTTCGGGAGTTTCTGAGATGTTTTTGCGTTTCATTTGAACACGTACCAATTCACCTGCAAGGGTAACCATTCCTATATCATGACCCGATTGGGCTTGTGTAGCCACAACATCACCTATACTTAAAGTTAAATTATCGGTATTGTGATAGTATTCTTTTCTTCCGTTTTTAAAACGTACTTCAACCCAACTAAATGGTTTCTCGCCATTAGGAAGCGACATGTTGGCTAACCAATCGAAAACCGTTAGTTTATTACAACTATCGGTGCCGCAAGTGCCATTATTTTTACATCCTTTAGGTTGACCGTCTTTACCAGTTGAACAACTGTTACAAGCCATAAGTTTTTATATATTGAATTCGTTAATAATTAACTTATTACGAATGAAGGTTTATAATTGTTTTTAAAAGGTAAAGATAAGATTATTATATAGACTATTTAAATCGAATAAAAATTAAATGTCTTTTACGTCTATTATCTTTACCGGACAAGCTCTTGAAGCGTTTTCGCAAGCTTCTAAAATAGTATGATCGTTAGACTTTAACGTGAAAAATCCTTTTTTATCTACAGCATGTAACAACACCGTTTTTCCATCTTTTTTAGACATTTGGAACTGTTTTGGCGCAAATTCCACACAGTAATTGCAGCCAATACATTTATGGCGTTGTAAAGTAATAACAACCATTAAGCTTCTACTTTATTTTCTACTATTTTATACAATTTATCTGAAGGACGTATCCTAAACCCAAGCGGAATCGTTACCAGATCTCCTTTTGTTCCTCTTGATAATTTTGCATCATTCACCATCATTTCCGTTACCTCAAGTTCTTTAGCGCCAGTAGTTGGCCCTGTAATTAAAATAGTATCGCCAACCGTAATATCGTAAGCTTCAATTTTAAACTCTCCTATTTGAGGTTTCGGGAAAAAGTGCGTGCCTTTGCCTATATAAACTTTCTTTTGCGTTGCGTGCGACCCAGAACCTTCACTCCATTCGCCCAATTTCTGACCTAAATAATAGCCATTCCAGAATCCGCGGTTATATACTTTCTCAAGCTCTTGCATCCACAAAACTACTTTTTCCTTTTCGAAGGTTTTGTCTTCTAAACTATCAATGGCTTGTCTGTAACACTTAATCACTTTAGCTACATATTCGGGGGCACGGCCACGACCTTCAATTTTTAATACTTTAATGCCTGCATCGGCTACTTGGTCTAAAATATCGATAGTACATAAATCTTTTGGTGACATAATGTACTCGTTATCCAGTTCCATTTCAAAACCAGTCTCCTGCTCGATAACCGTATATTTTTTTCTGCAATTTTGCTTACAAGCTCCTCTGTTTGCCGATGAATTATATGCATGTAAACTCATATAACATTTACCAGAAACCGCCATACAAAGTGCACCATGACCAAAAATCTCTATCTCAACCAATTTCCCCGAAGGTCCTTTTATTTGGTCTTTTTCGATTTGCTCGGTAATCTTTTTTACCTGTCTTAAACTTAACTCCCGACTTAAAACCATTGTGTCGGCAAATAGGGCATAAAACTTAACCGTTTCAATATTGGTTATATTTATTTGAGTTGAAATATGCACTTCCATACCAATTTCCCTTGCTGTCATTATAACCGCTTGATCCATGGCAATTACGGCAGTAATTCCAACGTCTTTTGCTTTACTGATTAACGTTTTTACGATAGATAAATCGTGATCGTAAATGATCGTATTTAAAGTTAAATACGTTCGAACATTTTTGGCTTCACATCGTCTTGCTATTTCTGGTAAATCGTCTAAAGTAAAATTAATAGACGCTCTGGCACGCATATTTAGTTGTTCGACCCCAAAATATATAGAATCTGCACCATTGTCTAAAGCGGCTTTCAAGGACTCGAAGTTCCCTGCTGGAGCCATTAATTCAATTTTTTGCATGTCGAAACTATTTATTAGTATTGAAATGGTCGAAAATATTCCTTAAGTCTTTTTTATAAGGCAAATGGTCTGCACGTCCTTTCTTGAAGATATCATTGCTGTTGCCCTGCCCTTTTCTGAGTTCTTTTTGTTCTTCGTAAGGAAGCGCATGTATCTCTTTACAGGTTGTTGAGCAGCAATTGTTCATTTCTTCTTTACATGCGTCGCACTGAATAAACAACAAATGACATGCATCGTTTGCGCAATTGGTATGCACATCGAACGGTTTACCGCATTGATGGCAGTTTGCTATAACATCTTCACTGATGCGTTCGGCACGTCTTTCGTCAAACACGAAATTTTGTCCTAAAAACTTATTTTCGAGATTGTATTCCTTTACTTGTCTTGTGTACTCAATAATACCGCCTTCTAACTGATACACATTTTTAAATCCCTTATGTTTAAAGTAGGCACTGGCTTTTTCGCAACGAATACCACCAGTACAATACATCACTAAGTTTTTATCTTCTTTATGGTTTTTTAAATCGTCTTCAATAATATCCAACGATTCCCTAAAGGTGTCAACATCGGGTGTTATTGCATTTTTAAAATGACCAATTTCACTTTCGTAGTGGTTTCGCATATCAACCAAAACCGTGTTTTCATCTTCAATAAACTGATTAAATTCTTCAGCCTTTAAATGAATGCCCTTATTGGTAACATCAAACGTATCATCGTTTAAACCGTCGGCAACAATTTTGTTACGCACTTTCACTTTCAGTTTTAAAAACGATTTGTTGTCTTGCTCTACAGCAACATTCAAACGAATGTCCTTTAAAAAATCGATACTATCTAAATGGGCTTTAAATTCGTTAAAACGATCGGCAGGTAACGATAATTGACCATTAATACCCTCATGGGCAACATAAATTCTACCTAAAACATCTAATGCGTCCCAGGTTAAAAACAAATGGTCTCTAAAGGTTTGAGGATTATCGATTTTGGCGTACTGATAAAAAGAAAGTGTTAATCGATTTTTGCCTGTTTTATCGATTAATTCTGCTCTTTCTTTTGCGCTTAATTTATTGTACAGTTGCATGCTATACTAATTTTTTAAGGTTAAAGAATATTTTAAAGGGACAAAAGTACGATTTTAAAAAAAAGCACCCAATTTAAGTCCAAAAAAAAGCACCTATTACTATTAAGTAATAAGTGCTTCCAAAAATAGTTTGAGTTAGTCTGCGTTTAAAGCATTCTTAATATTTGTTTCATCTGCATATTTTAATGTTTTTTTAATTGTCAGATGTAACACCCATTATAAATTATGCTCGTACGCGTGAAGCTTTTTTTCTCACGGGTGTTTCATAGCAATATCTTCCCACTATTTATTATTAGATGCAAAATGTTTATAAAGGTTGCGTTATAAAATTGTATGATGACGAAACTTATACTATTTTAGCGTTCATTACTTTAGAAAATAAAAATAAAATGAGCAGCGAAAAAGAAGCTAAATTAAAAGCACTAAAACTTACATTAGATAAATTAG
This sequence comes from Mariniflexile sp. HMF6888, assembly GCF_044335535.1. Taxonomy (NCBI): domain Bacteria; kingdom Pseudomonadati; phylum Bacteroidota; class Flavobacteriia; order Flavobacteriales; family Flavobacteriaceae; genus Mariniflexile; species Mariniflexile sp. HMF6888. The sequence goes on along the minus strand of NZ_JBIQVZ010000003.1, from coordinate 287,686 downwards.
ACAAAGCCTACGGGAAAGGCACTGTAATGAAAATGAGCGATCAAGCAGTTGTTGATGTTGATGCTATTTCATCGGGGTCTCTTGGTTTGGATATTGCCTTAGGCGTTGGCGGTTATCCACGCGGACGTGTTATTGAGATTTACGGACCTGAATCGTCGGGAAAAACAACCCTGACGTTACATGCTATTGCCGAAGCACAAAAATCTGGTGGCATTGCGGCCTTTATTGATGCTGAACATGCTTTTGATAGATTTTATGCTGAAAAATTAGGCGTAGACTTAGAAAACTTGATAATTTCCCAACCAGATAATGGTGAGCAAGCCTTAGAAATTACAGATAATTTAATTCGTTCTGGGGCGATTGATATCGTTGTAATCGATTCTGTGGCAGCCTTAACACCAAAAAGTGAAATTGAAGGGGAAATGGGTGATTCTAAAATGGGATTACATGCGCGTTTAATGTCTCAAGCCTTAAGAAAGCTAACAGCTTCAATTAGCAAAACAAATTGTACTGTAATATTTATCAACCAGTTACGTGAAAAAATTGGCGTTATGTTTGGTAACCCAGAAACCACAACGGGTGGTAATGCTTTAAAGTTTTATGCATCGGTGAGGTTAGATATTCGTCGTTCTACCCAAATAAAAGAAACCGATGGTAATGTTACAGGTAATAAAACCCGCGTAAAAGTGGTTAAAAACAAAGTAGCTCCGCCATTTAAAACAGCCGAATTTGACATTATGTACGGCGAAGGTATAAGCAAAGTCGGAGAGGTTTTAGACATTGCTGTTGAAAACGAGATTATTAAAAAAAGTGGCTCTTGGTTTAGTTATGAAGAAACAAAACTGGGCCAAGGTAGAGATGCTGTAAAAGCACTCATAAAAGACAATCCAGAGCTCATGGACGAGCTCGAAACCAAGGTTCGAAAAATAGCCAAAGCCGCTTCGGCTTCAGAATAGTTTAAAAAATCCCGATAATTCGGGATTTTTTTATTTTAATACGCAACCTTTCAGGTGTCAATGCATCTATGTATTAGAAGAAAAAAAAGAAAAATAATCCATGAAAAAGTTAATTGCTCTAAGTTTAGCTTTCGTTTTACTTATCTCTTGTAGTATAGATGATAACGGTAGTAACTACAGCTTTGAAATTTTACCGGTAGAGAGTGTTGATATACCTAGTGAATTTGTATTGGGAGAAACATATCCTATAACGGTTACATATTTGAGACCCACAGCATGTCATATTTTTAAAGAATTTTATTATTCTAAAAACCTAAATGAGCGTACTGTGGCACCAATAACATTGGTTTATGAAAATGATAATTGCGAAACTTTGGATAATGTTACTGAAGACGCTACTTTTAACTTTATAGTTACAAGTAATGGTTCCTACATTTTTAAGTTTTGGCAAGGTGAGGATGACAATGGAGAAGATCAATACTTAACTATTGAAGTGCCAGTAACAGAGTAAGCTTAAGTATTAATTAATTCCCTGTTTAATTTTGAGTTTAGATCAACTCATAGAAAGTTGTAAAATAAATAATACTAAAGCACAAAGTGAATTGTATAAACTCTTTTCGAGCAAACTTTTCTCTGTGTGCTTAAAGTATTCGCGTAATTATGCCGAAGCGGAAGACAATTTACAAGACGCATTTATAACAATTTTCAAAAAAATTGGTCAGTATAAAAGCAAAGGCTCTTTTGAAGGCTGGTTAAAGCGGGTTACTATAAATACCGTATTACAAAAGTACAGAAGCGAAAAGGTTTTTGATATTATAAATGAAAATGTAATTGATGATATTGAATTAGACGTTGATGAGGAATCTATCTCTATCGACTATCTTTTACGAATCATTCAAGAATTACCTGATAGGTACCGATTGGTTTTTAACCTATATGTGCTAGATGGTTATTCTCACAAAGATATAGCAGATATGCTAGATATAAACATAGGCACTTCAAAATCCAATTTAGCACGTGCTAGACAAACTTTGAAACAGACTATTGAAGATTACAAAACAACGCAAAATTTACAATCATTATAAATGAATGATAAAAAACATATAGATAGGTTATTTCAAGAACACTTTAAAGATTTTGAAGCGACTCCTAGCAATGCCGTTTGGAAAAACATTGAAGCAGAACTTAACCAAGACAAGAAAAAGCGCCGTATTATACCCATATGGTGGCAATACGCAGGTGTTGCAGCGCTATTGGCATTACTATTGACTATTGGTGGTACTTATTTTTTTGATAAAGAAAATAACACCCCAATTATAGTGGTTGATACTGAAGGTGCTCAAACACGAAACTCAAACCCTTCAAACGACACTAAAATTGCTGTTGAAAATGATAATCCCGTACAAAACAGTTTAGAAAATGATTCTCAAAATAACACTAAAGTTGCATCAAATATAACTGAAGAATCTCAAGAACCATCCATAACAAATACTTCTTCTTCAACCAATAAAAATAAAAGCACTCATCAATCTGGTATAGCTTCAAATAAAAAATCGAATGTAAAAAACAGTATAACAATCCCAAACAATAATGCAATAGCTTCAAACTCCGAAGAAAAAAATAAATCAACAAATTCTGCTGTTACTAATAATTCTGAAAACAAAAATGAAACGCCTCAAGACAATGAAACACTTCAAAACAAAGAATCATTAATCAACACCGAAAAAGCCAAAGAATTAATCAACAACGCTTCAAAAGACAACACTACTGTTGCAAAAGTTGAAAACAAAGAAAAAAATTCGTTGACGATAGAAGAAGCCTTAGACAGCAATAAAGATGTTGTTGAAAAAGAAAAAAACACAAACAAATGGCGTATTACTCCAAATGCGGCACCAGTTTACTTTAATAGCTTGGGTGAAGGCTCGTCTATAGATCCGCAATTTAACAGCAATTCTAAAACGGGGGAAGTTAACATGAGCTATGGTATTAGTGCCAGTTATGTTGTTAGCGATAAAATAAAGGTACGTTCGGGCATTAACAAAGTGAACTTAGGTTATAATACCAACAATGTAATTGTTTATCAATCGTTGGGAGTAAGTTCCAGTACGCGTGACCTACAAAATGTTAATGCGAGCACAAGTAACGCCTCCGATAATGTTTCATTAATTAGCGGTGAAACTTTAAATGCAAAACCCGAAACGTTTGCAACAACAAACACCTCTATCAATCAAGCTTTAGGCTATATTGAAGTGCCTTTAGAAATTCAGTACGCCCTTGTTAACAATAAATTGGGTATTAACGTTATTGGTGGCTTTAGTTCGTTCTTTTTAAGTGATAATAAAATATTTTCTGAAGCCGAAGGTGGCACAAGAACCTTTTTGGGTGAAGCAAGCAATATAAATAAAGTAAGCTATAGTGCTAATTTTGGTGTTGGCTTTAACTACCAAGTCTCTAAAAAAATAGATTTGAATTTAGAGCCTATGTTTAAATATCAAATTAACACGTTTAATAATACTTCTGGTAATTTCACACCTTTTTTTATAGGTGTTTATACTGGATTCACCATTAAGTTCTAGATTTTTGGTTAGATCTGGGTATTAATTTTCATTAAGCTCGGAAATTAATATCGAAAAAGACTGCTCCCCCCAGAGCAGTTTTTTTTATTCGTTGAAGGCTTGTAATTGTTTTAAAATAACGTTCCACGCCTTTTTGTTTAAAGCTTTGGTGTCTTTAACCGCTAAATTATCGGTCAATAAAAAATCATGGATTTTTACGCGCATTTTTCCAGGGCTTCCACTAAAAAAGGTATAGGAAAGTCGCTTTTTATTATCTGCAAAAGTTATTGGTACAATAGGAATATGATGGTTAATGGCCAACCTAAAAGCACCGTCTTTAAATTCGTCTAACACAATATATTCATCTGGCACACCGCCTTCGGGAAAAATACAAATGCTTACCCCTGTTTTCAATCGTTTCTGCGCTCTTAAAAAAACGACTTTCCTACTTTTTTCAGAACTTCTATCAACCAAAATACAAGTACGCTTATAGAAAAATCCAAATAACGGAATTTTAGTCAGCTCTTTTTTTCCAACAAAAACAAACGGGTTTTTCACCGAAACCAGCATAAGCATAATGTCTGTCATAGAAGTGTGGTTGGCAATAAACATATAGCTTTTACCTTTCTCGGGCGTTTGCTCGCTTTCAATCTTCCAGTTAAAGCCCATACCTATTAAAATTATTTTAGCCCAAATACGAGCCAATTTAAAAAAGAATGGATACCACGATTCCTTTAAAACGGAAATTAAAAGTATAGGAAACATAATAAGTATTGGCAATGCTACAAGTATGTAGAACCAAATACGGTATAAAATCCAGAATAGATATTTAAAAATCTTCATCGCATCCAAAAATACATAATTGTATTGAGCAATTCTATTAAAAAAATTACCTTTGCCTTTTTGTTTAATTAAAAAGATTCCTGCCTTCGCAGGAAATATTATGGCAAGAATACTTACAGGCATACAAAGTACGGGAACACCACATTTAGGAAATATTTTAGGCGCATTGATGCCCGCAATAAAAATGGCAAACAGCCCTGAAAACGAATCGTTTTTATTTATTGCCAATTTACATACCTTAACCCAAATTAAAGATGCCGAAACATTAAAACAAAACACCTACTCGGTAGCGGCTACGTGGTTGGCATTTGGATTGGATATTGAAAAAACGGTGTTTTACAGACAAAGTGATATTCCGCAAGTTACTGAGTTGTCCTGGTATTTAAGCTGCTTTTTTCCTTACCAACGCTTAACTTTAGCGCATAGTTTTAAAGATAAAGCCGATAGATTGGAAGATGTAAACGCAGGTTTATTTTTCTATCCCATGCTTATGGCGGCCGATATTTTATTGTATGATGCCGAAATAATTCCTGTAGGTAAAGACCAATTGCAACATATTGAAATGACCCGTGATGTTGCGTCTCGTTTTCATGCGAAAATGGGAGATGTTTTTGTATTACCTGAAGGAAAAGTAGAGGAAAACATCATGCTTATTCCGGGTACCGATGGCGAAAAAATGAGTAAAAGTAGAGACAACACCATCAACATTTTTTTAGATGACAAAAAACTACGCAAACAGATAATGACCATTCAAACCGATAGCACACCACTTGAAGAACCTAAAGACTGGAGTACCTGTAACTGCTTTGCTATTTATAATTTGTTGGCAAACGAAGAACAAATTAAAACCATGAAAGCCAATTACGAAAATGGTAATTATGGTTATGGGCATGCCAAACAAGCCTTATTTGAATTAATTGTTGAGACCTTTAAAACCCAACGCGAACGCTATAATTACTACATGAACAACCTTAACGAAATTGATGCCGCATTAGCTATTGGTGCCGAAAAAGCTAGATTGGTTGCTAATGATGTTTTGAAACGTGTTAGGGAGAAAGTTGGATATTAACAAATTCCTACCTTTGCAGGAATTTTAGATAACCTCAAACAATTTCCCTGGCAACGGTCGAATAACGCCTTTTAATTCCATGTTCAGCAACACACCGGCTATTTTAAAAATAGGCAGGTCACAATTAATAGCAATCATATCCAATTGTTGCTTTTCGTTATCTTTTAGGTAGTTGTAAATTACTTTTTCAGTAGTATCCAACTCAACAAATAATTGTTTTTGTATGGCTGGTTTAGTTTCTTCTTCTAATTTCCAATTTAAAATATAAGGTACATCCAAAGCTGTAGTAATCATATGTGCTTTTTGGTATTTAATTAAATTATTGCACCCAGTACTTTGTAAATCGGTAGTTCTGCCTGGTACCGCAAACACATCGCGATTATATGAATTAGCAATATCGGCGGTTACCAAACTTCCACCTTTTTCGGCTGATTCTATAACAATAGTTGCTTCACTTACACCGGCAATAACCCTATTTCTTTTTAAAAAATTGTTTCTATCAAAATTATCACTACTCCAAAAATCGGTAAAAAAACCACCGTTCTTCTCTACATCATCCATATACTTTTTATGAACTGCTGGATAAATTTGATTCATACCATGTGCTAAACAACCAATGGTTTGCAAATTGTGCTTTAAAGCTGCTTTGTGTGCTGTGATATCCGTTCCGTAGGCAAACCCTGAAACAATAACAGGGTTGTAAATTGCTAGTTTTTCTACCAAATCTTCACAAAAGGCAACACCACTTGTCGTAATTTTTCTAGACCCTACAATACTTATAATACGCTGCTGTTTCAAATGAATGTTTCCCGTTTGAAATAATAAAATAGGACCATCAATACAGTGTTTTAGTTTCTCGGGGTAGTTATCATCTTTAAAAAAGGATACATTTATATTGTTGTTCTTTATAAAATCAATTTCCTTTTCGGCTTCTTTTAAATGATTGGCTTTATTCAAATCGCTTAAAATAACACTACCAATACCATCAATTTTGAGTAAATTTTGTTTCTTTTCCTTTAAAACAGCTTCGGCAGTTCCACAATGCGAAATAAGCCGTTTGGCCGTAATATCTCCAATATTTGGCACGTGCTGTAAAGCTAAAGTGTAAAGCAAATCGTTATCAGTCATTCTATAGTGTTGATTTTGAAACTGCAATAAAAGAATTTTTACTCAATAATTGAGATTTAAAAACACCTGTATTCTTCATAAAATCTAATTTTATTCTTTTCAAACTTCGATCAAGTACCAGTTTGGTAAGGCATTGTTAATAAATAATCCGTTCTAAGTTTTATTGATATCTATAATTTTTTAACTTTGTTTTTATGCAATTAGAAACCTACATAAGCGATTTACTCTATAGATACGAGTGTGTTACCATACCCGAATTTGGTTCATTTTTAACGCAACGTGCATCTGCAACTATTGATGATGCTACCAACACCTTTTATCCACCAAAAAAAACGGTGTCTTTTAATGAGCAGATTCAAACGAATGATGGTTTGTTGGCTCATTATATTGCCGATGTGGAAAAAATTCCTTTTGAAGTTGCTACTGATAAAATCGCAAAACGTGTTCATGCTATTAAATCCTATTTAACACAAGGTGAGACCATTACTTTTAAAAATATTGGTGACATGACCTTTAACAAGGAAGGCAAAATTTTATTTGAACCTATTTATCAACTAAACTATTTAACCGATTCCTTTGGTTTATCTCAATTGGTATCACCAAGAGTTTCTCGAGAAGTTTATAAAACAGAGGTTGAAGCTATTGAAAAAGTAATTCCGTTAACAATTACTCCTGAAAAACGCAGAGCTAAACCATATTTTAAATATGCTGCCGTAGCGTTAATAGCCTTAACTCTAGGCGGATTGGTGTCGTCTAAATATTATATAGACCAAATTGAGCAACACAATCAAATAGCTCAAGAGGAAGCATACCAACAATTAGATGCAAAAATAGAACAAGCTACATTTAATTTAAATCCACTTCCTGCCATTACATTAAATGTTACCAAGCAATCTGGCAATTATCATGTTATTGCAGGTGCTTTTAGAGTTGAAGAGAACTGCGATCAAATTGTTAGTCAACTGCAGGCAGAAGGTTTTAATGCCAGAAAAATTGGCGTAAACAAATACGGTTTACACGAAGTTGTTTATGGTAGTTATGAAACTGCCGAAGAGGCTTTGAAAGCTTTGCGTGATATAAGAAAAACGCACAACGAAGAGGCATGGTTGGACGTTAAGGATCTAGATCTGGTTGTAGAATAATTATACCATTTAAGCTTTTAAATTACTGTAAAATAAAAGAATGATTTTTTTCTTTATACAAAAAAGAAAATTCAAGTATGGCCATAGCTACGGTTGTATTTCATTTTGAAGTAGAAAGGAAAAAAGGGTGTTTTATTGCGGTCATTTCAAAGCTTAAATGGTATTATATCCCAAAAGACATCCTAAATTATAAAATCGTTTTTACCTTTGCGACATAACCAAACATGTTATGATGCAAGCAAAAACACCCGAACAATCAAAAACGATTCTTACCGATATGGTTTTACCTGGTGAAACCAACCCTTTAAACAACCTTTTTGGTGGCGAATTATTGGCCCGTATGGATAGAGCTGCTAGTATTGCGGCGAGACGCCATAGTAGACGTATTGTTGTTACGGCATCTGTAAACCACGTCGCTTTTAGCAGAGCAGTGCCTTTAGGTAGTGTGGTAACCGTGGAGGCTAAAGTATCACGCGCTTTTAAAACATCGATGGAAGTATTTATTGATGTTTGGATTGAAGACAGGGAATCTGGTGAACGCACCAAAGCCAACGAAGGCATTTATACATTTGTGGCTGTAAATGATACTGGAAAACCTGTATTGGTTCCTGAAGTACTACCAGAAACTGACATCGAAAAACAACGTTTTGAAGCTGCTTTGCGACGCAAACAATTAAGTTTATTGCTGTCTGGAAAAATAAAACCTAGTGAAGCGACAGAGCTAAAGGCATTGTTTGAGTAGCTCTGTAAATTTGAAATACTAAGATTCCTGCCTACGCAGGAATTTTATGAGATCCAGAAACAAGTCCAGGATGACTTCGTCACATTTTAAAAATCCATGATGCTGGATTTTCGGTGGCTGTTCCTTTAGAAATTGAAAAACTTAAGATGGTTTCACCGTTTGAAGGATTTGTAAACACCTCTCCAATTACTTGTTTGGTAGTTACTTTATCACCTTCTTTAACATAAACCTCAGATAAGTTTTTATATAAGGTTAGATAATCACCATGACGAATCATTACAATGGGATTTACGTTTTTCATTTTAAGTACCGCACTTACTTCTCCATTAAAAACGGCACGCACTTTAGCCCCTTTTTCGGTAGCAATTCTCACCCCATTACTTTTAATGGTTAACGAATGATCTATGGGATGTGGTTGTGTTCCATAACCAAGCGTTACATAGCCTTTCTCTATTGGCCAAGGCAATTTGCCTTTGTTCGCCACAAAATTAGCGGCTAACACTTTTTCTTCAGCAGTCAAAGCAAAATTTGAAGAACTCGCCACATTCGTGTTTCCTGCTTTTTTATTGGATTTTGCTATGGCTTCTTTAATAATACGGTCTATTTCAGCGTCTATTCTATCGGCCTCTCGTTGCTTTTGTTTTATTTGAGTAGCATAAACAGATAGATTCTTCTTGATAGCCTTCATTAATTCTTCGTGCTGTTTGCGCTCTGCTTCTAAAGTTTTTTGAACTTCCCTATTTTCGGCAATCAGTTTTTTCTTGGTTTCTTGTTGTCTTAACAAGTCTAAATTAATAGCTTGTAATTCGGCCGTTTTTGCTTTAATCGTTTCGCCTTGTTCTTTTTGGTGGTCTGTATATTGTTTCATATACTGCAAACGCTTATAGGCTTGTTTAAAATCGTTGGCAGATAGTAAAAACATGATTCTACTCTGTTGATTTTTGCTTTTATAAGACTTCACCATCATAGCGGCATAATCTTCCTTTAAAACCTTTAATTCGTCTCTTAAACTCGATATTTTTCTTTGGTTGTAATTAATATCGCGTGTTAATAAATTGGCTTGTTGGTTGGTGACCTTAATCAAATTATCCAACACATTTATTTTATGTTTGAAATCTTGAATTAATGTTAATTGCGACTTTTCTTTACTCTGGTTTTCCGCACGTAATTGGGCTATTTTCTGAATCTCCAGACGAAGTTCTTGCCTACGTGCCTCAAGTTCCTGTTGCTTTGCGCTTTGGGAAAACACAAAAGCACTACAAAACATAAGGCTTAGTAGTAATATTATTTTAAATGGTTGTTTATTTTGTAACATTAAAGTTTTATTTCTTTAAAACCTGAGGGTATTTTATACGGAAAGCCTAAATCTTCATTTAAAGTAATGCTTTTAAATTCTAAATCTATAATGGTTTCATTATTGGCTTCAACAGCAATAACTTTTATACGCTCGGGTAATGTTTGTTTTTCTACCTCTTGATATGATAAATAATCTATCTGTAAGTGTCTAAACTCTTTTGGTTGCGATACTTGCTGCGATTTTATTTTGAAAAGAACGGGGTCAAGCAAAAAAAAGATCTCAAACAGTTCGCGCTGTTGTTTTGGTTGTAAAATGTATGCATCATTAGTCACCGAAACATCATAAGTACTCACATTTAAATTAAAAATAGCTTCTCCTAATAGTAAATTTTGAACCTTTTGAAAATCCAATTCAGTCCCCAACAAATTACTTAAATATTTGTAATCACCTTCAAAATAAGTGTTGTCCAATTTATTATAGAAACTCACTTTTTCAGGAGTAATTAATGCTTTTACTACCGAAAACGCAGCACTTAACCATAGCACTTCGTCCTTCTTTGCTCTAAAATTTACAGTATAAGACTGCTCTTTACCATCTTGACTATATGCTATTTTAAGCTTAGATTGCAACGTTTTAAAGTTTGGTGTTTTTTTATCATTTTCCCTTAAAAGCTGTTTGGCATTTAAATTAAAATTCGCCTCTCCTCCACCAATGGTTTTGGAGGCCTTACAATGACATACCAATAAAACTAAAAGAAATAAAACGGCGTGCTTAAGTAGGTTCATTAATTTGAAGTTTCTAATTGTTTTGCTTTATCACTAAACGTTTTTGCTTTTGCTGTATTGCTTAATAAGCCGTATGATATACTCAATTGATTATAAAAATCGATTTCCATTTTGTTATCATCGATTATAAAATCCAATCCCATTTCCAAAATATCAGTCGCCTTTTGGGGTTGATTTAATTGGTTTAATGCCACCCCATTAATTAAATAAAACAACGGTTGTGCTGGATATTTTTGAATCACCTCATGGCTCTTTTTCTCTGCCAAATCAAACTTTTTCAAATCTATGTAAAGTAACAATACGTTTCGAAGCACACTAAAGTTTTCTGCATCAATTTTTAATGCCGATTCAAAATATTCTAAAGCCTTTGGCTTGTTGTTTTTCGCTAAATAATATTGCCCTAGTTCTGTAAGGGTTTTGCTATTATTACTATCGCTCACTAAGGCTGTTGCTTCTACTAAATCGGCTTCGTATTGCGGATTATCACCAACAAACTGAACAAAATCTGTAAGCACTTTAAGCTTTGCTTCTGGTTTTATTTCAGGGCTTTTAACCACAATTTTCATTGATTCAATTGCTTTTTCGGCATTGTTATCATCCAAATAAAACTTGTATAATGCTAAATGAACAATCTGCGAATTAGGATTGATTTTTAACAGCTCTTTAGCCGTTTCAAACGCTTTTTCTTGTTCGTTGTTTTCACTGTATCGAAAGATAAGCTGCAGGTAATTGGATTCTTTATCCGGATTATCTTCAACACGTGCTTCTAAATTTTTAATCTGGTCTTTTTTGCGGCCAGTAGCTTCATAAATTTGGTTACGCATAAAATCTCGCTCTACCGAAATACCAAATTCAGCATCTAATTCGTCCAAAATTTTTAAAGCTTCCTTATACTCTTTGGTTTTTACATATAATGCCGCTAGATTCTCTTTATAATCGGAGTGGAATTTCACCAATTGCTTAACGGTTTTAATGGCTTTATCAAACTCACTTTGTTCCATGTAAAACCCATAAAGCGCATCTAAAAACCATTCGTTATCAGGTTCTTTGCTTATCGCTTTTTTTAAGGCTTCTTCAGCTGCGCCAAAATTTTTAAGTTTGATATAGTTTTTACCCAATTCAAAATATAAAACAGGCACCGAATTATCTAATTCAATACATTTTAAAAGCGCATCTACCGATCGGTCATAATTTTCAATCCCTTTTTGCTTTAAAGCTTCATAAAAAAGTTCTTGAAATTTGTCTTCTACATTGCCTAGATCGTCATCGGGCTTTTTATTAAAATCTACTTGGGCATAATTCACCTGCGGAAAAACAACGATTCCGAAGAGTAAAATGAGTATGTAGATTTTTTGTTTCATATATGCCTGCGCAGGCAGGTATCTTATTATTCTCTTAATTTATTATAATTTAAGTTCCAATTTAAACTCAGATCTGTCCAACTAGGGTTCATTTCTTCTATGAGCTTAATTTTCCAATCTCTTTTCCATTTTTTAAACTGTTTTTCTCTTAAAGTAGCTTTAATACCGTTTTGAAATTCTTCGAAATAAACAAGCATACCACAATTGTATTTTGCCTTAAAGGACTTAGGGTATACTTTTAATTTATGTTCTTTTACTCGCTCGTCAATGTTATCTGTTATTCCTATATATAAAACTCCATCTGGTTTATTTGCCATGATATATACATACCAATGCTTCATCCTTTTTAAATTTGAGATTCCTGCCTTTACTTCGACTTCGCTCAGCATAAACTCCAGAATTTATTCCAACACCGAATAATCACCAATACTTACACTAGTAAACTTACCATCATATTTTACATGATTACCAATCATCGCCTCATCTAAATTAGCATTTTTGATAGTGGTATGTGTTTGTATTAAGCTATTTTTAACGATTGAATTTTCAATAACACAGTTATTTCCAATAGATACATAAGGACCAACTGTACTGTTCTTAAGCACCACATGTTCGCCAATAAAACAAGGTTCAATAATTTTTGAGTCTTGTAATTTCGCCGAAGTTGCCACTAATTGTTCTTCTCCATCAGCCTTTAAAAAGCCCAACATTCTTGCATTGGTTTCAACGGTTATGGCTTTGTTTCCGCAATCCATCCACTCATCAACGGTACCTGTTTTAAATATTTTACCATCTGCCATCATACGTTTTATACCATCGTTAATTTGGTATTCGCCTCCATTGGTAACGTTCTCATCTAAAATTTGTTGTAGTTTTTCTTTTAAAATAGCTACATCTTTAAAGTAATAAATACCAATAACGGCTTGGTCGCTTACAAAATTTTCGGGTTTTTCAACCAATTCAACAATCTCTTGGTTGGCATTTAATTTCACAACTCCGTAAGCTTCTGGGTTATTAACTTGTTTGGTCCAAATAACGCTATCTGCTGCGGGGTCTAAATCAAATTCTGCTCTAATCAAGGTATCGGCATAAGCGATTACTGCAGGCCCCGATAAAGATGGTTTTGCACACATAATGGCATGACCTGTTCCCAGAGGTAAATCTTGACGATAAATAGATGCTTTTGCACCTAAATCGGTTGCTAGTTTCTGTAAACTTTCAACCACATCGTCACCAAAAAAAGCAGGGTCACCTAAAACAAAAGCTATTTCATCAATAGGTTGCTTTAAAACTTTGGCGATGTCCTTTACTAAACGATGCACTATGGGTTGACCCGCCACCGGAATTAAAGGTTTTGGTACGGTTAAACTATGTGGGCGTAGACGAGAACCACGTCCTGCCATGGGTACTATTATTTTCATTCCTCTCCCTAGCCCTCTCCAAAGGAGAGGGGATTTTTATGTTAAACTTAATTTATATTTCTGCCTGAGTTTTCCCCCTTGGGGAGAAATTTTATGTTATTCTTTAATCTTTACTGTTAGCAACTCCCTCCCTTTGGGAGGGTCGGGGTGGGATTATTTTATCCCAGTACTTCCAAAACCACCTTCTCCTCGAACGGTTTCCGAAAGTTCTTCAACGGCAATCCATTCTGCACGGTCGTGTTTAGCGATTACTAATTGGGCAATACGTTCGCCATTTTCTATGGTAAAATCTTCATTGGAAAGGTTCACTAAAATCACTCCTATCTCACCTCTATAATCGGCATCAATAGTTCCTGGCGCATTCAAAACGGTAATGCCTTTTTTAGCAGCTAAACCACTACGCGGACGTACTTGTGCTTCGTAACCTATTGGCAATTCTATGAACAAACCTGTACCCACTATGCTTCTTTCTAAAGGTTTTAATGTTCTCGATTCTGATAAATTGGCTCGTAAATCCATTCCTGCCGATGCCTCCGTTTCATAGTGAGGCAAAGCATGATTCGATTTGTTTATTATTTTAATTTGCATGTTATTTTTTTAAAAGCTTTTTTATTTGATTTTTTTCTGAAGAATAGACAAAAGTCAAAAATACAATTAACAATGGAATTCCAACAAGATAATTTTCTCTAAAGACATAAAAAGATAGGAATGAAAATAGGATAGAAATGGATAAATACAATCCTATTTTTTTCAAATCATAAGGAATTGGATAATATTTTCTTCCAAAATAATAGGATAAAAACATCATCAAACCATAGGCAGAAAGTGTCGCAATAGCAGAACCTTTATAGCTCATCACAGGAATTAACCAAAAATTTAAAGTCAAGGTCACCAATGCACCAAAGACCGAAATATAGGCTCCAAACTTTGTACGGTCCGTAATTTTGTACCAAACTGATAAATTGTGATAAATTCCCAAACAGAAATTGGCCAACAAAATAATTGGAACAACCCACATTGCTTCGTAATAGGCTTCACTTCTTATAACTATTGGTTTTATAATATCTGCAAAAACAACCACCGATAGTAAAATGATAGACCCAAAAGCCACAAAAAAGTTTAAGATTTTCGCATAGTTATTTTGAGGATTTTCGCTTTTAGAATGACTGAAAAAGTAGGGTTCAATGCCTAATCTATAAGCTGTAGCAAAAAGCGTCATAAATAGTGCTAATTTGTAGCATGCAGAATACATTCCAATCTCGGTTTCCGCAATATTTTCTGGCAATAATTTATCTAATAAAATACGGTCAAAGGTTTCATTAATAGAAAATGCAACCCCTGCAATTAATACTGGAAATGCGTAACGCATCATCGTTTTCCATAAACCAGTATTAAACACATATTTTATTTTGGTATAAAACGATGCCATTAAAAGCACCGTAATACCACTTGCTATTAGGTTTGCAATCAATATATAACTGATTTCAAAATTTGGTTTGTAAATACTATCAAAAAAAGAATTGTTTATAGCCAACTTTTTTAGTGCTAGCAGGAAAAACAAATTCAATCCTATATTAACAACAACATTGAATATTTTAATAATTGCATATCGCATGGGGCGTTGTGTAGCTCTTAACCAAGCAAAAGGAATAATAACCAAAGCATCAAACAGTAAAATCCAAATAACAAGATTGATGTATATAACGTTAATATCAATATAATTTGCTATTTGATTTTGAAAAATTAAGGCTATTACAAAAAACAGAAAGGAAGATATTATAAGAGAAATTGCAGAAGTGCCTATTACAGCATCTTTATCTTCGTCTTTGTTGAAAAACCTAAAAAAAGCGGTTTCCATCCCATAAGCCAAAACCACATTAAATAGTACAAAATAGGAGAAAATAATATTAATTTCTCCATATTCGGCCACCGAAGATAAAACCCCTTTTGTGGTATAGAGTGGCACTAATATAAAGCTAAGCATTCTAGGAAGCACCGTAGCTAATCCATAAATGACTGTTTGCTTGAATAATATTTTTAACCCGCTCAATATAATATACAATAAGTTGCGTTAAAAGTAGATAATTCAACACAGCTATGAAAATAATCACTAAACAAAAAAGCCTCACAAATAGTGAAGCTTTTGTTTATTATTTGTATGTTTAATTACAAATACCTTTTTAATGCAATTGATTTACCATTTTTCAATATGACTTTTACAATATAAATTCCAGATAATAAGTTTTCATTCTCTATTTTTTGTCCTAATAAGCCATATACTTCTATAACAGCACCTTTAGTATTCGATATAAATTTTCTGTTCTTTGCAATTACCTTTACTTCAGTAAATAAATTAGCTTTGGTACTTAAAACTGCACTTGCTATTTCTATATTATTTATTGCAGGATATGTTGTGCCAGAAGCGGTTAAAATTCTAATTTCATCAACACTATCAAAATCTGAATTTAAAGTTACTGGAACTCTATTACCACTATTGTTTCCAAGAAAAGTTGTTGTGGCAACTTCTAAGCCATTTTTAAAACCTGTAACTATCATGGATTGTTCATTATAATTACCCCAATCAAACCAATCAAAAGCATTAATTTGAAATTCAAGTCCTGAAGCTTCTTTGATAATTTGGCCTTTCCAACCAAGCGTAGAGCCATAAGGAACAGTAAAAGTAGTTAATCCTGCAAAGTTGTCGGGAGAGATAGCTAAATCAACATTTGATTTCCATTCCAATTCAACAATATTATTTAATGCATCATTTACGTTATAAATTTCTATTGTCAAACCTGAAATATCTATAGAACCACCTTCTCCATCCGTTGCAATGCCATCATTCCAAAGGCTTCCCGCATCAGATGTAAATGTTAGTGTTTGTCCTTTGGCAAAATGCGAAAAGATTAAAAATATTAAAGTAAAAAATAAAAGATAATTTTTTTTCATGGTAAATTTAGGTTAAGTTAAAAATGGATATAATAAAGATATTAAATAAATACAAAAATTAAGAATTTACTTTAAAAAACATTATATAGTCTTATTAAAATGCGTTTTATCGATATATTCTGTGATAGGAAACAAAAAAGCCCCACAAATAGTGAGGCTTACTTTTAATTAATGTTCTCAATTTTAAAATACTTTACTTCATTGGACGTTTTGTAGCTCACAATACATTCGTCTTCTTTAAGTTGAAAACGTGGCTTTTTAGGTATTTTGGGAACTTTATTACCATATTCTGCATATGGTTCAATGCTCATTATAATATCCTTTTTTAGGACCGTTTTAGATTCCAACCGACCCATATAAACGGTGTCGTTTACAAATTCTAATTTTGCTTCTTTCCCTTGAAAATAAACACTGTCTAGCATAATATCACTGGGGTTTTCTTGAAGCGTTATAAAAATAGTCACTCCAGTGCCTCCACCTTTTACATCTGCTACCCATTCTTGGTAATAAACATCACCTATTTCAAATGGTAAGTTTGTTTCAAGTTGTTTCCCTGTAGCACATTGTGAAAAAATCACCATAATGACAAACATAAAAACTAAAAAAAGCAGGTTTCTGAATAATCCCATCTTTACAAATATTGGTATTGAAGTGGTTTAAACTTTTTCGATTGAAGCGAAAAAGTTTAAACCACTTCATTATAAAGATAGCGTTTCAAAAGTAATGCCATAAAAAAACCTCACTTAAAAGTGAGGTTCGATTTTATTTAAACCCTTAGCTGTAATAGGGTTTAATTGTTTAAAGCTTCGCTATTTTAAACATTTGGCTGCGCCTAATTGTTCAATGCTTCGCTATTTTAAGCATTTGGCTACGCCTAATTATTCAATGCTTCCGCACCACCAACAATTTCTAAAATTTCATTGGTAATAGATGCTTGGCGCGCTTTATTATAAGTTAATTTAAGCTGATCTCTTAACTCTTTTGCGTTATCTGTTGCTTTGTGCATCGCCGTCATACGCGCTCCGTGTTCGCTAGCAAAAGAATCTCTAATGCCTTTATACAACTGTGTTTTTAACGATTTAGGTATTAATTGCTCAACGATTTCAACTTTTGAAGGTTCAAAAATGTAATCTAAATTCACATTTGAATCGGATTTAACCGGTACAATTGGCAAAAATTGTTCAGTAGTTACAATTTGAGTCGCTGCATTTTTAAACTTGTTGTAAACAATTTCAATTTTATCGAATTCACCTGCAACAAATTCAGCCATTAACATTTCAGCAATTTCAGCAACATTATCAAAGGTTAAATCATCATAAATAGCACTTTTATTTGAAATAACTTTATTGGTCTTTTTAAAAGCGTCATTTGCCTTTTTTCCAATAGCTAAATACGAAACCTCTTTGTTGGCGTAGGTTTTAGAGGCTAATCTGTTAACTTCTTTTATAATATTTGAATTAAATGCTCCAGCTAAACCTCTATTAGAAGTAACAGCCACAATTAAAACTTTTTTAACCTCGCGCTGCGTAGCATATTTGCTTCCAGAATCTGCATCCAAAGTGGCACTTAAACTTTGTAAAAGTTCGGTTAACTTATCTGCATAAGGACGCATTGCTGTAATAGCATCTTGTGCTTTTTTTAACTTAGCAGCCGATACCATTTTCATGGCACTGGTAATCTGCATGGTTGAAGACACCGATGTTATTCTGTTACGTATTTCTTTTAAATTTGCCATAGTTCAAATTATGAATTATGAATTATGAATTATGAATTTTTGATAATTGAAACTAATAGTCTAATCAAAACTTCGCAATCTTCTCTTAATTTTGAAGGAACCTCATAAATGTTAGTTTCTTCTATAACGTCCAACCAAAAGGATGTTTCGTCTGCTTCTTTAAGAGCAATTCCTAATTTATTTTTAAAATCTTTTATACTAACTCCTCTTTGTGATTCTCTCACATTAGCACCTATACTAGTGCCAGATTTTAGCAACTGATTTGCTATTTCAAAAAAACGTTTTTCTTTGAGCTTTTCAGCATAAATGCCAATATCACAAGCAAAATAAAAACTTTTATCTACTATGACATTACCACTTTTATGATAACTCATAATTCTTAATCCTGAATTCTTAATTCAAAATTAATTTCTATATTTTCCAGATAAATCTTTAGCTACAGCGGTTAATGTATCTGTAACTTCATCTGTTAATTTCCCTGCTTTTAAGTCTGCTAAAACATTCGCATGTTTTGCTTTTAAGAATTCTAGATAATCTCTTTCAAATTCTTTTACTTTTTCAACAGGGACGTCTCTTAATAAGTTTTTAGATCCTGCATAAATAATAGCTACTTGATCTTCAACTGTAAACGGATCGTTTTGTGCTTGCTTTAAGATTTCAACGTTACGTTTTCCTTTTTCAATCACGTTTAAAGTAACCGCATCTAAATCAGATCCGAATTTAGCAAACGCTTCTAGTTCACGGTATTGTGCTTGGTCTAATTTTAAAGTACCTGCTACTTTTTTCATTGATTTAATCTGAGCATTACCTCCCACACGGGATACCGAAATACCTACGTTAATAGCAGGACGTACACCCGAGTTAAATAAATCACCATCTAAGAATATCTGTCCGTCTGTAATAGAAATTACGTTTGTTGGGATATATGCTGATACGTCTCCTGCTTGTGTTTCAATAATTGGCAACGCTGTTAATGAACCACCACCTTTTACAATCGGTTTTAACGATTCAGGAAGGTCGTTCATGTTTTTAGCAATCTCATCATTGTTAATTACTTTTGCAGAACGCTCTAATAAACGTGAGTGTAAATAGAAAACGTCTCCAGGATACGCCTCACGTCCTGGTGGACGACGTAATAATAAAGACACCTCACGATACGCTACGGCTTGTTTAGATAAATCATCAAACACGATTAATGCTGGACGACCCGTATCTCTAAAATACTCTCCAATAGAAGCTCCTGTAAACGGTGCATACACTTGCATTGCTGCAGGATCTGATGCGTTTGCAGCTACTATTGTGGTATAAGCTAAAGCGCCTTTTTCTTCTAACGTTTTTGCAATTAAAGCTACGGTTGATGCTTTTTGACCAACGGCAACATATATACAGTATACAGGATTTCCTGCATCATAAAATTCTTTTTGATTTATGATAGTATCAATACAAACCGCTGTTTTACCAGTTTGGCGGTCACCAATAACCAACTCACGTTGACCACGACCTACAGGAATCATTGCATCGATAGATTTAATACCAGTTTGTAATGGCTCGGTAACTGGCTCACGGAAAATAACCCCAGGTGCTTTGCGCTCTAAAGGCATTTCATAAGTTTTACCAGAAATAGGACCTTTGCCATCAATTGGATTTCCTAATGTGTCTACCACACGTCCAACAATACCTTCCCCAACATTTATAGAAGCGATACGACCTGTGCGTTTTACTGTAGAACCTTCTTTAACTCCTTTAGAAACCCCTAATAATACGATACCTACGTTATCTTCTTCAAGATTAAGTACGATACCTTCTAAACCGCCATCAAATTCCACTAACTCACCATATTGTGCGTTAGCTAACCCGTAAGCACGTACAATACCATCACCTACAGTTAATACAGTTCCAACTTCGTCTAAAGAAGCGCTTGCTTCGAAACCTGCTAGTTGTTGCTTTAAGATTGCTGATATTTCAGCTGGTTTTACTTCTGCCATCTTTATTAATTTTGAATTCAGAATCCAGAACTCTGAATTATTTTAGTTTAATGTGAATTCTCTTTTTAATTTACTTAATTGATTTGCTATACTTGCATTATATTGTAAATCGCCAATTCGTAAAATGAAACCTCCTAAAATGCTTTCATCTACAATACTTTGCACTTCAATATCCTTTCCTGTAAGTTCTTTTGCTTTTGCCAATACTTTTTGTTTTAAAGCATCGGTTAAAGCAATTGCGGTTGTTACCGTAGCAACCTCAATACCTTTAGATTGATCGAATAACTGGCTGTATTTTACAGCAACATCTTCTAAAATATCAATTCTATTGTTTGCTACTAAAGTATCAATTAAGCTTAAAGTTGTTTTATCTGATTGTTTAAAAACTTCCAATAAAACCGATTTTTTTACTGAAGCACTTAGTACAGGGCTTTGAAGCGCATCGCTTAAGTCTTTACTTTGTGCAATAGTATTGGCAATTAGCTTCATATCCTCATTTACAGCATCGATTGTTTTTCTGTCTGATGCTAAACTTAATACTGCTTTTGCGTAACGTATTGCTGCTCTTGCTCCTGCCATGTTTTTAGTTTAATTTAGCTTCACTTAACATAGACTCAACCAATTCTTCTTGTTTGCCTTTGCCAGATAATTCGCGACGTACTATTTTTTCAGCTATTTCTAAAGATAAACCAGCAACTTGACTTTTAAGTTCAGCCATAGCAGCTTTCTTTTCACTTTCGATAGCTGCCGTTGCTTGGGCAATCATTTTGTTAGCTTGATCTTGCGCTTCACCTTTGGCATCTTCGATCATTTTGTTTTTAATGTCTCTTGCCTCTTTTAACATGTCTTCGCGCTCTGCTCTTGCTTCTTTTAATAACTTTTGGTTATCTGCTTGAAGGTTTTGCATTTCTAATCTTGCTTTTTCAGCAGATTCTAATGCTCCTTTAATACCCTCTTCTCTTTTCTCTACAGCATCAAGAATTGGTTTCCAAGCAAACTTTTTTAATAAAAGTACCAATCCAACAAATAATAATAATTGCCAGAAGAATAATCCGAATGAAAATTGTTCAATTAGTTTTTCCATTTATATATCTTGTTATACGAGTTAATTTTTAATTTAAAAAACAGCTATAACCAACCGTTATAGCTGTTTTTGTTTTTTTAAGCTGCAAATAAAGCAGCAAATCCAATACCTTCAATAAGTGCAGCTGCAATAAGCATAGCTGTTTGGATTTTTCCTGAGGCTTCTGGTTGGCGAGCAATAGCTTCCATAGCTTGTCCACCAATTCTACCAATACCAATACCAGCACCGATAACAATTAAACCAGCTCCTACAATGTTTGGAATAGTCATAATATATATATTAAAAATTAAACACTCAATTTAGATTCCCATCTGCATGGAAATGAAAAAACTACAATTTAATGGTCATCGTGGTGATGCTCTTCTACAGCAGACCCAAAATACAATGCCGATAACATTGTAAAGATATATGCCTGCAAAGCTGCCACTAAAAGTTCTAATAAGGATAGTACAAATGCTAAACCAAATGATAATGAACTTCCTAACCAGTTTTTAAAGATAAACATTAAACCAATAATACTCATTAATACAATGTGTCCTGCAGTAATATTTGCATACAAACGAATTAATAAAGAGAAAGGCTTAATAAATGTACCTAGTAATTCTATTGGTGCTAAAATAATTTTCATTGGCCATGGCACCCCAGGCATCCAGAAAATATGTCCCCAATAATTTTTGTTTGCTGTAAACGTTGTTATTAAATAAGTTAATAACGCCAATGCTAATGTTACTGCAATATTGTTTGTTACGTTAACCCCAAGAGGTGTTAACCCTAATAAATTGATAATCCAGATAAAGAAAAACACAGTTAATAAGAAACTCATATAACGCTTATAGTGTTTTTTTCCAATGTTTGGAATTGCGATATCGTCGCGAATATAGAGTACGATTGGCTCTAACAAACGCCCCATGCCTTTTGGTAAGGCTGCTTTTTTATACGATTTAGCCATACTACCAAACATGAAGAACAACAATAACCCTACTAAGAAAATGGTAAATACGTTTTTAGTAATTGAAAAATCTAAAGGCTTGAAGTTTGTTGCGTGATGATGTTCGTCATGGTTTATAGTACCTTCAGCATCTGTTTTATAAATTTTGCCGTGATATAATTTGTAGTAATTTCCATTAACCTCAGCTACAGATTCACCGTGATGTAATTTAGATGATGAAAACACTTGCAACCCATTATCCCATAAAATTACTGGAAGAGGAAAACCAATGTGAACATTTTCTCCTTCATCGTTTTCATAAGAATATAAACCAAAATCGTGGGAATCTAATAAGTGATGATTAATGTATTCTTTTATTTCTTCCTTTAAACCTTGTTTGCCTTCTACTTCAGGGGCAATTTCTTCTAGATGCATCTTTTCTTGAGCAAAAGAAAGGCTTGTCATAAAGACAAGCAACAAACAGATAGTTTTTAATGACATTATATTTTGCATATCACTTAATTAATAGTGGGCTAAAAATCGGTGCAAAGGTATGTTTTTATCTTAAAATCAAAAAACAAAATTTCACATTATTTACAAGGGTTATTTTTTACTTATTCATTAGCGTCTAATCTGTTGAGAAGCCTTATAGATGTTACGGTTTCAGTTATCAAGCAAATGGTGTACGGAATAAAAAATGACAAAAATTCGTCGCGCGTTATATCTCCGTCTGAATTATACGCTGGATAAAAAAAAACAAAAAAGCATGCAAACTTTATAAAACTACCCAACATAAAAATAAATCCTAACTGGTCTTTAAAACGTTTTTTAAATAAAAACATAAACGACATAATACCTATTGCCAATATGGTGTTGATAACATAAGCCAATAGAATTTGATTTTCATGTATGGGTGCTTGTATAGATTGTAGAATAGACATGTAAATAAAATAGGTGACAATAGACACACTAGCTATTGTTAAAATATTTACTATTAATAATTTCCTCATTAATTATTAAACTTCTTTAATTGCTGCAAAACAACATAGAGAGAAATGGCAACACCAAGCAGCGTGCCTATAATTAAGAATAATTTTCCACCGTTAGAAAACTTTGTGTCCAACCACTTACCTAGCATAATAAAAAGGTAAATCGTTATACCCATTTGAAATGCTATTCCAGTAAGGATAACAGCATTTTTAAGCGGTTTTTTCGGATCCTGCTCCTTGTTGTTGTCCACCTTTGTTCATTTCTTTTACGGTCCCTTTCATAACACAAGTCACATTAAATGTGGCGCCTGGTTCAACTGCTAGTTTTCCTGCAACAACTTCACCTTCAATTACTGCTGATGATTTTAAGGTTAACGTACCAGATATGGCTATTTTCCCAGAAAATTTACCTTCAAAATAAGCATCAGTTCCTTGCAACGTGCCTTTTACTAATCCTGATTTTCCTACTACCACTTTACCAGAGGTTTTTATGTTGCCTTCTAAGGTTCCATCAATTCTAAAATCGCCTTCACTATTAAAATCGCCAACTATTTTAGTGCCTTGCGAAATAATATTCTGACTGGATAAGCCTTCGGCAGACTGTTTCTCTTTCTTGTTGTCTTTAAACATAATGCTATTTATTTATAGTGTTATTACCTGTATTTAAATAGGCATCCAAATTCTTATGAATTTGAATGATTTGATAATTTGCAGATGTTATTGCAAAATAAGGTTCTTTAATTTTTTTCTTATCTTCTTTTGTTAGTAACTGGTTAAAGGTTTTTGCCACTTGGGCATTTTTTAATCCATGAACTAATACAAATGTGGTGTTAGGGTCGTACACATCAACCGATGAGTTTAATGCATAATATTTGATGTTTTTTAATACCTCATCCAATGTCTTTTGAAAACTAGCAACTTGATCTTGCTTCGGGTTTTCAAATTTAAAAATCACTTTATAATTGTTTGTTATACTGTCATTTTCTTGAATAAATTCTGAACTTGTTAATCGTGGCAATACATTAGATTCAATTTCTTGTGCTTGTTTACCTTCGGGTGTATTGGCAAAAGTAATTGCAACGTAATTAATGGCTTTTGCATAAGCCTCTAAACCGTACAAACGCCCTATTGAAGTTGCTTTCAGAAGTTCTAATTTCGGCACAATAGGTTCGCCATCAAACGTTTTGATGTATGCTTCACATTTAGAGATTACCTCGACATATTCTTGGTTTTCAAATTTTTGATACAGTGCTTCATACAGGCTTTCGGGACTGTTTTCGTCTTTAGCAGATGCCGATTCTGGATTGTTTAAAATAGTAGCGTATCTAGATTCTGGGTAATTTGAAACAATATCCGTTTTTGCAATGGCAGCTTCAGCATCTTCTCCTAAAAGCTCATAAATTTTATACAGATTGTATTTTGAAGGCAAGATTAATCGGTCTTCAGGATTGCTATTAAGTAAGTTTTGAAATTTACTTTTTGCCAATTCGTATTCTTTAAATTTCTCTTTATAAATCAACCCTAATTGATAATAGGCATAATTTCTTTCCTTAGAAATACTATCAATTTCTTTTGCTTCGGAAGGAATTTTGGACATGTAGAATTGCGGATCGAATAGTTCGTCTTCTGAAGCCGTTACTAAAAGATTGCTTACTGGTGAATCGTTTATTGCTCCTGAATTTCCTTTGTTAGACCACCTCCAATTATCTTCCAAGGCTCTATCTCCCCAAATTTTTACAAATTCATTTTTACCATAAGCCACTGTGGTTGGGTTGTAAAAATAAAACATAGCTGCTTGTGTTGGCGTCCCCGTACGAACTGGTTGGTTTCCTGCCAAATTATTGTTAACCGTTACCAAACCTGTGTTGCGTTCAGCAGCTTCGGCTTTTTCCTTTTCTTTTTCTGCTTTTATTTTTAGCTTTTCAATAAATCCATCAAAATACGCAATGCGCTCATCTTCAGATAAATTGACTAAATTCAAAATACTGTCGTTAACTTTGGCAATGGCTTCGTAATAAATAACGTCTTCTAAATTATCTCGTTTGCGCTTTATAATACGGTATGGTTTCGAATTTAAAACCAAACTTGTCATGGTACTATCGTAATAGTTTCCTGCTTCTTGGTAAATAGATTTATCAAAATTCATATCTCCCAGAGTTTCGTAATTTTTAGCTCTTAAAATTTTATCGGGAGAATTGGTTCGCAATGATTTATTAAAGTATGTAATGGCTAAAGTATCGGACTTGTTCTGCAAATAATATACTGCCTTTTGATGGTAAATTTTATCTAAAAACGGGCGGTTTTCTCGATTTTCCTCTAGTTCGGTAATTAATTCTAACAACTCAAACTTGTTGCCTTTTTCATAATCGAAATTTTTAATCTTTTCTATATGGGCACTAATCATATAAATTCGGGGCGTTCTACGATTGAGTTCAATAACCTGATCAAAAGCCAAATTAGCACTGTCTTTTTTGCCTAATTCATTATATAATTGCCCTTGAATGAATTTATAACGTCCACGTTCATCATTATTTTTTGTAGCGTTTGAAGCTATTTCCAGTTGAGTAATGGCGCTATCAACCGATTTTGTATTTAAGTACGCTTGTGCCAACATAGATGTGGCATCGGCTAAATCTTGCCCTTCCAACTCTTCTTGTTTTAACAACCGTTTTAAATTTTTAATAGCAAGTTCATCATTATCCAAACGCATGTTGGTTTTTTCGCGCCAAATCTTCGCTTGGTTTATTTTATCACTTGCAGGGTATTTGTAGAGAATATAATTAAATGCTTCTAGAGCAGGCACAAAACGCTGGTCAAAATATCTGGCTTTTCCTAAAAGTAAATAGGCTTCATCCATTTGCGGATTTTTTTCTTTACCTTCAACCGTAATGCTATGTTTTTGAATGGCTTTTACTGCTTTTTCTTCAGCAGTGGTAAAATTTTCGTTTTTTGATTGCCCTGGCAGCATGACCTCTTCTGAGATTTGCATGCGTTCGATGGGCAAAACGTCCCAATAATTATCTTGATAGCTATCGTTTAAACTACTTTTTCCTGCTTCTAGGGCATTATAACCATTGTAAAGTGCATTGAATTCTGCTGTAACAGCATGAAAATTTCTGTTAATGAATTTGTCCTTCTTTCTAGAACAACTTACTAACAATAAAATAGAACAAGCAAAAACCAAGGTTGCTTTAAAAGGTATTTTCAATGCTGGCATTTTTAGTCTAAATAAATAACTATAAACTTGTGCTTATATTATGTAAGCGGGTAAAAATAAGCATCTTTTTCGATTAACCCATAAAATGACGTGGTTTTTGGATGAAGTGAAGTTGTTTGTTTAGTTGTGTGGCGTATTGTTGTATGATGCTTTCTTTGTGAAACCTAGAAATTTTGCTCGCTAAGGCGCAAAGACGCGAAGGTGCGGAGTGGATGATACGGTGACTGTTTGGTTTGTTGTATAGTGTCTGGCTATTTGATATTCTATTTGTCGAATTTGGGTGTTTTGCTCGCGAAGGTGCGAAGGCGCGAAGCTGGAAAATGACGGGTGGCGGAAGACCGAAGACGAATGATTGTTTAAACTACTACTAAAACTGCGACTGGGCCCTAAACAACCTCAGCTCCCGAAAAATGGACTTCCAATTCTTTTAAAGTGGCGGCATTGGTTGCCAAATCTTTTACAACTTCGCCTTTTTCAAGCACCACAATACGTTCGCAAACATCGGTTACATGCATTAAATCGTGACTAGAAATCAACACAGTAACACCTTGTTTTTCAGCTAAATTTTTAATGATACCTTTTAATCGGATTTGTGTGGTTGGATCTAAGTTAGCAAAGGGTTCATCTAGAATAATAACCTCAGGGTTTCCAATTAAAGCAGCCACAATACCTACTTTTTTTTGGTTTCCTTTACTTAAATCACGTAAATACTTTTTCTGATTTAGTATTTCACCATGGAAAAAATCTTCAAACTGTGTTATTAATTTATCTACATCTGCCTTGTTTTGGTTACGTAATTCACCAATAAAATAGAAATATTCTTCGGCGGTTAAATAGCCAATTAAAAAACTTTCATCAATAAAAGCAGCGGTAAAAGGTTTCCAATCTTCACTTTTATTTACGTGTATATCGTTTGTTTTTATAAAACCCGTTGTTGGCTGAATTAAATCCAAAAGCAAGCTAAAATAAGTGGTTTTACCAGCACCGTTATTGCCCACCAACCCAAAACTTTGTCCTTTGGGAATGGTTAAGGATTCAATATTCAAAACTAAAATGCCATTATATTTTTTTGATAAGTTTGAAGTTATTATCATGATGTTGTTTTGTTAGTTATTTTGATTGAAAGCATCAATCATTTTATATTTTGATTGTAAATATTTGGCTGTAATGCCTTTCATTAGTTTTTGATGAAATACTATACCCAAAATGCCCAGTATTGCTAAAACTAAACAAGCTAACTCAAATCCAATTAGGAAATAAAACAAGGCAAATATTCCCATAGGAATAAGTAATAATGGAATCCCTATA
Source organism: Mariniflexile sp. HMF6888 (assembly GCF_044335535.1). Taxonomy (NCBI): domain Bacteria; kingdom Pseudomonadati; phylum Bacteroidota; class Flavobacteriia; order Flavobacteriales; family Flavobacteriaceae; genus Mariniflexile; species Mariniflexile sp. HMF6888. The sequence continues at coordinate 260,192 of NZ_JBIQVZ010000003.1, read as the reverse complement.
AGCCATTGCACAGCACCTGTACCTTGGTAGTTAAAGGCTGCTTTTTGGCTTAAATCTATCTTTTTTCTATTAAAAGAACCACCATATAAAATGACATGCGTGTTAACCCCTATATTATAAATAGCTGCGACAAAATGTGCCAATAAAATTTTCCACCCAAAGAACACATACGGAATACCCAAAACAAATAATATGACGACACTTAATGCCATTAATGTAAATTTAGACCGTAGGTATTGCTCGTATTTAATATTCTGACTCATAAGCAGTTTATAGTAACCACTATCCCAAGCAGGGATAAACTGCCCAAAATTGATTAAAAAAATGCCTGTTGAAAAAATGCCAATGAACGCAAAAAACCATGGCATGTTTTGATAAGTTGGCTGCGGATAAAAAAACAATCCATAAAATAATCCTATTAATACCAACCAAACAGATGATTTGGTTCGTTTATTACGCCAAATTAGTTTTAAATCCAATTGCATAAAAGGGGCAATAGCTCCAAAATTCTTTGTCCAATCTAAATTTGAAGTTTGTACTTCCCTTACTTTTTCTTTTAAGCCACTATCAAGAAACAGTTTTCTTCTTAATAATTTAAAGTTTATGACATATAAAACCACTAAAATTATAATCGGAATCACAATAAAGATAGGTGACTTATAAATAGCCTCGAACCCATCGGAAAAAATTTCAGAAAACGAAATAATATTGAAATAGTTAAGTGCAAATAGGCCCCCAACAACACTTATAATAGGTAAAAAGGATAGTTCAATTTCAGTTGAAAAATTTTCAATAATAAAATTTAGAAAATTAATGATGAGCGTTACCAACATTAAAGTTAGCATCCAAGTTAACACCGAAACTGTTGGATAATCTTGTACAATTAATGTAATACCAAATGGAATAATGGCAAAAAGAGGTAGCAAATTAAAAAAAGAGGTTACCGATTTTCCTAAAACATAGTTTACAATTTCCTTTCTTTTAATGGGTAGTAGCAACAAAGGCTTTACAGCCATAACGGGTAGCTTTTGAAAGAAAAACCTAAAAATTAAATCGCCAATAATCCAATAAAACAACATGTTGTTTACAATGGTTAACGGGTCTTTCTCTGGAAAAGCCTTTTTAAGTCCTGGATATAAAACAAGTCCCATGCCTAAAAAAATAGTTATAAAATAGAGCGCTAAGAATACCATGAGTATTTTTATAGCCAACCCTTTTCCAAAGTTGGCAGACCTAAAAAACGACTTCCATTCTAAACTTAAAAAGTTTTTAATCATTTCCTACTCGTTATATTTTTGAGCTATCTGACTCACTTCCATGCCCCAAGACTGTCCAAAGGTCACCGCTCTTTGTGTTAAACCCAATTGTTTTGTTGCTAATTTTTTTCCTAAATCGGTATGGTAGAACGCTACTAATTCCTTTATTTCACTTTGAGTAAATTCCTCCATATATAAATCGGCAATTTTACCATATAACCCTTCTAATGTTGCAGAGGCTTCTTTAGTATATGCTTCTTTATTAGCTTCGGGCACATTAAAGCCTATTTGGGAAATGGCATTATCAAACGCAGCACCAGCTCCAGTTAATTTTATAAATTCAATGGTTTCTGTTTTAAAATCAGAAGTTTCTTGGGCATGAGTTACCACGGCAATTAAAAACATGGATACTAATAATAATTTTTTCATTTGATGATTTTATCGGTTATTTATTAAATGAACTCGTTTAATTCTATTTGTTAGTAAGGTTTTTATATTAATTGTTACAGGTAAAAGAAAAAGTTTAAATCACTTCTTACAGTAATTTTAAAGATTAAATGGTATTACCATTCAACTTTAGTATTTTTGTCAAAAATTTACACATGCCATCATTCCACAAACTCTCGATTAAAAATATAAAAAAAGAAGCCAATAAAGCTATAAGTATTACTTTTAATGTGCCCGAAAACCTAAAATCTACTTTTTCTTTTAAAGCTGGGCAGTACATAACCTTAAAAGCAACCCTTAATGATAGTGAGGTGCGACGCGATTATTCTATTTGTTCATCACCAAAAAGTGGCGAGCTTCAGGTGGCCGTAAAAGAGGTTAAAGATGGTACCTTTTCGGCCTATGCAAACAATAATCTAAACGTTGGTGATACCATAGAAGTGGCACCACCAAAAGGGCGTTTTATTTTTGAACCTAACGATTCCAAAACAAAAAATATAGCGGCATTTGCTGCAGGAAGCGGAATTACACCTATTTTAAGCATTATAAAATGTGCTTTAGAAGAGGAAGTGTATAGTAAAGTTATTTTGGTTTATGGAAATAAGTCTACCGAAGACACCATGTTTTTAAACGAACTTTTAGAGCTTCAACATCAGTACAAAGACCGTTTTTCCATACAGTTTGTATTTAGCAAACAAGATAAAGACGATTCTATTTTTGGTCGCATTGAAAAGAGCACCGTTAATTACGTGATGCTAAATAAACATAAACATGTAGAGGTTGATGCCTTTTATCTTTGCGGACCCGAAGCCATGATTCATACCGTAAAAGATGTGTTAACCGATAATGGTATTGATGCAGACCGCATTCACTTTGAGCTTTTTAAAGCAGCAAAACCTGTTGAAATTGAAGAAAAAGCAGCCCCTTCTGGAAAAACAATGGTAACTGTAACCGTTGATGATGAGACCACTACTTTTGAAATGTCGCAAAAACAAACGGTTTTAGAAGCAGCTTTAGATGAAGATATTGATGCCCCATATTCGTGCCAAGGAGGTATTTGCAGTAGTTGTTTAGCGCGTTTAAAGGAAGGTGAAGTTATTATGCGACAAAACAATATTTTAACCGAAAATGAAGTAGCCCAAGGGTTAATACTTACCTGTCAAGCGCACCCTACAACACCGAGTATCGTGGTGGATTATGATGATGTTTAATTAGAAATTTAGATTGTTAGAACACGCTTTGCTTTAGACCTTTTAGAGTATCATTCTTATCTTTTCAATAATAGTTTCTGGAGAAATACTTCTAGAAGCTTCTTTGTAGTTTTCTGGATATTTATTGCCGTAAACCGACGTTGGAATTTTTGGAAATTGGTTTCTGTCTGATAAAAGAGCGTAATCTTCCGGTTGCTTAAATGGTGCAAAACCTGCAAACGGGTGTGTTACGCCCCAAATGGTAACTACTTTTACACCTAGCATAGCAGCCATGTGTGCATTTCCAGAATCCATAGAAAGCATCACATCTAAATTTGAAATAACATCTAGTTCTTCGTCCATAGAAAGTTTTCCTGCAACATTAACAATGTTTTCAAAAGCAGTTTCAAACTCATTTAAAATGCCGATTTCTTTTTGTCCACCGCCAAATAAAACCACTTTATAATCTTTTGAAAGTGCTTTAATAACATCTTTCATGACATCTAAAGGATACATTTTTCCTTCATGGGCAGCAAAAGGGGCCACTCCTATCAGTTTTTTAGAAACATCTCCTAAAATTGATTTGATTCTATCATTTAAAATTGATTTTTCCGGAAATATTGGATTTGACATATCTAACTTAAAACCTAAAGCTTCAAAAACGTCGACATAACGTTGATGCGTTGTTTTAAGTTGTTGAAATTTTTCACCCCTAACCAATGCCTTCTTTTCGGCTCTGCCTTTGTCTATTTGAACCGTTTTTATTCCAAATAAAAATAATTTTAAGATTTTGCTTCGCAGCACATTATGCAAGTCCGCTACAGCATCAATCCCTAAATTCCTTAATTCTTTTGAAAGTTTATAAAGTCCAATGACTCCCTTGTGTTTCTCTTTAGGGTCTACAGAATATATCGAAACATTTGGTAAATTTTTAAAGAAAGGTGCAAAAAAAGGCCTGGTTAAAACGGTTATTTTAACTTCTGGATATTGCTGTGTTAATGCGCGTAAAATAGGCACTGCCATAGCCACATCGCCCATGGCGGACAAACGAATAACGAGTATATGCTTTATTTTTTTTGACATCTCAACTTCTATTGATGAGATCCTGAAACAAGTTCAGGATGACAAACATTTATTTCTGCCCTCTCAATACAGGGTTAAGCTCATCATCATTATACATTTTCATTTGCTTGTAAACCTTCATGTATTTATCGCCTTTTTCAATATCGCTTAGTAGTGTATCGATAGCTGTACTTAAATCAACTCGTTGCTCTAGCAAAATGTCTAACTTTTTTTGGCAAGCGGCACGGTGAGCATCAGTGGCATCTGTACGCGTTGCTTCTTCATTCATGTGATAGATTTTCAACGCTAAGATGGATAATCTATCTACACCCCAAGCTGGACTTTCGGTATTTATTGTTGCGTTTTCCTTTGGTGTTACATGCTTGTATTGCTCTAAAAAATAGCTATCGATATATTCTACCATATCCGTTCTATCTTGATTAGAAGCATCAATTTGTCGTTTTAAAGTTAAAGCTGCAACCGGGTCTATCTGTGGATCGCGAATAATATCTTCATAATGCCATTGCACAGTATCTATCCAACATTTTCTGTATAATAAATGTTCTAATAAATTACTTTCTGGATAAGCATTTTCAAAGGGTTGATCAACCGTATTAACGATGTGATATTTTTCAATAACGTCTTGAAATATTTTATTGGCTTTACTTGTAAACATGATGTATTAATTTTAAGAGTGTAAATATAAGTCTAAATAATTAACTTTATCATTCAAAATGAAAGATTGAAACTTATGCACATTCATAATATATCGCAACAAAATTCTATTCTAAACACCTTTATTTCTGAAATTAGAGATGTTTCAATTCAAAAAGACCGTATGCGCTTTCGAAGAAATATTGAACGTATTGGCGAGATTATGGGTTATGAAATGAGCAAGGTTTTAAGTTATAGGGCAACTTCTGTTAAAACACCTTTAGGAACATCTGCTATTCATGTATTAGAAAATGATATTGTTTTGTGCTCCATTTTAAGAGCCGGAGTACCGCTACACAATGGGTTACTCAATTATTTTGACGCTGCTGAAAACGCCTTTATTTCGGCATACAGACGCCACCATAAACACAATACAGAAAGTTTTGAAATTATTGTTGAATATTTGACATGCCCAAACTTGGAAGGCAAAACACTTATTTTAGCAGATCCTATGTTGGCTACTGGACAATCGATGGCAACTACGTTTAGAGCTTTAAAACCATTTGGGACGCCTAAAGCAATACATTTGGTTAGTGTTATTGGTGCGCAAAAAGGTATTGATTATGTTGAAAACCACTTTGATGCATCTACCCATTTATGGATTGCAACCATCGATGACACTTTAAATGATAAAGGGTATATTGTTCCTGGTTTGGGTGATGCGGGCGATTTAGCTTTTGGAGAAAAACTACAGCATTAGCAACAAAAATGGGATAAGCACCAAAACAGCAAGAAACACTTCCTTAAACCATTTATCTTCTATAATCTCTATATAATTTGTAATGATAATGGCTAGCGGTGCAAATAAAAATAAAAATTCGCTGCCATTTTTTTGAGGCGCTAGCAGTATCAATACAAATGCCATAATAGCTGCTATAATAACAATTTTAAAAGAGGCTCTTAATCCTTTTTTCTTCCTTTTAATGTTCTGCAAATAAAATATGGAGGACCATATCCCGAAAGAAAACAGCATAGTTATGGCTACTAAATATTTAGTAGAATTATAGGGGCTAAAATCGTAACTAACACTTCGAGACGATTTAAATATTTCAAAAAAATCATAATAAACAACTACAGATACGCCTACTGCAATGCAGAAAACAGTTGCTATACCTATAAAAGGAATTATCCAATGTCTTATATTGTTATCTGAATAAAATATTAAACTCAGAATTATAACAATAGCAAAAAGGATGGTCCAAAAATAAAACAATGACGCTACTGCTACCCATAAAGCTGCATCAAAAAGTTTGTTTTTGATACTTTTTTGCGAGCGTAAACTTATAATTCTTCTTAAGCCCAACAACACAAAAAGATTTGATAATAAAATATTCGTATGGCTTGTTGTTTGAACCATGGCTAATAAAAACAAGCTGAACAATAAAATTTCGTAGGTATTGCTTTTGGTTAAATTATTTTTAGAAATAATAAAATTAAATATGAGTATGGTAGCAATACAAATAAAAAAAATAGCTATTTGTTTAGCAACGAAAGCGGCTGTTACTGTTTCGATTACTAAATTCTCTCTGGCAGTTATAAAAGCTAGAACCGTAATGAAAAGAACAATGATAAAATTTATTGGCTTAGATTTATTAAAAATGCTTGTTATCATTAACTGTTTTTGTATTTTTGCTTCGTAAATATACTAACTAAAGCTGGTTAGAAAACTATAAATAGCACTACATGAAAGATTTATTTTACGCTATACAAGATTTGTTTGTTGACTTCCTTTTTAAACCGTTTGATGCCCTTAGGGCATTAGAGCTTGAAAATTGGTTTGCTGCAAACACCATTTCTTGGATTTTCCTTATCATCGGATTTGCTGCCATGGTATACTGGATGAAACAACTTAAAACATTTAATGATAATAACGAAGAAGACAAAAGTATTTCTTCACATTCTTATCTATAAATCGAATCCGATATCTTTACGATAATACATCTTATCAAAATGTAGTTTTTCTATACTTTGGTAAGATTTTTTTATGGCCTCTTGATACGTATTTCCATAGGATGTTATTGCCATAACACGACCTCCTGTTGTTACCACTTTGCCATCTTTCAATTGTGCACCGGCATGAAATGGAATAGAATCTTTGATTGCATCAACGCCTGTAATTTCCTTTCCTTTTTCATAATCTTCAGGGTAACCTCCAGATACTAACATAATGGTTGTTGCAGCACGCGCATCTATTTCGATGTTTATTTTATCTAAAGTTCCGTTAGCCATGGCCTGAAGAATTTCAACAAAATCGTTTTTAAGTCTTGGCAAAACGACTTCGGTTTCTGGATCGCCCATACGCACATTGTATTCTATAACTTTGGGGTCGTTACCAACTTTTATGAGTCCTATAAATACAAAACCAACATACGGTAAGTTATCTTTTTTAAATCCGCTAATAGTTGGTTTCACAATGCGTTCTTCAATTTTACCAAGAAATTCATCGGTTGCAAAAGGCACTGGAGATACGGCTCCCATACCTCCTGTATTCAAGCCAGTATCGCCTTCTCCTATGCGTTTGTAATCTTTAGCAGTTGGTAATATTTTGTAGTTTTTACCATCTGTAAGTACAAAACAGCTTAACTCAATACCGTCTAAAAATTCTTCAATAACCACTTTGGTACTTGCTTGACCGAATTTAGCATCTACCAACATGCTTTTTAACTCGGCTTTGGCTTCATCTAAATTATTTAAAATAACAACACCTTTTCCTGCTGCCAATCCATCGGCTTTTAATACATACGGCGGATTTAGAGTTTCTAAAAACGCATAGCCTTTTTCAACTGTTTCTTTAGTAAAACTTTCGTAAGCTGCAGTTGGAATGTTATGACGGTATAAAAATTCTTTTGCAAACTCTTTACTGCCTTCTAATTCAGCAGCAACTTTTTGTGGGCCGATTACCGATACATGTTTAATGGCTGCATCGTTTAAAAAATAGTCGTGCACCCCCTGTACTAATGGGTCTTCTGGTCCCACTACAACCATATCTATATTTTCCTTTAAAACTAATTCTTTAATCGCCTCAAAATTGGTAACCCCAATATTTACATTGGTCGCAATATTTGCTGTTCCGGAGTTTCCAGGTGCTACAAATAAGTTTTTGCATAACGGACTTTGGGCAATTTTCCAAGCAAAAGTGTGTTCTCTTCCGCCAGAACCAAGAATTAAGATATTCATTGTATTGTTTTTTTAGATTCCCAATTGTGGGAATGACAAATTAAAATTCGAGGCTGTCTAAAAAATCCTTTAAATTTAGTTTGTCAGGTTGAGCACTTCGACAAGCTCAGCACAGGCTTTGTCGAAACCAATATTGATTACCTGTAATTAAACTATTTCGACAAGCTCAATATGACTTCCAACTAGACTTTTTAGACAGCCTCAGTGTTTTTTCAACTGCAAAAATAAAATTAATGACACGAATTCACGAATATTTTTTATTTACTTTACAAAAATTATGTTTTACCTTGAATTTGTTCCATATTTCTTTGAAAATTAACGGCTTTCCTATTAAAAAGGCTCAAGCTGTTTTGAAAACTATTCAGCAGAAAACCGATACTGAGTTAAGTTCTTATATTGAAGCAAAAAAGGAAGCAATTGTTGAATTTCATATAAAGCATAATCCTTTTTACAAAACCTTTGCAAAAGACGTGAATCTACACGATTGGAACAGCATTCCTGTAATGAGCAAACGCCACTTGCAACAACCTTTAAAGGAACGGCTTTCTGAAGGTTTTACAACCAAAAATGTATATTTAAATAAAACTTCTGGATCTTCTGGTGACCCGTTTATTTTTGCCAAGGATACATTTTGTCACGCCCTTACTTGGGCAGGCTTTATTAACCGATATCGTTGGTTTCATTTGGATTTTAACGCATCGAGACAAGCCCGGTTTTATGGTATTCCTTTAGATAAAACAGGGTATTATAAAGAACGCTTTAAGGATTTTTTAAGCAAACGCTATCGGTTTTCAGTATTTGATTTAAGTGATGCACAATTTGAAAAGAATCTCATTAAATTCAAAACTACTAAGTTTGACTACATCAATGGTTATACGAGTTCGATTGTTCAATTTGCTAAATATTTGAAGCAGAAAAACCTCGTGTTAAAAACTATTTGTCCAACATTAAAAGTATGTATTGTAACTTCTGAAATGCTTTTTGAAAAAGATAAAATGCTATTAGAAACACATTTAGGCATCCCCATTATTAACGAATATGGTGCCGCTGAATTGGGTTTGATTGCCTTTCAAAATACCAAAAAGGAATGGATTATAAACACAGAAGATTTGTATGTTGAAATTCTAGATGAAAACAATCAAGTTTTACCTTACGGGCAAGAAGGGCGTGTGGTTGTAACGGCGCTTTATAATAAGGCACATCCATTTATTCGATACGATTTAGGTGATATTGGTAAACTTTCAAAAGAAAGCACCCCAAATAAACCCATTTTAGAGACTTTAATTGGCAGAACGAACGATGTTGTAAAGTTGCCTAGCGGAAAAAAAGCAGCAGGCCTAACCTTCTACTACGTTACAAAAACCATTATTGAAGATGATGGAAATGTTAAAGAATTTATTATCGAGCAACTAAAATTGGATACTTTTAAGATAAGCTATGTAAGTAACCATGAGCTTTCACAAGAAAAACTAGCAAATATTAACGTCGCTATTACCAAATATTTAGAACCCAATTTAACCATTTCTTTTGAAAGAAAAACAGCTTTAGAGCGTTCTAGCAGAGGAAAATTAAAACAGTTTAAGTCTTATTTATAGAAACAACTTGTTTCGATTTTACCAAGAAATGCTCATTTAAAAAGATTAGCATATAGTAAACAGACTTTAAGGTTGAAAAACCCAACCCCTTTCTATACACCCAATAATTATATTTTAAAAGATTTATTTTGTTTGAAGACATTGCGTCTTTTCTAATCCTGTAATAAGCCAACGATTCCTGAATGCCCTTTGCGGGTTTGCCAGAGGTTTTAATAGCTGCTAACCATAATAGCCAGTCTTGTCGTTTCCGTAGGTTAGGCGCTTTTATTTTGCCTAAAACCTTCGCATTATACACGCCTGTTAAATTGCCAATGTAATTGCTTTTTAAGTATTTTTGATAGGTTAACTCGGGTAACGCTTTTATTACTTTATTAAGAAGCTTTCCCGTTTCGTCAATTTGTTCGTAACTGCTAAAACAAACGTCACAATTTTGAGCTTCCATAAACTCTATTTGTGTTTGGAGTTTATTGGGTTTCCATAAATCATCCGCATCTAAAAAGGCTATATATTTACCTTTAGAAGCTTCAACACCTTTATTTCTAGAAATTGCTGCACCTAAATTAGCTTTATTTTTAAGCAGTTTTATATTTGGTTTTTGGGCAATGAATTGGTTTGCTTTTGCGATGGTTTTATCGTTAGAACCATCATCTATTAATAGTAGTTCCCAGTTGGTGTAAGTTTGATTTATAACGCTGTTTATGGTTTCTGAAATATAAGCTTCAGAATTAAACATGGGTGTTATAATAGAAACTAAAGGTTTCAATGTATATTAATCATTAGTGTCCGATTAAAAATATTTTTAATTTCATATACCCTATTAAGTAAATGGTCCTATGAGCTTTTAATAATGAACTCATCTTAACTTTTTCTTTTTCCTAAAACCTGCCTGCCGGCAGGCAGGAATGGCTAAAATCCGTCCATATTTCGTTCCTTTTTTTATGCTTAGCTCTGCTATGCCTTTCAAAAAGTGCCTCATCTGTACAAATTTTATCTCATTTTCGGTTAAAAACAAAAAGTCAAGATGAGTTCAATGACAATTGTTTTTTCAGAAATAATTTTTTTCGAGAAATAGCAGTTTACTTTTCTTTTAAGTTATGTATGTTCATCAGATAGCTAGAATTAAGTCTTGGCTCTTTGTTCTAAAAGCGAAGCGGTCTTATGTCTTTTATCGAACAACAATGTAATTAATATGCTTTTTCTTCGCCTTTTAGAACGTTTAAAAATGTTTGCACAATTATTTTTATATCTAATAATAACGACCAGTTTTCAACATAAAAAATATCATACTTAACCCTGTTAATAATGTCTTTATCGGTTTCGACTTCGCCTCTATATCCACTTATTTGAGCCAATCCTGTTATCCCTGGTTTTACAAAATGGCGTACCATGAATTTATCGACTCTTTGTGCGTACAAATTGGTATGGCTAACCATATGAGGGCGGGGACCAACTACAGACATCTCTCCGAAAAGAACATTGAAAAATTGCGGTAATTCGTCAATACTTGTTTTACGAAGAAAAGCTCCTACTTTTGTGATTCTTTGATCTCCTTTTGTTGCTTGAAGTAAATGAGCTTCTTTGCTAGGAGTCATGGATCTAAATTTATAGCAATAGAATTCCTCATAATTGAATCCATTTCTGGATTGTTTAAAAAATACTGGTCCTTTTGATTCCAATTTAATTAAAATTGCTAGAATTGGGGTCAACCAAGACAAAACAAAAATGATTATAAATGATGCAAATAAAATATCAAATAAGCGCTTTAAGAATTTATTTACCGATTCTTGTAGCGGAATGGTTCTTAATGATAGAATAGGTATGTAATCGTAATACTCGTATTTTAATTTTTTGGAAAAAATATCTTTATTGTCCGGAATAAATTTAAGTTCTCTTAAATTATTATCTGCAAAATCTATTAAATTATTGATTTGTTTATTTGATAATTCGGCAATAGAAAAATATATTTCATCGATGTTGTTTTCAATAACATAATTAAAACATTTATTTAAAGAAAAACCCTCATCATGAATACTAAATTGAGCTTTAAATTTATAGCCAAAATCCAATCTTGTATTAAATGTTTTTATGAGTTGCCTTGTTTTTTCGTTTTTGCCAATAACAATTACGTTTCTTGTATTTCCTCTTAATATGGCTCTATACTTTTTTAGTAAAAAGAAGTTTAAAAATTTTAAACTAGAAATAAGCAACGAAACGAGTAGTAAATAATTACCCAAAGCAAGCCTGCTAATATTTGGCTGCTTAAAAAGCCCTATGTAAGCATATAATATAACAGCAAAAAGAATAATTTGACTAAATAAAAGCTGTACAATATGTATTACTCTTGTATGCCTTTGAATTTCATAAAAATGATTTTTTACAGCTATAATTATCCATAAAACAGAAATATAAGCACCAAATAGATTTATATCGTTTAAATTAATTTGAAAAAGATAAATAGAACCGTTTAGTATTGCTAAATCGATAAAACCAAATAATGGCTTTATTAAACTCGAATATCTTCCTTGTCTATAATTCAATTTATTTCTTTATGTGGTTTGTAAAATCTTTATGCTCACTTCTATAAAGTTCGTCTGCTGTTAAACTTTTAAAATAATCGAAAGTAATTTTCATTCCTTGTTCTCGTTCAACTGTTGGTTGCCAATTTAACAATTTTTTAGCTAAACTAATATCCGGTTGTCGTTGTAAAGGATCGTCAATTGGCAATTCTTTATAAACTATTTTTTGATTTGTTCCCGTAAGTTTTATTATTTCTTCAGCAAAATCCTTTATGGAAATTTCATGGGGGTTTCCAATATTCACAGGATACGAATAATCGCTTAATAATAGCCTATAAATCCCCTCTATTTGGTCATCAACATAGCAAAAAGAACGTGTTTGGGAACCGTCTCCAAATATCGTTAAATCTTCACCTCTAAGGGCTTGTCCCATAAATGCAGGAATTACACGTCCATCGTTAAGCCTCATTCTTGGTCCATAGGTATTAAAAATACGCACAATACGTGTTTCTACACCATGAAACCTATGATATGCCATAGTTATTGCTTCTTGAAAGCGTTTTGCCTCGTCATATACACCTCTGGGTCCTATTGTGTTTACATTACCGTAATAGTCTTCAGTTTGCGGATGCACTAATGGGTCACCATATACTTCGGAGGTTGAAGCAATAAGTATTCTAGCTTTTTTAGCTTTTGCTAACCCTAACAAATTATGTGTGCCCAAAGACCCCACTTTTAATGTTTGAATGGGTATTTTTAAATAATCTATAGGGCTTGCAGGTGAAGCGAAATGTAAGATATAATCTAGATTACCATCAATTTTCACAAATTCGGAAACATCGTGTTCTATAAAACTAAAATTAGGATTGTTTTCTAAATGTAATAGGTTTTTTCTATCACCAGTGATATAGTTATCCATTCCAATAACATGATACCCTTCTTTTATAAAACGGTCGCATAGGTGAGACCCTAAAAATCCTGCTGCTCCAGTAATTAAAACCTTCTTCATTTTATTTGTTTGTTTTTAGTACATGACAAAAACTGAAGCGTGTCATATTGAGCCTTTCGGCTGTGCTCAAGATAAACTAAAGTCGAAATGCGATTAAAAACAATATTTCCAATGTCTTCGACTGCGCTCAGACTGACATCTGAATATATTTGGATTTTTGTCATGTACTAAATTATTTGTTATGCGAATCAAGGATTGAAAATGAGCCTTACCAATCTGGGAGATACCTTTGCCAAAGTTTTGAACTTTGTAAAGGTTAAACCTCAACTTACTGAATGTTAATACTCTTAAAAACCCAACCCTTGATTCGCATTAGTTATTAAATTTTAGCTCCACTTCCAATTTTATAACACACAAAACCAATCTTCTCAAGTGTTTGAATGTCTAAAATCCCTCTTCCATCAAAAATAAAAGCAGGCTTATACATGCTATCATAAATTTTCTGCCAATCGTACGTTTTAAACTCATCCCATTCTGTTAAAACAGCAATGGCGTGAGACTCTTTGCTGGCTTCATAAGGATTATTATGAACCGTTAACAATGCTTTATTTTCGTTTTCGCTTCTTGTCCCTAAATAGTCTAAATCTGCATAAATACGTTCTTCAACCACTTTAGGATCATAAACAGAAATATTGGCTTGCTCACTCAATAAATTATCCGCAACTTTTATAGCCGCAGATTCACGTGTATCGTTTGTGTCTTTTTTAAATGCCCAACCAAAAAACGTTATCTTTTTACCTGAAACTGTATTATAGAGCGTACTTACTATGTTGTCGGAAAAACGTTGTTTTTGGTAGTCGTTCATTATAATAACTTGTTCCCAATAATCGGCTACTTCATTTAATCCATACGTTTTAGCTATATAAACTAAGTTAAGAATATCCTTTTGAAAACAAGATCCTCCAAAACCAACAGAAGCTTTTAAGAATTTAGAGCCAATTCTAGAATCCATACCTATTGCCTTAGCAACCTCGTTGACATCTGCTCCAGATTTTTCGCAAAGCTGGGATATCGCATTAATAGATGATACACGTTGCGCTAAAAAGGCATTTGCTGTTAGTTTGGACAGCTCTGATGACCACACATTTGTGGTTAGAATTTTATCTTTAGAAACCCAATTTGCATAGATGTCTACCAACGCCTGAATGGCTTTTTGCCCTTCTATACTATCGTCTCCTCCAATTAATATCCTATCTGGATTTAAAAGATCGTCTATCGCTGTTCCTTCTGCTAAAAACTCAGGATTGGAGAGTATTTGAAATTGAACACCATTACCTGTATGATTTAGAATGCTCTTTATTGCGGATGCCGTTCTAACGGGCAATGTTGATTTTTCTACCACAATTTTATTGCTTTTGGACACTTTGGCTATCTGACGGGCACATAGTTCTATATATTTTAAATCGGCTGCCATACCTTTTCCTTTTCCATAGGTTTTGGTTGGAGTATTTACCGAGATAAAAATCATATCCGCTTCGTCAATAGCTTTATCTACATCTGTTGAGAAAAATAAATTTCGCCCACGTGCCTCATCAACAATGTTGTCTAACCCTGGTTCAAAAACTGGCAGTTTACTTAAATCTTCATTATTCCATGCGGCTATCCTAGATGCATTAATATCTACAATGGTTACCGTTATATATGGACATTTTTGTGCCACCACTGCCATGGTTGGTCCTCCTACGTAGCCTGCACCTATACAGCAAATGTTTTTAATGGTCATTTTATCAGAATTTCAACAAAAATAAGGAAGTTCATTAAATATACTTTACTAACATCAAATTAACTTTATGATTAATCAAAGCCATACTTTTTTTTAATTTTATAAATGGAAAAGGTGACATCTTTTTTAATAAAAGATTTTGTTTTGTCATGGCTATCGAACTTACCATTATGCAAAATGATCGCAATATGTGAATTCTTCTTATATATATCATGCATGACTTTGACTAGGCTTTGTTATACCTTTAATATGGGTGAATCTACCTTTTTAATTCTTATGTGTTTTATAAAACTGCAGCGCATGCCGTAGGGTGATTGTGCTACCACCTTTTTGTCTTGCGTTGTTTCAACCAAACTCATTCCCACAAACTATTAGTGCTACATCTCTATCTGGACTCATATTTGTATTAATCTGGATTTGAAAACCCTGGCGTTTGTAGTTTAAAGGTTCTGCTTTTGATTCTTAGTAAACCCCAAACCTTTTTGTTTTGAACTCTGTGGTTTATAGGTTTTAATGTCTTGTCCATTGAAAGATGACACCAAACAGACTGCTGCTGTAAAAATAAAGTGTCTATCATTTTTTGTGAGCTTATTTAAATTTTTATGTGTATTCTAAATAACGATGGTTACCAGTTCCCACAAGGACAATAATCTTTAAGAAAATTTCTTGATTCATTTATATCAACCATAGACATTTATATATGAAACCCGAGTTTCCAAAAAAGAAGGAGCAAATAAGTTCATTATTTTTGATTGTCTAATTTCAAAAAGAACTCAAAATGCTCCAGGACAAAGTTATAGCAATTTATTGTTTACTCGATGATCTTTTACAATAAATGAACCATGAAGAACATATAAGCCGATCCTTTAGTGATAGCCAAGTGCTCACCACTGCTATTGTTTCCGCGCTATATTTTAGAGGGAACCAAACTATGGCCTTGCGCTATATGGATAGTCATATTTTCACTCAAGTTATAGGCAAGAGCGGGTTCACCAAACGTTTGCATAGGCTTAAAGATTTTATGTAGCTATTATTCTTTTACATTGGCAGGTTCTTTAAATATGCTTGCTGTCAGATGGAGTATGTTATTGATTCCTTTCCTGTTAAAGCTTGCCATAACATTCGTATTGGCCGTTGCAAATTGTTCAAAGAAGAAAAATATAGAGGATATAATGCTTCCAAACGAGAAAATTTCTATGGAGTGAAAGTACAGTTGGTTACTACTACTGATGGTATTCCCGTGGAAATGTATATCATTCCCGGAGCGGAACACGACTCACAAATCTTGAAAAGGATGTACCACGACTTACCTGCTGAGAGTTCTCTATATGGAGATAGTGGATATACCAACTATGAAATTGAAGACCACTTTGAAGAAACAGAGCAAGTTCATCTTCAAATTAGCAGAAAATCCAATTCCAAAAGAAAAGACCAGCCCCATCTACGTTTCATAAAGGAATGTATGAGGAAAAGAATAGAAACATCAATCAGTCAAATCAGTGCTTTAATGCCTAGGCATATTAATGCAGTGACTGCAAATGGATTTATAGTAAAACTAATCCTTTTTGTAATGGTTTTTCAGATTGACAAAACGATTTAAAACAGGAAACTCGAGTTATGAAGACAATTTTAACCCCAACTACCATTGGGATACTTACCTAACCTGCACCTATGCAGTATATGTTTTTATTAATTATATTTGTTTACCTCAGTCAATAATCGTAAATATTGTTTGTTAATAATTTCCCAACTGTAGTTAGTTTCAATCTTTCTTTTGTTTTCCTCCAAAAAATTAGAGTATTCAATTTTTTTAATGGAATTAATGTATGTACTAACATCTTCTGATGTGTTAAAATATAAAGCATCATTCTCTAAAATAGATTTATTAAATATGTTATTATTTGCAATTATAAGTGCATTTGATGACATTGCCTCTAATAAAGAAGGGTTTGTACCCCCAACAGAATGACCATGAAAATATAGATTTGAAAAATACCTCAGATTATTTAACTCCTCAATGTTATATATTCCACCAACAAATCTTATGTAACTATTCCCTTTATACTTTTCTTTTAGGTATAAACCAAATTTATTTACATTATATTTTCCTATAACAAGAAAAGGCCTTTTAATAGCTGATTTATTCACCCCATCAAGAATAACCTCTATGTTGTTTTCTGGCTCTAATCTAGCTATTAGCATATCAAAATCATATGCAATTAAATCATACTTTTTTAATACATCTTTGTTGGGCATAGAAAAAACATTCGCCCCATATGCAATATATTTTGAATCTCTATTATATTTTGATTTTATATAGTTCTGAATCCCTATTGAATCAGACACTAAAAAACCACTACTTTTTATAGCCAATCTTTCAGCATAACGCAAAAAGTTTTGTGCCGTTTTTGAATATTTAGATCGCTTCCACTCTAAACCATCCATATTGGTTACTATTTTCGATGACTTAGGTAATAGCCAATACCATATAGAGTTGCTTGTGTAACCTAACTGAAGAATTATATCAAAATTCCTCTTTCTCGAATCTAAAATACAATTTAGATCATAAATAAATTGACCTACAGTACCCATCTTATTCTCAGGGTCGTTACAATGGATTATCTTAACAGCTTTAAATGCCTTTTTTTGATAAGGGTGCTTATTTGAATTATAAACATACACATCATGCCCCTTATCAGCAAGATAAACTGAAAAAAACTCTGCAAACTGTTCAAAGCCTCCATGATAATTAGGTATTCCTCGTGTTCCTAGAATGGCTATCTTCAAATCTAATATGGTTTAAAAAGAAAAGTGTATTAAAAAAATAGAAAAAAACAATTCCTTTATTTCTTACTAATGCAACTTCAAAAACAAATATAAAACAAATCATTATCAAGAAAAATAAATGAAGTAAACTTTGATGTTTAAAAGCATAATAAAAACTAATTATTAAGTATACTAAAAAAAACAAAAAAACAAAAAAACCATAGGTTATAAGAATTTGTAAATATTGATTGTGTACATTAAACCCTTCATACCAATTTGGAGCTAGCCCGTATGTTAAATAATAATAATCTAAAAAATCTTGTACATCACCAACTCCATAACCAAAAAGCAATTTTCCATCATCTAAAAAATGAAACATTCCTATTTTAAAAAACATATACCGTAGCTCTAAATCACTAATAGCTACTTTATCTTCATAATTAAAAACTTTAGCTTCAACTATATTACTTGTTGGTTCAAAATTATTGATATTAAACTCTAGCCCATCAATAAATCTAGTACTAATGGTTTCAGTTTTTGATAAAACAAATATTATCAATAAAAATGAAACAAAAACAAGAATTCTTGTTTTAAATGCTTTTAAAAGAGAGACTAATTGGAAAAAATAAAGTATTAAAAAAATAAAAATTACTGCTTTTGATGCTGTCAAAAACAATCCAATTATTAATAAGAAAAGCGATGTTATTGATAGTAATTTGATTTTGAACTTTAATAAATTAATTTTATTGTAGTAATGAGTCAAAGAAAAAACGCTTAAAGCAAGAAATAGTGCAAAATAGACGGCATGTTGATCATAGATTATTGAAAAATTATGAAAAAATAAAACATCTGTCGGTTGTCCTCTTAAAATATTATACCCGCCATAAACCAATAACATAAAGGTAGCTATTGAACATGAGATAGCAAAAACTATAAGGGTCTGTTTTAAGAAGTTATTTGTCTTCTTTAAAAAGTATAATGTTAATGGAATTAACACTAACAACAAATTTTTATCAATACTTCTAATTCCAGCATAAATATTGTTGCTCAATAAAGCGCTTATAAGATTAATAACAAAAAAAGCTAAGGGAAAATAAAGTAAATAATATCCCTTTTTATCAAACTTAAAACCTTGCTTGTATTTAAAATATACAGCATAAATAAAACTTATAACAATAGCTATATTTCCCATGTTCATTTTAAATGGAATCATGGCAGCTATTAAACATAAAAGAAAGTTTCCGGTATTATCTTTTATAAATAGCTTAAGTTTTATAAAAACATTCACTTTTTCAATATTTTAAGTAAACTTTTTCCTTTAGATTCCCATGAATAATCCTCAATATTAATCTGACTTTTTTTATTTGTAAGATCTTTTAAGTCTAATGAAAACTCTTCCTTTGTATTGGGTAAATAAATATACTCTTTTAAGTCTTGTAATCCATTTCCTTTAGTTCCAATTACTTTTTTACCAGTTAATAAATATTCGTATGCTTTCATTGAATCACCTCCATGTTGTCCTTCATTAATATTATATGGAACAATACAAATATCAAAGTTTTTTACATAGTTTGAATACTCAGAGTATTTTTTGTCTCCAAGAAAAAAAACATTGGTTCTTTTTTCAATTTTTTTATATACATTTTTATCTAATATCTGACCTACAAAAACAAAAGAATAATTTGAATTATCTTTTGTAATAAAATTGATTAGTTCATAATCAAGTAAATATGATATTTTTCCTCCAAAACCTATTATTGGTCTCTTTAAATCCTTAATGTCTTCTGGGACAACTTTATCTCCTGACATGAAATTTGATTTAACTCCATTTTTAATCAATGTAATATGCACAGGATTAAACTTTTTCTTATAAAATTCTATATTCTCTTGAGAATTAGTTACCCAGTTAGGAATTTTATCTGACAGTATTGAATATCCTAATTTTAAGTCTTTTTTAATTCTCTTATATGCAGGGAATTTTAAAAAATTATCCCATGCATCAAAAACCTTTACTTTAGCATTCAAAGTAATTCCTAGTTTATAAGAAAAAATGTTTTGTACTATTAGATTAGGGTCATCAAATTTTAATAACTTCTGACAAGTATATATAAAATCAACGTATTCTTTGTCATTATACTTCTCAATAAACCATAAATGTTTTCTTGCTAACTGACCCAAAACATCATTAGAAAGATAATCTGTTACATATAGTTTTTCTTTAATTTCTGTCAAAGAAAATTTTTGATTAGCAAATATTAATTTCCCGGGAAGAGGTTCATTATTTTTTTTATATAATAATTCAACTTTTGTTGTTGGCCTATTAATGACTAATATTTTTTTAACAGAATCGTTCTCGGATAGAGCATTAATAAAATGTACATCACGAGTTCTAAAACCTTCTTTATGGCTTTTTCTCCAATCGTGAAATGGTATAATTATCAAATTCATTTAAGTTTTTTTTATTAAAAATCATCATAAGAGTAAACATAATTGCAATATCTGAAAAAACAGTCGTATAAAAAGAATATATAGTGAATACCCCTAAAACTGTGTAAAAAGGAATCCCTTTATCAACATCCAAATATTTTAAAATGCTTATTAAAAGCCCCATAAATACAATTATACCTAAAATGCCTAAATCAAAATATGTCCAAATCAGTTGGGAAAAGTGAATTGTCTTTTTAAACTTACCTGTTAAAATATTAAAATAAGAATATGGTCCATCTCCTATCCATTTTGTTTCCAATTTATTAAATGTCATTATTAAAATTTGGCCTCTTTTAGCCGTACCAAGTTTATATTGCTTTTCTGAAACACTGAGCGAATATTGCCTTTCAAACTCTCCACCAAGCCTAGCTTTAATAAATTCTTGATCCCTTAAACTGTATATAAATAATATTATAAATGCTCCAACAAACAAAATCGCTGCTTTAAAAATGAGACTCTTTTTATATCTCTTATAAAGAGGTATAACAATAGACAAAACCAAAAGTATACTTAAAAACAACTTAGAGATATTTGACTCGGTTAAAAAAACAGTGACACTTAAATATATTATTGAGGTTACAGGAAACTTAATTAGTTTACTGCCTTTCCTAATGTTTAATAATATAATGATAATCACACATAAAAGAAAAAAACCTAACGAATGATCGGACTTTAAAAAGAAACTTCCAAATAAAAAATCGAAGGAGGCTATATGTTGATTACTGCTATTAAACTTTATTAACTCTTCATAAAAATTAGACTGTATTATTAGTATTGGTAATTGAATTAAAGATATAAAATACAATAACTTGAAAATTCTTTTAGGATTTAAATAATTCTCTTTGTAATTAATGTAACAAAATAAAAAGGTTCCTAATGGCAATAAGGGGAACAAAAAGTAAATAATTATTGAAAAAAAATTGCTTTTATTGATAATTCCGCTAATTATGATAATAATGACATATATTAAACTCAAAAAGACAATCCTATTGACAAGAATTCTGTGCTTTACAATGGCATATAGTGTGTATGTTAAATACATTATCGTAACTATTAATAATGTTAGCACAGTGTTTGATAAGCCAAAAAAGAATTGAAGCACGCCTCCAATCAAAAAGATAAGGGATATAACAAAATAAAACGAAAGTTGATAAATTTTCTTAAATGAAATCATTGCGCCTTTTTTATAGCTGAATGCACCCCTTTCACAATATACTTAAATTTCCATAATTGTTTTGGGTAAAAAAACAATATAAGTAACACTGTTAAAAGATAAAAACTGGCATTAATTAAATAAATAGATTTGTTTGAAACAAAGTTTTGCTCAAATACAATTCCATTCCTTACCGAATAAAATATTCTTTCCTTAGAATCTGTATTAAAATATCTTGTGTTAAATCTTTTGTTTTTAATTAAATGGAATGATTTTTCTAGATCAATAATCTTGCTTTTTTTTATCAAAAAAATTTTTCCACCAGTTTTTGTTATTCTGTAAGTAAAATCATAATCGTCTCCATATAAAAAATAACTTATATCGGGAAATCCTATTTTGGAAATTAAATCTCTATGAAAAAACAAACCTCCATATGGGGCAACTGCAACAATCCCTCTGTCTTTTTGAGTCACTACTTTAGGTTTCTTCGTTTTAAAGAGAGATTCGATATTATTAAACAGACTAAAACCAAGAAAAGAGTTATTAACTCCTAACATAAGTCTTGGGTTTATTAAATCAATCGCATCACTGTAAATTTTTCTATCATTCCTGTATGACAGTAATGCTAAACTTTCATTCGTATATTTATTGATTAAATTTACCCTTTCTTCCTTTAGAATTTTTAAAGAATTTTTAGTTGGTTTATTGTCATCATCTAATAACCAGATGTATTCAGCGCCTTTATCGTAAGCATATTTTATTCCTTGATAAAAGCCATTTGCGGAACCTGTATTGCTTTTTAAATCGATTAACTCAATATTATTTGTTTTTCTGACAAGCTCTTTTGTTTTGTTTAAAGAATTTTCATTGCTTCCGTTTGATACTATTAAAATTTTATCTATTTTTTGTTCTAATAAAGAATCAATAACCTGCTTCAGATATTTAAATCTGTCCCCATACGTAACTGTTACCGCAAAGTAGCTCATAATTGTTTTTTTAAAATAATCTTATTGTAAACTGGCCTAAAAACGAACTCGATAAAAAATTTGTCTTTTATTAGGAATAGGAATGAAAAATATATAATACCGCTACAAATAGCTAAAACAATTAAATAAACTAGGCTTTCTTGGATGAAACTAGAAAAAAACAAACTAATAGGCACAAACAATAAAGAAATTAATAAATACTTAATTACTTTTTTTATTGGAAAATAAAAGTCAATTACTTTTTTACTGTAATGATATGTAAGTACTAATCCGGTAAATTCGGTAGTTAAAGTTGCCAATACGGCTCCTTTTGAGTGCATAATTGGTATTAAAACACTATTTAAAATTATATTAATCACCAGCCCAAGCAAAACAATAAACATATAGGTTTTTTCATTATTTGATGGAACCAATATTTGTAAAGAAAAGATATTAGCTAGACCAACTATTAGTATTAAAGGCGTAAGTAATTTTAACAAAAGAGATGCCAATAAAAAATCTTGACCAGCAAAAAGCAAAATAATATCTTTAGAAGTAATAAATAAATAAAAAATTATAGGGATAGACATCAAGAGAACAAAATTTATAGACCTTTCAATTAAATTTTTTACTTCATTTATTTTCTTTTCTTTTATGTAAATAGCGATTTTAGGAATTAAAACCATGCCCAAAGATGTTATCAATACAAGTAGAATCTTAATAATTTTAATTGAAGCAGAATAATATCCTACATCTTTTAAGTCAGAAAAATACTTAAGCATTATGACATCTAAATTAACATAAATTGTTATTGCCATCTGTGTACTAAATAAGATTATAATAGGCTTAAAATGTTTTTTAAAATCTAATCCTAAAAGAGTTAATTTAACAATATTCAAACTATATAAAATACTTATTAATACAGATAGAACATTTGACAAAACTATAATTAAATAATACAGCCAATAATCTTCAGGTTTTTTTACCAATATGAATAATAAAAAAATTGTAAGAATCTTTGAAATAAAGTTTATTACTGAAATAAACCTGTATTTTTCCATTCCTTGATAAAACCAATTAATTAATCCTACACTACTTAAAATATGAATAAAAGAAAAATACTTTATAGCATCTTCGTTTTGGTACGTTTTTGAAATAATAATCCAAACTGCATAAAAAATCATTATCAAAATTGTCCATAACAAATGAATTATCAAAAGTTCTGAGAAAGTTTTCGATAAGTCCTTTATATTTTTTTTTGATTTTGCAACCTCTCTAATACCATATATCGGAATTCCAAGTGATCCTAAAACTATAAAAGTTATTGATAGGGATAATGCAAAACTTGTTATACCTATGCCTTCTGGTCCTAATACCCTGGAAGCATAAGGAAATGTTATAATAGGGACAAGAATATTTGTGAGTCCTAATAAAGTATTATAAATAAAGTTTCTTTTTGTATTACCCACCTATTTCTTATATTGTAAGTCTAATTCTATTTTTTTATTTAATAATGGTGTTGACAATAAAAACGGATCACATCGCCCTTTAATAGTCTTTCTTAAATAGCCTTTATCTGTTTTTTCTAAATAAATATTAGGCTGGAAAAAACGTTCCATAACTAATTTATCTATTAAAATACTTTCATTATTATATTGCAGTTTTATTTCATTAATTTCAACAATTGTTTCAACATTGTTTTCTCCTAAATCTACCCTAAACTTATAAGGAAATACCTTTTCTGGAAGCGTAAATTGTACGTCCTGAAGGCTATCACTTCCATTTATATTAATAGTTAACCGTTTTTCTTGGCTAAAACTACCTTCTGGAGAATCATCAATATAAAATAATTGAAACTTATCATTTTCATCAACCTTTATATTCATGCTAACTTTAAATAAATTATCTTTTATTTCCGCCTTCTTTCTTGGTGTGTAATTATTATTTTGCTTATCATTTTTACATGAAACTGCAAATAATATTAAAAACAAACAAATTATTTTTTTCATAAATATTTATTAAGTTTCTGCCTCATATGGGGTATTAATCACACACTCTTTTATTTAAAAATTTTATTATATTTTTGTTAAAACTTTATTTAAACTATCTCTCCAAAATACGATATCCTTTTTTAAAAAATCTTTAATTTTTGTTTTATCTAACGCACTATACTTTGGCCTCTTAGCTGGAGTGGGATAAGATTCTGTTTTTATAGGCCATACTTTAGTTGATAATTTACTCTCTTCAAAAATAGCCTTTGCAAAATCAAACCATGATACTATTCCTTCATTACTGTAATGATATATCCCATAATTATCCTTATCAAAAGCAATTATTTCTAAAATAATACCTGCCAAATCACCAGCATAGGTTGGCGTGCCTATTTGATCATATACTACGCTTATTTCATCTCTCTCTTTTGCTAATCTAAGCATGGTTTTCATAAAATTATATCCATGCTCAGAATACAACCAGGATGTTCTTATTATAAAATATTTTTTAAGTGTTTTTTGAATTTCAATTTCGCCTTTTAATTTGGTATCTCCATAAACACTTATAGGGTTGGGGTGGTCTGTTTCAGTATAAGGTGTTGCTTTTTGTCCATCAAATACAAAATCTGTAGATATATGAATTAAAACTATATTATTTTTAGCGCAAATAGTGGCTAAATTTCTTGGTCCTTCAACATTAACCTTATATGCCATTTCAACCTCATTTTCGGCTTTATCGACAGCCGTATAAGCAGCACAATTAATACAATAATCTATTTCTCCCAGATTACTAAAAAAAGATTGCATTTGATTTAAGTTACTAACATCCAATTCTTTATAATCTGTATATATAAAGTTTAAAGCTGGATAATTATGTTGAATATCCTTAATACAGCTCGCCAACTGTCCATTTCCTCCAGTAACCAAAACATTCATTATAATTGTGTATTTTTAAGTTTAGGAAGCATTAAATCCTTTTCCGAAATTATAAATTTATCTTCTCTTGATTTCCAATCTATTTTTAAAGATTCATCATTATATATGATGCCTCCTTCAGATTCTTTATTATAAAAATTATCACATTTATAAGAAAAAATGGCTGTATCACTTAATACCACAAAACCATGTGCAAATCCTCTGGGGATATATAATTGCTTTTTATTGGCTTCTGATAATTCTAAAGAAACATGTTCTCCAAAGGTATCTGAGTCTTTTCTTATGTCTACAGCAATATCAAAAACGCTTCCTTTTATAACCCTTACTAATTTTGCTTGAGCATATTCCCCATTTTGATAATGAAGTCCTCTTAATGTTCCTTTTACAGAAAATGATTCATTATCTTGAATAAAATTTATGTTTTGACCAATTAATTTATTGAATGTGTTTTGGTTGAAACTTTCAAAAAAATAGCCTCTACTGTCTTCAAAAATCTTTGGTTCTAATATAAAACAACCCTTTAATTTCGTTTCTTTTGCTATCATCAATTTTTATTAAGTAATTCTAATAAATTTTTACCATAACCGCTTTTTAGTAATGGTTCTGCTAAATTTTCAAACTCCACTTCATTAATATATCCCATTTCATAAGCAGCTGCTTCAATAGCTCCTATTTTTAGACCTTGGCGTTCTTCAATAACCTCAACAAATTGGGATGCTTGCATTAATGATTGAAATGTACCGGTATCTAACCATGCCGTTCCTCTATCTAAAATGCTTACATTAAGTTTTCCTTCGTTTAAATATTCTCTATTTACATCAGTGATTTCGAGCTCACCTCGATGGCTTGGTTTTATTTTTTTTGCTATCTCAACAACAGTATTATCATAAAAATAAATACCTGGAACGGCGTAGTTTGATTTAGGGTGTTCAGGCTTTTCTTCAATAGAAATGGCTTGACCTTCATCATTAAATTCAACCACACCATATCGTTCTGGGTCGTGTACTCTATAAGCATAAATAATTCCACCTTCAGGATCATTATTCGACTGTAATAGTTTTGCTAAACCTGTACCATAAAAAATATTATCTCCTAAAATTAAAGCGACTTTATCGTTTCCTATAAATTTTTCACCAATTATAAAGGCCTCAGCTAATCCGTTTGGAGCTTCTTGGACGGCATACTCAAATTTACAACCATACTTTTTGCCATCCCCCAATAAATCTTGGAATAACGGTAAATCTTTTGGTGTAGATATTATTAACACCTCATTTATCCCAGCATACATTAAGGTAGAAAGTGGATAATAAATCATTGGCTTGTCATAAATCGGCATTAATTGCTTGCTTACAGATAATGTTAATGGGTGTAATCGAGTTCCTGATCCACCTGCTAGTACTATTCCTTTCATTGTTTTATGGTTATGGGGTTATATGGTTATAAAGAGCTGTTTAATTTAACCTTTTTTATTAGGTTTGAAAGCATGTTCCTAATAAAATAGATCCGCTTGTTTACTTCTTCTACATTTTCCAAATATTGGATTCTTAATGCAATTTCCAATCGAGTTTCATCTGTCTATTTTTATTGTTTTTCAACGGTCAGATGTTACATCCATAATCATGTCCTGTGTGTTAAAGGTGTTTTTAACATGGATGTTTCAACTTCTGAAAGTGACCCTAAAACAATATATAAAAATCTAGAGAATTCTTTTCCTCCTTTTCTCCCTGCGCCTTCTGCAAAGTTGGATGGTATTGAAACTAAAGCTCTACGTAATTGAGACGTCAATCCAAAGGTTCCCTTTGAAGGAAACTGTTCTGTTATATTATAACAAAATCCATAGACTCCTGCCATACTTTTAAATCTTTATGAGATTTAATTTATTCATAGTTTAAATATAGTTATGCTGTCCTTCTTAACCTCTTAACTATATAACTTTTCATTAACTATACTGCTTTTCATAATATGATTGGTACTCCCCACTCGTTACATTATCAAGCCAATCTTCATTGTTTAAATACCAATCTATGGTTTTGTTTAAACCTTCCTCAAAGGTTACCGATGGTTTCCAACCTAATTCCTTATTTATTTTTGATGCGTCAATAGCATATCTTAAATCATGTCCTGGACGGTCTTTTACGTAGGTTATTAACTTCTCTGAAGTTCCTTTTTGCCTATTTAGTTTTTCGTCCATCTGTTGGCACAATAACTTAACTAAATCGATGTTTTTCCATTCGTTAAAACCTCCAATATTATAGGTTTCTTGGTTTTTTCCTTTGTGAAAAACCAAATCAATGGCAACCGCATGGTCCTTTACATACAGCCAATCTCTGGTATAATTGCCGTCGCCATAAACAGGTAATGATTTACTACTTATTATATTATTTATAAATAACGGAATTAACTTTTCAGGAAATTGGTTTTGCCCATAATTGTTGGAACAATTTGTTATAACATAAGGCATGCCGTAAGTTTCACCATAAGCTCTCACAAAATGGTCTGAGCTAGCTTTTGATGCTGAATAAGGCGAATTAGGATCATAGGAAGTTGTTTCTGTAAACAACCCTGTTTCTCCTAATGTACCATAAACCTCATCGGTACTAATGTGATAAAACAGTTTGTTGTTAAAGTTGTCTTTCCATGTACTTTTAAATGCATTTAAAAGAATCATGGTACCAATTACATTTGTTTTCACAAATGCCAATGGATCTTTTATAGACCTATCTACATGCGATTCTGCGGCTAAATGAATGATTGAATCAAATTTATGTTCTTTAAATAATTCATTTATAAAGATTTCATCTGTTATGTCTCCTTTAATAAAAGTATAATTGGATTTATTTTCAATGTCCTTTAAATTCTCTAAGTTGCCAGCATAAGTAAGAGCGTCTAAATTAAAAATATGATAATTTGGATATTTTTCAACAAATAGCCTTACTACATGAGATCCAATAAATCCTGCTCCTCCAGTAATTAATATTTTCATCTGTTTCTTTTTATTGTTTTTTAATTGTCATGCTTCAACAAGCTTCACTTGCCAACTTCGCTGCAAAATATATTTTGCATCTCGCTAATGCTCAGCACAAGCTTGGTACACCTTGAATAATCATCCTCGGGTGTATAAATGCTATTCTTATGGGTGTTTCTTTTTATGACTATTCTTGACTTTTTCTATTTCCTAAAACCTGCCTGCCGGCAGGCAGGAATGGCTAAAATTTATCCATTTTTTGTTACTTTTTTATGCGTAGCGCTGCTATGCCTTGCGAAAAGCGCCTCATCTGTACAAATTTTATTTTTGGTTAAAAACAAAAAATCAAGATGCGTTCTATTACAATTTACTTTGTTTGCCCAAATATTTTCCAAGCCCCATAAAAGAAAATACCAAAAGAGTCATTACAAATAAAATTAATGGCAATAAGAATTTCTTTTTATCATACCATTCCCTAATATCATAACCTGACTGTGGGAAATTAGCTAAAACATTAACAACATTCTTTTGCCTAACAATAGCACTATCTAAAACTCTTCTTCCGTTCTCAAGCCCCAACCGTCTTTCAAGAAGTTTAGACTCATCAACCATTAAACTTCCTCCAGATTCTGCATCTCCCATATATAGATTCGTACCTGAACCGGGAATTGGTTCTTTTTTAGATTCATTGATTCTAATCTGTAAATATTCCTTAACCAACGAATCTGTTTTTTGAATTTGGTTTTGAAGCACAGAATCCTTTCTAACTAAAATTTCATTATTGACTTTTGCCAGTTCATTTAAATAAGCATTTCCAGAGATGCCTTCAATGAAAGCTTGTTCTATCTTTTTATAAATGCTTTTATTTGTAGAAGCTACCCCTATTCTATGAACTCGAAAATTATAAGCTGTTAATGAGTTTTTATATCTTTCATAAGTCATTTCTAAACGAGAAATAGAATCTAATCGTTTACAAAAATCAGAATACATTTCAGCAATATTGTTTTCATCCAAATCAGCCTCAATATAAAAACCCTTTAAATGAGCTGCCTCATCAGTGGAAATACCTAATTTCTTTGCTAATCCTAATGTGTCTTTATCAATATTCGCTAATTGATGAAAGTCCTTTACATTTTCATAAACCTGTCTGGCTGAATTAAAATTAGTTTCAATAAACATATTAGCTCCATAGAGTTTATTAGAATTCATATCAATAATAAACCCTATAACAACGCCTAAAATAACTGCGGTTGCATACCAAACCAAACGTCTATAAATATGTATTAACAATAATAAAAATACGTTATAAATACCAATAAAAATACTTGCAATAAATTTGAAGAAACGATCAAACGCATTTCCTATTAATTTAAATAATTGACCTAAATCTACTTCTTCAGATTGATTTGGTTGTGGCAACTCTTTACTCATAACATTAATAATTATTAATTAAATACTTGTTCTATTATTTTTCTTGTAATTAAATAGGTTGGCTTTACACCTGTGGTTCCTAAGCCTCCAGAAGCCAATGTGGCTCCAGTTTCTAATGGATTGTCACTGGCATAATAAGCGTATCTTACCTTAACATCAGGACTTATACTTCTTCTCACTTTTGAGGCTGCTTGAATGGCTTTTTGATAATGTGCACCTTCCATTTCTAAACCAATAACACGCCATGTCGAGCTATAAAAGAATTTTAGAATGTCTTTGTTTTGTAATGAAGTTCCTAAAACTGTAATCATGGTACCTTCATACACATCAATACCATGGCCTTCTAAATCTTGCTTTGAAAGTTCGTTGGTAAATGGGTAATTATCGGCTGTTCCTTCAAAAATATGGGCTGTAGGAATCATAATATCACCTTTTCCTCCTTCTAAAATCCCAGCTTTTCCCATAATGGATATAGAATCTATGTTTAAATGGATGTTATTACCTTTTACTTTATAAGGCTTTAACAACTCGTCTATCGTTTCATAAGCTTGTTCCCCAAAAGCATAATCCATAACCAAAATAATCGGTTTTTCAGATGCTATTTTGGCTTCATTGACTTGAATATCCAACTTAGAAACATCTAACTTGCTCGTATCAAAAATTTGAACATCTATTTTAGTACCCGAGGCATCTTCAATATAAATCATGCCATTTTGTAACGCTTCTTTGGTTACTTTATTTCGTAAATCATCATTTTCCTTCTTGCTTAAAGATTCATAAACACTGTAAACATCTTTTGATGCTGGAGTTTTTAAAGCTGACGGTGCATAAAGCGTGTTCATAACACTATGCATGTTGGCACTTATAATGTGTATGGGTCTTTCTAACAAATTGTTTTTATAAAGAATGTCCTTAATGGTATCTGCCCAAATTTCACCGTGTATGTGATGCCCCAGTCGCTCTCTTAAAACAGGGCTAAAGGTAACAGTACGTTTGTTTGTATTAATTTGTTCTTCTATAGCTAGTTTTCCTAACCAATACACAATATGCAACAAGCGTTCTGGTTGTGTTGGTATTGCAAAATCTGAATAAACGGCTCTTAACTCGTTAAATGTGCGCCCTAAAATATTGGCAGTATGTGTTATGGCTATTTCACGTTCCTCTTGCGTGAGTTTCTTTTTCGACAAAACTGCATTTTCGAGTTTGGTCCAATCACGGGTTGTAGAACCACTTTCATCAATTAAAACACGACTGCTAATTTTATGGGATTCTATAAAAAGAAACGTCAGATGTGTTAAAATATCGTAGATTTCCGAACGACCTCGGGTAATCTCAATATTCATTTGCTCGGCATCAATTCTATAACAATTTCTACGTCTTTTTTCAGGTATGATGGGCTTAAAATGTGAGTCAGAATACCCCTCATCACTTGTTAGGTTTATAAAAGTGCATTCTTCAATACCAATAGGCAATCTATCGATGACATAAAGTAAGCCCTCTAATTCTGCTTTTTCTTCGCCAATAGAACCGTAAATTTCTGGTCTTAGTAACAACAGGGATTCACGAAGTGTATCGCCCGAAATACCCATGGGCTTATAAAACCCTCTGTTAAACAAATGGCGCATAGTAATATACATCCGCTCAATGGCGTTCGAGCTCTCTTGCGCTCTCGTTCTTTCGTGATGTTTTTTGTTACTCATACTCATTTTTAACGTGACAAAGATACCATTATTTGGTTTAATTTATGTGCGGAAACCCCTCAACTATTTTTCTATCGTTCGACAATCTGGGAAGTTTATTTTGTCCACCTAATTTTCCAATAGATTTCATATACTCCTGAAATCCGCCTTTTTTAACTTTTGTTATTTTAAGTGGCTGTAATACTTTACCTTGTATCAAATCGAAATAATAACTGTTTTGCTTTTGAAGTGATGCATCTATTTTTTGAGCTAAAGCAAAAAGATCTTTCGGTTCGTTTTCAAACTCAACAAACCATTCGTGATAGGGCAATCCTTCCAACGGATTAATTTGCGGAGCCACTGTAAATTCGGTAACTCTTATGTTTGAATTTAAAGTTGCTTCTTGCATAGCTTGTTCTACTTCTTTACCAATAACATGTTCACCAAAAGCAGAAATAAAATGTTTTATACGTCCAGACACGATAACACGATATGGTTTTGTTGAGGTAAACTGTACTGTATCACCAATATTATAGGCCCAAAGTCCTGCATTTGTTGAAATAATCATGACATAGTTTACACCTATTTCAACATCTTTAATGGTGATTCGTTTGGGGTTTTCGTTGAAAAACTCATCAGCTCTAATAAACTCATAAAAAATCCCTGAGTTTAATTGAAGCAGCATCCCTTTTTCGTTCTGTTTATCTTGAAATGCAAAAAAACCTTCACTGGCAGGGTACAACTCAATACTATCTACTTTTCTGCCGATTAAATTCTCAAATTTAGCACGATAGGGTTCGTAATTTACACCTCCAAAAATAAAAAGGTTGAAGTTTTTAAAAATGTCGCCTACTTTTTTTCCTGTTTTTTGCTGAAGTTTTTCAAAATACATCTGTACCCACGATGGTATGCCCGAAATAATAGTCATGTTCTCTGGAAGTGTTTCCTCAACAATCGCATCTACTTTGGTTTCCCAATCTTCAATACAGTTGGTTTCCCATGATGGTAACCGGTTCTTTTGAAGGTATTTAGGCACATAATGCGCTACAATACCCGAAAGGCGCCCTAATTGTATGCCATTTTGTTCTTTAAGGATAGGGCTTCCTTGAAGAAAAATCATTTTACCATCTACAAATTTGCTGTTTCCTGTTTCGTTAATATACATTAAAATAGCATTTCTGGCAGCTTCTACATGATAGGGCATGCTTTCTTTTGAAATAGGAATGTATTTAGAACCCGACGTGGTTCCTGATGTTTTTGCAAAATAGATGGGCTTACCTTTCCAAAGAATATCTTCTTCACCCGCAACAACACGTTCTACATAAGGTTTTAAATCTTCATAATCCCGTATAGGAACCCTTTTTACAAAATCTTCATAAGAATTAATGCTTATAAAATCGTGGTCTTTACCAAATTGGGTGCCGGCTGCTTCTGAAATTAGGTTTTGAAATACCTTTTCTTGGGTTTCAAAAGGTTTTTTTGCCCACTTTTGAATAGTGTAATGAACCCGTTTTGCAAAAGGTTTTGCTAAAGCCGATTTTATTGATATCATCTGTTGTTTTTAAGGTTATGAGGTTATATAGTTAATCGTTTATCATTCATCAATCGTTAAACCATCATTCGTTAATCATCAATCGTTAAATTATTTAAAATCTATGAAGTTTGTTGGGTTTATGGGGTAACCGTCATTCCAGAGTTCGAAATGCAAATGCGGACCGGTAGAAAGTTCTCCGGCATTTCCTGCGGTTGCAATAACTTCACCTGCCTTAACTAAATCGCCTTGGGTTTTTGTTAAAGCTGAATTGTGTTTATATACTGAAATTAACCCATAACTGTGTTCAATAATTACAACATATCCTGTATTAGCGGTCCATTCAGCAAAAATAACAATACCATCGGCAGTTGCTTTTATGGGTGTTCCTTTAGCAACTACAATATCGACTGCAAAATGTTTGTTTTTTACATTATACGATTCGCTTATAGTACCATTTACAGGAGGAAATAATACAAAATTGGACGCAGATGTTGCCGACTCAAATAAATTGTATTTATCCTCTTTATCTACTTTTTGTCTTAAAATGGAGTCTTCGGTTGTTGGTTTTAAGTTTACTTCGCTAGCCTCTAATTTAACCGCTTGAATAATGGAATCTCTAGAAAAATCTACCGTACTAACTTCTCCTTGCAACACCTTTTTTATGGAAGCGTAATAGCGGTCGTTCATAGCAATTACTTGCTGCAGTGAGTCGGTTTTATAATTCAATTCGGTTGCTTTTTTCTTTAATGACGCAGAGGAATATCCTGGTATATATTCTTTTAAAGAAGTAAATGCAATAAGCATGGTTGTGCCCGCAATTAAGATAATTGCCGACAAAGAAGCTAAAACAAACACATTTAAGCGCGTTAGCTTAATTGATAAGCGCTCCTCAAACGTATGCTCGTTAAGTATCACCAATCGGTACTTATCAAGTAATTTTCGTTTTATCTTTCTTTTTTCTGGTTTCTTTGTGTTCATCTTAAAGCAAAATTAAATAAAAATATGGCAAGACTGGTTGCTTTATACTAAAGTTATATCCAAAACGATTTTATTAAACTTTAATTACTAACTTTGCACAATAAAATTAATAATTATGATGTCATTAAGTATGTTTTTAGGAGCTATTGGTCCATTGCAAGTAGCACTAATAATCGTGGTTGTTCTATTATTGTTTGGAGGAAAGAAAATCCCTGAATTAATGAGAGGACTGGGAAGTGGTATTAAAGAATTTAAAGACGCTAGTAAAGAAGACGATAGTAAAGAGAACAAAAAAGAGGATAAAAAGTAATTAAGTTCTTTTGTATATAAAACAAAAAGACCAGCATAAATATGCTGGTCTTTTTGTTTTATATAGTCTAACTAATCTATTTTAACTGATCTAATTATAGACTCTAATTCTAACATATAATTACGTTTTTCTACTGATGGAGCAAAAGCAAAACCTTCAACAACGACCCAACGTTTATTAATTTTATCTTCAATAGCGTAACTAATAAATGGACCTCCCATAAAATCTTCTTTTAAATCCCACAATCCTTTGGTTTCAATTGCTGGTTTATTGTCTACAATCGTTTCAGATATATAAGGAGCATAAGAGTCTTCAGTAGTCATATACGATTCTATTTTTTCACCATTCGCTTTTATTATGCCATCTTGCCTTCCTTTAATATAAGCTTTACCAATAGAGTCTCTTAACTTAACTATTTGGTTTGTTAAACTATCATTTCGCTTAATGGCTGAATAAGGCAGTTCAAAAATCATTAAATTAGTAGTTCCTGTGGTAATGTCTTTTCTAATCCAAAAGAAATTATCGGTTTCTTTTGCTATTCTATATGCAGATGGAAATTGAATCGTTAATCCAAGTTTTTTTTGAATTGAAGTGAAATTGTGAGGTGATTTGGCCATTTGGCGTCTCCTTTCCGCAATCTCTTCATTTCTAAATGTTTTAACTATTTTTGAAGCATTATCCTTTAAAACATCGGCAAGTTGTTCTCTAGATTTTCCCCTAATTACAATAACTTTTTGAGGTTGTGCATAAACATTATTTAAAATTTCCATGCCCGTTTCCTCATTTACTTCTATTTTTAAAATGGTTCTATTTTTTGTAACAAATCCTGAAAAAACCGATGGTGGAATTTGACTAATAGTAAACATGGGTTCGTCTTGTGGCAATCCATAAATTGGAGCTGCAAGCACGTTTCTAATAGCATCTCCTACACTACCATCCCACAATTCGTTATCTATAATTACAGAAACGTTGTTAATGTTTCCCGACGAGTCTAAAAGCATTTTTTCGTTAGATGATTTTTTATCGCCACAAGAAACAAATAGGGTTAGTAAAACTGCTGAAAAAAGAATATTTCGCATAATTTAAATTGGTTTTAAGGAAATTTAGCTCTTTGATATTTTAAGTTTCATTCCTGGTTTTAATTTACTACCACTAATACCGTTCCAATCTTTAATATTTTGGACAGAAACTCCAGGAAATTTTTGTGAAATACTCCATAACGAGTCGCCACTTCTTACTGTATATATTTTTGAACCACCAGAAACAGCTTCCGAAGTTGTAGATTTACTTGTTGAAGATGTAGCTAATGCTGTTAAATTTCGTGGGTAAATGGCTAAACGTTGTCCAATCTTTAAATTGTTGCTTCGTAAGCCATTCCATTTTTTTATATCGCTTACTCGCACGCCGTACTTTCTGGCAATTAACCCTAGAAATTCTCCAGATCTGACACGGTGCGTCATTTTAGTGTCTGCATCAAAAAATTGAGGCATGGGCTTTTCGCGCTTGTCAAATTCGGCTTTGGCAAACTCGTAAATTTTATCTTCGTTCGTTACAAAATCTCCAATAGCCGTTCTAGGTAAACGCAGTGTATAATTCTCGCCTTTAATAAAAGGAATAATATCTAATTTGTAGGAAGGATTTAAAAATTGAAGTTCTTCTATTTCAACACCTGTGGCCTCTGATATTTGGTCGAGTGTTATCATTTGTTTCACTCGAATGGTATCCGTTTCAAACAGTGCAACCTCTGGTCTTGGTTTTGTAAACCCGTGTTCTTCAGCATATTCAAAAATATACATGGTTGCTAAAAAAGCTGGTAAATATCCTGCCGTTTCACGAGGTAAATTATGCCTTATGTTCCAATAATTTTGGTAACCACCGGAGCGACGAATCGCTTTAGTAACATTGCCTGGGCCTGAGTTATAGGCAGCAAGCGCTAAATCCCAATCGCCAAAAATTTCATAAAGTTTGGATAGGTATTTTGCGGCGGCTTCGGTAGATTTTATTGGATCACTACGTTCATCAACATAACTACTTACATCCAATCCGTACATTTTACCTGTGCCATACATAAATTGCCATAGTCCTGTAGCTCCTACCCTAGATTTTGCTCTTGGCTTTAAGGCAGATTCTACTATGGCTAAATATTTTATTTCCAAAGGCAGGTCGTGGTTGTCTAATTCGCGCTCAAACATTGGGAAATAAAAAGCACTTAAATTGATTAGCCTTTGAAGCGTTTCCCTTCTGTTTTTTAAATATGATTTGATAATACTTTCTAAACCTGGATTGTATTCTACATTAAAAGGTGTTTTTGAACTTAAATCGGCTAATCTGGATTTTAATAACTCTGTTGAAAGTTCTGGATATTCTACTTCTTCAAAATTAAGTTCGGTAATAGAATTGTAAATGGTATCGTAAAGTGAATTGCTATATAATTCTTTAAGCCATTTTTCATCTAAATTGGCGGTAAACATATCGTCTTCAACTTTTTGAAGTAAAAGACTATCTTTTTGAGTTTTAATGTGCTTAAAATCGTTCTCATTCCCTTTTACAGAAACCGAATCTTGCATTTGCGAAAAACACGTAGCAAAATTGAAGAGCCATACTATTATAAAAAATCTAAACGTCATAAATCTTATTCATTTGGTTATATTGAACGATATTAGAGCTAAAATCGTATTTTTTAAGTTAAAATAAAAACTTAATTTGATTTATGTGATTCAAAACCTACAATAATAGTTATTAACACGTTATTTTGTCGGAATTACGCTTTATTATTAAGAACTTCATCTTGACTTTTTTCAATTGGCTGCAAAATAATCTTTTTGCCCCATATTTCACCTGTTTTTTACTATGTAGCGCTGCTATGAAGTGCTAAAAAGCTAAAATCTGGAACCGGACGGAGCGTATAAAATAACCTGGTGGGTTATTTTAGCGAACGAGCCAGCTTGCGCAAAGGATATTTTTCGCTTCAATCAAAAAAGTCAAGATGAGTTCAAACTAAAAAAGCCACAAACACACAACTATCTTTCAATATTCGTGTGTTTGTGGCAAAATATGTATCAACTATATTTTGAAGCCAGTTACTAGTCAATTACCTCAAGGTAAGTCTCGAGCATTCAAATCTCGATTATCGAGTAAAGTTATTCTAAAATTGCTGCGATACCAGGCAATACAATGCCTTCTAAACTTTCTAACATAGCGCCACCGCCTGTACTTACATAGCTTACTTTATCTTCGAAACCAAATTGCTTTACGGCAGCTACCGAATCGCCACCTCCTACAAGTGAGAACGCTCCATTTTTAGTAGCTTCAGCAATAGAATTCCCTAATTCTATGGTACCACCAGCAAAACTTTCCATTTCAAAAACACCTAATGGCCCATTCCAAAGTATGGTTTTGCATTGCATAACGACATCATGAAATTGTTTTATCGATTTTGGTCCAGCATCTACACCTTCCCAACCATCTGGAATTTTATCTATATCAACTACTTGTGTATTTGCATCATTACTAAATGCATCGGCAGCAATAACATCAACTGGAATGTGTACCTGTACGTTTTTAGCTTTTGCTTGTTTTAATATTTCCAAAGCTAATTCTTGCTTATCATCTTCACAAATAGAGTTTCCAATTTTTCCTCCTTGAGCTTTAATAAACGTAAATGCCATACCACCACCAATAATTAAATGGTCAACCGCATCTAAAATATTTTCTATAATCGTGATTTTTGAAGATACTTTAGCACCTCCTAAAACTGCTAAAACTGGTTTTTCACCTGTTTTTAAAACTTTATCAATACTCTCAATTTCTTGTGCTAATAAATAGCCAAAACATTTACTGTTTGGGAAAAATTCTGCAACAATTGTAGTGGAGGCGTGTGCTCTATGTGCTGTGCCAAAAGCATCGTTCACATAAATGTCTCCTAATTTTGATAGTTTTTCGGCAAATGCTTTATCACCCGCTTCTTCTTCCTTATGAAAACGTAGATTTTCAAGTAACAAAATTTGTCCTGGTTGTAAACTAGCTACAGCAGCTTCTGCTTTTTCACCAACACATTCGTTTACAAACTTTACTTCAACACCTAAAATATTTTCTACTTCTTTTACTATGTGTGCCAAAGAAAACTGTTCTTGAACGCCTTTTGGACGTCCTAAATGTGACATTAAAACACAGCTTCCTCCATCTTCTAAAATTTTAATAATAGTTGGTTTTGCTGATACTATTCTGGTTGCATCGGTTACTTCAAAGTTTTCATTTAGAGGCACATTAAAGTCTACTCGTATTAATGCTTTTTTGTTTTCGAAATTAAAATCGTTAAGCGTTTTCATCTGTTTATATTTATTGTTTTTTTTTGGTCAGATGGAACACCCTGAATAATCATCCTCGTGTATGTGAATGCAATTCTCATGGGGTGTTTCATATAAAGCTGTTTATTTGTTTTTTAAAGGTTACATGGAACACCCTTTATAATCACCTTCGTGTGTGTGAATGTGATTCTCATGGGTGTTTCATATAAAGCTATTTATTTTTTTAAATATTTGGTTTACAAAAGTAACTAATTAAAAACAGCTACAAAACCTGTTTTCAAACGAAATCGATGTAGCTTGAAAATAATTTTTTTTGATTTTTATTTTAAAGCTTTATGGTGTTTTAACATCTAACAAAATTTGTGTAGGTTTGTTCGATGCAATTCACAGATATTCTTGGGCAGGAACACCTTAAAAACCATTTAACACAAAGTGTTGATAATGGGAGAATTCCGCATGCACAATTGTTTGTGGGACCTGAAGGTAGCGGCACCTTACCAATGGCCATTGCTTATGCGCAATATATATTGTGTAACAATGCTAATGGTGAAAATAATTCTGGTAACGAAGCATGTAACCTAAAGTTTAAAAACTTTTCACATCCCGATTTACATTTTGCTTTTCCCGTTACCAGCAGTGATAAAGCTAAGAGCCACCCTGTTTCGAGTCATTATCTTGAAGAATGGCGTCAACTTTTAAAAGAGCAGCCTTATGGCAATTTGTTTGATTGGTATAAACTTTTAGGTGTTGATAACAAACAAGGGCAAATCGGTGTTGATGAAGCACAGGATATTGTAAAAGCTTTATCGTTAAAAGCTTATGAAGGCGGTTATAAGGTGATGCTTATTTGGATGGCTGAAAAAATGAACACCGCCTGTGCCAACAAGCTTTTAAAACTTATTGAAGAACCTCCCAACAAAACTGTTTTTATTTTAATTGCTGAAGATGAAGAACAGATAATAAACACCATACGCTCACGTTGCCAAGTATTGCATTTCCCTCCCTTGGCAGAAGATGTTGTGAAAAATGCCTTGGTGAAAAATTACAGTTTAGATATTTCGGTGGCTACTAAAATTGCGCATCAAGCCAATGGTAATTACAACAAAGCCTGCGATTTGGTCTATCATGACTCTGAAGATTTACAATTTGAGACTTGGTTTATTTTCTGGATCCGAAGTGCTTTTAAAGCCAAAGGAAATAAAGCCGCCATACACGATTTAATTTCATGGAGTGAAGATATCTCTAAAACCGGTAGGGAAACCCAAAAACAATTTCTTAATTTCTGTTTAGACTTTTTTAGACAAGCCTTATTGCTTAATTATAAGGCGACCGATTTGGTTTACTTAGAACCCAAAACGGAAACATTCAAACTTGAAAATTTTGCGCCTTTTGTACATGGTAACAACATCTTGGAAATAAGTGACGAGCTGCAAGATGCCATTTATCACATTGAACGCAACGGAAATTCTAAAATAATTTTAACCGATTTGTCTATAAAACTGACGCGGTTGTTGCATAAAAAAGCGGAATGATTTTAAAACAGAAAACCCCTAAAAAATTATTTTCAGGGGTTTAATTTACTGTATATCAGTTAAATACTATTTTTTATACTCTTTATTTAAAGCTTCTAAAATAGTTTTTGTTAAATCTTTATCATCAGCTCCATACATAACAGTTGCAGCGGCATCACTAGTTCCTAAAATATAAGTATAGCCATTACTTTTTCCATAATCTTTAACATGCTTTTTTACTTTGCTAATTACAGAATCAATTTCAGTTTGAAATTCTTGTTGCAATTGTTGTTGTTCCATTTGCATTCTTTGTTGAAGCACTTGTTGTTTTTGTTGCAACCCTCCCATTAATTCTTGAGCTTTTGCTTGAGATGATTTTTGAGCTGTTAACTGCGTTTCTTGAACTTCTAATTGGAATGCTTGACCAACACTATCAGCCTTTTTTCTAAAAGCTTCTTCTTTCGCTTGAAATTTAGCTTCAATATCTTTTTTCTCTTGGTAATCGTTAATAACGGTTCCGTTATCTACAAATCCAATTTTTGCTTGTTCTTGGCAAGAAGTAAATGCCAACATCACCGCTGCTGCGTAAAATATATTTTTCATTTGTTTAATTTTATAACACGAACAAAAGTAGTAAAGTAAACGATATTTAAAGTAGAAATTTGTTTGATTTTAATATATAGTTATAATTTATAAAAAACAACACTGATCATAAAATTTTATTATCAAAAACGAGCTCCATAAACGCGTTTAAATCGATCCAAAGATTTTTGACTGGTGTTTGGCTGTTTTTGCTTTAAAAATCGGCTATAAACGCTTTAAAATCGGTTTTAGCTGTTTTTAATGACATAAATTAATGAAGAAGCCTCTTTAGTTGTAATAGATTTGAAATTTGATAGCATCCCAACCCAAAAGCCTTTTAAAAAACTCATTTTTCCATTTTTATACTTTTCAGAAAGCAGGCTTACATAAAACGCATCAAAATACATGGATTTTGTTTTTAGGACTTCCATTGAAACTTTCGAAACCAATTTTGATATAGAAGCTTTATTAAAATGCCAAAGATGTCTGGGCACATCATAAGCAGCCCAAAACTCTTTATAATAATTTGCATCGTAACTTTTATAATTTGGCACCGCAATAATTAATGTTCCGTTAGGCTTTAGCAATTTTTTAAAAATCTGAATGTGTTCTTCTAAATTTGGTAGATGTTCTAATACATGCCAAAGCGTTATCACGTCAAAACTTTCTGGTTCAAATTTTAAAAGTTGCGCCGAATTAAAAACCGCATTGTCAGTTTTAATATTAGCTATTTCCCGAGCTTGCTTGTTTGGTTCAATTCCAGAAACAGTCCAGTTGTTTTTCTTTGCCGTTAATAAAAAATCGCCTGTGCCACACCCTACATCTAAAAGTGTTTTTTCTATTGAAGAAAAACCATTAATTAGTTTTAGTTTTTGCTTTAAAGACACTTTTCTAACCAAATGATATACATTTTCAAAAAGATTTCTTTTGGAATCTGTATGCGAAATATAGTCATCGCTTTTATAATAGTCGGGCAATGTTTCGGATGATGGCTGTGGATGGGTTTCTAAAAAACCGTATTCTGAATTCTCGAATAATTCAAAATTCTCACCAGAAACCGAATGGTCTATTACTTTTAGAAAAGGTGATGTTGTTGTTGCTTTAGCCACTAATTCACGAATGTTTTTTAAAACTTTCTAAACGTTCCACGTGGAACGTTTAGAAAGTTTGATTATATAAATGCCGTTTTGATCCATAACAAAAATTAAAGCGTATCACTCCTATGTATCATTTTATTCTAAAAAAGCGCTATAAAATAACGTTTAGTTTGTCAGACTGAGCTTGTCGAAGTCCTATTGTAAAAAAAGCATTGGCATCTTTTCACAAGCTACGGTTTTGTCTTCAAATAATGCATTTCATTTTAGATAATGTTCAAGATAAACTTCATTCTGTCATATCTAAAAATGTAATTTTAAATCGACCAAACAAAGATTATCTACCCATATAAACCAACAATACCGAAATATCATTAGGCGACACACCGCTAATCCTTGATGCTTGGGACACCGTTGTTGGCTGTATCTTTTTAAGCTTTTCACGTGCTTCAAAACTCATGGATTTGATTTGTGAATAATCAAAATTCTCAGGGATTTTTACATATTCCAATCTCGTTAACTTATCAGCATTATTCTTTTCTTTAGAAATATATCCAGAATATTTTACTTGAATTTCTGCTTGCTCAATAACTTCATTATCTAAATTATTATCTTGAATATAATCTTCAACCGCATCAAATTTTCGCATATCATCTATAGTGATATTTGGTCTTGAAAATATTTTAAACATTTTATCAGACTGTCTAATTGATGAAGATTCTTTAGATTCCAAAACCGGATTGGCATCTTCTGGCTTCACACTAGTATCAGCAAAAAACTTAACAAACTTTTCTGCCTCTTCATGCTTCTGCTCCATTCTTCGTAAACGTTTTTCACTAGCTAAACCGATCTCAAAACCTTTAGGGGTTAATCTTAAATCGGCATTATCTTGACGCAACAACGTTCTATACTCTGCTCTCGATGTAAACATTCTATATGGCTCTTCTGTGCCTTTAGTGATTAAATCATCAATTAGAACACCTATATAAGCTTCGTCTCTTTTTAATATAAACGCTTCCTTTTCCTGAACTTTTAAACTCGCATTAATACCAGCCATCAAACCTTGGGAGGCTGCTTCTTCATAACCCGTAGTGCCATTAATTTGACCCGCGAAATATAAACCTTCAACAAGCTTTGTTTCTAAAGTATGCTTTAATTGGGTTGGTGGGAAATAATCATATTCAATAGCGTAGCCAGGTCTAAAAAATTTCACATTTTCAAAACCAACGACAGAACGCAAGGCCTTAAATTGAACATCTTCTGGCAACGATGTAGAAAACCCATTCACATAAACCTCACAGGTATTCCAACCTTCAGGTTCTACAAATAATTGATGCCTGTCCTTATCTGCAAAACGGTTTATTTTATCTTCTATAGACGGACAATATCGAGGCCCTAAACTTTTAATTCGTCCATTAAACATGGGCGACCTATCGAATCCTTCACGAAGTAAATCATGAACCAATTCGCTAGTGTATGTCATGTGACAAGAGCGTTGCTTCACTAATGGTTTTGTAACATCTAAATAAGAGAATTTCTCCGGGTTTTCATCACCTGGCTGTTCAATCATTTTAGAATAATCCAATGAACGCCCATCAACTCGTGGCGGCGTTCCCGTTTTCATTCTACCGGAATCAAAACCCAGACTTACTAATTGTTCCGTAATTCCTGTTGCGGCTTTTTCACCTGCTCTACCACCTCCAAAATTTTTATCGCCTATATGAATCAAACCATTTAAAAAAGTGCCGTTAGTCAACACAACAGATTTGGATTTAATCTCAACACCTAAAGACGTTTTCACACC
Organism: Mariniflexile sp. HMF6888; assembly: GCF_044335535.1. NCBI lineage: Bacteria > Pseudomonadati > Bacteroidota > Flavobacteriia > Flavobacteriales > Flavobacteriaceae > Mariniflexile > Mariniflexile sp. HMF6888. Next base: position 217,010 of record NZ_JBIQVZ010000003.1, on the reverse strand, counting down.
AACAACCTTTCCTTTATCCATTAACAACCCGGCTACCATTTCCTGATAAAAATCAAGATTGGGCGTACCCTCTAAAAGCAGTCGCCAATCTTCCGCAAAGCGCATTCGATCGCTTTGAACCCTCGGACTCCACATCGCAGGCCCTTTAGATTTATTAAGCATTTTAAACTGAATAGCAGATGTGTCGGACACAATACCACTATACCCACCTAACGCATCTATTTCCCGAACAATTTGTCCTTTGGCAATACCGCCCATAGCAGGGTTGCAAGACATCTGTGCAATGTTTTGCAGGTTCATTGTAATAAGCAATGTTTTACTCCCCATGTTGGCAGCAGCGGCAGCGGCTTCACTTCCTGCATGTCCTGCACCAACAACTATAACATCATAAACATCATTAAACATAACTTCATTTATTAAATTGTTCCACGTGGAACATTAATCAAATTTAATTTTTGAGTTTGCAAATATACACTGATTTACTGAATATCAAACAAGTTGACTTAAGTAGTGGTTTTCTTTTTCTCGCATCAGCTTCGCCTCGTTATCGGTCTTATCTTTGTAGCCACAATAATGTAACACACCGTGAACCATCACACGCTGCAGTTCTTCATTCACAGGCACATTAAAATCCTTGGCGTTATCTGCCACTCGCTCTACAGATATAAAAATATCTCCATGTATATTTTTTCCGACTGAATAATCAAAGCTAATAATATCAGTTAATGTGTCATGATTAAGAAACTCTACATTCAATTTATGTAAATAAGCATCGTCACAAAAGATATAATTGACCTCTTCAAGTTGACATCCTTCTTCAGAAATAACACCTTCAATCCATTCAGATAATTGTTTCTCATTGTCTAATGAGAATACAGTTTCGTAATTAAAATTAATCATCGTTTTGTTTGAAATACTCTTGAACTTTCTTTTTGTAAACTGGATGCAAAGGTAGTATTTGTTTGTTCAATATTTCGGTCGTATTAAAATATTGCTTAGCCGTTGGAATTTGATTATTAGGATTGTTGTTATAATCGTCCTTATTGGTTTTGGATTCACGCTTATTATCTTCTCCTTGCTGGAACGTAGCGTTCTCCATCTTCAATAGTTGATGTTTTAAATTCAACATTTTTTGAAGGGTTTGATTCGTAAATCCTTTGTTCAATAAATCCAATTCGACTTCTTCCATCTTTCTAATTAATGAAGAAGCGTTACCAGATTTACCTTCTTTAGCAAGCTTATCTTCTAATGCATTTCTTAACGCTTGTTGTTGCTGATAAATTTGATACAGCAAGCCATTCATGTCTTCACTATTGCCTTCTCCTTCTCCTCCACTTTTGTTTCCGTTTTTATCATTTCCTTGCTTATCACCATTTTTTCCTTTGTCTCCTTCTTTTCCTTTATTACCTTCTTTTTGCCCTTCTCCTTCATCCTTTGGCTTTCCTTCTTTATCCTTTTTCATTCCTTCCTCCATCATTTTATTTAGCTGTTCCTGACTCATAATAACATCTGGAAGTTGCATATCTCCCTTGTTACCTTGTCCCATAGACATACTCAGATTTTCTTGCATATTATCCAAAACATCACTTAAGAAATTTGCTAAATTATTAGCCGCTGTGATGGTAAATTGCTGATTGGAGACTCCTTTGTATTTTTGATCTTCTGCAAACAACTCTAAAGCCTTATCAATGTTATAATATACATCTGTTATTTGCTTGTTAACCTCTTCAGAAAGTTTAGGCTGTCGAAGTGATAAGGAAAACAAACTATCATCTACATGCTCGAAATGTTGTCTCAAACTGTTTTGTTTTTTAAGAAGTGACGCGTACTGATTGTGGTTCTCTTCAATGGTTTGAAATCGTTTCATTAGCTTTTCTTGATCGAATGAGAAAAGCACTAAATTATCTAAAATTTGCCTTAGCATCTCAACATCTTCTTGTATTTGTTCACCACCACCTGCTTGCATAGCACTTTGCATTTGTTGACTTAACTTCTTCATTTTTTGAGCAGCTTTTTTCTGGCTGCTCTGGGCATTTTTTTGATTTTGGTTCTTGTCTAGAGCTTGTTCCTTTTTCTCTAATTCATCTAAAGCCTTTTGTTGCTCTTTCTTAATTTCATTCTCTTCTAACTTATCTTGGGGAATCTCAATAGGTTTTTTTAATTCTTTACCTTCTTTCTTTAAATCGTCCAACTGCTTTTGAAATTCTTCAAAGCTATCATTTAATTCTTCTTGCTTTTCTTTTGTGTTTTTCTCATCTGATTGATTAGATAATTTCTCTTGTTCGTTTGCAAGTTTTTCTAAATCATCTTTTAGTTTGTCTAACTTTTTCTCAACGTAAAAACGTTTGGTTAATTCCAATAACTGCTCTAAGCTTCGTTTTTTGTTTTTGTTTTGTTTAGCTAACTCATCCAGCTTTTGGGTCAGCTCTTCTTTGTTAATTTTATCTTGAAGTTTTTGTAATTCTTCTAAAAGTTTTTCATCTTGTTTTAGTTGTTCTTCATTTTCATCTAAACGCTTTTTTAAATCTTCTTTAAACGTATTTTCTTCTTTATGTTCCTTTTGAAAATCCTCTAAGTTATCTTTAAGTTTTTTGTTAAAATTTTTCATCATTTCATCTTGCTGCTTTTGGCGCTCTAAAAATGATTCTAGTTTCTTTTTATCATTAAAATTAAGATTCGATTTTTCTTTTTGGGTTTTAGCTAACTCTTCTAATTGCTTCTCTTGCTCATCAAATTTCTTTAAAGACTTATTTAAATCTTTAATGGATTCACTCTGTGCATTCAATTGTTTTGTAACTTCTTCCTCTTTAGTTCGCTTTCTATAACTAAAAACATTGCTTTTGACACTTTTATACTTATTAACTTCGTCATTATCAAATACTTGAAAGTATATTTCATAAGAAATACCTGCTTCTATGCTTAAGTTATTGGGAAATGCTGTGATAAACTCCGCTACATTGGAATTTGCTATGGAAATGGTCTCAATTTTCTTTTTCGATTCGTCATCAATAGGATAATAAACTAACTGTAATTTACTAAATCCGTAATCGTCGTTTATCTGCCCATAGAAATAAAGTGTTTGCAAATCCAGACTATCTGTTTTTACTTTTAGGTTGATGTTTGGAAACTCATCTTTAACAACGTTCAAATTAAATGCTAAGGTTTCATAATCTTTAAGGTTTTTGTTACTGGTACTTAGGCTATAGGCTAAATTATTATAAACACGTCTGGAGGTTTCAAAAAGGCCTTCTTTAACAGATAAAAAATGAATGGTGTCTTTGGCAAATAACTGGACCTTATCGGTTGATTTTGTTTTAAGCCGCCATGTAATATGGGTGCCTTCTGGAACAACAGCATTTCCCGTACTTTTTAAAGTTTCATCTTTCTTCTTGGTGTAATTTGGGTAATCTAACAGCATTTCAAAACTTAATAATGAAGGGACTTCAACAATATGAACGGTATAAGGTTTTGAGGTCACATTATTGGAGCTTAGTTGAAATTCGATTGGTTCTTTAGGTTGTGGAAACACATATTCAAACGCCCCTATTCCTGTTTGCTTTAAAAAATAGGTTTCATTGTTATAACGTATTTCAGCGTTTTCCGGAATAACATTGCCTGCTGTTCTAACCATCAATTTGAAGTCTTTGTTTTCTATGGCATTTAAATGGTCATTAACCACAAAAAACTGAAACGGTGCTGGCGGTTCGTATGCTGTTTTAAAGTGTACCACACGATCTAAACTATGGCTAAACCAATTGGTTTTACCAAATAGAAAAGTCGACAAAAGGATTAGAACAGGAATGGCAGCATATTTTAAATACTGAACATTCTTTTTAAAATTTATAGCTAGCTTAAAAGGAATCGGACTTAACTCTAAAGATTTTTGTTCGATGCTTGCTATAAGTAATTCCGATTGAGCTGGGTTTTGATACAGTTGCAATACATTCAACAACTTATCATTCACTTCAGGAAAATGCTGCCCTATTATTCTTGAAGCGTCTTCATAGTTTATCCCTTTCTGAAGTTTAAAAAGTTTCGCTAATGGCATAAAAATAAACTTGGTAAACAACGCCAGTTCCACCAAAACAAATAGCCAAAACAAGATGGTTCTTGCTAATGTATTAAGCCATAAAACATGTTCAACAAACAAAGTGAATAAAAAATATAAAAACCCGATGGCGAAAAATAAGATCGTGCCTTTAAACAATTCATTGGTGTAATAACGCCTAATAAAAGCTTCTAGTTTGGTCTGTATGTTTTTAAAACTGCTTTGCATCTCTATAATTAACTTACTAAACTACAATTTTATTTAGTACAGTGTTTATAATAATGTGTTAATTGTATCTTTGCCACAAATTTACAAAACATGACCAAAAAAGTTCGTGTGCGTTTTGCACCTAGCCCAACAGGACCGCTACATATAGGCGGTGTTCGTACGGCGTTATTCAACTATTTATTTGCTAAAAAACATCAGGGTACTTTTATTTTAAGAATTGAAGATACTGATCAAAATCGTTATGTTGAAGGTGCCGAACAATACATCATTGATGCCTTAAACTGGTGTGAAATTCCTTTTGATGAAGGTCCAAATAAAAACGAAACCTTTGGCCCTTACCGACAAAGCGAACGTAAACATTTGTACAAACAGTATGCCGATGAACTGATTGCTAGTGGGAATGCTTATTATGCTTTTGATACTGCTGAAGCTTTGGATTTTCATAGAAAAGATCATGAAGCTAAAGGAAAAACTTTTATTTACAACTGGCATAACCGCTTAAAACTAAGCAATTCGTTATCGCTTAGTGCAGAAGACGTACAGGCAAAACTAGATGCAGGTGATGATTATGTGATACGTTTTAAATCTCCACAAGACGAAACTTTGCATTTAACAGATATTATTAGAGGCGATATTAAAATTGACACCAATATTTTAGATGATAAGGTGTTGTTTAAAAGCGATGGCATGCCAACTTACCATTTAGCGAATATTGTAGACGACCATTTAATGGAAATCACCCACGTCATTCGTGGCGAAGAATGGTTGCCTTCTTTGGCATTGCATTATCAATTATACAAAGCGTTTGGTTGGGAAACACCAGAGTTTGCGCACTTACCACTTATTTTAAAACCTACCGGAAAAGGTAAATTAAGCAAACGTGATGGCGATAAATTAGGCTTCCCTGTGTTCCCTTTAAAATGGACTGACCCAATAACCCATGAGGTTTCTAGAGGTTATAAAGAAGATGGTTACTTCCCAGAAGCTATGATTAATTTCTTAGCTTTTTTAGGCTGGAATCCTGGAACAGAACAAGAAATTTTTAATTTAGATGAATTAGTTTCTGCTTTTGAATTAGAACGCGTTCATAAAGCTGGAGCACGTTTTGACCCCGATAAAATTAAATGGTTTAACCATCATTATATGCAAGAACAAGCTAATGACGATTTAGCTGAAGCGTTCAAAAAACAACATACTGAATTAACGGAAATTGACGTAAACTACATTTCTCTTGTCGTTGGAATGATTAAAGAACGGGCAACGTTTATATCTGATTTTTGGGAGTTAAGTTCCTTCTTTTTTGAAGCGCCAACATCTTACGACGAAAAAATAGTTGCCAAAATAATGACTAACGATACTCGTGAATTAATGAGTGAGTTAAAACAAATTATCAATGCCGTTTTAGATTTTACGGCTGAAAATGTTCAAACCGAAGTAAAATCTTGGATAGGTAAAAAAGAAATTGGTTTTGGAAAAGTGATGCAGCCTTTACGTTTAGCTTTAGTAGGAGAAATGAAAGGTCCCGATGTATTTGATATTATCTACATGATTGGAAAAGCAGAAACGGTAAAGCGTATTGAAAATATGATTTCTACTCTTTAGTTGCCGCGAATATGCAAATACATATGAATATATAATCAGACCTGTCAGGGCTTAAAATCCTGACAGGTTTTTTATTAAAACGAACCCATCACACCCAAAACCAGCATATTCTGATTGCCTTTAAATCGGGCATCACCACCTGCGGTATCTAAATTTTGGTTTTCAAGTTTTTTTAAAATATTTGTAAAGCCATAAATATATTGCGCTTTCAATTTAATAAACTTCAACCCTACTGATGCACCAATAGCACCGTTAAAATTAAATTGGGAAATATCGGTAATGTCTTCAGTCATTAAATTGCTGTAATTATCAACAAAATAACTTTCCTTGGTTTTATCTTTTAACTCCAATTTACTGTTGTATTGAATCATGGGTCCTAAATCTATGGTTAAATAATCTGGAATTACTTTAATGTGCCCCAATATGGCGACTTGAGCCGCAAATAGTTTATAATCTATAAACTCACTGTTAGCAACAACAGCGTCTGGTCTTGCAGAAACCCCCATAGTGCTTTCAGAAAGTTGCATACCAAAACTCACATTGTACCATCTATGGGGAATATCAACCGTTGCACTAAGGCCTCCTAAAAAACCATCACCTTGTTTAGTTTCAAAATTGGTGGTTGCAATATCAAATTTGGTAATCGCTCCCGTAATGCTTATTCCATTAGTAATTCTATAATTACTTTTTTGAGCAAAAATTTTTGTAACAAAACATAGTATAATAACTACTAATAAGGCAAATTGAGTTTTTTTCATTGTATCTTTAGGCTTAACAAAAAACAAATATAACTCAGAGACTGTTTAAATTTTGTTTTTGGAATGTTTTATAGGGTATTTTTTTGTCAAACCAAGGTATTTTGAGATTCATAGCCATAGCTATGTACCGAAAAATAGCTGATGTATGGCTGAAAAAGGCACATAAAAGAGCCAAAGGATAAAACTTAAACAGTCTCTCAATTTAGTAAGTATCATTTTTTAACCATTTTTAATCAAAAATATTATGAGCTTTTTAGTTTACCCTTTTATTTTTTTAGGACTCGTTATTTTAATTTCGTCCTTCTTTATTGTTAAACAACAAACCGCAGCTATCATTGAGCGTTTCGGTAAGTTTCAAGTGATTCGACACTCTGGTTTACAATTAAAAATCCCATTAGTCGATAAAGTTGCTGGCAGATTAAGCTTAAAAATTCAGCAATTGGATGTTATTATTGAAACCAAAACTTTAGACGATGTGTTTGTGCGACTAAAAGTATCTGTACAATATCGTGTTTTAACCCAAAAGGTATATGATGCATTTTATAAATTGGATTATCCACACGATCAAATTACCAGTTATGTATTTGATGTGGTACGTGCCGAAGTACCAAAAATGAAGTTAGATGATGTGTTTGTGAAAAAAGACGATATTGCATTAGCGGTAAAAGCAGAACTAAATGATGCTATGCTTGATTATGGTTTTGACATTATTAAAACCCTTGTAACCGATATTGATCCCGATGCACAAGTAAAAGCAGCCATGAACCGCATTAATGCTGCCGATAGAGAAAAAACTGCAGCACAGTATGAAGGGGATGCAGCACGTATTTTAATCGTTGAAAAAGCAAAAGCGGAAGCTGAAAGCAAACGTTTGCAAGGTCAAGGTATTGCCGACCAACGTCGTGAAATTGCACGTGGTTTGGAAGAATCCGTAGATGTTTTAAACCGTGTTGGAATCAACAGCCAAGAAGCATCTGCTTTAATTGTGGTTACACAACATTATGATACGTTACAAGCCATTGGTAGCGAAACGAATAGTAATCTTATTTTACTACCAAATTCGCCTCAGGCTGGGAGTAATATGCTGAACGATATGGTGGCTAGTTTTACAGCAAGCAACCAAATTGGTGAAGCCATGAAAGCCAGTAAAAAGAAAAAAGAATAACTTTATTAAAAATTATCAAAAGCCTCATAAATTAAATCTTTATGAGGCTTTTTTTATGAATGTTCTTCTTTATGTTTTTTAAGCATGATCTTTAAGGTTTCTAAATAATTTTTTAACGAATTATCATCAACATTTAAATTATCTTCACTTGGAATCGTAATAGGGTTTTCATCTAAATATTGATATAACTCAGGATAATTTGTTTCAATTTCCAAGGTAATATTTGATATTTCTAAAAGTAAATTGGCTTTCATGTTCCTGATAATTCATTTTTAATAAAACAAAAACTTGAATTACTAAAATAAAATGAGCTATAAAAAATTATTTATGTCTTATATCATCTTAGCTTTAATTTATAAACGGATGGCGTTCTTGCCAATTTTGTTTTGGGTTCATTAACTTAAATACCTGCTTTAATACCGCATTTATTAAACTATTGGTGTGTTTTATATAAACCTCCATAGGTTCTGGTTTAGCACCAACCGAACTTTTAATTTCCATAGCGGTTCTAGCATAAACCACTGTTTTGAAATTAGTGTCAATTCCAAATTCCAACATACTATAAAGCATATTTAAGTATAACTGATTTTTATATTGATGTGCTTCATCATACCCCAAAAAATAAGTTTCAAGGTGTTTTTCATTCGCTATTAAAGTAAAAAAACCAATGAGTTCGTCATTCAAATAATATCCAAAAACCTTAAAATTATCTTGCAGCTCAAGTTTTAAATTATAAAAATGATTTTTTGGTAGTATAAACGTATTAAACTTAGCATTGTTAGAAACATTTAAATAAAGCGCGTGTAAGCTATTAGAATGAGCTTTAACGGCTTCTAAACTTAATTCTGAACATTCTATACCATTCAACTTCGTTCTGGCCGTTTTATAACGTCTTTTGTACTTTTTGTTTAATGAAGCTACGTAATCGTTAAAGTTTAACCAATTTGGTTGAAGCTTCAAAATCATATTAGGTTGTACTTTAACTTTATGTAGTTTATGATTGTTGAAAAAATCGGTTTCTAAATGAATTGTGTCATCTAGAAAATAATCTTTAAACATGACAGCACGTATGGTTTTATTTTGGTTGGCTTTAATTTTATTTTTAATCACTTCTAAAGCTTCATAAACCAAATTCAAATAAACAGTATGTGATATGTTTTTCTTTTGAAAAAACACCCCATGTTGACCTGTATGCGTTAAGTTACCGACTACTAGAATATTTCCTTTTAATATTTTTGAAACAACATCACGAAAAAATCCTTTTAAACAAGAAACATTGATGGTTCTAAACATATCTTTTAGATACAACTGCACCCGTTGTATGATGGCTACTCCTACTAATTTATTTTCATCAAAAATTCCAACATAAAAAAATTGAATGTTATTGGGCGATGCATCTTCAAGTGCTTTTAGATAAGAAGATTGTAAAAAAATATCGTGCATAACAATGCTGTCCCACGAATTGGGAAGGTTTGCAACAGAATGATAAACTTGAAATGATTTCAAAAGTTAGAATAAAAAAGACCGAAGTTAAAACACTTCAGTCTTTATTTTATTTAAAAATTTACAAAATTTATTTCCAAGCACAGATAATGCCTCCCATGATACCAAGTGTTACTATCCAATAACCTGCATTTATAAGAATATACTTCGCACTTTTACGTTCAAATAAAGCATTAGTACCCAAAATAGGTAAAGCAATAAAAACACCTACGATAACACCATGTAAAACACCATGTTTAAAGGTTCTAAAAGCTTCGGAATAATCTAACATAAAAGCTTCATAAGAAGGTAAGGCATTGACAGAATCTCCACCTACTAAACTTAATGCCCCCATTTGATGAATAACAATTCCTGGTAGTGCTGTAGCTAATAAAAAGGCAAAAAGCAATGCTAAGCCAAAAATTTTAACCATGTTAGCACCTTTCATTTTTTCTTCAGTCATGTCGGCCGCTTGCATCCAAGCCGTACCAAATACTTTAGGGTTGTACCAAATAAATCCAATAACCAATGCAGAAATTGCTGCAACTAGAATTGCGAAAATGTTAAAAAAATCCATAATTATTTTAGTTAAAGTTAGGCTATAAATATAATTAAAATAACAATAAATAATTCATTTTAAATGATTTGAAAAAATAACTAAACTGCTTTAGCTTCTTCAACCAAAAGAGTGTTGGAGTCTTCCAGAGCTTTACTAATAAAATCATTCACCTCTGCATTTTTTTCTAATCCGTTTTTAACTAAAACACCTAAAACAATCATAGTAGCAATACGAGTCCCCACTTTTTTTGCTGCGGTGTTAAAAAGTGGCTGTAACTCATCGTAACTTATATTTTTAGCTAATTCTTGGATTTCTGCCTTTGCTTTAAGTTGTTTTGCTTCTGGTAAATTGGTGTATTTCTTTCCTAATTGCTGAACAACGTCAATGGCTTTGCGTTGTGGCTGTGCATTGGAACTATTCTGTTGAACAGGTTTATTTTCAGCTTTATGAGCCGTTTCTTGTTTTGCCCAAGTATCTCGCAATCCAACAGTTTTGTTGAATATGAGTTTATTAGAAGATGAATCGAGATCCACATTAAAATAACCTAATCGTTGAAACTGAAACCGCTCGCCTACTTTGGCATTTAATAAACTGGGTTCAACAAAAGCATCGATTGTTTTTAGGGAATTTGGATTTAAAAATTCCATAAAATCTTTATCTTCATGACTGTCTGGAGCTTCGTCCATAAATAACCGGTCGTATTCTCTAACTTCAGCTTTTATAGCATGTTTAATAGATACCCAATGCAATGTTCCTTTTACTTTTTTGGATGTATCTTCAGAATAGGTACCATGTATTTCCGTAATGTTTCCTTTTACGTCTTTTACAACAGACTCTGCTTTTATTATGTAGGCATTTTTAAGACGCACTTCACCACCTAACTTTAATCTAAAAAACTTACTGCCAGCTTCTTCTTTAAAGTCTTCTTTTTCAATATACAACTCACGTGAAAAAGGTACTTTTCTATATCCTGCACTCTCATCTTCTTGATTGTTTTCTGCTTCTAGCCACTCCTCTTTTTCTTCTGAATAATTTGTAATAACCAGTTTTATAGGATCTAAAACAGCCATAACCCGCGGTGCTGTTTTGTTTAAGTCTTCACGAATACAAAATTCCAAAAGTGATACATCAATAACGTTATCACGTTTAGCTACCCCAACAGTTTCAACAAACTTTCTTAAAGCATTTGGTGTATAACCTCTACGACGTAATCCCGAAATGGTTGGCATACGTGGGTCATCCCATCCTTTTACAATACCATCTTCAACCAATTTAAGTAGCTTACGCTTACTCATAATGGTGTAACTTAAATTTAAACGTGCAAACTCACGTTGTTTTGGTCTCACTAAATTAGGATCTATTACTTGGTCTAAAAACCAATCGTAAAGTTCTCTATGAGGTTTAAATTCTAATGAACATAACGAATGTGAAATTTGTTCAATATAATCGCTTTCACCATGTGTCCAATCGTACATAGGGTAAATACACCAATCGTTACCCGTTCTATGATGATGCTTCTTTAAAATACGATACATAATAGGGTCACGCATAAGCATGTTAGGGTGTTGCATATCTATTTTGGCGCGCAAAATATGTTCACCTTCTTCAAATTCACCCGCTTTCATGCGTTCAAATAAATCTAAATTTTCTGCAACACTTCTATTTCTGTAAGGACCATCAACTCCAGGTTGCGTTGGAGTTCCTTTTTGTTCTGCCATAGCTTCGCTAGATTGCGAATCTACATAAGCTTTCCCTTCTTTTATAAATAAAACAGCCCAATCATATAGTTGTTGAAAATAATCAGAAGAAAACAATTCTTTATCCCACTTATACCCTAACCAAGATACATCTTCTTTAATAGCATCTACATATTCCTGTTCTTCCTTTGCAGGATTGGTATCATCAAAACGAAGATTTACCGGTGCGTTGTATTTTTCACCTAAACCAAAACTAATACCAATAGCTTTTGTATGTCCAATGTGCAAATACCCATTTGGTTCTGGTGGAAAACGAAAACGTAATTTGTTTTTTGGCATGCCATTAGCCAGATCTTCTTCTATAATTTGCTCTAAAAAGTTAAGTGGTTTTCTTTCTTCAGACATAAAAATGTATCGCAATAGATAATTAAACAAAAATATTGTGCAAAATTAGGTAATTTTACCGACTTAAAACTGCTTAACATGGGAATTATAAAAGTTGAAAATATACGTGTATTTGCTTATCACGGTTGCTTAAAAGAAGAAACAAAAATTGGTAGTGATTACCGTGTAGATTTACAAGTTGAAGCTAATTTACAAACTTCTGCAAAAACAGATAAACTTGCTGATACTGTTGATTATGTGTTTCTAAATCGAATTATAAAACAAGAAATGCTTATTGCTTCCCATCTACTTGAAACCGTTGCAAAACGTATTTTAGATAGAATTTTCAATGAAGATAAATTAGTAAAAAAAGCAACCGTTTGGATTAGTAAATTAAATCCCCCAATTGGAGGCGATGTTGAAAAAGTAACTATAAAAATGACCGATAAGCGTAAAAGTTAATTTTAACTATTAAAAAGTGTTATTTTTTTTTACATTTGCAACACCATTAAGGTGTCGTGGCCGAGTGGCTAGGCTCAGCTCTGCAAAAGCTGCTACAGCGGTTCGAATCCGCTCGACACCTCAAAAAGCTTCTGGATAACTCTAGAAGCTTTTTTATTTTAAAGGACTTATCTTTTCTAATTTTTCTTTTAGAAGTTCCTTTTCTTTTGGAAAAAATCCTTGAACTAAAAGTATAAAGCCAAAGCCTAATATTACCAAAGCAATTATTTTTTTTGTTTTAAATATGATACGAGGTGTTAGTCTGCTCTTTAGTTTTTTTGCTATAACTATTTTAATTAAATCAATTAAAAAGTAAACTATTAAAATAGTGCTTAAAAATACCAAAACACCATCTTTTGAGCTTGTAATGGAATTAGCTATCACAATAAACGCCACCCATCCTAATAAAACACCGATGTTAATAAAATTGAGTAAAAATCCTTTTAAAAATAATTTTCCATAGCCCTTTTTTATTTCAATTTTATGATATTCTTTAACAATATCCCGAAACGATTTTGATGTTTTTATGAATGAAATAAAGCCATAGGTAACTAATAAAACACCTCCAAATATTAAAAAACTAGGATCGTCTTTAATTTTTTCAAGTAGTTTGCTGGTACTAAAAAATGCTACTAAAATGAATATTATATCTGCTAACATAACACCACAATCAAAGATTAAAGCGCTTCTAAATCCTTTGGTAGCACTAGTTTCAAGAAGTACAAAGAATACGGGTCCTATTGTAAAAGCCAAAATAATTCCAAAAGGAATTGCCGCTAAAATGTCATCAAACATAATATTTGTGAAGGTTTAAGACAAAGTAAAGAAATATTTTAAAACTTTATGGCTTCTTTTATACCATTTAATCATTTAAAATGACCGTAATAAAAAACAAAAACCCATTGCAAGCAATGGGTTTTCTATTAATTTTAATTTTTTTAAACTATTCCATTCGTTTTATACGTCCACCTAAAACTTTGCTTTCATTAACAGTTTCTGGGTTTCCATAAATAAAAACATCACCTCCTGCTCTTATTTTAACATCCACTAATTTTGATACTTTTACATATGATTCACCAGCTGCATTTATAGATACTTCGGTTGTGTCTGTATTAAGATTTTCCCCTCTATAAATCCCTCCTGTAAGTAATGACACTTTTTGTGATTTAGAAATACCTGTTGCTTTAATACTTCCTCCTGTCACAGCTTTTATATTAGCATATTTAACCTCTAATGGCACTTCAATACTACCACCTTCTTGGGCTCTTAAATCTATTTCAAACTGTTTGATTGTATCTTTTCCATATACTTTTGAACCTTCATTCACATCTATTATGTCTAAAGATTTGTAATGCAACATAACTTTTGTGTTATTGCCATCAAAAATTTCTTCAAATTTCATCTTAATCTTTAAAGTGCCATTTTTGTTATTTATTACAACATTTTGATTGTTTTGACCTGTAATAATAACCTTGTTTTCATTGGATTTTACCAATTCAACTTCTATTAAATCATAAACCTTAAGTTCATTGAATTCTCCTATGGTTTTTTCAATTTGCTTTTGAGCTAAAGTTGTTGCTGATACTAAGATAATCGCTAATAAGATAATACGTTTCATTTTTATTATTTTTAGTTAGAACGTTTTTTATCAATAATTATTCCCTTTTTAAAAACTATTCATTTTTTCCTATTAAATTAAAATCAAGGTGCTTTTTAACTAAATCGGTATTTTTAACTTTTACAATAACTTCATCGCCTAATTGGTACATCATTTTTGAATTTCTTCCAACCATAGCATATTGTTCTTGGTCAAACGCATAATGGTCATCTTTCATATCACGAATACTTACCATACCTTCACATTTGTTCACTATAATTTCTACATAAATACCCCAATCAGTTACACCTGAAATAACACCTACAAAATTTTCATCTTTATGATCTTGCATAAATTTAATTTGCATGTATTTTATAGAATCACGTTCTGCTTTTGTTGCCAAATTTTCCATATTACTGGAATGATTGCACTTTTCTTCGTAAACAGCTTCGTTAACCGATTTTCCTCCATCTAAATAATATTGCAACAATCTATGTGCCATCACATCAGGATAACGACGAATAGGCGATGTAAAATGACTATAATAATCGAATGCTAACCCATAATGCCCAATATTTTGAGTAGAATATTCAGCTTTACTCATACTTCTTATTGTTAAAGTATCTACTAAATTTTGTTCTTTTTTACCACTCACTTCTTTTAGTAAATAATTAAGTGACGCTGATGTTGTTTTACGGTCTTTAAAATTTAATTTATAACCAAATTTAGATACAATCCCTTGTAAATTAGCTAATTTACTATCATCTGGTTCGTCATGAATACGATATACAAAAGTTTTTTTAGGGTCTTTTTTTCCTATAAACTCCGATACTTTTCGATTTGCTAATAGCATAAATTCTTCAATTAATTTATTAGCTTCTTTACTGGTTTTAAAAAATACACCAACAGGATTTGCATTTTCATCTAAATTAAACTTTACTTCTACTTTATCAAATGAAATAGCACCAGCACTCATACGTTTAGCACGCATTTTTTTAGCTAATTCGTCCATTTTTAATATAGCTTGTGCTATTTCTGGTGAGGTATTGTAAGCTTCTCCAGTAAGAGAAACTTCTTTAGGAATGCTTGTATTGATTGATGAGATTCCTGCCTTCGCAGGAATGATGACATTATTTTCTATAATAGCTTGTGCTTCTTCATAAGAAAAACGGGCATCACTATAGGTTACCGTTCTACCAAACCATTCATTTTTTATCTCACATTTTTCATTCATTTGAAACACTGCAGAAAAAGTTAATTTTTCTTCAAGAGGTCTTAATGAACATGCATTATTTGATAATACTTCAGGAAGCATAGGTACGACACGATCTACTAAATAAATAGAAGTAGCACGCTCGTAAGCCTCATCATCTAAAACCGTTCCTTCTTGGACGTAATGTGATACATCAGCAATATGAATGCCTATTTCATATAAACCATTTTTTAAAATCTTAAAAGATAAAGCATCATCAAAATCTTTAGCATCTTTTGGATCGATAGTAAAGGTTAAATATTGACGCATATCACGACGTTTTGAAATTTCTTCAGTAGTAATAGAAGTATTTAATTTATTAGCAAAGTCTTCAACTTCATAAGGAAATTCATAAGGCAAGCCATATTCAGCTAAAATAGAATGTATTTCAGTGTTATGATCTCCTGGTTTTCCTAAAACCTGAATAACTTTACCATAAGGCGAATCGGCATTCTCTGGCCAATCTTCAATTTTTACTAAAACTTTATCACCATCTTCAGCTTTTAAAGTTTTATTTATTGGTACAAAAATATCTTTGTACATTTTATTGCTATCAGCTATAACAAAAGCAAAATTCTTCTTTTCTTGAATTTGAATAACCCCAATATATTCAGTTTTTTCACGTTTTAAAACTTGGGTAATTTCTCCTTCTAATTTTCCTCGGTGACGTCGTTTATAAACATAAAATTCTACTTCATCTCCATTTAAGGCTTTGTTAATATTGTTTGAAGCTATAAATACATCATCATCAAAATCTTCACAAATAACATACCCCATACCTTTTCCATATAAATCTAAAATTCCTGTATGGTATTCAGTATTCATTACAGCTTTGAATTTGCCACGTTCTACTTCTTCAATTTCTTTTTTTACTGCAAGCTCAGCTAACTTTTTTATAATTTGATTTCTACTACTAGCATCGGTTACACCTAATTTAGCAGCAATTTGTTTATAGTTAAAACTTTGATTTCTATCTTTTTTAATAATACTTAAAATAGTATTTGTAAGGTTGGAAATGCCTTTTTTGGATTTCCTTTTTTTCTTTCTTGTCATTTAATTCTTTGTAATCATATTTATTTCCTAAGATACTGGAAATTCTGTTATTAAATAGCGTTGTTTTAGGAGAAGATTTGCTATTTATTTTTTACAAAGCTACAATTTAAATATTAAATGACATTTTTTTATGTTAAGCTAAGTTAAAGTGTACTTATCCACATTATATATAATATCAATATTTTCTTTTTGAAATTTAAAAAAATTAATGATGATTATGATTGGTTGTTAATAGCGGTATAACTTTTTCAACTTTTATTTTGATTACAATTTATTTACTTTTTATTAATAGTTAATTAACATGTTATATGAATTTAAAAGGTTCATTTTTAAGTGATTTAAATTTTATATAAACAGTTGTTAACAACTTAAAATAGTTGTTAATTATTAATAATATTTTAAAAATAGCTGTTTATATATATGCTTTTATAAGCTTATAACATTGCTAAAAAAAGTGAGTTAAATTTTTGGTTATGTTCTTCTTGTTTTTGATTGGAAAAAAAATTGAATTATCAATATTTTTCTTTTAAAAAACTATCAACACTTATTAACAAGTAATGAATATACTAATCCACATTGTTTATAATTATTACCTTTGTATAAAGATACTTTAATATATATAAAATGAAAATTTCTATAGGAAACGATCACGCAGGAACTGATTATAAATTTGCTATCGTAAAACATTTAGAATCAAATGGATATACGGTTACTAACTATGGTACTGATGGTATTGATAGTGTAGATTATGCTGATTTTGGACATCCTGTAGCTACTGATGTTGAAACTAACAAATCTGATTTTGGTATTTTAATTTGTGGTAGTGCTAATGGTGTTGCAATGGCTGCTAATAAACATCAAAAAATACGTGCTGGTTTATGTTGGAACAAAGAAATTGTACATCTTGTTCGTAGTCATAATAATGCTAATATATTATGTATTCCAGCAAGGTTTACAGCTATACAGCAGGCTATTGAAATGGTCGATGTTTTTTTAAATACAGAATTTGAAGGTGGTCGTCACCAAACACGTATCGATAAAATACCTGTGTCTTGTTAAATGACACATAAACATTCCCATAATCATATACATATTTATGATATTCATAAGAAGGATAAAAATCTTATGGTTTCTATTCTTTTAAATACCTTTATAACTGTAGCTCAAGTAGTAGGTGGTTTAATTTCTGGTAGTTTATCATTATTAAGTGATGCATTACATAACTTTAGTGATGTCCTTTCCTTAATAGTAAGTTATGCAGCGTCTAAATTATCAAAAAAACAAGCTTCAGAAAATAGAACTTTTGGTTACAAACGAGCTGAAATTTTAGCTGCTTTTGTTAATGCGTCAACGTTAATAATTGTAGCTATTATTTTAATAAAGGAAGCCATTGAACGTTTTAAATATCCGCAAGTCATAGAATCTAATTTAGTTATCTGGTTAGCTTTATTAGCTATTATATTTAATGGTTTAAGTGTGTTGTTATTAAAAAAAGATTCTGTGCATAATATTAATGTAAAATCCGCCTATGTCCATTTATTAACAGATATGTTAGCAAGTGTTGCGGTGCTTATTGGTGGCTTATTAATGAAATATTTTCAACTGTTTTGGGTTGATAGCGTACTTACTTTTTTAATAGCACTTTATTTAATTTGGATGGGTTACGATTTATTAAAAACATCAACTAAAATGCTTATGTTATTTACGCCAGAACACATAAACATACAAGCTTTAGTTGAAAACATTGATGCTCTGCCTAAAGTTAAAAAGTTGCATCATGTACATATATGGAATTTAAGTGATTATGAATTACATCTAGAAGCTCATTTAGATTTATATGAAGATGTAACTATTTCAGAATTTGATAGTATATTACGTAACATAGAAACTGTTTTGAAAGAGCAATATCATATTAATCATGTAACTATTCAGCCAGAATATAATAAAAATGATCCTAAAGAAATTATTGTGCAAGATTAATTAAGTTTTTGAGAGCAGGATATTGTTGTTAATACATTTATTTAATCATTTATATTATAAAAACAAAAACATCCGTGTATTTACGGTAAAAAAGATAAGTATTTATTCATTTAAATTAGAATGATAGAAATCCAAATAAAAACTTTTTCAGAATTAACTACTGAAGAATTATACAGAATATTACAGCTTCGTAGTGAGGTTTTTGTTGTAGAACAAGATTGTATATATCAAGACATTGATGGGAAAGACGACAAAGCGCTGCATGTTTTAGGAATTAAAAACCAGCAAATAATAGCTTATGCCCGACTTTTTAAATCAGGTGATTATTTTGAATGTGCCAGTATTGGTCGTGTTGTTGTTGCAAAAAATCAACGGTCTTTTAAATACGGTTATGATATTATGAAGGTTTCAATTGAAGCTATTGAAACTTATTTTAATGAAACTACTATAAAAATTTCAGCACAAGCGTATTTAAAAGCGTTTTATAAGAATTGTGGTTTTGTTGAATTTAGCGGCATATATTTAGAAGATAATATACCACATATTATGATGATAAAGGAATAGGTTCTATTATCCTTATAAATTATCTTTTCAAAGTAAAATGTCCTTTAATAGTTTTGCCTGTATTTAAGGTAATTATGTACCAATAGTCGCTTGAAGCTAATAGTTGACCATTAAAATTTCCGTTCCACTCCATATTCGTAGGTAAATATTTTAAAAGTTTTCCGTAACGGTCAAAAATAGCAATGGTTTTAATAGTGTTATTAAAATCTTGAACTTTCCAAACATCGTGTACGCCATCGTTATTTGGGGTAAAATATTTTGGTATATAATAATCTTCAGTAGTAATTAAAACACTAAAAGTACTTTCATTAGTGGCACAAACCGATTCATTATAAATATAAATGGTTTGCGAAGTTGTAATAATATTACCTGCAAATAAAGGGGTGCCATTGCCACCAGATTGTGTAAAATAGTTTCCATAAGTTAATGTTGGCAAAGAGTAAGAAGTATTAGTAGCGACACTATTTAAAGTATCTACATTTACAAAATTATTACATTGGTCTTGTTTAGATACGTAATTTGAAAAACCGTCAGGGAGCCAGTTAGTATGTGTACTTGATGGGTTATCAACTACCACACAATTTAAGTTTAAATTACCGCTAAAATTTACGGAGCCATTACTGTTATTGCCATTTTTTACATTCAATCGACATAATTGGTTATTGCTACAATTTAAAGTTGTTAGGTTAGAATTTTTGGAAAAATCAAGTTCAGATAAATTATTAAAACTACAGTTTAAAGTTCCTAAAGCAGTATTGGTTTTTGTATCTAAAGTTGTGAGCTGATTTTGTTCACACGACAAAAAACCAATATTAATATTTTGAGATACATTTAAATTTGAAAGTAAATTATTTCCACATTGAAACTTGTTTAATTTGGTGTTTTTAGTAATATCTATGGTTGTTAATTGATTATTTTCACAAACAAAAACATTCAAATTTATATTTTTTGAAACGTCTAAATTTGTTAATTGATTGCTATTACAAACCAAAGAAATTAACAGGGTATTTTGACTAACATTTAAATTATTTAACCCATTGTTGTCGCACCAAAGAATATTCAATTTAGTTAAATTGGTAACATTTAAATTGGTTAATTGGTTATCATAACAAAAAAGTTGGGTTAAGTTGGTATTTTGAGACACATTTAAGTTAGTAAGTAGGTTGTTGGAACAATCTAAAAATGTTAATGAGACAAAAGCTTCAATACCCGTTAAATCTGAAATATTTTTTACTGAAATATCTAAATAGGTTATGCCACTAATATTGGTAGTTGATACAAAACCGTTTATGGGTGCAGAATCGTATCCTAAATTAATTAAAGCTTGCTCAAAATTTGGGTCGGGAATGGCTGTATTTTGTGAGAAACCAATAAAGCTAAATAGTACTAAAAACCCCCGATATATGTATATTTTAGTTACCCACATAGGTAATGACTATTTCTACACGTCGGTCAAATTTTGGGTCACCACCAAGTGGAAATTTACGACGCAGACCAATATGGCGCATGCGTTTTTTATCGACGCCTTTTTTTATAAAATAGTTATAAATATATTCGGCACGGGCTTCGGAAAGGTTGCGAAGTTTGGTTTTTCTATCAACAGCATCCCTTGAGTTTTGGGTACAGCATACATGTCCTTGAATGGTAAAGTAAACATTTTTTCGTTCCACTAAAGCTTTGGCGATAGATTCCAATGTTTTTTTGGATTCTGGAATAATTTGGCTATATCCTGTTTTAAATAGAATATTTTCAAACACTATTTTATCGCCAACTTTAAGATCGCCTTTTAACAGTTCGTGTGCGTCTTTCTTTTTTACTTCTTCTTCTTTTTCCTTTTTAGTATCTACTATTTTAGGAGGTTTTGGTTTTACTATTATTTCTACTTTTCGGTTTAAACCTCTAATTTTTATAACATTTTTTTCTTCAACTATTTTTAATAAAATTTTACCTTTACCATCAACATTGCTTATTAAGTCTTCACTAATTTCGTTATTAGAAAATACGGTTTTAATAGCGTTGGCGCGTTGTTGCGATAGTTTTAAGTTATAGGAATCGGCACCAATATCATCACAAAAACCAAAAATAGAAATAGATTCAATATCAATATCCGATAAGTTTGAAATAAAGAGAAGTAAACGACTTTCTTCGGTTGGAAGAATAGCGTATTTGTCGGTATCAAAATAGACCTCGTGCGTTAATTCATTTTGGGAAAAAACAAATACACATTGAAGCATTAACAAGAATAAAACCAGTTGTTTGTTCATAGTAGGATTATAGAACTGGATATAAATATACTATTTTTAATGAATTTTAATTAATACCGTTGATTTTTTGGGTTTAACAGCTATTACAACAGGTTGAAAAACAAACTTTTATTTTAAATAGTTTAGATAGGAAGTTTGATTTCCAAGTATCTCAGTTGCTTTTTTTATTTCGTTATCGTGTATTTTATAATAGTCATATAAACCTTCTCTGTAAACGTAACGTTTTACAATATCTTCGGTTAATAACTCTAATAAATAGGTTTTATTTTCGTCTATAACACCGCTTTTAGACTTGTTTAAATTTGAAACCAGGGTACTAAAGTCGGTTTCAATATTATCATCCAAATCATCATTTTTTGCTGCTTCAAACGCTTTATTTAGTGCTTTTTCGGTGTCAGTTTCAAATGAAAAATTATTGGCTTTTAAAAAGCTTTTAAAGTTTAAAAAATCGGTATCGTTAAGTTTTAGGCTATTAATATCTTTTACATCATGATTGTAGTAGTAATTGGTAGCATAATTAAAAATTAAATCGTTGTTAACAATGGCATTTATTATAGACGAATTTTTTGAAGCATTAAAGCTTACATCTGGAAATACACCACCACCATCAAACACTTTTCTACCGTTTTTGGTTTTAAACTCGTTGTAGTTTTCTTGTTTTACTCTAACAGCTTCCCCTTTTTCGTTTCTATGCCAATAATCTAATGCCTGTATGCATCTGCCAGAAGGTGTGTAGTAGCGTGAAATGGTAATTTTTACCTGTGTCCCGTAAACCAGTTCTTTAGGGCGTTGTACCAAGCCTTTACCAAAACTTCTGGAACCTACAATAACGGCACGGTCTAAATCTTGTAATGAGCCCGAAACAATTTCGCTTGCCGAGGCACTACCCTCATCAATTAAAATAACCAATGGAATTTCGGTATCTATCGGGTCGTTTTGGGTGTAATAGGTCTTGTTATATTTTTTCACCTTTGATTTTGTAGTAACTACCAACTGACCCTTTGGTATAAACAGGTTTACAATATTTATAGCTTCGTTAAGTAAACCGCCAGGGTTACCACGTAAATCTAAAATAATACGCTGCGCGCCTTGGGCTTTTAAATCGCGTAGGGCATAGTTGGTTTCGGTAGTCGCTTTATTGTTAAAACGGCTTAAAACAATATAGCCTGTTTTGCTGTTTACCATCGAGAAATGTGGCACGGCTTTTATTTCTACTTCGGCGCGTTTTATGGTGGTAGTTTGTGTTTTTCCTTGGCGTTTGTAGGTTACCTCTACCGAGGTATCGGTAGCACCTTTAAGGAGTTCGCCAGCATCTTCTTTGTAAGTTTCAACAAGCGTGTTCCCTACTTTAATAATTTCATCGCCTGCTTTTAAACCAGCTTTATCGGCGGGATAATTTTTGTAGGGTTCAACAATAACCAATTTATCTTTTAAGGTTTTTACTTTAGCGCCAATACCCGTATAGTCGCCTGTATTGTTAATTCTAGCAGCCTCTACATCCTGTTCGTTCATAAAATTGGTGTAAGGGTCTAAATTTTCTAACATGCTTTTTATGGCGATATCCATTAAATCGCCGGGGTTGGTATCGTCCACATAATTCATGTTAAGTTCTTTAAAAAGCGTTGTAAATATTTCTATTTGCTTCGCAATTTCAAAAAAATCGTTTTTAAAAGCAGTGGTTGTTACAAACAACACACTGGCTATTACAGGAATTATAAATCGTTTTTTAAGTAATTTTCTCATCACTATTTAATTTTTCAGTTTCTGAAACCTTTTTTAAAAACTTCTCAAAAAGGTGGTTCATATGGGTTTCAATTTGGGCTAACGTAGGTTTGTCTTTGCCAATGTACAAAATCATAAACGCATATGGCGTTGAAATGTTGTTAAAATAGTTGGCTTTATTAAGTCGGTAAACCTCTCGCATCAAACGTTTTATACGATTTCTGTCTACAGCCGTTTTAAATTGGCGTTTACTAACGGAAACACCTGCTTTTGCCATAACACCATCATTAAAAGTAGTTGGCATAAAAACCAAACGCAACGGAAATGCCGAAACTGCTTGTCCATTAGCAAACAACTGTTCGATAAGCTTTTTGCTTTTGAGTTTTTCTTTTTTATTGAATGAAAATTTCAAGTTTGAAGGTTTAAAAGCCAAAGGTAGTGAAATTAAAAAATGATAGTGTTTTTAAGATGTCAATTTAGTGTTTGGGGGTTATTTAAAGGTTAGGTTATGCGTAATGTGGGATTGAAAAGCGAAAGTTTTCATTTAGTGCGGCCAGTAGCCAAAGCTATAACTTTGTTTTTAATTTTTTATATAAAATGTCAAAACGGAGCTTTGGCGGAATAGAAGCAAAAAACGTTCTATTCTAACACATATTGTGTATAGGTTTTTGTTGGTAACTTTTTTCTAACGCCAATTATTAGACCAATCTTTCCAAACGGGTTCTAATCCTGAGTTTGTTAACATGTTTGCAATGGCTTCGGTAGATCGTTCATCTGAAATTTCAAACTGTTCTAAAGTTTGTTTATCCACTGTGTAACCACCAGGATTGGTTTTAGATTCAGCACTTAAAGACGTAATTCCTAAATGCACAATATGGTTTCTAAAGGTCTCACTTTCACGTGTACTCATCGACAGCTCTACGTCTTCATCCAATAATCTAAAAGCGCAAATAGTTTGTACCAAATCTTTATCGGTCATTTCTACTTTTGGTTCTAAGCCTCCTGAGTGAGGCCTTAGTCGAGGGAATGAAATAGAGTATTTAGTTTTCCAATAGGTCTTTTGTAAATACTTTAAATGTAGAGCTGTAAAAAAGCTATCTGCTCTCCAATCTTCCAATCCAAACAAAGCGCCCAAGCCTATTTTATGTATGCCTGCTTTTCCCAACCTATCAGGAGTGCCTAATCGGTAATCAAAATTTGATTTTTTACCTTTAGGATGGTGTTTTTTATATTCATCTCTGTGATAGGTTTCTTGGTAAACCAAAACCGCGTATAAGCTGGCTTCAATCAATTCTTCATACTCATGCTGGTCCATAGGCTGTACTTCCATGCTTATGTTAGAAAATTGATCTTTAATCAATTCCATCGCATGTTTTATATAGGGAACACCAACGGTTTTGTTTGCTTCTCCTGTCACCAATAAAATGTGGTCGTATCCTTTGGTTTTTAAAAAGGTAGCTTCTTTTAAAATTTCAGCATCGGTTAGGGTTCTACGTGGAATTTTATTTGTCATGCTAAATCCACAATACGTACAAATGTTTTGGCACTCGTTAGACAAATACATCGGCACATACATTTGTATGGTATTTCCAAAACGTTTTTGTGTGCTCATTTTACTCAGTACAGCCATTTGTTCTAAATATGGAGCAGCCGAAGGAGATATTAAAGCTTTAAAATCTTCTAAATCTCGCTTGGTTTTAGAAAGCGCATATTCTACATCTTGTGCTGTTTTTGAGTGGATGCTCGCTAAAGTTTCTTCCCAATTATAAGTATCGAATAGATTTTGAAATGTGTTGTTCATGTTTTTTTAGTAGTTAAGTAGTGGAGGAGTTAAGAATTTTAGTAGTTGAGTAGTTGAGTAGTTAAGTAGTGGAGGAGTGGAGAATTTTAGGAGTTAAGTAGTTTAGGAGTTTTACAAAAATAGATTATTGCTTAAGCGGCTGTAATTCTCCACTCCTCCAACTCTTCATTACTCCACTCCTCCAATTCTAAACTCCTAAAATTCTCCACTCCTCAATTTACTGCAAAAAACTTGTTAGCGGACTACTGGCTTCCGCATGCTGTTTAACGGTAGCTAATTTTGCGTTGTATGCCATTCTACCTGCTTCTACAGCCATTTTAAAAGCCTTGGCCATTTCTATGGGGTTTTGGGAAACGGCGATGGCTGTGTTCACTAAAACAGCATCTGCTCCTAATTCCATAGCATAGGCAGCATGCGAAGGGCTTCCAATTCCTGCATCTACAATTACGGGAACATGGCTCTGTTCTATAATAATCTCCAAAAAGTCAACTGTTTTAATACCTTTATTGGTTCCAATGGGTGCTCCTAAAGGCATGACGCATTGCGCCCCGACTTCTTCTAGTCTTTTACATAAAACAGGATCAGCGTGAATGTATGGCATCACTACAAACCCTAATTTTACCAATTCTTCTGCAGCTTTTAAGGTTTCAATAGGATCGGGTAATAAATATTTAGGGTCTGGATGGATTTCTAATTTTATCCAGTTGGTTTCCAAAGCTTCACGAGCTAATTGAGCTGCGAATACAGCTTCTTTGGCATTCCTTACTCCAGAAGTGTTAGGGAGTAGATTGATACTCGGACGCATAATGCTCTGTAGCATTTTGTCGTGTTCATTGTCTAGATCCACACGTTTTAGTGCAACGGTAATCAATTCACTTTCACTAGCAATCAATGCTTGGGACATCAAATCACTAGAACTGAATTTTCCAGTTCCTGTAAAAAGTCTTGAATGAAATTCTTTATCTGCAATTCTTAATATATCTTTTGTCATCTGTTAAGGATGTTTATGATTTAAAATTATAAAGTTGTTCTTCTGTTGATGAAGCGTTTAATAATTGATGAAAGACTTTAATTTTATTAAACTCACGAGTAATTTCACCAGACATTGCTATACCTGAAACGCCTGTTTTCAAGATTTCTGTAATATCGTTTTCTGTAATCCCACCAATAGCTATAATGGGAGTGGTTGTTTTTAATTCTTCAATAATTAAAGCGTACCCATCTAAGCCTAAAATGGGACTTAAATTTTCTTTAGTAGAGGTAAACCTAAATGGCCCTAAACCAATATAGTCTACTTCTTTTGCTATTAATATTTTACAGTCTTCTAAAGTGTTTGCTGTACCTCCAATAATTTGCCAAGCGTACAAATGTTTTCTTGCAATCGTTGGACAAGTATCTGTTTTTCCCAAATGAACGCCATCTGCTTTAACTTCTTTTGCAATTTTATAATGGTCGTTAATGATTAACCTTGTCTGAAAATGACTGGTGATTTCTCTAGCTTCTAGTGCTATTATTAAAACCTTTTTTTCAGATAGATTTTTTAAACGAAGCTGAACTAATTCGACACCCGATTGACATGCTTTTTGAATGTTTTCCAAATGCTCTTTAGGCGTGTTTCCTTGCGATATATAGTGGAGTTTGTTGATGGTCATTTTTTGAGAATTTTAGGAGTATAGAATTTAAGTAGTTTAGGAGTATAGAATTTAAGGAGTGGAGGAGTTTAGGAGTTAAGGATATGGGGATTTAAGAGTTTGAGTAGTTTAGAATGCTACGGCAATATACGTTTAACATTTTACTGACTTCATTAATTAAATCGTTTAGTATTTTGAATTGATTGGTGTATTCTAAATCACGAGCTAGAATTAAGAAATACTTACATTCTTCTAGGGATGCTTGTGCAATATTGTAAAAACGTAATTTTTCTTTATTACTGATTCTTTTATATCCTTCAGCAACATTTGCGGTGATAGATACAGCTGCTCTTCGGAATTGTGAAGTCAAACCGTAAATTTCTTCTTTAGGAAATTGTTTCGTGATTTTATACACCTCTAAAACAAATTGGTGTCCTTTTTGCCAAACCAATAAATCTTCAAAATTTTTACTCTTTTCCATAATTATTTAAATTTTTGTGCTACTTCACTCCTCAAATTCTCCACTCCTAAACTCCTCAAATTCTCCACTCCTAAACTCCTTAAATTCTCCACTCCTAAACTCCTATAATCATGACTTCCCAATAACGAATCATTACTATTTAAAAATTGTTCGGTGTAATATTTGGCAGCTTTACAAGCGTCTTCTATATGTTGTCCCAAAGCGATGTTACAAGCTAAAGATGATGATAAAATACATCCGCTTCCATGTTTTTCCGAGACTTTTTCTGTGTTTGGAGGCATGTTAACCATTACAATACCACTATGGTACAATTCATCCCAACCTTTTTTGTCTTTTCTATGGCCGCCTTTTAAATAGATGTTTGTGTAATTACTGATATATTCAAGAGTTTCTTCAATATCTTTTTCAGGATATAATAGTTGGATTTCATCGTAATTAGGAGTGATGATGTTACATTGCTTCCAAATTTTATCAAGCAAATCCTGATTTTCTTCTGTATGAAAATCAAAACCAGCAGTTGCTTTGATGATGGGGTCTAGGATGATTTTTATATCCCTATTTAAGTCATGCAATTTGTCTAAAATAAGCGATAATGTTGCCCAGGATTGAACGATTCCAATTTTAACGACGTTAATTTCAAAACGCTCAAACAATGTTTCTATTTGGGAAAGAATGACTTCGGGAGAAATCCATTCACAGGTTTTAAAATCCATATCATTTTGAACGGTAACCCCAGTACAGACAGATAAGCCATAAAAACCATGTGCTTCAAATGTTTTGATATCTGAAGTGATTCCGGCACCACTACTTGGGTCGAAACCGGCTATTGATAATATGCAATTATCAATTTGCAATGAACAATTTGCAATACGTGTTTGGTTGTTTGTCATTCTCTTTTATAAATTTATTCTTGAAGAATTAATGATTGCGTATAATATTTTTAAAATTTCTTCTATATCAATAAAATATTTTTGGAATTCATTTTCAGAAATATAGCCCGTATCCTTCAATATACGTAACCAATATTTTGTCTCTCTAGCTTCTTCTGTATTCGCTCCAACAGAAGTTCCCGAGCGGAGAATTTGTTTTGATAAAACATATTCTTTCTTTTCCGAAATCAACTTTTGAGAGAGTTTAACCATCAAAACAGCGAAATTATATGTTTTGTCTAAAATGATATTATTGCTCATTGTTCTTTGTTAATTGCACATTGCACATTGCACATTGCAAATTGTTCTTTGCTAATTGCTAATTGTTAATTGTTAATTGCTCATTGCTCATTGCTCATTGCTCATTGCTCATTGCTCATTGCTCATTGCTCACTAAAAAATGCTTGCATTTTAGCAAAATTCTCAATGGGATTTTTACTATTCCAAATACCTCCTAAAACACCCACTCCTTTGTAACCTAGCTTGTTAAACTCAGCCAAGTTTTCTGTGGTTACGCCTCCCATACCTATGATGGTTTTGTTGATATGATTCACGTCAAATCCACGACCATTATAGTCTTGTTTAGAAATAGATGAAAACACCGGACTGAGCAAATGATAATCAAACTCAAATGCACAGTTTTCTAATTCTTCAGGTTCATGAAAAGAGCTGCTAATTGTTTTACCATACATTTCTAATTCAGTAAAATAATTACTGGGAATATCTAAATGGTCTCTTCTTTTTTGTTCTTGAAAATGAATGCCTTTTATATTAAACCTGTTTACCAACTCATGAAAATAATGCACCACAATTCGGTTGTGGTATCGTTCATCAATCTGATTTAAATAGTCACAATGCTCTTGATAGTTCTTATGTGGTTTTCTAAAATGATAGTACTCTAAACCTTCTTGAAATAACTGGTGTAGTATTTCAATTTCGTTAGGAACATCATTTTCGGGAGCTATTAGTACAATCATGGCAATTTGCAATTAACAATGGACAATTAACAATGGACAATTTGCAATTAGCAATTAGTAATTAACAATGTGCAATGACACTATGATTCAGTGCACATTGTGGATTGAAAATGGGTTATAGGTAAACCTCTGAACCTTTGTCTTTAAATTCCTGAGATTTTTCTTCCATTCCTTTCTGAATGACTTCATTGTCTACAATGTCGTTTTCTGCTGCAAAGTCACGAACTTCTTGGGAAATTTTCATAGAACAGAATTTGGGTCCACACATAGAACAGAAGTGAGCTACTTTGGCGCCGTCTGCTGGTAATGTTTCATCATGGTATTCCAAAGCACGTTCTGGATCCAAGCCTAAGTTGAACTGATCTTCCCAACGGAATTCGAATCGGGCCATACTCAACGCATTGTCTCTGTGCTGGGAACCTGGGTGCCCTTTTGCTAAATCGGCGGCATGGGCAGCTAATTTATAAGTGACAACCCCTACACGTACATCTTCTTTATTTGGCAATCCTAAATGCTCTTTGGGCGTTACGTAACACAACATGGCACATCCGTACCAACCAATCATGGCAGCACCAATACCAGAAGTAATGTGGTCGTATCCTGGAGCAATATCCGTTGTTAAAGGGCCTAGTGTATAGAAAGGAGCTTCGTCACAAACTTCAATTTGTCTTTCCATATTTTCTCTAATCATGTGCATTGGCACGTGACCAGGGCCTTCAATAAAACATTGTACTTCGTGTTTACGTGCAATTTGTGTCAATTCTCCTAAGGTTTCTAATTCAGCAAACTGAGCTTCATCATTGGCATCGGCAACAGAACCCGGACGTAAACCATCTCCTAAAGAGAAAGCAACATCATAAGACTTCAAGATTTCGCAAATGTCCTCAAAATGTGTGTATAAGAAACTTTCTTTGTGATGAGCCAAACACCATTTTGCCATAATAGAGCCTCCACGAGATACGATTCCTGTTACCCGTTTCGCTGTCATAGGTACATAACGTAACAAGACTCCTGCGTGAATGGTAAAGTAATCGACTCCTTGCTCTGCTTGCTCAATCAATGTATCACGAAAAATTTCCCAAGTTAAGTCTTCGGCAACACCATTTACTTTTTCTAAAGCTTGGTAAATTGGCACGGTTCCAATGGGCACCGGAGAGTTACGCACAATCCACTCACGGGTTTCGTGAATGTTTTGACCTGTAGATAAATCCATGATATTATCTGCCCCCCAACGACAAGCCCAAACGGCTTTTTCTACTTCTTCTTCAATAGATGAGGTCGTCGCAGAGTTACCAATATTTGCGTTTATTTTTACCAAGAAGTTTCTGCCTAAAATCATAGGCTCTGCTTCTGGGTGGTTAATATTTGACGGAATAACGGCACGTCCTCTAGCTACTTCTGAACGTACAAACTCAGGAGTGATTTTTGCTGGAATTGAGGCTCCAAAATGTTCTCCTGGGTGTTGTTTTCTTATTTCGGTCATTTCGTCAATTCGTTGGTTTTCACGAATAGCGATGTATTCCATTTCTGGAGTAATGATTCCTTTTTTAGCGTAGTGTAATTGCGTTACGTTTTGTCCTTTTTTAGCACGCAATGGCTTTCTCAAAAGCGAAAAACGCATGTGGTCTAAACTTTTGTCGTTCAAACGTTCGTTACAATACTCTGAGGTAAAAGAGTCTAATTGTTCTACATCTCCACGATCTAAAATCCATTGCTCTCTAATGCGTTCAATGCCGTTATGTACGTTTAATTCTTTGTTAGGATCTGTATAAGGTCCCGAAGTATCGTACACAGTAACGGGCTCGTTTGGAGTCAATTTACCTGTTAAAGAATTTTTGGTGTCACTCAAAGAAATTTCACGCATGGCCACTTTAATTTGTGGGTGGATTTTTCCTTGTACGTAAATCTTTTTAGAGTTTGGAAATGGCTTTCTTGTAATTTGACCTTCCTTTGGTGCGGTGTCTTTATTCTTCATTTGTTTAAAGTATTAAGTACAGATTACAAAGTAAAGTACTGAGACTTTGATGCTGCTTATTTATGATTTGTTGTTTTTTAAATTTAGAGTCTCTAAGGTTATCCTCCCTGTGTGGCTTGAATAATTAAAACATTATCATTCTGATTGAATGTTTCTGTTTCCCACTGCGATTGTGAAATAATTTCAGTATTTATAGCTACAGCAATACCTTTGGTAGGCGAGTTAATTTGTTGTAATAGCTGTAAAACATTGAGATTCTCATCAATGTCTAGCGAACGTTCGTTAAGATGAATGGTTATCATTTACAATACATTTTGGTTATTGAACTCATCTTGATTTTTTTCAATTGGCTGCAAAATGATCTTTTTGCCCCATATTTTACCTGTTTTTTACTCCGTAGCGATGCTATGAAGTGCTAAAAAGCTAAAATCTGGAACAGGACGGAGCGTATAAAATAACCCGGTGGGTTATTTTAGCGAACGAGCCAGCTTGCGCAAAGGATATTTTTCGCTTCAATCAAAAAAGTCAAGATAGTTCATTGTAAACAGCAAGGGAAGCAAATAAGCTTTGAAAAAAGACACTTTCAGAAAAGAAGTGTTTAATGAAAAGGTGTGCTAGCGTATATTGCAATACACTATTCAACTTTTCCCTTCGTTGGTACTAACCAAATCAGGTTCAAAGGGTATGTCTCAGTTCTATCTGTTTTAGAACACCCCTAAAGTTTACATAGCGAAGGTATTAAAAAAAATAGAGGTAGCACAATTTATTTGATAATTAATGCGAATTAAGGACTGGGTTTTAAAGAATATTAATATTTAGTAAATGGATTTTCAGTATTTTCCAAAATTCACACCTTTGGAAAGCTATCTCTTTGATTCATAAGGCTCATTTTCAACCCTTGATTTGTATAAGTAACAAAAAAGGCTTCTTTTTATTCAAGAAGCCTTTAGTAGGAAAAAATAAGAAAGGTTACTTTTTATTATTCATCTTATTAATATCTGCCATTAAGTTTTTAGGATCTATTTCTACGCTTTTTACAGCTTTTTTAGTTGTAAATGTATAGGTAGGATACGCCCAAGCCCAATCATTTAAGGGGGTGGCTTTGGTTGGTTTTTCACCACGCATCATTTGTAACGGGATATAAAAATCTTCGGTATTGCCATCGGTGTAAGTAATGGTAATATCAATAGGCATGGGCATTAAACCAATACGCTCTAAAGTTACATTGTTGCTTTCTACGGTTTTTACACTATAATCAATCGTGTTGGTGGTTTGTGCAAAATCGGTTAAATACCAATCAAGTTCTAAGCCCGAAACTTTTTCGGCAGTACGTATAATATCTAACGGTGTAGGATGTTTAAAAGCAAAATCGTTAAAGTATTTTTTAATGGTTTTTGCTAAGTTTTCTTCACCCATAATATAGCCTAGTTGGGCTAAAAACACAGCCCCTTTGCTATATGCCGAAATACCATAGGATTGGTTGTCTTGATAGCGGTCTGCATGTGTGGTAAGCGGTTGCTCCTTGCCCGATTTTGCTAGATAAATATAGTTATTATAGGCATCTACTACTGGGTTAGTGTTGCCTTGGTTCATAACCTCGTTCATGGCCAAATCGCTTATATAACTGGTAAAGCCTTCGTCCATCCATTCGTGTTTGACCTCGTTGGTAGCCAATAGAAACTGAAACCAAGTATGTGCCAATTCGTGTGCCGTAACCCCTACCAAACTGCCGTAACTACGCTCTCCGGTAATAAGTGTACACATGGCGTATTCCATACCACCATCACCCCCTTGAATAACGGAATATTGCTTATAAGGGTAAGAGCCAATATGCTTGCTATAGTACTGCATAAGTTCAACCGTTTTTGGTTGCATTTTTTTCCAGCGTTCTTTTTGCTCGTTGCTTAATGTGTTTTTGTAGAAAAAATGAAGCATGGGGCCATCAGGCACTTGCATGATATCGTGGATATAATGGGGGTCGGCAGCCCAAGTAAAATCGTGTACATTAGGTGCTACAAAATGCCAAGTTAATTTATCGGTATTTGGACGGTTTACAGTTCCTGTTTCATAGCCATAGCCAATGTCGCTAGGGTTTTGTAAATAGCCTGTGCCACCAATAACATAGTTTTTATCGATGCTGATTTTTACGTCAAAACTGCCCCATACCCCATGAAATTCGCGGCCTATATAAGGGTCGGCATGCCAACCTTCAAAATCGTATTCTGCCATTTTTGGGTACCATTGCGCCATCGATAACGCTACACCTTCTTTATTGTTTCTACCCGAGCGACGAATTTGCAAAGGCACTTGAGCATCAAAATCCATCTCGAAAGTAACACGTTCTCCCGGTAAAATGGGTTTTGCTAAATCGACTTCCAGAACCGTACCTACGGTTTCATGTTTAATGGTTTTTCCGTTTTGTTTTAACGAATGTACTTTTATAAATCCAATTTCGTTAGGTTGCAATTTACTTATGCGATTGCCTACTCTAGAATCTGGATCGGCAATGGTTTGTGATCGTACATCCATTTCGCTACCTGGTTGAAACGCATTAAAATATAAGTGGTAATACACACGGTTTAAAACATCGGGTGAGTTATTGGTGTACACCAAGGTTTGTTTGCCTTTATATTGATAGGTATTTACATCCATATCAATAGCCATTTTATAATCGACGTGTTGTTGCCAGTAACAAGAAGTTGTAGTGCTTTGATTTTGATAGGCTGTAGTTGTTGTAACGGGCTGTGCACTATTACATGACGTGAATGCCAAAACAGATAGCACAGAAATAATTAATTGTTTCATTTGTTTTGTTTTTTATAAGTGGAACTCATTTAAACTTTTTCAATTAACTAAAAAAATCGCCTTTTTTTGTCCATGCGCCTCCCGACCGATTGGCTACGCCGAATCTTCGATTTCACTAAAATAGGCCACAGGACTGTTTACTCACGATACTTAATTATTTGAAAAATACGTGTTCGTGAACCTTACGGTTTCTTAACGCTCTGTCCTGTCTTTTTTCTTTCCGTAGGCCTTGCTATGTAAAGAAGAAGACCTTTAATAGGATACAAAATGACTAATTTTCGCTTCAATTCAAAAAGTTTAAATGAGTTTGTAGCTTCAAAATAATAAAAAAATGAGGTTAAAAAGTCCTTTAAATTTAATTTGTCATATTGAGCTTGTCGAAACCGATATGGATTACCAGTAATTAAACTATTTCGACAAGCTCAATATGAGACAGAAATAGACTTTTTATCCTCATTTTCAATACTTTAATAGTTTTGAAAAACTAAAATATTTTCAGCTTTTTGTCACTATAAATTTTATGTTAAATAGACATTTTAGCTGCCATAATGAAGGCATTGTAAGCATTAACAATGCGTCCTGTTTTAGATAAATCGGTAAAAGGTTTTATGTTATTGGTATCGCCACCAACGACCACTTTTGTTTTAATGGCTAAACCAGAGTCCATAATGATTTGTTTTACTTGAGCTGCAGACAATTTTGGATAATACGAACGAATTAATGCCGCAACCCCAGCAACCGCAGGTGCCGCCATAGAAGTACCTCCTTTTGTATCATATTCGTTTTGTGGGGTTGTTGAATATATTTTAGCACCTGGAGCAAATACATCAACATTTTGTTTTCCGTAGTTGGAGAAACTTGCAACAATGTTTGAACCATATTTTGGTTCTAATGCACCCACTCGAATGTATGTATTAGAGATTTCTTGACCATTCACATTATCGTCTGGAAAATTAGATTCCACATCCACATTTTCACTGTCATTTCCAGCAGCATGTACAAATACGACGTCTTTATCGCTTGCATATTTAATGGCATCACGTACCCAGTCGCTATGCGGAGAAAAGCTTTTTCCAAAGCTACCATTAATTATGGTTGCGCCGTTATCAACAGCATAACGAATAGCTAAAGCAATATCTTTATCGTATTCATCTCCGTTTGGAACGGTTCTAACACTCATGATTTTTACATTGTTAGCCACACCATTAGCTCCTTTGCCATTGTTGCGTTCTGCAGCAATAATACCCGCTACGTGTGTTCCATGACTTTCACTTTTCTTTACTGGTTTTACGTTTCCGTTTCCATAAAATTTAGAATTCCAGTTATTTGGGTCATCACCATTTACACGTCCGTTAAAGTCTTTATTTAAGTTATAGTTTAGGCGGTCGTTAATGCTTTCTAAGCCCTCGCTAATTTCTTTTAAGGCATCTGCCATAGAATCCATACCGTTGCTATACATGTAATTTGCCACTTGAGTAGCTTGAAGAAGTGCCTGGTCCTCAGTCTTAATGGCTTTTACTTCTTCTTTGGTATAATCTTTTTTTCCAAAATGTTTGGTAAGTAAATCGTCTGTATTTTTTATTTGTTGATAAATTTGATCGTATTGTGTTTTTCTACCCAACCATTTTTGATATTCTGTTTCGTACAAATTTTGTGCTCTTGCATAATCGGGGCTATTAGTATCGCCACTCGCCAGTATGCGTACATATTCTAATTGTTCGTTATAACCATCACCTAAAAAATTCCAACCATGTACATCGTCAATATAACCATTGTTATCATCGTCTTTTCCGTTGTTTGGAATTTCATCTTTATTGGTCCAAATCACATCGTTTAAATCTTCATGGTCTATATCAATTCCAGAATCTATCACAGCAACAATAACGGTATTTCCTTTTTTGTTTTTAATGAGTTCCGTATAGGTTTTATCGACGCTCATCCCCGGAATGGTGTCTTTTGCCAAGTCTAGATGGCCCCAATTATGTTTTTCATTTTCAGTTAATTCTGAAACTTTTAAAGGTGAAGTGTCAATATTTTCAAGGGGTGTAGAAAGAATGTTGGCAGTCCCTCCACAGCCAGAGAATAATACGGCCACAGCCGCCGATAGCATTACTGTTTTAATTGTTTTCATTTGTTTGTATTTGAATTAGTCACTTTTTTTATTGGAATATATCTTGCGAAGTATAGATGTCTTTTAATCTGACGCCTCTTTCGGTATTAGTCACAGTAATAATTTCATTATGGGCATCATGTTCTAAAAATAAATAATAATTATTGGATGCTGCTATATTAAGGAATTTTTCTTTTTCGTCGAGGGTTAAAAGAGGTCTGGTATCATAACCCATAACATAGGGTAGTGGTAAATGTCCAACAGTTGGTAATAAATCGGCCATAAAAGCGATGGTTATCTCTTTGTATTTGATAAGCGGAATCATTTGTTTATCGGTATGTCCGTTTGCAAAAAAGATATCGAAACCCAGTTTTGAATTTATAAGAGTATCACCTGTTGGAATAGTCATAAATTTAAGCTGTCCACTTTCCTCCATAGGTAGAATATTTTCTTTTAAAAAGGAAGCCTTTTCTCGTTTATTGGGTTGTGTTGCCCATTGCCAATGGTCTTTATTGCTCCAAAAGTGGGCGTTTTTAAATGCGGGTTCGTAACCTGTTTTGTCATGGTTCCATTGAATACTTCCTCCACAGTGGTCAAAATGTAAGTGGGTCATAAAAACATCGGTAACATCATCACGATGAAAACCGTGCTTTTTAAGAGATCCGTCTAGACTGTGGTTTCCCCATAGATAGTAGTAACCATAAAACTTGCTAGATTGCTTATTACCCATTCCTGTATCAACTAAAATAAGCCTGTTGCCATCTTCAATAAGTAAGCATCTTGTGGTAAGGTCTATCATATTATTGGCATCGGCAGGGTTTGTAGTTTGCCATAATGATTTTGGAACTACGCCAAACATGGCACCACCATCTAACTTAAAATTTCCAGAGTTTATTGGATATAACTGCATCTAGGGCTTGAAATAAAATATGTTGCAAATTACTAAAAACGTTAATGAGAAGTCAAAAATCATTGCGTTTATTAGATTTATTTAACATTTTGTTATTATAATTAAGTAAAACATTCTTTTGAAACCTTTAAAAATTCGATTAGATTTATAAAAATAATTTTTTGAGATGTCACTAAAACGCATTGTTGAAACACCATTAAAAATCAAAAAGATGAATCTCTTACGATTTGGACGGGACTTCAAACCTGATGAAGAGGTTATTTTAAGGGACTATCTTGCTATTGAGCGCACGCGTTTAGCAAACGAACGCACATTACTTTCTTACATTAGATCTTCGTTGTATTTGTTGCTGGGAGGCATTGCTTTTTTTCAACTGGAAATTTTTCCGAATTTCAAATATTTAGCTTTTGCCTCACTTTTTTTCAGTGCCCTTTTTTTTGTTATAGGAATTTATCGATTCACGCTATTAAAGAAGAGCTTGAAGAGGTTATATTACATGTCTGAATCCACAAAAGACGATAATTGATTTTCCCAAGTAATTTTATACAGAATAGATTATGAGTATCGATTTAATTATCACATTTTGTATTATTGGTGTTGGTGTTTTTCTTTTCGTAAAGGATTATTTTTCTATCGATACAACATCAATTCTTATCATGGCTCTGTTTATTGTTGCCGGGGTTCTAAATCCAGAAGAAGGTTTTTCGGGATTTAACCATCCAGCGACCTTAACATTGGGCTGTATATTTGTTGTAAGTGGCGGTGTTTTTAACTCGGGTATTTTAAACGGATTAAGTGGGCATATTATCAAACTAGCTAAGATTCATTATGTTGTGGCACTTGTTGTGTTTTGCTTTATTACAGCCGTGTTTTCAGCCTTTATAAACGATACGGCCATAGTGGCATTGATGTTGCCCATAGCCTTAACGGTTTGTAGAGAAACCAATATTAGCCCAGGAAAGTTATTAATGCCCATATCGTTTGCAGCACTTTTTGGAGGTACTTGCACGCTTATTGGAACATCAACCAATATTTTGGTTAGCGGTTATGCTAAAAAATATGGTTTAGAAGAATTTGGGATGTTTGAATTTAGTTTAGCAGCTCTTTGTTTACTAGTTATAGGGTTTCTATATATCTTCTTTATTGCGCCTTTTTTACTTCCAAAACGCAAAGAAGAAGATAATGAGCTTACTAAAAAAGTAGAAAAATATGTTCTTGAAATTGTTATAGAAGAAGGGTGTACAGATATCAATAAAGACATTATAAATTCAAAACTGGTTTTAGATTTCAACGTAAACATCATGTCCATAATGAGGAAAGGGGTTTTAAATTATGAATTGGGACCTAAAACCATTATTCTAAAAGGAGATGTTTTGAAAGTTGTTTTGCCGCCGCAAATGGTTCATAAATTGTTAGATGTTAAAGGATATAAGATTAAAGGGAGCAAACTAATAAACAGCATAGATAATTATAATATTTATGAGGTTATTGTTCCCTTTGGATCCAGTTTGTCTGAAGGGTCTTTAAAGTCCATGCAGTTTAATAGGCGGTACAACATGTCGGTGTTAGCGATTCGTAAACGAGGCGAGATTATATTCGACAAGTTATCATCAGTAAAGCTAATGGAAGGCGATATGCTGTTGGTTTTAGGGAAAAAAGAAGATATAAAAAATTTAGAAGATAAAAAGCTTGTTGTAACGCTTTCAGAATATCAAAAGAAAAAAACTGATTTAAAAAAAGCCATACCCGCAGTGTTAATTGGAATAGGCGTTGTTTTGGCAGCATCCCTTAATCTTACCACGATATTAATAAGTGCCATGGTGGGAGCGTTATTGATGGTTTTAACCAAAATATTAACCCCCATGGAAGCTTATAACGCTGTAGAATGGAAAGTTATTTTTATGATGGCAGGTGTACTATCTATGGGAACAGCATTAGAGAAAACAGGTGGAGACCAACTTATAGCCAGTTTTATACAAGAAACGTTGGGGCAATACAACCCACACATTACTTTGAGTTTATTATATTTAATAACCTTTATTTCGACCAACCTTATTTCTAGTAAAGCCACAGCCGCATTGTTAACACCTGTTGTTATTAGTCTAGCGGCCATCATGGAAGTTAGTGAGCGCCCTTTTTTGGTGGCAGTGATGTTTGCGTGTTCATTAACGTTTATGACACCTATGAGCTATCCTACAAATACTATGGTTTATGCCCCAGGAAACTATAAATTCAATGATTTTTTAAGAGTAGGAACACCTTTAAATTTAATTATTTGGATTGCCGCATCCTTTATTATTCCTTATTTCTTTCCTTTTTAATTTTTAACGGATTAAAGCGTATGTTCTTTAGCGACAAGGGCTTTTTATATGCCAATGGAACTAAACCAAAGGGGAAATACCAAAGACTTTTCAACTCTATAGGAGTAGTAATCATAATAACTAAAAAGGCGTCGTATAGTAATTGGGATTTTAAATCGAATAAAATTAGTATTTTAACACAAAAATTTAGTGTATGATAGAGTTAGCAGGAATTGTTATCATAGGAATATTGGCGCAATGGGTCGCTTGGAAATTTAAGATACCGGCCATTTTACCTTTAATTCTTATAGGTTTGTTGGTAGGTCCTGTTGCTTCAGAGTTTCTCTCATCAGATGGCACTAAATGGATTCAACCTATTTGGGATGGAAAGAAAGGGTTGTTCCCTGGTGAAAGCTTATTTTATTTTGTATCACTTGCTATTAGTGTTGTTTTATTTGAAGGTGGGTTAACATTACGGATGGGCGAAATTAAAAATGTGGGACCCATTATTACTAAGTTAATCACCATAGGCTCATTGGTGACATTTTTTGGCGCAGCAATTTCAGCCCATTATATATTTTATTTAAGTTGGGAAATATCTTATTTGTTTTCTGCTCTAATAATAGTAACCGGACCAACAGTAATTACTCCTATTTTAAGAAATATACCCCTAAAAAAGGATGTATCGGCAGTTTTAAAGTGGGAGGGTATTTTAATAGATCCCATTGGGGCATTGGTAGCGGTACTTGTTTTTGAGTTTATTAGTGTTGAAACTGGCGGCGCATTTACAAAAATGGCATTAATAGAATTTGGAAAAATTGTTTTATTTGGTTCAACATTTGGGTTTACATTTGCCCATACACTCAATTTTTTAATAAATAAAAAATGGATACCTCATTACTTATTAAATGTATTTGCCTTGGCATCTGTTTTAGGTGTTTTTGTCTTGTCCGATGTGTTTGCTCATGAGTCTGGCTTGTTGGCGGTGGTCGTAATGGGAATGGTTTTAGGAAATTCTAAATCGCTGTATTTAAAGGAACTGCTTTATTTTAAAGAATCGTTAAGTGTCCTTTTAATTTCTATTTTATTCATTTTGCTCGCAGCAAATATTAATATTGAAGATTTATTATTGATTTTTAATTGGAATGCCGTTATTCTATTTGCGTTGGTTGTTTTTATAATTCGTCCTTTAGGAGTATTTATTAGCACCTATAAATCTACATTAAGATTTAATGAAAAACTTTTTATTAGCTGGGTTGGTCCAAGAGGAATAGTAGCAGCCGGTATTGCTTCTCTATTTGGGTTAACACTTGCTAGAAGAGGTGTTGTTGATGCTCAGTATATTACACCTTTGGTATTTATGATTGTGTTGGGTACTGTTTTACTTAATGCAACTACGGCAAGACCTTTTGCTAAATTAATAGGCGTTTTTCTAAAGCGGTCCGAGGGCATTTTAATTGTTGGTGCTTCACATTTTTCTAGACTTATTGCGCAATATTTAGAGAAAAACGGCAGACATGTCGTTTTAATTGATAGTAATCAAACCAAAATAAAATTAGCACTGGAGGAAGGACTTGAAGCTATAGATAATGACATATATTCGGAAACCCTAGCGGATAATATAGAACTCAATGATGTTGGGTTTTTAATGGCAATGACAGCAAGTGCCGATATTAATGAATATGCTATTAATAAATTTTCTAGCCAGTTTGGTGAAAGTGGCACTTTTAGACTGATTAGTGTAGATGAAATGCAAAACCCAGAGAGTAGTCCTAAAGAAGGTTTGTTTTCGCAAACCGATGATTATATATCACTTACTGAAGTAGCCAGAAAACATCCTAAAATTCATGAAATTGAATTAAGTGATCGGAAACATTTTGAGGAATTAATTGAAATTTCAAACAATGATGTAGACATTATTCCTTTATTAGTAAAGGATAAACAAGGTGTTTTAGAAATAATTTCTTCCCACAATAAGGCTATAGATAAAATAGAAAAAGGCTATAAGTTGGTATATCTTGGTAAGCCTTTTTCTAATAATAAACGAGGTATGTAAAAATTTCTAGGCTATTATATGAAGCTCTGTAAATTCCTTACTAATAACAATAGTGTTTTCTCCATTAAGTTTTACATCTTCAAATAAAGCCTCTTCGTTATCAATTTGAATTTTAGAGATATTAAATGGCAATCCGTGAAATTTAATCCTCAAAGTTTCGTAAGGGGTTATGTATTTACCCGATTTAAACTGCTGAATAATTAATGACTTCTTTTTGCCTAAAAGTTTAAAGTTTCTTAGGCTATATCTACCTTTTATATAATCATAGCCATCTTGTGCATCTTCAAAAACCTGGGATGTTTCTTCACCTGCTTTATAATACACATCTAATATGAGCTCTTCTAAAGGTTTTTCACCTACATATTGCTGAATAGGGTATTTTGGTATGATAGCACCTTCTTTAACAAAAATTGGCATGCTATCTAAATCGGCATCTACCCATAGTTCTTGACCTCCTTCAAAAATATCATTGTTCCAGTAATTATACCAATTTCCAATAGGGAAATACATGCGTCTTCCTTTGGCGTTTGGTTCAGTAATAGGACATGCTAATATTTTTTCACCACAAATAAATTCGTCATTTCTATAATGTGTATGCGTATCATCTTGGTCAAATAAAACAAGTGACTTTAGTATAGGAACCCCTTCATTGGCATATCTCCAAAAGGCGGTATATAAGTAAGGCAATAGTTGGTATCTAATCTCTATAAACTTTCTAACAATGTTAGTAATATTAGTTCCGAAAGCCCAAGGTTCTTGGTCTCCGTGGTCTCCCGAGGAGTGTGTTCTACAAAACGGGTGGAAAATACCTAATTGGATCCAACGTGCATATAATTCGCCATTAGGTTGTTCGGCAAAACCGCCAATATCAGAACCAATAAACGAAAAGCCAGACATACACATACGCTGTGCTTGAATGTTGGCTATGGTTAAATGCTCCCAGCTTGCCACGTTATCTCCTGTCCAGCTTGAGGTATAGCGTTGTGTACCAGAATAAGCCGCTCTTGTAATAACAAAAGGTCTTTTTGGGTATGCGAATTTTTTTAGCCCTTGATAGGTAGCCCTTGCCATTTGCATTCCATAAACGTTATGTGCTTTTCTATGGCTGCATTGGTTTCCATCATAATCGTGTCTTACATCGTTAGGAAAGGTTTTCCCGGGCACATCCATTACAGCGGGTTCGTTCATATCGTTCCAAACACCTTTAACACCTATGTCTTCAACAAGTTCTTTGAATAAATTGGACCACCATTCGCGCACTTCTGGGTTTGTAAAGTCTGGAAAATAACATTCCCCAGGCCACACTTTACCTTTCATATAAGGCCCATCGGCACGTTTACAGAAATAATCTTTATCCATACCTTCTTGGAAAACCGAATACTCTTTGTCGATTTTGATGCCTGGATCTATAATTACAATGGTTTTAAAGCCATTATCGGCCAGTTCCTTTACCATTTTTTTGGGATCTGGAAAGTATTCTTTACTCCAAGTAAAGCATCTAAAACCTTCCATATAGTCAATGTCTAAATAAATGGCGTCACAAGGTATTTCCAGTTCTCTAAACTTGTTCGTTATTTCTTTTACTTTAGATTCAGGATAGTAACTCCATTTACATTGGTGGTATCCTAAAGACCATAAAGCTGGTAATTCGTGAGGTTTCCCTGTTAAATCAGTATATATGGAAACAACATCAGACATTTGGGGGCCGTAAATGAAATAATAATTCATTTCACCACCTTGTGCCCAAAAACTGGTAATGTTTCTGCGTTCATGACAAAAGTCGAAAAAGGTACGGAAGGTATTGTCAAAAAAGATCCCGTAGGATTTTTTGTGGTGCAAACCTGTATAAAACGGAATGGCTTTATATATGGGATCGGTATTTTTGCCGTATGCGTAAGAATCTGTCACCCAATTTTCAAAACGTTTCCCTTTGAGGTTGTTATCTACCGGTT
Organism: Mariniflexile sp. HMF6888; assembly: GCF_044335535.1. Classification (NCBI taxonomy): domain Bacteria; kingdom Pseudomonadati; phylum Bacteroidota; class Flavobacteriia; order Flavobacteriales; family Flavobacteriaceae; genus Mariniflexile; species Mariniflexile sp. HMF6888. The sequence continues at coordinate 174,227 of NZ_JBIQVZ010000003.1, read as the reverse complement.
TATCTCCTAATCCGTAATAACTTTCACCTTCTTGTGCTGTTTTGGACATTTTAACAATGTCGCCACCTAAGTCGTAACTTTCTTCCCAGTGAAACCCTAATTCGTCTTCACAAATAAGGGTGTTATCTTTGGCATCATAAAGCGCCACTCTCATATCTATTTTTGCTACATGACAAATAATTTTGGAGGTAGTGATGATGTATTTATCTGCTTCTTCGGTTATTTCAAGAAAGTTATAGCCTCTGCTTGCATATTTGGTGATTGCATAAGAGAAATCTTTTTCAAAAACGCCTGTTGTCGTATATCTAAATCTTAAAATACTGTCGCGTTGGACAGTTATTTGCAACACCACATTATTTTCAGAAGTAAAAGATAAGGTATCTAGATTTTTTTTGTAAGAAATTATGTTTGAGGGAAATAGGTTTCCCTTGTATTCTAATTCAGTGTTTAATATCATTCTTAATGATGTTAGAATTAGTTGGCGAAAATACTAAAAGAATTAAATTTTAGTCGAATTTATTCATTAAAAATATTAAAGTAAAGCTGTCTAATAATCAAATAATTACATGTATAATTATAGAATTCACAATTTTTACACAAAGTATGCCCTATTACATAATTTTTTCAGTTTTTTTATACAAAATAGGCGTTGTTAAGATTGATTTCACCTTAACAACGCCTAAATTTTAACGTTAAAAAACAAGTATTTTTTAAGAGACTGTTTAAGACTTAAACTGAAAAACAGTAACTGCCAAAGGTGCTAAGGTTATTTCAGCGGAATATGCCTTGCCATTCCAGGATTTTTCAGAGATTACAAGCTGTTTTTTGGTTTTATTGGTTACGCCACTGCCTCCAAATTCTTTAGCATCACTATTAAATATTTCAATGAGCTTTCCCTTTACAGGAAGTCCAATAAGATACTTTTCTCTTACAGTTGGAGTAAAATTACAAACCACCACCACATCATTTTCAGTTTGATACCCTTTTCTAATATAGGATATGACACAATTTTCATGGTCGTCGTAGCTAATCCATTCAAACCCTTCGCCTGAAAATGCTTTTTCAAATAGGGCAGGGGTTGATTTATAGAACGTGTTCAATGCTTTATAATAATTGTGGAAGTTTTTGTGGGGTTCGAATTCTAATAAATTCCAATCTAAACTTGCTTGAAAATCCCATTCGTTATATTGCCCAAATTCGGTGCCCATAAACAGTAATTTAGTTCCGGGATGGGTAAACATATAACCAAATAAAAGACGAAGATTTGCAAAGCGTTGCCATTCATCACCAGGCATTCTTCCTAAAATGGAGTTTTTACCGTATACGACTTCATCATGTGAAAGCGGCAACATAAAATTCTCTGAAAACGCATAAGCCAAACTGAAAGTAATATCGTTTTGATGGTATTTTCTATAAACAGGGTCTTTTCCAAAATATTCAAGGGTGTCGTGCATCCAACCCATCATCCATTTCATACCAAATCCCAGACCTCCTAAAAACACTGGTTTTGAAACCTTTGGAAATGCGGTAGATTCCTCGGCAATGGTTTGTACATCGGGGAACGATGCATAAACTTCTTGGTTTAGTTCTTTAAGAAAATCGATAGCAGCCAGATTTTCCCTTCCACCGTAAATATTAGGTTCCCAATCGCCGTCTTCTCTGGAATAATCTAGAAATAGCATAGAAGCAACGGCATCAACACGTAACCCGTCTGCATGGTATTGATCCATCCAAAAAATGGCATTACTGATTAAAAATGATTTTACTTCGTTACGCTCGTAATTAAATATTAAGCTTTTCCAATCTTGGTGATAGCCTTTGCGCTTATCGGGGTGTTCATATAAACAAGAGCCATCAAAAAAACCTAATCCGTGGGCGTCTTCAGGGAAATGTGAAGGAACCCAATCGAGTATAATGCCTATATCGCTTTGGTGTAATTTGTCAACCAAATACTTAAATTCTTCAGGATAGCCAAAGCGTGATGTTGGCGCAAAATATCCCGTAAGTTGATATCCCCAAGAAGGATCATAAGGATATTCCATGATAGGCATCAATTCCACATGTGTAAAGTTCATGTCTTTTACGTATGTTACTAAATCGTCTGCCAATTCATAGTATGACAAAAAGCGGTCTTCTTCTAAATGACGTTTCCAAGATCCTAAATGCACTTCATAAACCGAATAAGGCGCATCTAAAGCGTTATGTTTTTTACGCTTTTTCATCCAATCGGTGTCTTTCCATTTATAGGTATCGTCCCAAATTATGGACGCTGTTTTTGGAGGGTGCTCACAACGACGTGCGTACGGATCTGCTTTTTCGGTTTTTATGCCATTGTTATGGCTTTCAATTTTGTATTTGTAGATATTGCCTTTACCTACTAACGGAATAAAGCCTTCCCAAATGCCGCTACTGTCCCAACGCACATTTAATTGGTGTTCGCCTTCGGTCCAATAATTAAAATCACCAATTACAGAAACTTGTTTGGCACTTGGTGCCCAAACAGCAAAATAAGTGCCCTCAATACCATCAACTGTGGTTATATGAGACCCGAATTTTTCATAAAGCCTATAGTGTTTACCTGCTTTAAAAAGGTTAATATCGAAGTCTGTAAATAGACTATAAACTTTTACTTGCGCCATATATTATATTACAAATCCGTTAGGGATGATTGCTCCTTTTTTAATTACTACAATGCCGTCTTTTATGGCATACGTGTCTGTTTCGGTGTCTTGTAAGTGGCTGCCACCATTAATTCTAACATCATCTCCAATGCGGCAGTTTTTATCTAGAATCGCGTTTTTAATAAAGCAACGTTCACCAATACCCAATAAAATTTTTATTTTCTTTTCTTCAATTTCAAGTAATGTTTCGTAGTAATCGCTACCCATCATATACGTTTTTATAACGGTTGTTTCTTTACCTATTCTTGAACGAATACCAATCACAGATTGTTCTATTTTTGCAGCACCAATTAAACAGCCTTCTGCTATTACGGTTCTTACTAAGGTGGTTCCTGCTAGTTTTGTTGTTGGCAACATTCTAGCATGCGTGTAAATACGTTTTGTTTTATCGTATAAATCGAATTTAGGAATATCATCGGTTAAACCTATATTTGCTTCAAAAAAGGAGTCAATATTACCTATATCGGTCCAATAGCCTTCGTATTGATAACTTAATGTTTTGTGTTTTTCAATAGATTGCGGAATAATTTCTTTGCCAAAATCGTTTGTTGATTGGTCGCTCATTAATTCCACTAAAAGCTCTCTATTAAAAATGTAAATGCCCATAGAGGCTAAATAGTTGCGACCTTCTTTTTTCATGTCGTCGCTAACTTCAGAGGACCAATCGGGTAATAAGCTAGCGTCTGGTTTTTCGATAAATGACGTTACAATATTTTCGTCGTTAGCTTTTAAAATTCCGAAAGAGGTTGCGTCTTTAGCACTTACAGGAATGGTCGCTATAGAAATAGCCGCATTGCTTTTTTCATGGGCTTTGATCATTTTATGGTAATCCATTTGGTATAACTGGTCGCCCGATAGTATTAAAGCATATTCAAAATCATGTCTTAAAAAGTGATGCATGCTTTGGCGAACGGCATCGGCAGTTCCTTGAAACCAACCTTTATTTCCGGGTGTTTGTTCTGCCGCAAGTACGTCAACAAAGGCACTACTAAAAAAACTAAAATGATAAGTGTCTTTTATATGACGGTTTAAGGAAGCCGAATTAAATTGCGTTAATACAAAGATACGTTTAATGTCGGCATTAATACAATTAGATATAGGAATATCCACTAACCTATATTTTCCAGCAATAGGAACTGCTGGTTTTGAACGCTCTTCTGTTAATGGATGTAGTCTAGAACCTTGACCGCCACCTAAAATGATGGATAAAACCTTATTGTTAATCATAATCAGTTAGTTTATAGAGTTATATAAATTTATGTATTCTTGTGCTGAAACGTGCCATGAATGGTCTATTTCCATTATTTTTTTACGTATATTATTGTATTCCGATTGGTTTTTATAAAGGGCGACCCCTCTATCTATGGCGTTTATTATTTCTAAAACGGTGACATTATCATGGCAAATACCAAAACCGTTTTCTTTGGAAATATCTATAACGGTGTCTTTTAAACCACCGATGCTTCTAACAATAGGAATGGTACCGTAGCGTAATGCATACATTTGATTCAAGCCGCAAGGTTCTACACGCGAAGGCATTAGTAAAAAATCGGCACCAGCATATATAATATGTGATAGCTTTTCGTCGTAGCCTATAAAAGCATTGTATGTGCCAATATAATCTTTTTTTAGCGCTTCTAGCTGTTGTTCAACAAAACTATTACCAGAACCTAACAACAATATATTAAGATTGTTTCTTTCGAGTGCAATTTTGAAGACGTCGGGAAACAGATCAGAGCCCTTTTCACCTACCAATCTACCAATAAAGGCAAACAAGGGTTTTTCAAAATCTAAATTAAACAGATTGCATAAATATTTTTTATTTGTTTCTGCGCCAGTGTCAACCGTTTGGATGCTATAATTTCCTGCAATATAATGGTCCGTTTCGGGGTTCCAAACATCTGTATCTATACCATTTAATATACCTGAACATTTGGCACTTTCAGCACTTAACAAACTTTCCAATCCGTTGGCGGCTAACTTTAACTCTTCCATATAGCTTGGAGATACTGTGGTAACGCGCCATGCGCATTTTATAGCTGCAGCTAATGGGTTTATGGTACCGCCCCAATCTAGTAAACCAACATTATTGAAATTAAATGATGGAATTAAGCCTACTTTTATATGGGAAAACCACCCTTGGTATTGGGCATTATGAATGGTTAATATATTAGGTATTTTTCTAAATGCTTCGTATTTATAACTTTCTTGAAGCATAAAAGGAATGAGTCCCGTATGGTGGTCGTGGCAGTGTATAATGTTTGGGTGTTTTTCCCATGTTAGCATCCAATCGAGTGTTGCAATTTGGAATGCTAGAAATCGGTTGGTGTCATCTGATGAATACACATAGTCTTTAAATAGAAGTTCGGGGATGTCTATAAAAAAGACATCAAAACCTAAAGATTTTTCCTTTAATGTTTTAACATTAAAGTTTACAAGTGTATTACCTAAATTGATTTCGTTACTATAAATAGTTGTAAACACATTTTCTTTAGTAAACATATTATCGTAAAAAGGCATGATAACCTGCGATGACACGTTTGAGCTGTTTTGATATTTAGGTAAAGCCCCAACAACATCGGCTAGTCCTCCTACTTTAGCTACCGGATAGCATTCTGCACTTATATGAATAATTGTCATGAATATTTTTGCTTTGTTTATAAACTTACAAAAATATTATACAATATTTTGAAGGAAATTTATTTTTGAAGAAATTATTGCAGAATCATGTTTAATTAAAATTTTCAATAATATTTTTGCATTAAAAGCCAAAAGCATTAAGAAATCCTAATCATTCAGCTTTGATAATGGTATAAAGGACTGTTCTGAATTTAAATATTTCCTTGTTTAAATACTTTATAACCTGAAAAACACTTTTAATTTTATATTTAAACGGAAGCTAAAATGTTTTAGTTTCTATATTTGTTCTGTTCCTTAATTTAAATATGTACAAAACATACCTTTATATATTTCTTTTGTTTCTTGCTTCCAGTTTAGGGGCCCAGAGCGATGTATTCAAGAACCAATTGGACAGCATACACAAATTGAGACAGCTTTCCCATAACACAGAACTTGGTTTAGAAACAAGGATAGCGTACGCAAAACAGGCTGTAGCGTTATCGAAAAGAACAGGTGTGGATTCTGTTTTTTTACTATCAAATAAAAATCTTTCAGTGGTTTATTTAGGGGACGTTAAGTATTTTGATACAGCTAAAAAAATGTTTCACGAAAACCTAAAGCTTGCACACAAACTGAAGGATTCGCTCAGTATTGCATATATAAATTATCAACTAGGTTATGTATGTCATGTTAGTAGAAAAAAAAACGATAGTGCCTATTACTATTATTACAACGCATTGAAATATTTTAAAAACCCATCCTTTTCTAAAATAGCCAAACATAAAATAACCCAAGCAAATATTTTAAACAATATAGCTATTTTACAAAAAGGAGAGCAAGATTACGCAGGAAGCCAAACGACAACAATACGGGTAATCAATTTGTTGTTGACGATCCCGGAAAGTGAAGAAACCCTCGGGATATTATCCAATGCATACAATTTACTGGGGCAGAACTTAATAAGGCTAAAAGAACATGACAAAGCATTGGAGTATTATCAAAAGGCATTATCAATATCCAATAATTTTATTGATAAATTATATGTGTCCATTAACATAGCTGAAGTTTATAAAGAAATGGGCGACTACAAAAATGTACTTGATAAATATGATAAACTGCTTGAAGACCCTGACCTTTTCAAAAAAGACCCCGGTTCCTATGGGGCCATTCTCTGCAACATAGCCTATACCATGTTTTTGGCCAAAGATAGAAACACGGCTAAAATAGATTCCCTTTTTACCAAGGCCCATAACATTTTTGAGGAACTAAAACTGGATTACGAGCTGTCTGCAAGCAGCAACGACATGTCCGAATTCTACCAAGCCACCAATGAAAAAGGGAAAGCCCTTTTTTATGCTAAAACAGCTTACAGGATCGGCAAAAGAAGTAGGGTATTTGAGGAAGAACTCCGTGCCCTGAAACAGCTCTCCGGACTAAAGGAAGGCGAGGCGGGCAAGGCCCATTTATATGAGTACATAGCGCTCAATGACAGCCTAATAGCCAACGAGCGTGCCAACAGGAACAAATTCGCCCGGATCCAGTTTGAGACCGACCAATATATACAGGAGACCAAGCGCCTAAGCACGCAGAACCTATTGATATCGGTCATAGCGGCCATTTTTGTACTCAGTTTGGGGCTGCTGTATTTTATAAGGCTGCAGCAGGGAAAGAACCAACGGCTCCTTTTTGACAGGGAACAGCAAGAGGCGAACCAGGAGATCTATGGCCTGATGCTCAGGCAACAGGCGAAACTGGAGGAGGGCAGGGTGCAGGAGCGCCATAGGATCGCGGAAGACCTGCACGATGGCATACTGAGCCAGTTGCTGGGCACCCGAATGAACATGGGCTTTTTGGAACTAAAGGGCGATGACGGTACCATGGGGGACTACCACCGGTTTTTGGACGAGATCCAAAAGATCGAAAAAGAGATCAGGTCGCTGTCCCATGAGCTCAAAGGGGATGAGGTTCTGGCAAGAACGAATTTCGAATCCATGATGGACCAATACCTAAAGGACCAAAGCCAAGTGGGCGGTTTTGAATATGAGATTGTAAACAGAGGGGTTCTGTTTGACAGCATCCATGATTTTACAAAAGTCAATATCTACAGGATCCTCCAGGAAGCCGTACAGAACATTGTCAAGCACGCAAGGGCCAAGCATGTGCGGATCGGCTTTTATTTAGAAGCCGAACGGTTGAACCTGGCCATAGAAGATGACGGGGTGGGCTTTGATGCCAACGGTGAGAAAAAGGGCATTGGGCTAAAAAACATGGCATCAAGAGCCGAGAAGCTAAAGGGCTCTTTTAGAATAGATACCGTACCAAACAAAAAAACGGTCATACACATTATTGTCCCGGTTTAATTTCCTGGATATTGGAGACCGTCCGTTGACAGCAGAAGCTTATAAAAAGGGATTCTCCCAGATTAGCTCAAAAAATCCCAAGTTAAATTTCGTGGTTGGTACAGCTAATAATTGTGATGTAGCATATTTACGCAATCACCTTACTTATTTTGAGGAAAAACCTTTGTCCTTACAGTCACATACGTTTTATATTTGAAGTGCTATTAGTAAAAATCGAGACTACATAAAACTCTCGAGATCATTTTTGGAAATTACATTAATAAAGGTGATTAAAAAAAGGGCGGCATGATATTTTTATTATCATGCCGCTTAATTTTTTTAATCATTCAGCTTTAAAACAGCCATAAATGCCTGTTGAGGTATTTCTACATTACCAACTTGACGCATACGTTTTTTACCTTTTTTCTGCTTTTCCAGAAGTTTACGTTTACGCGAAATATCGCCACCATAACATTTGGCCGTAACGTCTTTACGCAATGCTTTAATAGTTTCTCTTGAAATAATTTTAGCACCAATAGCGGCTTGAATAGGTATGTCGAATTGTTGGCGCGGAATTAACTCTTTTAGCTTTTCACACATTTTTTTACCAATATTTTGAGCATTATCGGCATGTATTAAAGCTGAAAGTGCATCAACAGGTTGGGCATTTAATAAAATATCCAAACGTACTAATTTGGAAACTTTCATCCCAATGGGATGGTAATCAAAAGAAGCATAGCCTTTTGAAACTGTTTTTAACCGGTCGTAAAAATCGAATACAATTTCAGCCAAAGGCATTTCAAACGTTAACTCAACACGTTCGGTAGTTAAATACGTTTGGTTGGTAACAATACCGCGTTTTTCAATACACAACGACATGACATTACCAATAAAATCGGCTTTAGTAATAATGGTTGCTTTTATATAAGGTTCTTCAACACGATTTATGGAGGAAGGATCTGGTAAGTCCGATGGGTTATTTACAATAAATGCCTCGTTAGGGTTTTTGTTTGTAAATGCGTGGTATGATACGTTGGGAACTGTTGTTATTACCGTCATATCAAACTCACGTTCTAAACGTTCCTGAATAATTTCCATGTGGAGCATGCCTAAGAATCCACAACGGAAACCAAAACCTAATGCAGCCGAACTTTCGGGAGTAAATACTAGAGACGCATCATTTAATTGTAATTTCTCCATGGAGCTACGAAGTTCTTCGTAATCTTCGGTATCAACAGGGTAAATACCGGCAAAAACCATCGGTTTTACATCTTCAAATCCTTCTACAATATTGGTTGTAGGGTTTGCAAAATCGGTAATGGTATCGCCTACTTTGACTTCTTTGGCGGTTTTAATACCAGTAATTAAATAGCCAACGTCACCAGTTTTAACACTTTGCTTAGGAATCTGGGTTAATTTTAAGGTGCCTACTTCGTCAGCATAATATTCATTAGCAGTAGCAACGAATTTAATTTTCTGTCCTTTTTTTATTTCACCGTTAAAGACTCTAAAATAAGTTTCAATGCCTCTAAAAGTATTGTAAACAGAATCAAAAATCAATGCTTGTAATGGTGCGTTAGGATCGCCTTTTGGTGCAGGAATACGTTCAATTACGGCCGCTAAAATATTATCGACACCAAAACCTGTTTTACCACTGGCGTGAATGACGTCTTCTGGTTTGCATCCTAATAAATCTACAATATCGTCGGTTACCTCTTCTGGGTTGGCACTTGGTAAATCGACTTTATTAAGAACTGGGATAATTTCCAAATCGTTTTCTAAAGCCAAATATAAATTAGAAATGGTTTGTGCCTGTATGCTTTGTGCCGCATCTACAATAAGCAAAGCACCTTCGCAAGCAGCAATGGAACGGGACACTTCATAAGAGAAATCTACGTGACCAGGCGTATCTATAAGGTTTAAAATGTATTGTTCACCTTTATAGGTATAATCCATCTGGATAGCGTGCGACTTGATAGTAATACCACGTTCGCGCTCCAAATCCATATTATCAAGTAACTGGTTTTGTTTTTCCCTTTCGGTTACAGAGCCTGTAAAATCCAACAAGCGATCGGCAAGTGTGCTCTTACCATGGTCTATATGTGCAATAATGCAAAAGTTTCTAATGTTCTTCATAAAGGAATTTAAACCCTAATTAATTTGCAAATATAGATGTTTTTAAATGAGGCTGAAAGATTGAATACATGTTAATTATATTATCTGATAGCAATTACCATAATAAATGTATTTTCAAACTCAATTTATATATTTTTTGTGTTTCCAAACTGTAATATTTTTATGATAATTTATTGTGTAAGAAATTAAACTTTTACATATTTTTAAAGTCTTAAGTTTGTTAGTGTTAAATAAAACGTAATTAAAATAATATAGGGATTAAATGTTGAATTTTTTAAACAGAATGACAAAACAACTATTAAAGTGCTTTTTAGCATGTATTCTGGCAACTACTTTGTTAAATGCCCAAGAGAAAAATGAAATTCCAAGTATAGAAAAAATATATATTCATACGGATAGGTCTTTTTATACGGTAGGTGAGTCGGTATGGTATAAAGCCTATTTGGTTTATGCTTACAATAATTTGCTTTTGGATAATAGTCATATATTATATGTAGAATTGGTTTCGCCAGATTCAAAAATAATTGCGAGAAACAAAACACAATTAGACAACGGATTGGGGTATGGTGATTTTAAATTAACCGATTCCGGTGGTGTAAAAAAAGTTGGAACTTATCAAATAAGAGCTTATACAAACTACAGCCGAAATTTTGGTAACGACTTTGTTTTTAAAAAGGAGATTGAGGTTATTGATGTTTTTGATAAACAAACAGACACTAAAGAAGCGGCAAGCAAGTTAAAACCTAAAACAGCAGAGGTAAATACCAATGAAGCTTCCCAAAACACTTTTAATGTGCAGTTTTTTCCTGAAGGAGGCTCGCTTATAAATGATGTTCAGAGTACTGTCGCTTTTAAGGCCGTTGATAATCATGGAAACCCTATTAAAATAGAAGGTAAAGTTTTTGACTCCAATGAGGAACTTGTGGGGATGTTATATAGCAGTCATGAAGGTATGGGAAAATTTCAGCTTAAACCACAGAAAGGGAATCAATATCATGCTAAAATTTCAATTTCAGATGGCAATCAAATAGAGGTTCCGCTTCCTAAAGCACATGAAACTGGTTACTTGTTAAGTTGTAAAAAAGTTAAGGATAAAGACATCATAACTATTAAAACGAATTCAGAAACCTTAGCGCAACAGCCTAATGCGCCGCTTACAATCGTTGGTGCTACACGGGGCGTTGGTTATTTTGAAGGCAGGCAATCGGTATCCAGCACGATTTTTTCTTTTGAGTTGCCCAAAACCAATTTTCCCGAAGGCATTACCCAATTAACATTATACGATGCCAGTTTAAGACCGCAAAGCGAACGCTTGGTTTATATTGAAAAAGAACAGGACCTGCAAGTAACCGTAGCAACTGACAAGAAGGTCTATAAACCTTCGGAAAAGGTAACGGTTAATATATCTTCAAAAACCAATGCAGGGGCTCTAGCGTCCGCAAGCTTTTCATTAAGTTGCACAGATTTGAACAGGCCAGAGGATGCCAAAGATTATGGTACAAATATCAGCTCCTATTTTTTAATGGAATCGGATATTAGAGGGCAGGTACACAACCCTAGTTATTATTTTGATGCTAGCAATTCCAATAGGCTATACCATCTCGATTTATTGCTTTTAACACAAGGTTGGCGCGGATTTTTATGGAAAGAAATGCCAAAAATTAGCGATAGTCTTAATTATCAACCCGAGAAAGCGTTTACCATAGCTGGTAGAGTAAAGCAGCTTTTTGGAAATAAACCAAAAGCCAATAGTAACATGACTTTAGCCTTAATGGGTAAAACGGGGATAAATATATTTGATACAGAAACAGATTCTCTTGGAATGTTTAAGTTTGATAACCTGGTGTTTTATGGAAAGGCCAATATGTTTTTAAATTCGAAAAATGATAAAGGAAAGGGCAAAGGGGAAATTATAACATTTCCATTTGAGCCAGATCCGATACCAGTAGCGTTTGAAAAGCAGTCAACCAGTCTTCCTTTAGTTACTAATGCCGTTAAAGAGACTATTTTAAGGAAATATGTCAATTATGGTATTGCACCAGAAAATGTATTGGATGAGGTTGAAATTATTGCCAAGAAGAAAAACACGACCCCAAGTTTATATGGCATAGCCGATTATAGCTATGTTGTAGGAGACGAATCCCCTGTTTTTAATGATATTTACCAACTTATTCAGCATAACATCCCAGGTGTTATTGTTGATGGAAACACCGTTCGTTTTATGAGGTTTAGTGAGCCTGCACACATTATATTGGATGGGATTTCATTATTCGACCCATCGCAATTAGATTTTATCTTGCCAGATAATGTTGAAAAAATAGATGCGATAAAAGGGCCAAGTGCAGCCATATTTGGTTCAGAAGGCGCCAATGGTGTTATTGCCATTTACACAAAAGACCCTACGGCAAATGTGCGGTCTAAAAAAGAATTCCATAACATTAACCAAAATATAGAAGGCTTTTATGATGCGCGGGTATTTTATTCGCCAGACCCCAACAAACCATCTTTAGAGATGCAGAACACAGACGCTGTACGCAATACATTATATTGGAATCCCTATATACACCCAGACCAAACAGGCACTTCTCAAGCAAGCTATTATAATAGTGAGGTTGAAACTACTGTAAAAGTGACTTTAGAAGGTATTACCGCAACGGGTATTCCTGTGGTGAAGAAGGTGTTTTATACCATTGAAAAATAACAAAGGGTTATTTTAAAAACGATTTATTCCCAAAATTTGCAGTTCGTCAGAAAAGTATTTTACCAAAGGTGTTATTAAAGTTCATTTGTGGTATAAATAATCAAATAGACTGTAATGAAAAAAGATGTTTTAAAAATTGTTCTGCTTATACTTGTTTTAATTGTTACTAGTATAGTGGTAACTTCAACAGATTCTAAGTATAAACACACTATACTTCCAGATGGCACCTATAGTTCAAATCATATTACAGATAGTAATTGGGAATATATTAAAGACAGATTGTTTAGTGGGAAAGGAGAGGCTGAATTTGTATTTAAGTTAAACCAGTTAGAAAAAAAGGCTCCTATTTTAATAGATCTTCAAGGAGAAACATACAATGATAGTTTGACTGTTGATAGCATTATTAAAGAATTAAGAACTATCATTCCCAATAAAACAATTGATATTTTTAAAAATTTTGCAGGAAAAACTTTTGACGAATTAAATTCAATTGGGAATGAAGAAATGTTAATTAAAGGATATTCTTTTTCTGACTTGAGGTTTTCGTGTATAAAATTGAAATTTGGAGAAGGTAAGAGTGCCTCTCTTTTTGATGAAATTATTAAAACCGTTTTTCCTGATGGTAGTAATATTGAAAGAACAAACCCTCCAAGGGAAGAACGTTACATAAGATATCCAAGTCAAGTGTGGTTTCATTTAAAAGACAGCCTTCCATATGATAAAAGACAAAAATATATAAAATATGAATTGTTAAGGACACTTTGTTTTATATATCCAAATAATTCAAATTCTAGACTAGAAAATGTTCCTAAAGGCATCTTTTCTTTACCAAATTATATTCCAGATGAAGCCAAGTTTAATGAACAAGACAGGTTTTTACTTCAAAAATTATATGCTGATGATTTTTTAGAACAATTTAGAGATTACTTGTCCACTACCTATTCTTGGAGATATGCCAATAATTTTTTAGACAAAGATTTAACAAAAATGATAACATGGGTGGTGATTATTTGCATGGGTTTATTTGTATTTCTTTTATCATTCAGTTTTTTACAGAGCAAAAAATTTAAGTATTCCTATCTAAATTATTTTTTACCATTACTATTTATAATGCTAAATGCCCTAAATTTTACGTTAATTTATGCTTATTTAACAGATTTAGGAGTAATACAAGTTCTTACTTTAGAAGCAATTTTACCAGGATATTTACTAGCCATTATGTCATCTTTAATAATTTCATTTTCCTTATGGTTGATAGAAAAGATGTGGATTAATAACATTAAGAACTTTAGTTTTCAATTACTTTCTAAAGTGATTTTTACTTTTATAGCATTTAATCTCCCAATTGTAATATTATTTATAATTGATTCGGAAAAAAGAGGTTTTTTAGAATTTTATATGCCAATTTTAATTTTTATTATTATAATGGCTATAAGTAGGGGGTTGCTCATCTATCTAAACCACTTCTCAGATTCCTTAGTAAAAGAAAAAGATGTAGAGTTGAGCCAATTAAAACAAGCAAATGCCGAAGCCGAAGTGAAAATTTTACAATCCCAAATAAACCCACACTTTTTATATAATGCTTTAAATTCTATTGCGAGTTTAGCGCACACCAGTGCCGATAAAACAGAAAAAATGGCATTGTCTCTATCAGATTTGTTTAAATATACCATTAACAGACAAGGAAAAACGATAAGTACTGTAAATGATGAACTTGATATGGTGCGTAGTTATTTAGAAATAGAACAAACCCGTTTTGGCGATCGTTTAGAATTTGTTATCAATGCCGAAAACGATGTGTTAAATGAAGAAATCCCTATGTTTATATTACAACCACTGGTTGAAAATGCGGTAAAACATGGTGTTTCTAAAATTGAAGATAAAGGCTTAATAAAACTTGATATTTTGAAAACAGACAAGGGTCTTAATATTGAAGTAATAGATAATGGCCCTAATTTTCCAGAAGGGTTAGTTAGCGGTCATGGGCTGCAAACGGTTTACGATTTATTGCGATTAAGTTATGGCGATAAATCGGCAATAAAATGGCAAAATATGCCACACAAAAGTATTAGCATTTCAATTGATAAAACAGCCTAAAAAATGACCATTCCTTATAAAACCATTATTATTGATGATGAGCCACCAGCCAGAGATCGTTTGCTAAAGTTGCTGGGTCATTTTCCTGATACCTTTCACGTAATAGCTGAAGCAAAAAACGGCAGGGAGGCCAAACAAAAAATAGAAGCACTAAGGCCAGATCTTATTTTTTTAGATATTGAAATGCCGGGACTTACAGGGTTTGAATTGCTAGCAGCACTTGAGACCATTCCTGTTGTTATATTTTGCACGGCTTACGATCAATATTCTTTAAAAGCTTTTGAAACCAATGGCATCGATTATTTGGTAAAACCCGTGCGTTTAGAACGTTTAGAAAAAACCATTAAAAAATTAAAATCACTTGACAAGCAATTTTCTTCCCAAAACTTTTCAAACTTATTAAAAGAAATATCAAAACAGAAAGAAGTTAAAAAAATGACTTCTATTACTGTAAAAAAAGCTGAAAAGCTTGTCTTTATTAAATTAGAAGACGTGTCGCATTTTGAAGCTAGTGAGAAGTATGTTACTGTACATACAAAAAATGAACAGCATTTAAGTGAACAATCATTAGTACAATTAGAACAAAAATTACCAACCAATTTTTTACGCGTACATCGTGCTGTAATAATTAATACAGACTACGTTAAAGATGTTCAGAAATACTTTAACAGTAGATTTATAATTACATTAAACAATCAAAAAATGAGCAATATAACCACAGGTAGAAGTTATAACGAAGCTATTAAAGTTTGGATGGGTGTGTAACAAAAACCCAAAGAATATACTTATAAGATAAATTGCTGGTATTTAAATAATAATATTTAAAGAAATTATTCAATCAAATAAACAATTACCATGAATCAAAAACTTATGAAATCTTTTTACTTACTTTTTTTGCTTTTGGCAACTCAAATGTTTTCCCAAAACACAAACAATTTAAAAACAGCTTTACCAAGTTCGGTTTTTGGAGAATGGACTATATCATATGGTGGTAGCCAGTACAATGAATTCACATTTCATAAACACTTTATTGAAACCAATTGGCAACCTTATATGTATGACAATGAAAATGTGCAAAAAAAAGATGACAATCTTTATTCTTTTACTGGTAGAAATGACCTTAATCAAACAATTAATTATCTAATAAAAGTTATTGCCAAAGACACTATTTCTATGGATACTGGTAAAGGTTTTGAAACTTATTTTAGACAAGAAACCCCCAGAAATGCTAATTATACAACTTTTAAAGACTGTCCTTCTTTTCTAAAAAAAACATGGTTTACAACCGATGGAAATGATAAGCTTGAGTTTTCTTTAATAGATAATCAATTTATTTTCAACGGGAAAAAATATGAAGTTGAAAAAGTAGTAAATTATACTGGCTCCAAACAATACAGATTTTTAGTTACAGACGGAATTGACTATAAAATGTTTTATTTTAAAGATTGGTACGCAGATGGTTATATACAGGTAGGTTTTCATGGAAAGTATGGCGATGTTTATAAATCTAATAAAGAATACCCAGATTCTAGGACAGAAAATGTAGATGCATACTTGGCATCTATAGTGCCAAAAGAAATACGAGGAAATTGGTTAAAAACAGATGGAAGTAACTTATGGTCTCATACCTTTTATTATGATTTTGCGGTGCTAGACAAAGCAAAATGGAACTATAAATCTATTAAAAAGAAAGGTAACAAATATGTGGTAGCTATAGAAAGAGATGGCATAGAAAAAGTAATGTATGCACAACCAAATGCTAATAATACAGTTAGCTTTGGCACTAAAAAGAAGGGACTTAAACCGTATAGTCTTAAAAAAACCAATACACCAAATGTTAAAATAAAAGAAGATATAAGTACTATTTTAGATACTACCATTCTTAAAGTGGGTACTGCAACTTATTCGGGCATTATAAAAAACTTTGGTAAGCATAGTACAGAAAAAACAGGGACAGTTTCTGTAAATAATATTTTTACTGGCAACCAAGATTCTTATTTAATTAAAATAAATGACGATGGTAGTTTTTCAGTTAGTTTTCCATGTTATCACTTAGAACAAGTATATGTTAAGTTTCCAGAAAGTTATTCGGCTGTATATGTAGCTCCTGGAAAAAATACATGGCATTTCATAAATAGTTATAAAAGAGGTGATGGTTTTTTTGCAGGAGATTTAAAACAGTTAAATACCGATGTTAATAGTCTATCTTTTATGGTGTTTGATCAAGATTATTATAATCTTACAAAAAATATAAATGAGCTTACACCGCAAGATTATAAATTGGCTTGTTTCGACATACAAAAACAACAGATTCATAAATTAGACAGTATTGCAGAAACACGTTTTTTAAGTAAAAAAGCGTATCAAACTATGCACGAAGAATTAACCTATAGAGGTTATGAAAATGTACTAAGTTATGATATGCTCAAAAGAGTCAACCGTAAAGATAGTGCTAACGTAGATGCAAAGTATATAGATTTTATTACTACAGATATATTAAATAACAAAAGAGCTATAGAAACAAGTAGTTATAATTCATTTATAAATCGTCTAAAGTATTTAAGGCATTTTAGAGAAGGGATTAGTGTGTCACATCCTAATATTAAAGAGTTAGCTAAAATATTAAAAGACCAAGATGTAGAATTAACCATTGATGAACTCGCTTTAATAGAAAAACTTAACACCTTTAATAAAGAAAATGCCCAAGTCATTAAAAAACAAAAAGAGTTTTATGATGAAAACAAAGATATTTCGGGTAGAATAGGCCAAAAATATGGCGTACTGTATCAAAAAATGACAGAAGATGAACGTAAAAAATATTTTGGTGAAAATATGTCGTTAGACAATCTCATAAAGTATATAAAGTCAAATAATTTAGACATTGTTTTTACAGAAGCAGAAAAAGAATATAAAATAAAGACAGAAAACTTATTGACTAAGGAAGAACAAGAACGTTTTAAATTGTTTTATTCTGAAGAAACTAAAAAGCAAAATAGTGTATTTACAGAAAAGTATAAAAGCTATATAGATAAATTTGTTTCGAACGAACTAAAGAGAAAAAGTATTGAAAAGATTCGCGAAAATCTAGAAGACACTTTTAGTACAGATGTTATTATTGCTCAAGAAATTTTAGGGGCGCTTAGTCGAAACTATACGCCTGTATCAAGTTCTGAATTAGAAGAGGCTAAAAAAGAAGTTAAAAATTCTTTTATTGCTGATGTCTTAACTATTGAAAACGATAAACTAATTGCTAAAATAGAAGCCAATAAAACCAAAACGGGTTTTGTAGTAAACACAACATCAAATACCGAAGCCGATGAGATTTTTGAAACCATCATTTCTAAATATAAAGGGAAAGTGGTGTTTGTCGATTTTTGGGCAACGTGGTGTAGTCCTTGTAGATCTGGAATTAAAAGGATGAAACCACTTAAAGAAGATTATAAAGATAAAGACGTTGTATTTGTGTATGTTACTAATCCGTCATCTCCAGAAACTACTTATAATAATATGATTCCAGATATTAAAGGAGAACATTATAGAGTATCTAGTGATGAATGGAATTATTTAACCCAACAATTTAATATTTCAGGGATACCACATTATTTGCTTGTAAATAAAGAAGGACAGGTTGTAAAACGAAACACGAGCGATTTGCGAAGTCCTGATAGTGTAAAATTACTTTTAAATAGTTATTTGGAAAAATAATAAGGCTATTCAGTAAATAGCCATTATGTTAATTGTAAAATAGCGGTATTTAGCTAGTATATGTTGTAATACCGCTATTAAATTTTACATTATCATACTTCCACAAATACCCAAACTTATAATCACATAAGCAGCCGCTAATATAAAAAACACTTTAGCTGCTTTTTTGTTATTTTTCAATAAAATGAAACCAATAATAGCTAATAAAATGGCAGGACCAAACATTATAGTTATAACTAAGTAAAGTATGGCATCGTAATTTGGTTCTAAAAGGATCATCATAACTTGCTAAAAACTTAAAGGCCGATTAATAGGGTTCCGCAAATACCTAACCCAATAATGATATAAGCAGTGGCAATTATAAATAATATTTTTGCGGTTTTTGGTTTATTCTGGCGAATGCTATAACCGATAAGAATCATTATTATTGCTGGGATATTACCAATGATTAAGGCAACTATAATTGCAAATACTAATTCCATTTTATATATTTTTTCTAAGTTCTTCCAAACGCGCTTTTTTATCATCCCTATAAAATAAATTCATCGTTTCAAAAGGGATAATTTTATTGTCTTTATTGACGATGTGTACACACGATTTTTTAATGGCACGCACATCAAAATTATAAGCATCAATAAATTGCATGATAATAATACGAAATAAATTGTCATAACCCAGATTGGGCGCATCAATATTTGGTAAGCAGCACATGATGGATTTTAGATTTTCTTCGGCGACTTCAACAGAATTTCCTGTGCTGAAAAGTTCAATCATTTTTTCTTGAAGTTGCGAATCTTGCTCGTAAATAATGGTATTTTTGCTATTATCCAACAAATCATTTGGGTTGATATAACGTGTTAGCGGAAAAACGTCGCCTCCAAGTTTTAAAGCATACCCCATAACCAAAGCATCAGGATTACAAGGTACAGGCAACAAATCATCGGGATTGAAAATACTGGTTTGTTCTAATATTTTTCGGCGCACTTCAGTAAGTGTCATTCTATCGGTTTCGGGATTAAAATGTTCTAATCTGCCGGCAATTTGAGTAGGCTGAAAGGTAACCCCACGAACACATTTTTGTTGTAAAGCAAAATCTATTATTTTTCCTATCTCATTATCATTTAAGCCTTTTTGAAGTGTTACCACTAAAGTTGTTGAAAGGTTTACGGCGTTCAAATGTTCAAGTGCTTTCATTCGGATGTCACTTAAATTGGCGCCTCGTAATTCTTGCAAAACACGATCTTCAAACGAATCAAACTGTAAATAGATTTCAAAATCGGGGGCGTAGGTTTTTAATTTTTCCGCAAAAGCGCTATCCTTTGCAATTTTTATACCGTTGGTATTCAACATTAAATGGCGAATAGGAAGTGATTTGGCATAATCTAAAATCTCCCAAAACTGTGGGTGAATTGTGGGTTCGCCTCCCGAAATTTGTACCACATCGGGTTCTCTTTCGTTCTTAACAATGGTATCGAGCATTTTTTTAATTTCATCTAACGTACGGTGGCGGCCATAAGTGGGCGAGGAACCTGCGTAACAGGTTGGGCAAGTTAGATTACACCTATCGGTAACCTCTATAACGGTTAGGCAACTGTGTTGCTCGTGGTCTGGGCACAAACCACAATCGTAAGGGCAACCGTAATGTGTTTTTGTATTGAAGGTGTATGGCGTTTCGCTAGGTTTATTGTAGTTACGTATGTTTTTGTAGTACTCAATATCATCGGCAATTAATACTTTGCTATGGCCATGTTCGTTACAGCGTTTTAGCATATAAACGTTACCATCTTCAAACACTATTTTGGCGTCAACCCGCTTTAAACAGTCTGGACACAAACTTAAAGTAAAATCGTAATAGGTATATTTTCTAGTTGGCATTTTTAAGTTTTTGAAAGATGAATTTATAATAATAAAGCCAACAAATTATGCATAATATTTGGATGCTACTTAAACCAAATACATAAAAGATATTGGGTTTTAAAAATTCTATAAAAAAGCGAAATCCGAAATACAGTAGCATAAAACATTTGAAGCGTTCGCCATTTTCTAAGCTGAAGTTATTTTTAATGTATGTTAAGCTGAAAAACAGCAGTACCAAAAACACCAATTCGTAAAGCGATGTTGGGTGGCGCAATACACCATCTCCTAAATCCATTCCGAAGATTGAATGTGTCTCATTGCCATATGTAAACTCATTAACACCCGATAGGAAACAGCCAATTCGACCAATAAAAATGCCCAGAATAATAGGAAAGACGAACAAATCGCCAGAAGAATTTGACTCACCAATGATCTTTTTAGCCAATTCCACACCAAGCAATCCACCAAACAAACCGCCCATAATGGTTTTGGTGTTTAATAGTTGGATGATGTTTTCTTTTGAAAATTCAATCATCGGGTTTTCTAAAAACCCAACCAATCGAGAACCAATTAAAGCGCCAATGGCAGCGCCAAGAATAATGGAAAGACGATTCATTGAAGGAATAGAATCCACATGTCTTTTTCTCAAAAAAACATAATACCTATAGGCTACAAAGAAAGCCAAGTATTCTAAAACCAAGTGGCTATTAATATGATAACCAAAAATTAAGGGTTCAAAAGGAATCTTCAAAAAAAGTAATGGATTAGAGTTTGATTATGATGAAGATACACAATTACTCAAAAAACACTAATTTTACACCAAATTTTTTGATGTGGTAAAAATAGACAACATACAGCTTCCCGATTTCCCCTTGCTTCTTGCGCCTATGGAAGATGTAAGTGACCCACCATTCCGTGCTTTGTGTAAAGAACAAGGTGCCGATGTGGTGTACACCGAGTTTGTGTCGAGCGAAGGTTTAATTCGTAATGCTGCCAAAAGCGTTATGAAGTTGGATATTTATGAAAAGGAACGGCCTGTCGGCATTCAAATATTTGGAGCCAATTTAGAAAGCATGCTCCAAACCATTGATATTGTTGAAAAATCCCAACCAGACATCATCGATATTAATTTTGGGTGTCCCGTAAAAAAAGTAGTGAGCAAAGGTGCGGGCGCAGGCATTTTAAAAGATGTTTGCTTGATGGAACAACTTACTAAGGAAATGGTAAAACGCACCAACATACCCATAACCGTAAAAACCCGTTTGGGCTGGGACCACGATTCCATAAAAATTCTTGAGGTGGCTGAAAGATTGCAAGATGTCGGCTGCAAAGCCATAGCCATACATGGGCGCACCCGTGCCCAAATGTACAAAGGTCATGCCGATTGGAGACCCATTGCCGAAGTAAAGAACAATCCACGCATGCACATACCCGTATTTGGAAATGGTGATGTTGACACCCCAGAAAAAGCTATGGAAATGCGCGATAGTTACGGACTTGATGGTGCCATGATAGGGCGTGCCAGTATTGGCAATCCGTGGTTTTTTAAACAAGTAAAGCACTATTTTAAAACAGGCGAACACTTAACGCCCATTTCCATTGAAGAACGTGTTGAGGCAGCCCGTCGTCATTTGCAAATGGCTATCGATTGGAAAGGCGAAACCTTGGGCGTTTTTGAAACCCGTCGCCATTATACCAATTACTTTAAAAACATTCCGCATTTTAAAGAATTAAGAACCAAAATGGTCACCAGCGACCAATCTGAAGATGTGTTTGCAGCCTTTGATGAGGTATTGGAACAATTTGCCAATTATCAATTTACAGAATAATTTTTTTGCATGGGCAAATGGCAAGCCACCGCGCTATCCATTACTAGTTTTGGCTCGATGCGTGCCTCGCCAAAAGCTATCCACTACTATCGCTTTTGCGGGCAACCCAATGAACATCGATTTATTTCTAAGGTGCTTGTAAAACGAGATGGATTTTTGCGAGAAGGATGGAAGCGGCATCCATTTTTGCCAATAAAAGCAAAAAAGATATAGCGGACAGCCTGTTTGCCATTTTTTTATGGCAACTCGCCCAAATTAATGTGTTTCTTCCACCAAAGATTTTGTAATGCGTACCGATGCTATTTTTGAAGCAATAATACCCAAAATCGAAATGGTTATAAACACAATAAATAAATTTTCAATTTTAATGTTTACGGGGTAAGCCAGCGACGGGGTTATCATAACCAACGAAAATGTTTTTTGAATAAAAACGATTAGTAAACCTAAGATCAATCCAGATGAAGCCCCTAAAAGAGTCATTACGGAACCATGTATAAAGAAAATTTTTCGTATTTTATTTATAGGCAACCCTAAATTAAAAAGGGTGTTTAATGATAGCTTTTTTTCTAGCACCATCATAATAAGAGAGCCTAAAATATTAAAAATCAATAGAGTTGATACTAGGGTTAATAAGAGATAGACAAAAAGGTTTTCGGTGTTAAGCATTTTATATAGGGCATCGTTTAATTGCGCTCTGTTTTTTATAACCACTTTATTGCCCAAGATGGCTTGAATATGTTCTTTTGCAAGGGCTTCGTCTATGCCTTCCTTAAGTTTAAACTCTATGGCACTTATTTGGTTGGGTTCGTAATTTAAGAGGTTTTGAGCCAAATCTATAGGAGCATACACATAGGTGTCGTTTAGTTTTTCATTAATAAAAAACACACCAACATTAATAACGTTAATACTGTTAAACGCATTTTTTGTGGAGGTTATTTGTCCTTTTCCTGGTTTTGGAACATAAACGTTTATGGGGTTGACGTAATCTAAAATACCTAACGATAAACTGTTTGCAATACCCCAACCAACCATGATTTGTTGTGATTTTGGTTCTATCCAATTGCCGTGTTCTATAACGGTATCAAAACTAACGACTTGTTCAAAATGTTCGTCAACACCTTTAATAGTGGCAATGGTATTCTTATCTTGGGAGGATATAATAACACGCTCTTCAACAATTTTGGCATATTGGGCAATGTCACTTAACTTATTAAGCTTACTTACATCATCATTGGTTAAAATAAACGATTTTCCTTTTGCCGTTTCAGCTTTCAAATCAGGATCTATAATGCTAGAAAACTGTAGTGTGAAATCTTTTAAACCCGAAAAGCCAGAAAGTACAATAAATAAGGAAGCAGAACCTAAAATAACACCAATTACGGCTATAATGGTAATAAAATTAATAGCATTGTTACTGCTTTTTGAGCGTAAATAACGTTTTGCTATATATAAGGGGACATTCAATTTATAATTAAGATTTTTTCCTTTTGTCTAAAATAGAGGGGTCTTTAATGGGGTTTTCCTGCCCTTTTAAAGATTTGTCGATTTGGTCGATATACTCTAAAGAATCGTCTATAAAAAACTCTAAATTAGGCATACGGCGTAACTGGTTTTTAGTGCGTTGCGCCAATTCGTGTCTAATTAACGGTGTGTTTGACTTGATTCCCACCAACAATTCCTTTGCTTTATCGTTAGGAAAAATACTTAAATATACTTTAGCAACCGATAAATCGACCGTTACTTTAACTTTAGACACCGATATTAATATACCATGTAAGCCGCCTTGTGTAGCGGCACCTTGTAGCACTTCAACTAAATCGCGTTGTAAAACCGATCCTATTTTTTTTTGTCTTTGACTTTCCTCTACGTTACTCATTTTAATACCTATTAAAGGTTTAGAATACAAAAATAGCGGTTATTTAAAGATTATCTTGCTTTTAGGTTTACAAAATTTGTATCTTACTATAAAGAATTGGTAAATGAATAAAATTGAACATATAGGAATAGCCGTTAAAAACTTAGACGAAGCTAATGAATTGTATGCCAAACTATTTGGTAAACTATGTTATAAAACTGAAGTTGTGGAAAGCGAAGGCGTTAAAACATCGTTTTTTATGATGGGGAATAATAAAATAGAACTCTTGGAAGCCACAAATGATGACAGCCCTATAGCGAAGTTTATTAATAAAAGAGGAGAAGGCATCCATCACATTGCTTTTGATGTCGATGATATTGAAGCTGAAATAAAAAGATTGACCCAAGAAGGTTTTGTGGTTTTAAACGACATACCCAAAAAAGGAGCTGATAATAAGCGCGTTGTTTTTCTGCATCCCAAGACTACGCATGGTGTTCTTATAGAGTTGTGTCAAGAAATTAGTTTAAAAGAATAATTTTCTTGTAGAGTTTTAAAATTAGTATTAAATTCGCAGCCAATTTCGGTGTGATGCTGTTTTAAGATGGTAAAATATACGAAATCGGTCCTATAGCTCAGTTGGTTAGAGCACCTGACTCATAATCAGGTGGTCCCTGGTTCGAGCCCAGGTGGGACCACTAGAAAAATCAAGGCTTCACAGAGTTTTAACTCTTTGAAGCCTTTTTATTTGCAAACAGCATGGAATTTTTTTTTAACAGGATTATTTTTTATTATAATTCGTTTACTTTTTTCTCTTAGATGGAGGTGTGTTGAGATTCTATTCCATAAACAGTAATAATAGTCCTGTAATGTTCTTTATGGGATATAGTGTGACCCCGTTGTTTAGCTGATTTTATGAAGGTATCCATAAATATTAGTGCTCTCGATACAAGTTTTTGGATTGCCGTAATATTTAATACCCCCTTTTTTAAATTTCTTTTCTGTACTATATTTATATATATTTGCTACGATAATAAAAAATGAGGGATTATTTTTTTCATATCAGATAGGTACTTTTTTTAGAATAGTATCGTTTTAAATAGTAAAACAATTGTGTTTCGTCGGACATTTTTAACGCTTTACAGGTGTTTTTAATGCTGTATTTTGTGTAGTTATTTTGTTCGCCCAGTTTTTTTTATAACTTGTATCCAATGATAATACAAAACAAAAGAATAGTTGTCTCAATCTTATTTGTATTAATAAGTTTTGTATGCGCTGCTCAAACTGGAGATGATCCACCACCACCAGGACCACCATCTGGCTATGGTTTACCTATAGATGGCGGTGTGCTATTAGGTGTTTGTGTTGGCTTGTTCTATGGTGTTAAAAAACTATTGTTTAAAAACAATAATAGTTAGTTTAACGCTCTAAGCTCTAAAAGTCTAGAGACATATTTTCCTAAAACATCAAATTCCAAATTAACAATGGTGCCTTTCTTAAAGGTGTTAAAGTTTGTATGATTATAGGTATAAGGTATAATGGCAACGCTAAAACTGTCTTTTTTTGAGTTTACAACCGTTAAACTTGTGCCGTTTATGGTTATCGAGCCTTTTTCAATGGTAATATTATTAAGCGAATCATCATAATCAAAAGAAAATACCCAACTACCATTAGCTTCTTCAACATGGGTACAAACAGCAGTTTGGTCAACATGCCCCTGCACAATATGCCCATCGAGCCTGTCACCTAGTTTCATGGCGCGTTCTAAATTTATTTGGTCACCAATTTTAAGAGTGCTTAAATTGGTTTTGTTTAGGGTTTCCTTTATGGCGGTAACAGTATATTCATTACTATTAATGGCAACAACCGTTAAACAAATACCGTTATGTGCGACACTTTGGTCTATTTTTAATTCGGGGGTAATCGTACTTTTAACTGTGATGTGAAGGTTGTCTAATTCTGTTTTTAAATTGGAAACAGTCCCAATATCTTCAATTATTCCGGTAAACATAATATTGTTTGTTTATTTAACTAAATTTGCGATTCCAAATGAATATCAAAATTACAAACAAAACTTGTCATTCTTAATGAAGAAATCGGAAAATATAGTAGTTGGCATATCAATAGGTGACTTAAATGGCATTGGTGGAGAAATTGTTTTAAAAACGTTTGAAGACTCTAGGATGCTAGAGTTCTGTACGCCTGTAATTTTTGCTTCGGCAAAAGTCATGAATTTTTTCAAAACACATTTTAATTCAGAAATCAATTTTAACAGCATTAACAATTTAAATCAACTCATTTTTGGAAAGGTTAATGTGTTTAATTGCTGGAATGAACCTGTAAATATTGAGTTTGGTAAAGAAGATGTTAAAATAGGAGCGTATGCCATTAAGTCTTTACAAATGGCGACAAAAGCACTTAAAGACGGTCAAATAGATGTTTTGGTTACTGCGCCTATAAATAAACACAATATACAGTCCGAAGCATTTAAATTTCCTGGACATACCGATTATCTGGCCCAACAGTTAGAAGGCGAAAGCCTTATGTTTATGGTAACCGACACATTAAGAATAGGATTGTTAACAGACCATGTGCCTGTAAAAGATATTGTAGGGCATCTATCTAAAGCTTTAATCATTAAAAAAATAAATGCAGTTTACAATTCACTTTTAAAAGACTTTAATATAATTAGACCTAAAATAGCCGTTTTGGGCATTAATCCACATACTGGCGATAATGGCGTTATTGGTAACGAAGACGATACTATTTTAAGACCAACGCTTCAAAAAATTAAAGAAGAAGGTAAATTAGTATTTGGACCTTATGCTGCCGATAGTTTTTTTGGATCCAATAATTACAAAAATTTTGATGCCATTGTAGCCACCTATCATGATCAGGGTTTAATACCTTTTAAAACACTGTCTTTTGGTCAAGGCGTTAATTTTACTGCGGGGTTGAATAAAATTAGAACCTCTCCAGACCATGGAACAGCTTACGAAATTGCAGGAAAAGGGGTAGCAGACGAGAACTCGTTTAAGGAAGCTGTTTTTGCCGCGATTCAAATATTTAAAAATAGATTTGATTATGAGAAGCTTACGTCAAATCCCTTGAAAAAATCAAATCAAAAGATGTAAACAAAAAAATGTTTATAAGTAATGTTGCTTAAATAAAAATTTATATATTTGCAGGCTCAAAATAGATGTGAGAATGAAGCCATTAAAAGAGTTTACAATCCCATTTGTGGGATTAAAGATTGGAAAGCATCATTTTGAGTATAAAATTGAGAAAACGTTCTTTGAATATTTTGAGTATGAAGAGTTTAATGATGTAAATGTTAACGTAGATCTTGTATTAGATAAGAAAACAACATTATTGGAATTAAACTTTAAAATTTCAGGATTTGTAAATGTTAATTGCGATTTAACAAACGAACCTTTCGATCAACCCATAAAAAATGAGTTCGATTTAGTGGTAAAGTTTGGAGATGAATACAATGATGAGTTTGTAGATATTCTTATTGTACCTCACGGTACATACGAAATTAACATTCAACAATATATTTACGAGTTAATTGTACTTTCGGTACCATTAAAACGTATACATCCTGGAGTTAAAGACGGAACTTTAGACTCCGATATACTTAAAAAACTAGAAGAATTAAGCCCGAAGCTTAAGGAAGAAAAAGAAACTGAAGAGGAAACCGATCCTCGTTGGAATACATTAAAGAAACTATTAACGGATAAATAAACATAAAAAATGGCACATCCTAAGAGAAAAATCTCAAAAACAAGAAGAGATAAAAGAAGAACACATTACAAAGCAACTGCGCCACAGATTGCTACTTGCCCAACAACTGGTGAAGCACATTTATACCACAGAGCTCACTGGCACGAAGGAAAATTATATTACAGAGGTCAAGTGTTAATTGATAACTCTGAAGCTGTAGAAAACGTAGCATAAATTGTATGCACGCATATAATAAAACGCTCACATGTGAGCGTTTTTTTTATGATATGCTTTTTCTAAAGGACAAAAACACGTAATTTGCACAATGTTTCGTCAAATTTTAGTAGTTTTCGCAACATTTTGAGCGTTTTTGTTCAATTTTAATGATTTTTTGATCAATTTAACTATAAAGTTATGGGAAAAATCTCAGCAGCAATAACCGCTGTTGGTGCTTATGTGCCAGAATACGTATTAACTAATCAAATTCTTGAAACATTGGTTGATACTAATGATGAATGGATAACTTCTAGAACAGGAATAAAAGAGCGTCGAATTCTTAAAGACGAGGGAAAAGGAACTTCTTATTTAGCTATTAAAGCAGCACAAGACCTTATTAATAAAAAAGGCATAGACCCTAAAACGATTGAACTTGTTATTGTTGCAACGGCAACTCCAGATATGAAAGCGGCCTCAACAGCTTCTTTTACGGCTACCGAAATAGGTGCGGTAAATGCATTTTCATTCGATATGGATGCTGCATGTTCTAGTTTTTTATATGGGATGTCTGTAGCAGCTAGTTATATTGAATCTGGGCGTTACAAAAATGTATTGTTAATTGGAGCCGATAAAATGTCTTCAATTATTAATTATAAAGACCGAGCCACTTGTATTATTTTTGGTGATGGAGCAGGTGCCGTTTTATTCGAACCGAATGAAGAAGGTTTAGGGCTTCAGGATGAATATCTAAGAAGTGACGGAACAGGTAGGGAGTTTTTACAGGCTACCTATGGAGGTTCTTCATTTCCAATAACCCCAGAAGCCATAGAAAAAGGGGGACAGTATGCTTTTCAAGAAGGGAAAACAGTATTTAAAAACGCGGTATTCAACATGGCAGATGCCACTGTTAAAATATTAGAGCGTAATAATTTAACAAAAAAAGATGTTGATTGGTTGGCAGCGCATCAAGCAAATAAGCGTATTATTGACGCTACCGCACAACGCATCGAATTGGAAGAAGAGAAAGTTATGATTAATATTCACAAATATGGTAATACGACATCTGCTACGTTACCATTACTATTAAGTGACTATGAATCACAACTTAAAAAAGGAGATAATATAATTTTTGCCGCTTTTGGAGGCGGATTTAATTGGGGTGCCATTTATTTAAAATGGGCATATAATTCAGTAAACTAACCATTAACTAATTAGTAAGATTATGGATATTAAAGAAATTCAAAACTTAATCAAATTTGTTGCCAAATCTGGGGCAAGCGAGGTTAAACTAGAAATGGATGATATTAAAATCACCATAAAAACAGGATCAGATTCCGAAACAACAGCAGTGCATTATGCGCCTGTAGCGGCTCAAATGCCACAAATGGCAGTGCCTGTTGCTGAAGCAAAACCAACTGCGGAACCTTCTGCGTCTGTCGCTCCAGCAGCAGAGGACTCAAAATATATCACTATAAAATCGCCAATTATTGGAACTTTTTATAGAAAACCATCTCCAGATAAGCCTTTATTTGTAGAGGTTGGACAAACCATTGCCGAAGGTGATGTGCTTTGTATTATAGAAGCAATGAAACTTTTCAACGAAATCGAATCTGAAGTTTCAGGTAAAATAGTTAAAATATTAGTTGACGATTCTTCACCTGTAGAATTCGACCAACCATTATTTTTAGTAGATCCATCTTAATTAATTCAGAATTCAGAATTCTGAATTCATAATTTTTATAAAATTATGTTTAAAAAAGTATTGATTGCCAATAGAGGGGAAATAGCATTGCGTGTTATTAGAACCTGTAAAGAAATGGGCATAAAAACAGTTGCTGTTTATTCTACAGCCGATGCAGAAAGTTTGCACGTTAAATTTGCAGACGAAGCCGTTTGTATAGGACCTCCATCTAGTAGTTTATCTTATTTAAAAATATCCAATATTATTGCGGCTGCCGAAATTACTAATGCAGACGCTATTCATCCTGGTTATGGTTTTTTATCTGAAAATGCTAAGTTTTCAAAAATTTGTGAAGAACACGGTATAAAATTTATTGGTGCTTCTCCAGAAATGATTGACAGGATGGGAGACAAAGCCAATGCAAAATCTACTATGATTGCTGCAGGCGTACCTTGTGTTCCAGGAAGCGAAGGGGTTATAAAGTCATTTGAAGAATGTGAAAAAATAGCCAAAAAAACGGGCTATCCAGTAATGCTTAAAGCTTCTGCCGGTGGTGGTGGGAAAGGCATGCGTGCCGTTTGGAAACCAGAAAACTTAAAAGACGCTTGGGATTCCGCTCGTCAAGAAAGTAAAGCTGCTTTTGGAAATGACGATATGTACATGGAAAAACTTATTGAAGAGCCAAGACATATTGAAATTCAAATTGTAGGAGATTCTACTGGAAGGGCATGTCATTTATCAGAAAGAGATTGTTCTATCCAACGTCGCCATCAAAAACTAACCGAAGAAACACCTTCACCATTTATGACCGATGAACTTCGTGAAAAAATGGGAAAAGCAGCAGTTAAGGCAGCAGAGTATATTAAATACGAAGGTGCAGGAACCATCGAGTTTTTAGTAGATAAACACCGTAATTTCTACTTTATGGAGATGAATACGCGTATTCAGGTAGAACACCCAATTACAGAGCAAGTTATCGATTTCGATTTAATTCGTGAACAAATACTTGTGGCTGCAGGAGTGCCAATTTCTGGTAAAAATTATTTACCAAAATTACATTCTATCGAGTGTCGTATTAATGCCGAAGACCCGTTTAACGGTTTCCGTCCATCACCAGGAACCATCACAACGTTACATGCCCCAGGAGGCCATGGTGTGCGTTTAGATACTCACGTGTATGCAGGTTATACCATCCCGCCAAATTACGATTCTATGATTGCCAAGTTAATCACAACGGCACAAACCAGAGAAGAAGCCATCAATAAAATGAAGCGTGCTTTAGATGAATTCGTAATAGAAGGTATAAAAACCACCATTCCGTTCCATAGACAATTAATGGATCATCCAGATTATTTAGCTGGAAATTATACCACTAAATTTATGGAAGATTTTGTTATAGAAAAACAAGTTGAAGAATAAATAGTAAAGACTCCGAAAGCAATTTCGGAGTTTTTTATGGTGTTCTTTTTTTTTTAAGTTACAAAGTTACAAAGTTACAAAGGTTCAAAGTTGCAAAGTTAAATAGTTTCAAAGCTGATTCGAAAAACCCAACACCCAACACCTAAAACCCAGAACCCAAATACCATCAACGAAAAATGACTCTCTCTTATTGGGAAATAAAATCGTGGTTTACCAACATAGATTTTACTATTGTTGGAAGCGGTATTGTGGGACTAAGTTGTGCCTTACAGTTAAAAGACCAATACCCAAAAGCTAACATATTAGTATTGGAAAAAGGCATGTTGCCACAAGGCGCCAGTACAAAAAATGCAGGATTTGCCTGTTTTGGTAGCCTTAGTGAAATACTTGATGACCTAAAATCACATTCGGAAGAAGAAGTTTTTAATCTTGTAAGTAAGCGTGTGAATGGTTTACAGCTGTTAAAAGAAATTTTGGGTGAGCGTACTATAAATTATCAAAACTATGGTGGTTATGAGTTGTTTTTAAATGATGATAATTTGTTTGAAGCATGCCTTTCAAAACAAACAGACATCAATAAATTGCTTCAACCTATATTTAAAAAGGATGTTTTCAGCATGAAGCCAAACGGCTTTCATTTTAAAAACATAAAAGAGCATTATATTTTTAATTCGTTTGAAGGACAGATAGATACAGGAAAGATGATGGAAGCTCTACTTCAAAAAGTACAATCAAAAGGTGTTAAAATATTAAATAACATAACGGTAGAAGGCTTTTCAGAAACAGCCGACTCAGTAAAAATAAAAACCAATGCCGTTGAGTTTTCAACATCAAAACTATGTATTGCTACTAATGGTTTTGCGGCGCAACTGATAAAAGAAGATGTAAAACCAGCACGGGCACAGGTACTCATTACAAAACCTATAGATAATCTCCACATAAAAGGCACGTTTCATTTAGACAAAGGGTTTTATTATTTTAGAAATATTGATAATCGAATTTTGTTAGGTGGTGGCAGAAACCTAGATTTTAAAGGAGAAGAAACAACCGATTTTGCTCAAACCGATTTTATTCAAAACAAATTGGAAAGTATATTAAAAACGGTTATTTTACCTGAAACTCCGTTTGAAATTGAACAAAGGTGGAGTGGTATTATGGGCGTTGGAAAACAAAAAAATACTATTGTAAAACCATTGAGTAATCATGTATATTGCGGTGTAAAACTCGGCGGTATGGGAATAGCCATTGGGAGCTTGGTAGGAAAGGAATTAGCACAATTAATTGCATAGCATGATTAGAAAATTATTTAGGTTTTTATTTAAAAGCCTCCTTTGGTTTTTTGTAATTTCAATAGGATTGGTTATTGTGTTTAAGTGGATGCCCATTCCTGTTACCCCACTCATGGTTATACGAACTGTTGAGCAAAAAATGGATGGAAAAGATATCGTTTGGAAACACGATTGGGAGTCTATAGACCATATTTCCAAAAACCTGCAACTAGCAGTGATTTGTAGCGAAGATCAAAATTTTTTAAACCATCATGGGTTTGACATGAAAGCCATTGAAAAAGCGCTTGTGTACAACAAAAAAGGCAAGCGTACCAGAGGCGCAAGTACCATTAGCCAACAAACAGCAAAAAACGTTTTCTTATGGCCACAGCGTAGTTGGTTACGTAAAGGTTTAGAAGCTTATTTTACGTTTTTAATAGAATTAATTTGGTCTAAAGAACGTATTATGGAAGTTTATTTAAACAGCATTGAAATGGGCAACGGTATTTATGGTGCCGAAGCAGCAGCGCAACATTGGTTTAAAAGATCTGCTGCCAATTTACGTCAACAAGAAGCTGCTGCCATTGCCGCTATTCTACCCAGTCCGTTGCGATACAGAGCTAATCCTGCAACCAGTTATATTCAAGGCAGAAAGAATTGGATCATGCGTCAAATGCGCTTTTTTGGTCCTTTAAATTACGATTAAGCCATGGCTTCGAGTTTAGAAATTAAAAAACAGCTGTATGCGCAATGCTTTGATTTTGTTGAAAACAGGTTCAATACGATTCAAAATACGATTAACGAAATACAGGAATCTTTAACGTCCGAAACCAAAAGTAGTGCCGGGGATAAACATGAAACA
The DNA here is from genome assembly GCF_044335535.1 of Mariniflexile sp. HMF6888. Lineage (NCBI taxonomy): Bacteria > Pseudomonadati > Bacteroidota > Flavobacteriia > Flavobacteriales > Flavobacteriaceae > Mariniflexile > Mariniflexile sp. HMF6888. The sequence goes on along the minus strand of NZ_JBIQVZ010000003.1, from coordinate 141,239 downwards.
GGTAGGGCAATGCTGCAATTGGAACGTGAAAAAGCAGGAAACCAATTGGCGGAAATTCAAAAAATCAAAGAAAGCTTATCAAAGATATATATTTCAAATACTTCAGAATTTATTGGTTTGGGATCTGTTGTTTACACCAACAAAAGCAACTATTTTATTGCTATAAGTGCCGGTGAACTAAAAGTAGATAACGACGTGTTTTATGCTATTTCGCCCCATACCCCTATTGGGCAATTACTTATGGGGAATACAGTGGGGAATGCGGTTGTTTTTAGGGAGCAACAGTTTAAAATCGAAAAGATATTTTAGATTATTTTAATACAGAAAGACAAATATTTAGACCCTTTTCTAAATCAATATCATTTTCAAAAAAAACAATTTCCCCATTCAAATCGACTTCAATTAAGTAATAACTTCCTTTAAAATAAGAGTGTTTAACTGTTGCTTTTAAGTTTGAATTTTCGACTAATTTCAATTGATTTGCATAGACAATGCCATAATTCTCTATATCATTAAACTCATCAAAAAATGAAGCAATCAATTTGTTTTGTGGATTTTTGTACAGTTGTTCAGGCCTGCCTTTTGCCATAATTTTGGCATCGTGCAATACGATCATCTGATCAGAAAATGAAAGCACGTCATCTTTATCGTGTGTGGCGACAATACAAGTGATATGCTTTTCTTTCAGATATTTAAAAAGACTTCGGCGTAGCGATTGTTTTTTGAAATTATCAATATGGCTAAAAGGTTCATCGAGCAGTAATACCTCGGGTTGTTTCGCAATGGCTTTTGCTATAGCAACCCGTTGCTTTTGTCCGCCGCTTAATTCTTTCGCTTTTGTATTAGCATAGGGCTGTAGCTCTACCACTTCCAACAACTCTTTTATACGCGCCTGTTTTTCATCAGGATAAAAATTAGAAAGAAACGCACCAATATTTTCGGCGACCGTAATGAAAGGCATCAAATCGAATTCCTGCGCCACGTATTTCATGAATTCAGGTCCAATAATGAGGTTGTGTTTTGGACCTAATATTTCCTTATCTTTCCAAAAAATCTGACCTTCATTTAAATCGTAAGTCCCGTAAAGTAATTTTAGAAGGGTACTTTTTCCTGAACCGCTTTCACCTATAACAGCAAAATGTTGACCTGTTTTAACAGAGAAACCAATATCTTTTAAAATAGGTTGTTTTTTGTATTGGAATGTCAGGTTGTTTACTTGTAGCATGTCGCAAAAATAGCATAAAAAAACCGCTCAAATTATTGAACGGTTTTTAAATTTTTATAATTGGGCGGTTTTAATTCCAGCCGCCACCCAAGGCTTGATACAGTTTTACATGGGCTAACAATTGGTCTCTTTTAGTTTCTATAATTTCAATTTTAGAATCTAAAGCTTCTCTTTGGGTTAACAAAACTTCTGTGTATTCTGCTCTTGCCGATTTGAATAGTTGAATAGACAAATCAATCGATTCTGTTAGAGCTTCTACTTGTGCTTCTTTAAGCAGATAACTTTCTTTAAGATTTTGCACATTTGACAGCTGATTTTCTACCTCGATATAGGCATTTAATATGGTTTTTTCATACTCGAAAACAGCTTCTAATTGTCGATTATTTGCAGAGCTATATTCTGCTTTAATCGCATTTCTGTTGATTAACGGCGATACCATATCTCCTACTAAAGAATAGGCTAATGACTCTGGTGTACTCGTTAGAAATTTAGGTTTAAAAGCTTCTAAACCTAAGCCGGCCCTAAGACCTATTGAAGGAAAAAAGTTAGCTTTAGCCACCTTAACATTTAATTTTGTAGCTGATAATTCAAATTCGGCTTTTCTAATATCTGGACGGTTTGATAATAATTGCGAAGGCAGTCCTGTAGCGATTACATCGACTGTTTTTATAATAAAATCTTGAGAACTTCTTTGTACTTTTTGCGGATAGCGTCCCACTAAAAAGTTGATTAAATTCTCGGTTTCCACAATTTTTTGCTGAATTTGAAATTTATTGCTTTGGTTTTTGTACACTTCGGCTTCAAAACGTCTTACGGCCAATTGTGTAGCTCTTGCAGCTTCTTTTTGAAGCTTTACCATTTCTAATGCATTTTGTTGAATGTCTAAATTCTGCTCGATAATCGTTAATTGATTATCTAAAGCCATCAGCTCGTAATAGGCACTTGCAATTTCCGAAACTAATTGTGTAACCATGAAGTTTTTACCTTCAACAGACGCTAGGTATTCTAAAACGGCTGCTTTTTTACCGTTGCGAAGTTTTTTCCACACGTCCACTTCCCAAGAGGCGGAAAGTCCTGCTGAAAAATTAGTTAAGGGCTCTGGAAAGGCTTCTTCCTCATGAATGTTTAGGTTTTTTTCCACGGCACCATTTCGGGTAAATTCCCCAACTTTTTCAACTTCTGCGCCAGCATAAAAGCCAACAAAGGGCAAATATTCCCCGCGTCTTGCTTTTATTTCATTTTTAGACATTTCTACCTTTTGTAACATCATGTTTAGCTCTTGGTTATTTGCTAAAGCACTATCAATTAAGATGACTAAATTTGGGTCTGAAAAAAAGTCTTTCCACTTTACCATTGCGGTATTGATGGTATCTGATGATTGGTTTTTATATTGCTCTGGGACGGTTTTATTTTCTTCTCTTATGTTTTTGGTTGGTACACAAGAATATAGGGATAGTACAGCCAGAACAGCAACCAAACAACGTTTTATATCTGTTTTTATGTTATTCATCTTTGTTGTTTTTACTAAGTTTTTTTAACAGTTTTTTTAATTTGCTAATACTATAGGTATTAATATTTGTTTGGTTTTCGGTTTCGTTTTGTCTAATAAATTCTTCCGAAAGTGGTTCGCTAGCTTCATCTTTAATGAGGTTTCTACCTTCAGCCATTTTAGCAAAAACATAATAAAGCCCAGGGATGATTAACACACCAAAAAGTGTCCCGATAAGCATACCGCCTAAAGAAGATCCTCCAATGGTTCTGTTACCAATAGCTCCTGCGCCAGTTGCTACAACTAATGGAATTAATCCAGCAATAAAAGCAAAAGAGGTCATTAAAATAGGTCTAAAACGTGCTTTTGAGCCCTCGATTGCAGCTTCTAAAATCGTGACGCCTTGCCTGTGTTTTTGCACCGCAAACTCTACAATTAATACGGCATTTTTACCCAATAGACCAACAAGCATAATCACACCAATTTGGGCATATACGTCATTAGCCAATCCCATCGCTTTTAAAAGAAAGAACGATCCAAAAACCCCAACAGGAAGTGACAGAATAACAGCAAATGGCAACAAGAAACTCTCGTACTGGGCAGCTAAGACAAAATAAACGAACACCAATACGATGATAAAAATGTATAATGATTCGTTGCCTCTGCTGGCTTCGTCAAAGGATAATCCTTCCCAAGCAATATCGTAACCTTTTGGCAATTCTTTTGCAGCGACTTCTTTAATGGCATTAATAGCATCACCACTTGTAAAACCTTTTGCTGGAAGCCCTCTAATGGAAGCCGAATTATAAAGATTGTATCGAGTGATTTCATTAGGACCTAATTTCTTTTCAATAGTCATGAATGCTGAATAAGGTACCATTTCACCTGTTTCATTTTTAACAAATAGCTTTTCAAGATCTGATGGTAAACGTCTGTATTCTGGTGCTGCTTGTGTATATACTTTGAAGAATCTACCAAATCGAATAAATCCTTGCTCGTAGGTACTACCTATTAAAATATTAAGGTTTTCCATGGCTTTTCCAATGGTAACACCTTTTTGCATGGCAATTTTGTTGTTAATTTTTAACTCATATTGCGGATAGTTTGCAGAAAAGAAGGTGAACAATCCCGTAAGTTCTTTACGTTTGGATAAAGCCTCCATAAAAGCGTTGTTGATTTTTTCAAATTGATGGTAATCTGTAGAGTTGGTTTTGTCTAACAAACGCATGGCAAATCCTCCAGAAGATCCAAATCCAGGTACCGCAGGAGGTTCGAAGTATTCAATAACCGCTCCTAAATTTTTGGTTTCCTCTTCCAATTCTTCCATAATTTCGTGAACCGAATGATGACGATCCCCCCAAGGTTTTAAGTTAATTAAACACGTACCAGCGTTAGAACCGCGACCTTCGGTCATGATTTCATAACCGGCTAAAGACGAAACGGATTCCACACCTTCGGTTTCTTCACAAATTTTTTGAAGTTTTCTAGCTACGTCATTGGTACGTTCCAGGGTTGCACCTGGGGGTGTTTGAATGATGGCATAAATCATTCCTTGGTCTTCGTTTGGTATAAATCCAGCTGGTAAGACTTCGTTCGTAAAATAAATGCCTGCACAAAATGCCGCTAAAATTCCAAAGGTTACAATACGTCTAGCAACTATTTTATTAAGAATGGCCACATATTTCCCTGTTAATCGTTCAAACCCTCTATTAAACCATATGATAAAACGGTCTATTGGTGATTTTTTGATTTTACCATGGTTGTTTTTAAGTAACATGGCACATAAAACGGGCGTTAATGTTAAGGCAACAATTGCGGAAATAACAATAGAACCAGCCATAGTGATGGAGAACTGGCGATAGAATACCCCAACAGGGCCAGTCATAAATGAGATTGGTATAAACACCGAAACCATAACTAAGGTAATGGCTATAATAGCGCCCCCTATTTCGCCAAGCACTTCGGATGAAGCTTTATAGGGTGTAAGATGTTCCTCTTCCATTTTAACATGGACCGCTTCAACCACAACAATAGCATTATCGACCACAATACCAATGGCCAATACCAATGCGAAAAGCGTAATTAAGTTGATGGAAAGACCAAATAACTGCATCACAAAAAAGGCTCCGATTAAAGACACTGGTACCGCAATAATTGGAATTAAAGTAGAACGCCAATCGCCTAAAAACAAGAATACCACGATGGCTACCAGAATAAACGCATCTCTAAGCGTATGCATTACTTGCTCAATGGAAGCATCCAAAAAGTTGGACACATCGTAACTAATTTGAAAATCTACATCTGGAGGCAAATCTACTTTTAGTTCGTCTAACTTATCTTTTACTGCTTTAATAACATCACTACCATTACTTCCAAAGGTTTGTTTTAAAACGATTGAAGCAGAAGGTTTTCCATCTAGATTCGAATAAATATCGAAAAATTCACTTCCTAGCTTTACATCTGCAATATCCTCTAGTTTGATAATTTCACCTTCTTCATTGGCACGAATAATAATCTCTTTATACTGTTCTGGTTCGTTGTATCGGTCTTGATAGGTTAACACATATTCCAAGGACTGCGAAGTTATTCCTGAACTTTGACCTAAACGTCCAGGTCTGGCCAAAAGGCTTTGCTCTTCCATGGCCTTTAAAACTTCTTCCGCAGAAATATTATAAGCACGCATGCGGTCTGGTTTTAGCCAAACTCTCATGGCATATTTACGGCTACCTAATATTTGTGCACTTGCAATACCATTAATACGTTGAATTTCTGGAATAACCTTAGTGTAAGCGTAGTTGTAAAGAAATTTTTCGTCATTATTTTTATCTGAACTAGACAAGTTAACGTACATTAACATACTAGGTTGTACAGGTGTAATAACGACCCCTTCACGTTGAACGAGTTCTGGAAGCAAAGGCATTACTTGATCTACACGTGTTTTTACCCTAACAACGGCTTCGTTGGGATCTACACCTGGTTCAAAAATAATACGTATGGTTGCTTCACCGGCACTTGTGGCATCGGATGCGATGTAACGCATGTCTTGAACACCATTTATCGCCGTTTCTAATGGAATTAAAGTTGAATTAACCAATACTTCTGAACTAGAACCCGGATAAGCAATAAATATATTGACCGTAGTAGGTGCAATTTGGGGGAATTGTGAAATAGGCAGTTGCTTTATGGCAAGTCCACCTATAAATACGATAATCACCGAAATGACAATAGCCAAAACGGGTCTTTTTATAAATTTTTTAAACATTCTTTTGTAGATTAAATTCTAGAATTATTCAGCATATAAGTCTAATTCAGACAATACCTTATTTGGCTCTAAAAACTTAGTAAGGATTTTTTCATTGTTTTTTACCATCCTAATACCTTCTAATAAGATGGTATCTTTTTCTGTTAGTCCTTTACTAATTATATATAAGTGTGGTAGTTCTGCACCAATAGTAATTTCTCTTTGTCTTACAACATGGTCCTTACCAATTACAAAAACATAGGTTTTGTCTAAAATCTCAAAAGTGGCTTTTTGAGGAATAATAATAACATCTTTAAAAGGCACATTCATTAAAACACTCCCTGTTTCGCCATGTCTTAAAATACCGTCTGGGTTTGGAAATGTTGCTCTAAAGGCAATGTTACCGGTTTCGTTATTAAATTCGCCTTCTATGGTTTCTACAATTCCTTTTTGATTAAAGCGTTTATTGTTGGCCAGTAAAAGAGCTACTTCTTTTTTCACGTTTTTATCAGCACTCATTATATAATCAAGATATTCGGCTTCTGGCACATTAAAATATACCCACATTTTACTATTATCCGATAATGTGGTCAGTAACTCTCCTTCATCTAAAAGACTTCCTTCCCTTGCTTCTAAATGGTCCATAATACCATCAAAAGGAGCGTTGATTTTTGTAAAACCTAAGTGGGTTTGTGCTAGTGCAACTTCAGCAATTGCTTTATCATAATTGGCATTTGCTAAAGCCAATTCGTTTGGAGACACGACATTCCCATCGGCCAATAATTTGGTATTTTTTAGCTCAATTTCTGCTGTTTTGGATTCAGCTTTTGCTTTTTGTAATTCGGCCTGATAAATATTCGGCATTATTTGAAACATGGCTTGCCCCGTTTTAACATGTTGGCCTTCATCTACAAATATTTGCTTTAAATATCCCTTTTCCAAGGCTCTTATTTCAATGTGTTTAATAGAATGGATTTGACTCACATAGTCTTTGGTTATTATGGTATCTTTTTTAATGGGATTTGTAACAAGAAAGGCCGTTTGTTCTTTTTTTTCTTCTTTTTTTGTTTGACAACTTGTGTGAATTAAAAGCACAAGCAAGCCTATAAAAACAGCTGTTTTTTTCATAAAAATTTTGTTTAAAATAATTTGGAGTTAAATTGAATATATAGCAGCCATACTAGTTTTATATGACCAGCCAGTTAATTAAATTAAGATTTGAGTAAAAAAAGGTAAACTAAAAATGATGGTTTACAAGATGATGTATTATCAGATAATAAATACTTGAAGTCTTACATGAAGTTTTGTTGTAGACTTGTCAAAATAGTTTTTATAACTATGGGAACCCCCCTTGTGTAGTTGAAATGACAATTCATTAAATAATTGAGCATTTAAAAAAGTGGTTGAATAAGAATGAAAAGACAAAAGATTATCTTCACCAGGCACCTCCTCATTTTCTATTTCTTGAATTTCAGTAGTTTCAAAAAGAAATTTCCTTTCATTTTCTTGTCTAGAAGAATTAAAAGAGAAGCTATTTGAATGGGTATCGATAGAAGCTATATTTGTAGTAGCTCCTATTTCTTCAATAAAGTTTAAATAATTGCCTTCAATTATTGAATTTGCATTAAGGCTTATAGCACATGTAATCAGTGCTATACCAAAAAATAATAAATATTTGTTGAAGACTTTGTTCATTTCGGGCATAAAATTATTGTAAATGCCTTTTATAACCAAATAATGATAGTTTATAATTGAATTATAGTTAATTAATGTGTTTTCGACGAAAAAGTCTCTCTGTTTTTATTAATAAATAAAAATATTAAAGGTGTTTTTAGTTTCTGTTTAAAATATAAAACCGCTCAAGTAATTGAATGGTTCCTTATGTTTTAATTTAGTTCGAGCACAAAATACTACTTAATCTTTAAAACTTTCAATCTTGTTGGGTAATTCATCAAACCCCATATTAAAAAGTGTAAACCCAAAAATATCGGCATATTGCTCAATGGTTTTACTCACAGGTGTTCCGGCACCATGGCCTGCATCGGTTTCAATGCGTATTAATGTTGGGTTATTACCAGATTGTTTGCTTTGTAGTTCAGCAGCAAATTTAAAACTATGAGCCGGTACCACTCGGTCGTCATGATCGCCCGTTGTGATTAAAGTCGCGGGATATTCTACACCAGCTTTTACATTATGAACTGGGGAATAGCCTTTTAAATAGTCGAACATCTTTTTGCTTTGTTCGGCTGTACCATAATCGAAAGCCCAGCCTGCACCTGAGGTAAACGTATGATAGCGTAACATGTCTAAAACCCCAACGGCTGGCAATACTACTTTTGCTAAATCAGGTCGCTGAGTCATAACAGCGCCTACCAATAAACCTCCGTTTGAACCACCTCTTAAAGCCAAATAATTTGAAGACGTGTATTTGTTATTTATTAAGTATTCCGCGGCAGCGATAAAATCATCAAACACATTTTGTTTTCTTAATTGTGTCCCTGCATGATGCCACTTCCGACCATATTCGCCACCACCACGCAAATTAGGTACAGCTAAAATACCACCTTGTTCCATCCAAACGGCGTTGGTAATACTAAAAGCAGGTGTTAAACTAATATTGAAACCACCATAGCCATAAAGAATGGTTGGGTTTTTGCCATCCCGTTTCAAGCCTTTTTTATGAGTGATTATCATAGGGATTTTAGTGCCATCCTTTGAATTATAAAAAACTTGCTTGCTTTCGTAGTCATTACTGTTAAAGTCGATGTCTGGTGACCAATATAAATTGGTGCCACCTGTTTTAGGGTTTAACGAATAAATACTTGAAGGAGTATTGTAATTAGTGAATGAATAATATAGCGTTGAATCTTCTTTTTTCCCAGAGAAACCAGAAGCGGTTCCTAATCCTGGTAATTCTATATCTTTTATTAATTTACCATTGTAATCGTATTGTTTAACTATAGAGATGGCATCAACCATATATTCCGTAAAAAAATAACCACTCCCAACCGAAATATTTAACACATGTTCTGCTTCAGGAATGACATCTACCCAATGTTCTGGGGTTGGGTTTGAAGCATCCACTGAAACTATTTTTTTGTTTGGTGTATTTAGATTGGTTACTATAAATAATTTGCTGCCTTCATTTTCAATAACTTGTGAATCACTATCGGTATGATTTAAGATAGAAACTAACAGGCTGTTTTTATTTGATAAATCTTTTATAAAGAGTTTGTTTCCCGATGTTGAAATACGCGGTGTGATGATTAAATATCTATTGTCTTCGGTAACATTGGCATAGATGTACCGGTGCTTTTCTTCTGGTGTTCCTCCGTAAATAAGGGTGTCTTCACTTTGAGGCGTTCCAAGTTTATGATAATATACTTTATGCTGATCGGTTTTGGCGGATAGTTCGCTGCCATTTGGTTTATCATAACTTGAATAGTAAAAGCCTTCGTTTTTGTACCAAGAAATTTGGCTGAATTTGATATCTATTAGTATGTCCCCTATTTGTTCTTTAGTTTCAGCATTTAAAACGATCACTTTTCGCCAATCGCTTCCTCCTTCAGAAATAGAATAGGCTAAACGGCTACCATCTTTGGAAAAACTTAACGTATCCAATGAAGTTGTGCCATTTTCAGAAAATGTATTTGGGTCTAAAAATAGTTCTGCATTACCATTTCCTTTTTTTCTGTAAATAACATTTTGATTTTGTAAACCATCATTTTTAGAAAAGTACATATAGTTGCCTTCTTTAAATGGCGCACTTATTTTTTCGTAATTCCATAGATTTGAAAGGCGTTCTTTAAGTTCGTTTCTAAAGGGAATGTTGCTTAAATAGTTGTTGGTTACCTTATTTTGAGCTTTTACCCAAGCTTCTGTTTCCTTGCTTCTGTCGTCTTCTAGCCAACGGTAAGGGTCGTTAACTTTAACACCAAAATAAGAGTCTATACTATCAACTGTCTTTGTTTCAGGATAATTCACTGGCACTTTTTTTCTACAGGGTTCTGTTTGCAAGCCATAAAGCTTATAGTGACTACAATACTAATAATTAATTTGTTCATATAATTATTGATTTGCAATGAATTCAAAAATAACGAAAATCCCTCAGGATATGTTGTTGGTCTTAAAAGTTTAAATTTTACATAGCAATAGCTGTACTTTTACTATACATTTTATAAATTAATTTTAGTTATGAAGAAGGTCTTTTTAGGTTTATTATTAATGGCAAATTGTTTTTTGCTGTTTTCTCAGTCAGATATTACCAAGAACGAGATCAAGGAGCATATTAAATTTTTAACTTCTAGAAAGAATGAAGGACGTTATCCAGGTGGCAAAACTAATAAGCGTGTTGTGAAATATTTGGTGAAAGATTTTAAAAAATCGGGAATTGAATCTTTTGAAAGAGGATATAAGCAACATTTTAAAGCCAGATTAAGGGTAGAAGAAGGTGTAGCGGAAAAACCATTGGTATCTACCTGTAATGTTATAGGTTTTATTGAAGGTAATGATGCCATTTTAAAAAATGAATACATTATTTTGTGGGCACATTATGATCATTTAGGTTTGGGCGGACCTTCTTCGAAATCGGATAAAAAAAATACAATTCATTTCGGAGCCGATGATAATGCTAGTGGTACTGCAGCTTTATTGGAAATAGCAGAAAAGTTAGTGGGGTACAAATTAGAATTAAAACGCAGTATTATATTTATTGCTTTTGGAGCTGAAGAGCAAGGACTGTTGGGAAGTGAATATTTTGTTGAACACCCTATAGTGCCTTTGGAAAAGATTAAGCTTATGATTAATATGGATATGGTTGGTCGACTTAATGAAGAAAAGCAGGTGTATATGGGAGGAGCGGGAACGTTTCCAGGAGGCGTAGATTTTATGACCCATTTAGGAAAAAGTTTAGGTTTGAACCCTGTGGTCCATGCAGGATCGGTAGGGGGTTCTGATCATGTGTCGTTTTATAAAAAAGAAATTCCAGTAATGGGAATGCATACAGGCGGGCATCCGCAATACCATACGCCTGAGGATACTTTAGAGCTAATAAATTTAGAAGGCGAGAGAATGGTTTGTGAGTATATTTTTCAAACTATCGTGAAAATAGCTTCAACAAATAAGGAGCTCTATTTTATTAAACAAAACGATTGATTATAAAAAAAGAGGCTGTCTAAAAAGTCCTTTAAATTTAATTTGTCAGGTTGAGCTTGTCGAAACCGATATTGACTACCAGTAAGTTAAAATATTTCGACAAGCTCAATATGACATAGAACTAGACTTTTTAGACAGCCTCATAGTATATAGAATCCTATTGAAAATTATACTAAGTTGTTTGCTATTAAATACTCTCCAATTTGAATGGCGTTGGTAGCAGCACCTTTTCGTAAGTTATCGGCAACAATCCACATATTTAGTGTGTTTGGTTGCGATTCATCTCTACGTAAACGCCCCACAAATACCTCATCTTTATCATGCGCTAATATGGGCATAGGATATGTATTGGTTGCTGTATTATCTTGTAAAACAACACCAGGAGTATCGCTGATTATTTGTCTAACATCAGCCAAATCAAAATCGTTTTCAAACTGTACGTTTACAGATTCTGAATGTCCACCAGCAGTAGGAACACGCACTGCGGTAGCTGTTACAGAAAAAGTTTTGTCATTAAATATTTTTTGAGGCTCTCTGGCCAATTTCATTTCTTCTTTGGTATAGCCATTTTCTAAAAATGTATCACAGTGAGGCAGTACGTTTCTGTTAATTGGGTAAGGATACGCCATATCACCTTCAATACCTGCCATTTCGTTTTCTAATTGCTTAACCGCTTTAACACCAGTTCCTGAAACCGATTGGTAAGTAGAAACCACCACACGTTTCATCTTATATTTTTTATGAAGTTGCGATAATGCTAACACCATTTGAATGGTTGAGCAGTTAGGATTTGCTATAATTTTATCGTCTTTAGTTAGCTCGTGTGCATTGATTTCTGGAACGACCAATTTTTTAGTAGGGTCCATTCTCCATGCTGAAGAGTTATCAACTACAGTGGTACCAACTTCTGCAAACTTAGGTGCCCATTCTAACGATGTGTCCCCACCTGCCGAAAAAATAGCAATTTGTGGTTTTGCAGCCACAGCATCGGCTAAACCAATTACGGTGTATTCTTTATTTTTATATATTAATTTTTTTCCAACAGAACGTTCAGATGCTACCAAAAGCAATTCAGTTATTGGGAAATTGCGTTCAGCAAGAACTTTTAGCATCACTTCACCAACCATTCCAGTGGCACCAACTACAGCTACTTTCATTTTTAATTTAATTTAAAGATTCAATAAAATTTACGAGGCAAAACTAAGTAATAATTATATTTTAGAATCAAAAAAAAGCCCTTGTTTTCTTAAAACGAGAGCTTTTTAACAACAAATAACACGTTGTTATATATTTAACACTTTGTTATTTTTTAAGCAAATCTCTGATTTGAATAAGTAATTCTTCTTGTGTTGGTCCTGCAGGTGGTGCTGGTGCTTCCTCTTCTTTTTTCTTCATTTTGCTTATTGCTTTTATAATCATAAACATAACAAATGCAACAATGATAAAGTCAATTAAACTTGTTAGGAAGCTTCCGTAAAGTACAGCAATTTCACCAGTTACAGTACCTGATTCATCGGCAACTCCTGGTGTGATAACATATTTTAAATCGTTAAAGTCAGAATTAAAAATCAATCCAACTAATGGTGATACAATTCCAGCAGTAAATGAAGTGACAACTTTATTAAAAGCAGCACCCATTACAAAAGCAACCGCAATGTCTACAAGGTTGCCTCTCATTGCAAAATCTTTAAACTCTTTTAACATACATGATAAGTTTATTGGTTAGTAAATCACTAAAATAAATAAAAGAATGATAATTTTATGTTTTTTATTTTAAGAAAACCCGTTTTACTCTTTGCGAAATAGCTGTTATAAGTTCGTATGAAATAGTACCAGCAGTTTCGGCTAAATTTTCGGCGGTCGTGTTGGGACCAAAAACAATCACCTCGTCGCCTTCTTTACAATCAATGTTTGTAACATCTACCATAATCATATCCATGCATACATTTCCTAGAATATAAGCCTTTTGATTATTGATTGTTACATATCCTTTACCTTTACCGTATTGTCTGCCAATGCCATCAGCATGTCCAATGGGCAGCGTTGCCGTTCTTAAAATTTTGTCGGTTTTAAAAGCACGATTATAGCCTACCGATGCGCCTTTTTCAATAGCATGGATTTGAGAAATAATCGTTTTTAAAGTACCAATAGGTTTAAAATTTTTGTTTTCTTTTTCCGAATTTCCAAAACCATACATTCCAATACCACTTCTAACCATATCAAAATGGCCTTCAGGATAATTTAAAATGCCCGAAGTATTACAAATATGAAGCAATGGTTTGTATCCAATAGCATTAATAAGCGTTTTTGCTATATTTTTAAATGTTTCTATTTGATTTATGGTGAAATCCCTTTCGTTTAAATCTTCGCTAGCTGCTAAATGTGAAAAAACGGATTTTATTTTTACTGCCGAAGTTTCATTTACTCTTGAAACAATATAATCCACGTCACTTTCAGAAAACCCCAATCGGTTCAAGCCTGTATTAAACTTTATATGAATAGGATAGTCAGTTAGTTTTTCTGCAGAAGTGATAGAAATAAATTCGTTTAAAATCTTGGTATTATATAAATTGGGCTCTAAACGGTTTTCTATTAAAGCATTAAAATTTACCGCCTGTGGGTGTAATACTAAAATAGGTTTGGTAATGCCAGCATTTCTAAGCGTTACGCCTTCATGTACAAAAGCCACGGCAAAATAATCTACAGGTAGATTTTGCAAATGGTTGGCAATTTTGCAAGCGTCACTTCCATAAGCAAATGCTTTAACCACCGCCATAAATTTGGTATGGTTGTTTATTCTCGATTTTAAGTGTTCAAAATTATGTTTTAAAGCTTTTAAATCGATTTCAAGTACGGTTTCTTGCGCTTTAGGCATTCGGGTTTTGGGTTTTTGGAGTCAGTTCTTCGGCATCATTCACCTTCATGTTTCTAACTTTATCGCGTGTCATGGCTTTGTAATAAGCGGCTCTGCTTAAAGGTTCGTATTCATCAACTTCACCTAATAACACCAAATTATCATTTTTTCCTTTTCGGTAACTGTATTGCGCTAAGTTGCCTGTTCTGGTACAAACAGCGTGTACTTTGGTAACATATTCGGCAGTGGCCATTAAATTGGGCATAGGGCCAAAGGGGTTGCCTTTAAAGTCCATATCAAGTCCTGCTACAATAACTCGGACACCTTTGTTGGCTAAATCGTTGCAAACACGTACAATTTCGTCATCAAAAAACTGGGCTTCGTCAATGCCAACGACATCACAGCCATCGGCCAAAATTGGAATATTAGCTGCTGCAGGAACGGGGGTAGAACGAATTTGGTTGGCATCGTGCGATACCACCATATCCTCGTTATAACGCACATCAATAGTAGGTTTGAAAATCTCTACTTTTTGTCGGGCAAATTGGGCGCGTTTAAGCCTTCGGATTAGTTCTTCGGTTTTTCCTGAAAACATTGAGCCACAGATAACTTCAATCCATCCAAATTGTTCTTTATGATTTACTGTATTTTCAAGAAACATTTTGTAATTTTAACACTAAAATAAAGCGATTATTCGTTTGCATAAAGGTGGCGTAAATTTATTAAAAAACAAAAGCCTAAATAGCAATAATTTAAAATTTATAACAATGAAGAAGAAGTTAGAGTCGGAATTGATAAGTATTGCACACAGAATCCTTAAGTTAAAAGGAAAAGAAGACGTTGTCAAAATGCATGCTGAGGTATCGGAACTTTTTGAAAAGTTATCGGTATTAAAATTTGCCCATGAAAAATTTGAAGGTGATACGCCCACTATAGGAAGTGACACTTCTTTTTTTGGTATGCTAGATGGTGCTTTTAACAACAAAATAAGTGATACTATTGAAGTAGAAGATAAAATTTATATTAATCTGGATGAGGTTGAAGATGACCATATTATGGAGCCAGGTATTGAAACCATTAAAGGCATGGTGGCACACATGCCAAATGAACCTGAAGATATTGATGTAATTTTGGAAGAATCCATTCCGAAGCAGAAAAACCATAGAGATGACTTAGATGATTTGATGTCTAGTTTTAAAGACATGCCCGTTTTCGATCCTGTTTCTAAAACACAGAATGGTATTCCAAATGGTATTCCAAACGAAAAAAAATCATTAAACGATAAATTAAAAAGTGGTGGATTAAACATAGGGCTTAACGATAAGATAGCCTTTATTAAACATTTATTTGAAGGCAAAAGTGAAGATTATGAGCGTGTTATTTCCCAACTTAACACTTTTGAATCGTTTAGTAATGCCAAACAGTTTCTTATTGACATTGTAAAACCAGATTACAACAATTGGGCGAACAAAGAAGAGGTTGAAGAGCGTTTATTCCAAATTTTAGAAAACCGATTTAATTAGTGAGCAAGCTTTATATTGTACCAACGCCCATTGGAAATTTGAAAGATATGACTTTTAGAGCTGTAGAGGTTTTAAAAGAAGTCGATTTAATTCTTGCCGAAGACACACGCACATCTGGGAAACTATTAAAACATTTTGAGATTTCAACCCATATGCAGTCGCACCACATGCACAACGAGCATAAAACGGTCGAAAACTTAATTCAAAAACTAAAAAGCGGTACCACCGTAGCACTCATTAGCGATGCAGGAACCCCGGCTATTTCCGATCCTGGATTTTTATTGACTCGTGCTTGTATAGAAAACAATATTGAAGTCGATTGTTTGCCTGGGGCTACTGCCTTTGTGCCGGCTTTGGTAAACTCGGGCTTGCCAAACGACAAGTTTGTATTCGAAGGATTTTTGCCCGTTAAAAAAGGGCGACAAACACGTTTGTTGTTACTTGCTGAAGAAACCCGAACCATCATTTTTTATGAAAGCCCGCATAAATTACTAAAAACCCTTGCTAATTTTTGCGAGTATTTTGGCGAAGACAGAGAAGTATCGGTATCTAGAGAGCTTACAAAATTGTATGAAGAAACCATCCGTGGTACTGCAAAAGAGGTATTAGATCATTACACCAATAAACCTCCAAAAGGCGAAATAGTTATTGTGGTTGGTGGAAAAAAATAAGATACTCGTAAAACTGAACTCGTTTAACTTCGTTGAATCTTCGATTTCAGTTTCATACATATTGAGATTCTGAAGCAAGTTCAGAATGATATTAATTTTCAGAATTAAATAATTAAGATAATGACTATTGAAGAATTCATAAATAAAATAAAAGCCACACCAAACAGTATCGAGTTTTCAGAAACCATGGCTGTAATAGAATCAAACTACAATTTTACGCCAACGGCTTTTAAAAATGGCGCCTTACAAAATAATGCAGGTGAAAATTCGGGGTCTTGTAAATTATTTGCTTTCGCCAAATTACAAGGTTTCTCAAAAGATGAAACATTGGCTTGTTTTGGGAAATTCTATTTTGACGATGTGTTAAATGATCCAAATGGTACAGGTCATCAAAACATTCGAAATTTTATGAAAACGGATTTTGAAGGTTTGACTTTCGACGGAGAACCTCTAAAACTTAAATAGCTTTTTGTTTCAGATGCAAGACTTGTTATCAAATATAAGACAATGTACCATCTGCGAAAAACATTTGCCTTTAGGACCACGCCCCATTGTATCGGCACACTCCAATGCTAAAATCGTGATTATTGGGCAAGCACCTGGAACAAAAGTTCATAAAACAGGCATTCCTTGGGACGATCCCAGTGGGAAGCAATTACGAAACTGGTTGGGAGTCACTGATGCTGTTTTTTACGACGAAACCAAAATAGCCATCATGCCCATGGGTTTTTGTTATCCCGGAAAAGGAAATTCGGGGGATTTACCACCACGACCTGAATGTGCACAACAATGGCATAAACCCTTGTTGGAACACTTACCTAATGTAGAGTTGATTCTTTTGATTGGGATGTATGCACAAAACTATTATTTGAAAAATAAAGCAAAGAAAACATTAACTGAAACGGTTGCTAATTTTAAAGCATATTTACCAACGTATTTGCCCTTACCACATCCGTCACCGCGAAATAGGTTTTGGCTAACGAAAAATCCTTGGTTTGAGATTGAGGTACTGCCGGAGTTGAGAAGTAGAGTCCAAGAATGGATTTAATTATTTTCTGTAATAACTTCATTTAACCTTCATTAATTGATATAACTTAAAAATTAGTTCAAATGTTTTACTAATAGTATTGATTGATTTCAGGGAAATCTTTTTAGTCTTTTTTTTCTATGTATTTGAAAACGAAAATAATTTGTGTTGTTGGATTTGTTTAAGACATGAGATGAGATGCAATTTGCCTGTGCAAAAAGTAAAACTATTGAAAATGAAATATTATAAAATAAACCTCGCTATTTCTAACAAGTTCAATTAAAAATCCATTCGTTTATTAGAAGTAAAAAAATAACGAACAATCCGCATCCAATCCTATAATTTTAGTAACTTTCATTAATTATACAAAGCAAAGGGGTTTATGGAGTTAATAATCAGGTCGTTCAACTTAAAATTAAAGCATACATTTTCAATTTCCAGACAATCGTATAACGTGCAACCCACATTAATTGTTGAATTAAAAGAGGGTGGTTTTTCTGGGTTTGGTGAAGCTACCGCGAACCCCTATTACAATATGACAGTTGAAAAAATGAAGGACGATTTAACAAGCTTAAAGTCTATAATTGAAACTGCAAACCTTACCACTCCTGAAGAATTCTGGAAACACATGCATCCCCATTTAAAGCATAATATGTTTGCTTTGTGCGCTCTAGACCAAGCTTATAACGATTGGTATGCTAAACAAAAAGGCAAAAAACTTTACGAGCTTTGGGGTTACGATATTTCAAACAATCCATTGACTAACTACACCATCGGCATAGATTCTATTGAAAAAATGGTTTCAAAAATGAACGAGTTGCCATGGCCTATTTATAAAATAAAACTAGGAACCAAAGACGATATAAAAATAGTTACGGAATTACGTAAACATACCCATGCTATTTTTAGAATTGATGCCAATGGTGGTTGGAGCATTGATGAAACCATTAAAAATGCCAAAACTTTAAGGGAACTAGGGGTAGAATTTTTAGAGCAACCCTTAAAAGCCGATGATTGGGATGGCCATAAAGAAGTGTATCAAAAATCGGTGTTGCCGATAATTGCCGACGAAAGTTGCCAAGTAGAAGCCGACGTTGCCAAGTGCTACAACTATTTTCATGGTATAAATGTAAAGTTGGTAAAATGTGGCGGTTTAACACCTGCACGCCGTATGTTAGTTCATGCCAAAGAATTACACATGAAAACCATGGTGGGCTGCATGACGGAATCTTCGGTGGGTATTTCGGCAATTGCCCATTTATTACCGCTTTTAGATTATGTAGATATGGATGGGGTGTTGCTTATAGAAAATGATATCGCCACAGGCATTACGCTTAACTATGGCGTTGCGCAATACAGTGATTTAAATGGAACAGGCGTTGCTTTAATTTAAAAGCTTAGCAACCTACGTTCTGCCTACAGGATTAACTCAAATTACATCAAAAACTTTAAATGAGTTCATATTTAACAATCGAAATATCAATAGTTAATTTGTTAATAGAATGTCATTTAAATAAAAATAAAAAGATCTTAATAGCAACATTTTTATAAGTTAAGTTTTACACATAACGAGGTAACAAATAACCTCGAATGTTTTTTTTGGAAAATTAATATGTATTTTTACCGTCCAAAATAGGTAATACTATATAAAACTTAATAAAAATGACAAACCTTATTACAACGACTTGGTTGGGAAACATGAAGTTTGAAAGCACCAATCCATCGGGACATAATTTGTTTATAGACGCAGGACCAGAAAATGATGGAAAAGGAGAAGGTTATCGCCCAAAGGCGTTAATGTTATCGGCTTTAGCTGGTTGTTCAGGTCTGGATGTGGCATCGCTTATTAAAAAGATGAAATTGGATGTAGCTGATTTTAAAATAGATATTGAAGCAAATCTTACTGAAGAAGATCCGAAATATTATGATAAAGTAGCTATGCATTTTCATTTTTATGGCGAAAATCTAAGTGAAAAGAAACTTCAAAGAGCAGTCGATTTATCGGTTGAAAAATATTGTGGTGTTATGGAAATGTTTCGACAGTTCTCAGAATTAACCATAGAAACCCATTTTCATAATAAACCTTAAACTTTCAGCTAAATAGATGCGTTGGACAGTAAAACCTAAACCCGAATCTAAAAAAATTGAAGCTTTGCAAAAAGCGCTTCAAGTAGATGAAGTGGTGGCTACATTATTAATACAACGTGGTATTGAAACGTATGAAGATGCCAAAACTTTTTTCAGACCAAGTTTAGATGATTTGCACGATCCATATTTAATGAAAGATATGGACAAAGCCGTAGCCAGAATTGAAAAAGCCATGGCTAACCAAGAAAACATTCTGGTTTATGGTGATTACGATGTTGATGGGACAACCTCGGTGGCATTAATGGCATCCTATTTAAAGTCTAAACACAGCTTGGTTTATACCTACATTCCTAATAGATATGATGAAGGATACGGTATTTCATATAAAGGAATCAATTTCGCTTTAGAAAATAATTTCACACTTATCATTGCCTTAGATTGTGGTATAAAATCGGTCGATAAAGTAGCTTACGCTAAAGAGTTAGGGATTGATTTCATTATTTGCGACCACCACAGACCTGCCGATACCATACCACAAGCAGCAGCCGTTTTAGATCCCAAAAGAGAAGATTGCACCTATCCTTATAAAGAATTATGCGGATGCGGGGTGGGTTTTAAATTAGTTCAAGCCTTGGCTCAAAAAGACGGTTTGACCCCCGATGATTTAATGGGTTATCTAGATTTGGTAGCAACCGCTATTGGCGCAGATATAGTGCCTATTGATGGTGAAAATAGAGTGTTAGCATATTTCGGATTACTGGTAATTAACACCAATCCAAGGCCAGGAATAAAAGCTATTTTGAATCAAGTTGAAAAAACAGAATTAACTATTACCGATGTGGTTTTTATTGTAGCGCCTCGAATTAATGCTGCAGGGCGTATGGAACATGGTAATTTTGCTGTAAGACTTTTAACAGAGGAAGATGGTGAATTGGCAGCCAAATACGCTTCAGAAATTAACGATTATAATCTCGATAGGCGTGAAACAGATAAACAAATTACCGAAGAAGCTCTTAAACAAATTGAAGAGCAAGACGAGCAAAATAGAATTACTACTGTTGTTTACCATAAAGATTGGCATAAAGGCGTTATTGGTATTGTGGCTTCTAGATTAACCGAAACCTATTACAGACCCACATTGGTGTTTACAAAAAGTGGTGATAGATTAGCTGCTTCGGCACGTTCGGTACGTGATTTTGATATTTATAATGCTTTAGAGGCATGTAGCGAACATATTGAACAATTTGGAGGGCATAAATATGCTGCGGGATTAACACTTTTGGAAGAAAATTACGAAGCCTTTAAACAGGCTTTTGAAGATGTAGTTTCAAAAACCATCGACAGAAATCTTTTAACGCCCGAAATTAAAATTGATGCTAAGATTGATTTGGAAGACATCACTCCAAAATTTTACAGGATTTTAAAACAATTTGCACCTTTTGGACCTAATAATATGACCCCTGTTTTTATGACCGACAATTTGGTTGATACTGGTTACGGAAAATGTGTAGGCGAAGACAAAACCCATTTAAGAATAACCGTTGCCCAACCACAATCTAAAAGTCTGGTGGCTATAGGTTTTGGAATGGGCGATAAATTTGATTTAATTTCAAATAAAAAAATATTTAAGGCCGTTTATTCTGTCGATGAAAATGAATGGCAGGGAAATGTGTCTTTGCAACTCAAATTAAGAGACATCAAATAATAAAGTATGGCAAAAACCGACCCTTACGCCGCCTTGCGCATTAAGGAATTCAACATCTTTTTATTAGTACGTTTTGTACTTGTTTTTGGCTGGTCCATGCAATTTATTGTCATAGAATGGGAAGTGTATAGTTTAACTAAAGATCCGTTGTCGTTGGGTATTATTGGTTTAATGGAAATAATTCCAGCATTCACTATGGCACTATTTGCTGGTCATATTGTAGATCAAAACGAAAAACGAAACCTGTTAGCCCTTTGTATTGCTGCTTTCTCTATAATTAGTTTAGGATTGTTTTTATTAACATGGGATGCCGTTACAGGCAGCTGGGAAACTAAATCCATATTGTATGGTATTTATGCTTTGGTCTTTTTTGGTGGTTTTTTGCGTTCGTTTTTTGGACCCACCATATTCTCATTAGTGGCTTTAATAGTGCCTAAAAAAGTATATCCTAATGCTGCCACATGGAATAGTTCTACATGGCAAATGGCATCGGTTTTAGGACCAGCATTTGGAGGTTTTTTTATTAGTTGGATTGGTGTGCATTGGTCACTTTGCATCATTTTCGGGTTGATAGTTTTATCGTTTATCATTTTATTACAGATAAAAAGAAAACCTATTTTAAATCCTAAAATAGGTGAGCCTGTTATTGAAAGTTTAAAAGAAGGTGTGCGGTTTGTATTTAAAACAAAAGCCATTTTGGGAGCTATGACTTTAGATATGGTGGCGGTATTATTTGGTGGAGCCATTGCGCTTTTACCTGTGTTTGCACAAGATATATTAAAAGTTGGTAGCGAAGGTTTTGGCGTGTTGCGAGCCGCGCCTGCAGTTGGAGCATTCATAACCATGTTAATTACGGCTTACCTTCCTATTAGTAAAAATGCCGGTATGAAATTGTTAGCCGCTATTTTTGGTTTTGGAGTTTGTATTATTGTGTTTGGATTGTCTTCTATATTTTTGGTTTCGGTGGCAGCGTTATTTTTTAGTGGTGTAACAGATGGGGTTTCCATGGTGGTGCGACAAACCATTTTGCAATTAAAAACACCAGATCATATGCGTGGACGTGTATCGTCGGTAAACTCTATGTTTGTTGGATCTTCAAACGAATTGGGAGCTTTCGAAAGTGGTGTAACAGCCAAACTTATGGGAACGGTAACGGCTGTGGTTTTTGGAGGTACGATGACTTTAATTACCGTTGTTACTACAGGTATTGTATCGCCTTCGTTTAGGAAACTGGATTTAACTAAGGATTTGGAAGTTCATGGGAATGAGGATTAACATTTAGAGATAGATTAGTGATTTTTTTTATTATATCTCTAACAACATAGTATATTCTTTTTTCTAAATGAGCTTTAACATTAAAGTCGTTATTAGTTTTTTCAAGATAAGAATTAAGAGTTGAATTAATTTTTTGCTTATGATTTTTATCTTTTAATTTGGAATAATCTCCAATAATGATTCCATGAATATTTCCCTTTGAGTCTTTTAAAATAATTAAATTTTCATAATCCTTATTATTATCAAATGTTGTTTCTTCATCAAATGCAATTAATAAATCATCGGCATTATTTATTTTAATATTATAAATTTTTGGAATATGAGAATTTACTGGAGCAACTTTTATAATTCTATCTTTGAATCTTAAATCATAGAACTTATTAAAATGCTTTGATATTGCTTCTTCTGCAATATTCTTGATTTCTTGATTTTCTACCATTTTGAATTATTATTAAAAAAGACTGAGTAATGAGATAAAATTTCTTCAATTGCTCTAAAATCATCAAATCTTAAAAGATTAGGCTCTGTTGAATCTACAACAACTACGCCATAAAGGTCATCATGTTTAAAATACTTAATTGGACAACAAATATAAGAGCATGATTTGTCATTCAGCCTCTTGGATTTAAAGATAGGTAAATTTAATTTACTTTCTTGCTCTTTATAATAATTTTCTTTCGTGTTTTTTTCATACTTTGTCACTTCATCGAATAAAAACTCACCTATTGAGTAGCAAGTTCCAACAACACCCTCGTCTGGGAGGAACTTAACTTTGCATCTTTTTTTTTCTTGTCTAGTTTGATATCTTCCTACATTTACCAGTACAGTTCTATATTGAGGTAAATAGTATTTATCTCTTTTTAAAATCAGCATTTTTTTTGCTTTAAATGTAGATACTCTAAATTTAGAATTTTCTAGTGTAGTATTCGGTTTTATATATCCATCAAAAATAAGTTGACAAATATTATCATGCAATCTGGTTTTTTCTTTGGTTTCAATATTTCTATGTGATAAATAGTATAAAAGTAAATTTATAAAACCTAAAAAACATAAAACAACTACTGGTCTTGATACTATGTCTTTACGTAATTGCTCATCTAATATGCCTTTTGTAAATAGAAGTTCTCCATTAGCAACAGACTCTACAAATATTGTAATCAGGAATATTATCAATAATTGAAATAATCCGTAGATTTTTTCTTTATTAATCATTTAATCAGCTTGGTTAGTTTTTGATAAATGTAAGAAAAAAATTAATAAGTTTTCAACTCAAAATACGCACCATCAAAAACACCATAGGTGTAATAATTAATCCAATCTCCCAGATTGATGTATTTTGACTGGTCATTAAGTTGAATTTCTAAAGGCAAATGGCGGTGACCAAAAACAAAATAATCATAATGTTTTTCGTTTAATATTTCTTTGGAGTATTGTACCAGCCATTCATTATCCTCACCAAGAAACGTAGTATCATCATCACCTGAAATCAATTTGTTTTTAACAGATAGGTATTGTGCAATTTTCACACCAATATCGGGATGTACCCACCTAAAAATCCATTTAAAAAACGGGTTGGTAAATACCTTTTTCATGCGTTTGTAACCTTTATCATAAGGACCTAAACCATCGCCATGGCCAATAAAAAAGGTTTTGTTGTTAAAGGTAAATTCTTTGGGTTCGTGGTAAACAGGTATGTTTAGCTCTTCTTTAAAATAACCGTTCATCCATAAATCGTGGTTACCAACAAAAAAGTAAACTGGAATTCCAGAATCCGTAATTTCGGCAAGTTTACCAAGAGTTCTGGTAAAGCCTTTTGGAACGACTGTTTTGTATTCAAACCAAAAGTCGAATAAATCACCTACTAAAAATATAGCAGCGGCGTCATGTTTAACGCTGTCTAACCAAGCAACAAACTTCTTTTCACGGGGGCGGGAAGCTTCGGCAGTGGGTGCTCCGAGATGATTATCGGAAGCAAAATATATTTTTTTTCCTTGTGGAATATTCATGTGGTAAATATAAATAATTCCTGCGAAGGAAGGAATCTTATTATCTGAGGGTAAAAATAATAAAGATTAGCGCTGCTTTTGGTAATACCAGACGAATATTTGTTTTATAACTAGACATAGCTGGCGGGTGCGTTAGGGATTACTCATGAATTCTATTTTATGTTTTTGAATTCGTGAATACTCCGTATTTGAAGCAATTGTTGGAGCACCTCGTAGAGTGCGACTTGCGAAAGCCCGACCTGAAAAGGGAACGCCATAGAAACTGTTTAAGTTTTATCCTTTGGCTCTTTTATGTGCCTTTTTCCGCCATACATCAGCTATTTTTCGGTTCGCAGCTATGGCTATGAATCTCAAAATACCCTATAAAACATTCCAAAAACAAAATTTAAGCAGTCTCTAAATATTATCATACGCAAACCATTCGGCAAAAGAACTATCAGTTTCCTGAAGTTTTAACGAATGCAAATCGATGTTTTCTGGTAAACGGCGTTTTATTTTTTTTGCAAAATCTATCACCATCATTTCGCTGGTTGGTTGATAATCAACAAGCAACACATTGTGACCTCTGTCTTCAAGTTCTTTTGCAAGCTCAACGTGTGGCGTGTTTTTATTGAAAACGGTGGCATGGTCGAACACATTTACAATATCTTCTTTTACTATTTTCTTTAAATCACCAAAATCTATAACCATACCATATTTCACGTTTTTGGTGTCGGAAATAGGTTTTCCAATAACGGTAACAGATAGTTTGTAGCTGTGTCCGTGAACGTTTTTACACTTACCGTCGTACCCGTAAAGGGCATGACCGGTTTCAAAAGAAAATTGTTTTGTGATGCGAATAAAACTCATTAGGGATAAATTTAAAATACAAAGATAGGGGTTTTGTAAAAGCAATTTGTTTTTAGATTACATTTGGCCAATAAATGGCATTTTTTGATGCTATACAACACTTATTAGCAAATTTATGGGTCATCTTTTTGAGGCTATTGATTTTGTTGAAAATCCGCTTTATGAACAGATAATTTCTGATATTGGAAAGCAACAATTTAGCATTGTTGAAAATTTTTTTACAGATGATGAAGTTGCGATTTTAAGGCAATCTATTCAAGAAAAACATGAAGAAGATAATTTTAAAAAAGCTGCCATAGGCAATAGATTAAACGAAACTATAGTGAAGTCCATAAGAGGTGATGTTATTTTATGGATAGATGAAACTAGAGCCGATGCTGCCGAAAAGTTATTTTTTAATAAAATAAACGATTTGGTTGGTTATTTAAATAAAACCTGTTTTTTGGGCATTTTGCACAAAGAGTTTCATTATGCCATTTACCCTAAAGACACCTATTACAAAAGGCACATTGATACCTTTCAAAATGATGACAGACGTAAACTATCGTTTGTTTGTTATTTAAATGAAGATGGATGGTTGCCCGAAAATGGTGGTGAATTGGTGTTGTATTTAAATAAAAATGACAACGAAGTTGAAAAGATTATCTATCCATTTCCTGGGCGTGTTGTCATTTTTGAAAGCCAAATCATTGAACACGAAGTAAAACCGGTAAATACCGAACGCTTAAGTATCACGGGTTGGTTAAAAACACGTTGATTAGCGGCCTTTTCTTTTGTTTACAAAATAAACAATTATTAGAACAAGGGCTAAAACCAGAAACAAACCGTTACCACTTATAAAACTTAAAATATCCATAGCTATTGAATTTAATGCGCAAATGTAAAAATATTTATAAGAAAAATTCATACCAATAAAAGGGTGTTTGGTTGGTGGTAGATTAAAACTTAAACAGTCTCAGTAATTAAAAATTACAATTTAATTTCGCATATCTTTGTGAAGATTTTTATAATTCATTAAATTAATTACTTTTGCATTAAATTAATTACAACGTGAAATCGCCATGATTTGGAAACGCAAACACGAATAAAAACAAAGCGATACCATATGACCTTTAAGAAACAATAAATATTTCATATGAAAAATATTTTAGTACCTGTTGGAGCTTCTCAAAATGCATTAAGCAATTTACAATATGCTGTAGATTTTGCTCAAGCTTTTGGAGCCAGACTTTATGTAGTTCAAGTATATAATGTTTATACCAAAGCAGGCACTATGATAAAAATAGATCATATTTTAGAAGAAGATACGCTTAATTATTTAAACGATCTAGTTTCTAAAGTTGACACCAAAAATGTTGAGGTCGTTGTAAGAGCGCTTAAAGGAAAATTTATTGATACCATAGAGTTGGTTTGTAAAGCAGCGAATATTGATTTAATTTTGATTGAACCAAGGATTTACTCAGAAGATGATGGCTTATTTTTAGGAAAAACATCTGGTAAAATTGTTAAACAAACGGTAATTCCAACTTTAATAATTCCAGAAGGTTATGTTTTTAAGCCTATTAAAACCATTTTGATGGCTGTTAAATCTGCGATTATTAAAAAAGAAGGTGTACTTACTCCATTAAAAGCTATAAAAAATAATTTTAAAGCGGTGGTTAATTTGCTTTTAGTTAAAACGCCTTATTATAATGAAGGAGATTTTGATGTTAACGACGAGCTATCGAGTATCGTATCGGAGGTGATACATTCTGAAAACCCAACCACCTATCATGGTGTTTTAGAGCATTACAAAATGCACAACCCAGATATGCTTTGTGTTGTAAGACGAAAAAGAGGGTTTTTCATGAAGAAATGGGAGAATAACCAAATTTATAAAAAGGATTTTAACAGTAGCTTACCTGTATTAGTGTTAAGCGAATTAAAATAATGAGTCGGGGATGTAGCTCAGTTGGCTAGAGTGCTTGACTGGCAGTCAAGAGGTCGTGGGTTCGAATCCCATCTTCTCCACAAAAAACCTTCGTGTTATCAATAAACACGGGGGTTTTTGTTTTTAGTTGACAATCTGGTTGACATTTTGTGTTTTTATTTGTTTTTATTCTTCCTTTATTATAACTATTTTCATTGGATCAATAATAATTTTTATAAAATGGAATCTCCAAAAGAACGACATGCAAGACTTGAATCAATGCTTAAAAAATCCGAAGAAGACTTGGAATTAAGTAAAGAAGCATTAAAAGCGGAAAATAAAAAACTAAAAGATGCTAAAGAACGTACCAAGCAATTAGGTATTAAATATTTTGGTTTTGATATTGAAGAGGAAGAGGATAGACTATCAAAAAATGTCTTAGAAATAATAAATTAACAAAACACACACCACCTAAAGTAAAATATGTGGTGTGTGTTTGGATTGAATTATTCGGAATGCATTGGTTTAATTGTGGGTGTAGGTGTTTTGTTCGATAATAGGAACAAATCATTATTGTGATACCATAAATACCACAAAATAAAAGTGTGTGGTATGTTTGTCTTGGCATCTATATACAATTTACCACAAGAAAACAATATGAAATTCAGAAAAGCAGAATAGCGTTTTTTTGGAATATAAGCGCCTTTAATAATATCTACCAATTCCCAGGTTTTGCAAATTTTTTGTCGCCAATATTTATGATGCCATCAAATTGACAAGATTTATATCTTTTAGGTTTTATAGTATAGTAAAGGTCTGCATAATTTTTAAGTTCATCATTAGTTCTTCCATACGGAAAAACCAAAATAATTTTAATGCTACTATCAATAATTCTTGCGGTCTCTATTGCGGGTATTAAATCCGTATCACCAGATACAATTACATAAACTTCACTATGAGATTTATGCACTAACTCTAAAAGTTTTGTAGCAATAGCTACATCTGTTTTTTTCTCCTCATGCTTAATGAAATCTCTGCCACACTCTTTACATTTTATTGTCTTAGGCTTAAATCCACCATAAATAATTTCAATACCAGTGCTTTTTATAGCGTTTATATATCTTTCGTGTCGCGCTATGCTTTGAGGTTTTTCCTCAGCTACATGATATCTTAAAGCGGTAAAATAATAAATCCCATTAAACGAATGTCTCTCTTCAGATAATTCTTTAAAATTGGGGTCTGTTAAATAAGTTCTTAATAAAGTTTTTACATCAAGCCATTTGGCTTTGATCCTGTGTTCCGTATAGAGGTCTTCGATGGAGTGATAAAGATTAAAACCATCTATTAAAAAGGATACTTTCATTTATAGCAAAAAAAAACCCTCTAAACCTTAATCGAGAGGGGACTAATAACATTGCTGCTATTAGCGGAGTTGGGTCAAATATATATAATTGTATGTTTTTGTCCTACATTTTTATGCTAATTTTATATTAAAATCGATGAAATACTGTTTTTGTTAACATTTTGTCATATTCTTTCCTTGTGGTAAATTATATATAGAAGCCTTTGTCTTGAGTTGCTCGTTAACCCGATTGTTGTCTTTGGGAGGGTTATCATACAATAAGTACAAACTCATACTTGTTACACTACAAAACCCCCAATCACTACACAAAGTAAAAATATGTGGGTTTAGGGGTGGGTTCTTTTAAATTATGCACAAGTCCTTATTGTAATACTACCAAAACCACACAACCCACAAAGAAAAATTGTGGGTAGTGTGTTATTCATGTTTTCCTCCATGGGTAAAAAACCTCGCTTACCAAAGAACAGCAAACATCCAAACGCTGTCAATCAATAAAACGAGGTTGCTATGAAGACGTAGGAACTATAAATTTTAATCTGAAGGGTTTTTAATAGGTATTTTTACGCCAACATTCATATTCTATTTTTTAAATTTTATTCTAGGTTTCTGTGTTTCTGGAAAAGAGTAAAATTGTAGTTATAATTGTTAACCCAATAATGACATAGTTAGTTTTTTTATCATCTACACATTTTATTAGTTCACTTTCTAGATCATCAGGGTTCATTAAAATATCTACACGTTTTAAATCATATTTACTCTCTTTATAATCGTTGGTAGTACCATCAATAATATAATAATCTTCATTGAATTTAGAATCTTCATTTAAAAGTGGGAACTCTTGATTTTTTGGTATAATAACGTAAATATGCTCTCCTTCACCTTCATAATTCACAGCCCTAAAATAGTGCTTGATGCCTAAATTTAATAAAACGGTACTAGCGAAAACACTAAAACTTTTACAATCTGCATTTCTTGAAGCCCAAACACAGGCAGGACTTTTTACATTATACACATCATTATAACTATACTGAATATGTGAATACAAAAAATCTTGTATCAAATTACAAGTGTTTTTTAAGGATTCTGAAACAAAAAAATCTGAAATATCTTTAGTATCCCTAATGTGTTTTCTGGACCATGTAATAACTTCTCTTATTCCTACACAGCCTTTTCCGTGAGAAGTCTTTATAATTTCACAGTTACTTGCAGGAAATAAATCGTTAAATTCATATCCGCTTAAAACAGGCCTGTTAATAACACCATTTATCACTTCATATCCCATACTCTAAAGGTTTATTGTTCCTCATTTGTTTGGTTGTCCTCACTTTTTTTCTTTGAAGCAACTGCTATAACAACCAACGCAAATAAACCCACACCCACATAAAGTATTGTGTTGTTTTTGGTTTTTTTGGGTGCTGTAACAACAACATCCTTTAATTCTTCATATTGTGGGTCTAAATATTCAATCTTTTGAATATCTGAAGCTTTAGCTTCGACGGCCTTGTAACCTATAAAAGATATAGTTATCAAATCGGTTGGAAGAGTTTGTAACTCATATTCTCCGTTCCAATTAGTAGTAGATCCTTTTTTCTCTCCGTTTCTAATATAATAAACGTGTGCTCCAGGTAAAGGTTTATTGGTTTCAAAATCAATTACCCTGCCCTTTAAAAGAATTGTACCTCCATCCGGGCTAAATGGTGGTGTTGATAAATCAAATGGGATAAACCCTAAGCGATTGCCATAGGCATTGTTTGTGAAATACATGATGTTTTTTTTGAGTTTATACTAGTGAAGGGAAATCAAATATACATAAATTTTATTGATTGTATATATTGTTTTGATAAATAAAAACTATTAATGCTAATAGCTTTCTTCTGATTCTTTAGGTAAAAAATTTTCATTTATTTTAAATCTTAACACATCAAAAGGGATGTTCCTAGTGAAATTAGATGTAACAGTTACTTCATCATCATCACGTTCTACAAATGCAACTGTTTCAGCTTTTTTCATTATAGCACTTCCTAAATGTCCTGTTGGTTTATCGGTTCCATGATTCTTGTGTAAAATCGTACACAAATGAGCGTTACTAACTGATGTCCATTTCATCATACTTTGAACAATTTTATTTGAAACATCTAAATCATTTACCGTTTCCAATATATCCGCTGCACCATCAATTGTTATTAAGCCAATATCATTTCTGTACTCACTTTCCAACATTATCCATTCAATAAACTTAAATCGATTTTTTGAATCTTCCTCTCTTAATCCAAAAGGGACAAATAGATCATAATTGCTTCCCACCATTTCACAAACTCTTTTTGCTACTTTTTGGGTGTGAAATGTTGATTGTTCGGTATCCACATCAATAACAAATTTACTTTTAGTGTCATGGCCTTTTAAAGAAGGAAAATAGAAGTTAGATTTTCCACCAATGTAACTGGCTATTATTGCAGATTTTAGAAATGTTTTATACGATTTTGAGGGACCTACTAAACAACTAAAATTTCCATAAGTGCCAAAAGGTGTTGGATAGTAATTGTTTTTATATTTATACTCTCCAAGGCTTAATGCAATAGGTTCTGGTTTTAGTTTAGCATTAATATCTATGCGATATTTGTCATGCATTTTTTTGAAATCAAGAGAACTAAGCTCATTTTCTAAACTAGGGATTTCTTCTATCGGTTTTAACATCGTAATATATATTTAAGAAGTGATTTATTTGCGTTATTAAAATATCTCTAACAACGTCTTCATTCCATACTTTGCGAAAAAGTTTTTTTTCGTTTTCCTTGTCTTTAATAGCTTCAGACAATACTTCTGTTTCTTTATCTTTAATCTCTTGAGATTTCGTTGTTGGATGTTCTTTTTTAATTTTTAAACTATCAAATAAATTTTCTACCTCCTGGTCATTTAGTTTCTCAGTAAATTTTTGGATATACACACTTAAAGGATTTTCTAAAAGTTTGTGTAGTTCTTTTGTAGGCATATCATCGTAAACATTCGATTTATATTTTTCTAGAAATTCACTGTAAGTATGAATGTAAAGTTTAGCAAATAATTCTTGTCTATTAATCTGTTCCTTTTCTTTTTGATTAACATATTTAACAACCTCATTGAAAGCTTCTATATCGTTTTTATTTGCGTTCCATCCATTACCTTCAATTCTCCATTTAATTCGATTAACCGCTTTCTCAATATTCATAATGCAGGAGTCTTTTTGTCTTTAAAATCTCTATGTGCCTCAAGATTTCCCATTTTATCAATTTTATTAAGCCAATTTCTAAAGTGTTTTTTAAAACTAATAATGTCTTCATCTAATTTATTTTTACCTGATGATATTTCAGAAAGCTTAAATTCATTTAATAGCTTTTGTAAACTGCCAGATTTTAATTTAAATTTCTCATAAATTGATTCTCTCCATTTTTCTTCATTATTCGACTTTATGATTTCTGTATATGAAGAAAAAACATCATCAATATTGTTGGTGTCATTATCATTATCATTATCAGTATCATTATCAGTATCATTATCAGTATCGGCATGTTTCGCATCCGTTCGCATCCCATCGGAAGCGTTTGAATTTTTTTTATTCCATCGCATTCGAGCGTTTTCGCTATTTTTTTCACAAACTTGTTGGTATTTTTCACAATCCCTATCTAGTTGAAGTTTAATAGGTAACCATGCCATTTTTAATACTAAATCTTCTGTTTCAAAAGAAATATTATTAACATAGTTTAGAACATACTTAAATAGCTTTCCTGCCATTTCATCAGGTAGTTCCTTAACAACATGGTGTAAGTCTTTATAAAGCACGAAGGAAGATTTGCTTTTCTCGTTGCTATTTTTTTTAGTATCTTGTTCCATAATTTATTGCATGGTGCTATAAATAATATTAAACCCTAGTACATTGTGGTGATGGCTAGGGTTCTTTTATCTTTTATATTTTAGTGATTTGACTTCTTTTAGGGCTTCGTTTAGGTCTATTCTTTTAATGAATACTCTACGACCAATTTTAACTGCGGGGAGGATACCCTTTTTTATGTAGTTGTGTACTGTTAATTCTGCAATGCCTAGTTCATCTGAAACGTCTTTTATTGACAATTTTTCGTTTTCATCTACACTGGTAAGAATTGCTAATTTTTTGTCAATGATATTTTCTAAATGCTCGAAAAGTTCGGCTTTAGAAATGTTTTGAAGTTGGATTACATGTGTCATACGATACTGTTTATGTTAAACGATACCGTAAAAATATGTTTGAATATAAAAAAGTGGATTTGATAATTTGATTTATCAAAAAATCAAATGAAATTATTCAGTTAAACTAAGTTTAGTTATAAAATGAAGTAGGTCAGAATAGTCTTTTGATTCAAGTGTTTTTTTGGTAAAATGGTTTTTTTTCCAATGGCTATATAGACTTTCACTAAGTGGTTTTCCTTCAGGAAATTTAAAAGTATTATTCAAAATCGCGACTAAATTCTTTTGATTAATTGAATTGTTTTTACAACAAAATCCAATATAAGAAGCTATACCAAAAATTGTCATAGGAATAGATGGTGAAAATATTGTGCAATTATTATCAATTATTTTTTCTGACAATAATTTGTTATATAATTTACTCCATTTTTCAGTTCCTAAAAAATCCTCTAAAGTTTTATCTTCAACATTTATTTTTGGTGGTTTTGTGGTTTTTTTTGTGGGTGCTTGGTTGGTTGTTATGTCTTCTAATTCTTTTATTTTTGAAGTGATTATCTCTAAAGCTATGTCTTTTTGATAATATTTCCCCCAATCTTTTAAGAACTTAAAAAAAACTTCGTCAAATGTTTTTTTGTGTTTAACAATATAATTTACAAAAAAACCATGTTGATCTGAAATGTGAAGCCCATGTTCTTCTTTGTAAGGAAAAGTCAAAAAAAGAAAGACTATTTGAGGACATAAACCAAAATAGAAATCAACCATTAACTCCTTCCAGTTACTTATACCATTTGTAAATATTTCAAAATGATCAATATTTCCCCTGTAAATAGCAAAGCCTTCAACCTCGTTAATCGGAAATATTTCTTTATATCTCTTTTTCAAAAAATCAATTTTATCTTTTACATCTACAAAACCTTTTATTTTATAAATACAATTTTTAAGTTCAGTATTTGGATCTCCAAAAGCCCCTTCGGCGTAATATTTAAAAATCAAATAAATTTCATTAATAAAAGACTCTGAGTATCGGTGTCTCTTTTCTTTGAAAAAATCACAAAAATATTCTTCAAAAACCCCATTGGATACCATTTCCTCTTTAAGTAAGTCGCTATTACTTCTCAGATTTCTTTCTTTGAAAATTCCTAAATATTTAAACTTTATATCGTTTGAATCATATTCAAAATTATCGGGTTTTATTTGCGTAATAAATGTCTTCATGCCTTTTTCAATTTAGGTAACTCCATGTTTCCAAATGCAAGTTCGACAGCATCTTTTCGTGCGATATTATCTACTTTGTAGTAGGTATTGAATGTCTTTAAATCCCTGTGGCCAGACATGCTCATAATAGTTTTGTCTGCAACACCTTTTTTCTTTAGCAACGTGATGAATGTTCTACGAGCTGTATGTGTGGATATGCGATTGTTAAACGATTTTTTAAGCGTTTTCTTTTCTTTATTTTTAGTCCTGGTATATTCTACAATATTGGTAAACCCAGCAGATTCAAAAATATCCTTTAAATATTTGTTTTGTTTTTGATTTGATATTAAAGGTAACTCATAATCGTATTTTTTTAAAATATATTCAGATAGCTCAAATAATGGAATTTCTCTAATTACTTTGGTAACATCCTTTTCCTCTCTTAAATAGATGGTGCCATTTATAATGTTGTTTTTGTTTAATAAAAATAGCTCTCCGTAACGTAAACCAGTAAGACATTGAAAAACAAAGATATCTTTCACTTTTTCAAGGCTTTTGCTTTTAGTGTCATGCTCAAATATTGATTGTAACTGATCCATTGTTAAAGCAATTTCTTCGGTGGCCACTCTTTCGGGGTTTTTGAAATCTTTAAATGAGTTGTTATAGGTGTAATTTTTTTTAAAAGCCCAATACAAGAAGGTTTTAATAAGGCCCATATTTCTAGCGAATGTGTTGGTGCTGTGGTCTGAAGTTGTGTAGCAATAATCGGTGAATTCGGTAAAAAACGTATCGTTAATGGTGCTAAAAGTTAATTTGTATTTGCGTTTTATCTCAAATTCTTCAAAATGGTTTCTAATGTTTTGGTATCTCTTAATGGTAGACGGCTTCCATTCTTTGCGCTTTTTCTTTTCATCCATAAATTCATCAAAGGCATCAAAAAACAAATCTTTTTTTGAGGAAGATTTTTTAAAGTTTTGGTCAAAGGCATTTTTAAGAGCTTTTGAAGTGAAATCTTCATTCATCTTTTTACATTCAGATTCAACATT
This sequence comes from Mariniflexile sp. HMF6888, assembly GCF_044335535.1. NCBI lineage: Bacteria > Pseudomonadati > Bacteroidota > Flavobacteriia > Flavobacteriales > Flavobacteriaceae > Mariniflexile > Mariniflexile sp. HMF6888. Next base: position 106,423 of record NZ_JBIQVZ010000003.1, on the reverse strand, counting down.
TAAAAATGCATCAGAATAGCGATCGAGTTGGTTTTTAATGGTTGTTGCATTGATATCTTTAACCGTTCCTTTTAATTTTGGTCTATTTTCTGTAAAGCTCCAGTGCGTTGGCTTTATTTTTTCTCCTGTTGAGTAGACGAATTTTTTACCTTCATGCTTAAAGTAGCAAGAAAATAAAATAAGAGTTTCATTATTGCTTTTGGGTTCTTTTAAATAGAAAGTGTGTGTCATTTATTCTAGTTGACAGTTAAGTTGACAATTTAGTTGACAATTTTAATATGTTTACTTATAACTCAAATATATAACAAACTATATTAATAAGCTTAAAATGTGAATAAAATATAATTTTAGTTATGTTAAAACATGTTAAATATTAAAAAATTCAATAGCCATCTTCTCCACTTAAAAACCTTGTGTTTCTAGTAAACACGAGGTTTTTTTGTTTTAAGGGAATGGTTTGGTTGACAATTTTCTATTTTGCTCTTAAACATATTGACTTAAAGTCAAAAAAAATTACGGTATAAATTAAGTGTGCTAAACTTAATAAATAAATATAAAAAACCGATAAAGTAAAATTTATATTACACATAAAACACACCACAAATTTTGTGGGTGGTGTGGGTTTTACGCTTTTAATACTCGGTATTAAATAAAATACAAACATTCCTATAGAATAAAGTAAAAATGTACGGGTGTGCGTGCGATTGTGGTGTGTTTAGATTGAATTTACGTAACCAGTTTAAAACCCATTGGTTAAATGGAGGTGAATTAAAATCTAAATGGTACAAACCCTAAACCATAGACATTGTTTCTGTAAATCATATGGCTCTTTTGAAAAAGCCCGTCTATTGCTAAACGGGCATTAAGATAATCTTTATACGGAGGAACTAATTCAATTTGACTTAGTTCTATTGCTTTTGCAAAAGCAACTTAAATCAATTAAATCTAAAATTCTATTGAGAAATCTCTCTTACACGTAGGGTATTTACCATACCTTTTTCTGCAATTGGCATAGAAGCTAAACTAATTACCATATCACCTTTTTGTACGTAATTGTGTGCTCTAGCAATTCTGTTTATATCGCCTACGGTTTCATCGGTAGAAACAAATTTATCGTAATAAAAAGCCCTAACTCCCCACAGCAAACTTAATTGCGTTAAAATACGTTTGTTTGATGTAAACACTAATATATGGCATGATGGTCTCCAAGCCGAAATTTGAAATGCAGTATATCCACTATTAGTTAATGTTGAAATAGCCTTTGCATCAATTTCATTTGCCATAATAGCAGCATGATAACAAATAGATTTTGTGATATATCGGTTTGTACGGATATGTGGTGGTAACTGTGGCACTTTAATTAATGGTGAATCTTCAACATTTCTTAAAATGTTTGCCATTTGTCTAATAACTTGAACAGGGTAACTACCAACCGATGTTTCTCCAGAAAGCATTACCGCATCGGCTCCATCCATAACAGAGTTTGCCACATCGTTTACTTCTGCACGTGTTGGTGTTAAACTAGTAATCATAGTTTCCATCATTTGGGTTGCTATAATTACTGGTATTCTAGCTTTTTTAGCTCTTAATACTAATTGCTTTTGAATAAGCGGTACTTCTTCTGCAGGAACTTCTACACCTAAATCACCACGAGCTACCATTAAACCATCACAATGCGCTACAATGGCATCAATATTTGTTACGGCTTCTGGTTTTTCAATTTTTGCTATAATCGGGATTTTATGTTCGCTATGCTTTTCTATTAAATCACGCAGTTGCATTAAATCTTCTGCATGACGCACAAATGATAAGGCCATCCAATCTACATTTTGACTTATAGCGAATAAAGCATCCTCAATGTCTTTTTCGGTTAAAGCAGGTTGTGATATATTGGTATTAGGTAGGTTTACTCCTTTTTTAGATTTTAATGGCCCACCTTGAATCACTTTTGCTTTTACCTCTGATTTACCATCGGTTGAAACGACTTCAAAAATTAATTTACCGTCATCTAAAAGGATACGTTCACCTGGTTTTGCATCTTGCGGAAACCTATCGTAAGTCATATACACGCGTTCCTTTGTGCCTTCAAATCGTTCGCCCGTTGCAAAGATTATTTCGTCTCCTGGATTTACTACCACTTCCTCTTTCATAACGCCTACTCGAAGCTTAGGTCCTTGTAAATCGGCTAATATGGCAGCATTAAAACCAAACTCATCATTTAGTTCCCGTATCATTTGTATACGTTCTGCTACATCTTTATAATCGGCATGGGAAAAGTTAATTCTAAATACATTTGCGCCTTCTTCAAGCATTCCTTTTAATACTTCCTTAGTGCTTGTAGCTGGACCTAATGTGGCAACTATCTTGGTTTTTTTTCTTAATGGCATTAGCTAAAAATTAAATTGTCTTTTGATTTTAATTGGTTAATATCAATACTAAAGGCTGTTGCTATTTGTTGTATTTTTAATATGTTATTTAAAATACTTTTTTCTTCACTTAAATTAAATTGGTTATCTATTTTTAAAAAATAGTTAACAGCCTTATATTCTGGTATTAAATATAGTGTTTGTGTTATTTTTTCTTCTGTATCAAATAATGAATTAACAGTGTCTTTTTTGTAAATTTCTGTTTTATAAATATTAGAGACTAAACTCCATGTTGTAAGCTGCTTAGCATCTTCCCATTCAAAAATTGAATACGTGGCATTATTAAAACTACAGTCTAAATTTGATGTCCTTCGAGTAAGATTGGTACTCAAATGTTTATTTAGAAGATATGCTAAACGATAATCTTCAATAGTACAATAAATTGCTATTAAAGTGCAATCTACCTCTTCAAAAACATCATCAAGAATAAGTTTGTGTACTGCCATAACTTACATTAAAGGTTGTAAATATAGTATTTAAAACCATTCTATATATAAAAGTTAGGCGAATCTTAACAAGTAAAACAACTAAAACGTTATAGTTAATTACTTTGTTTGAAATAGTCTAAATCATTTTAGACATTTTGTTTTGAAATACAAAAAAAGCACGTTTTGAAGCTTTTTCTTCGGCCTTTTTTTTAGAAGTAGCTCTTGCCTTAGCAACAACTTTATTGTCTATTGATAGTTTAACCGAAAAGTGCCTAACCTCATCATTGCCAGTATCTTCATAAACATTATAGCCAAATGTTCTTTTTTCTTTTTGGCACCATTCTATAAGTAAGCTTTTATAACTTATTACTTTGCCTTCTAAGGTTTCTATATCTACATAAGGTGTTATAACACGTTTGTAAATAAATTTTTCGCAATATTTATAGCCTTTATCCAAAAAAATAGCGCCAACTAATGCTTCAAATAAATTACCATGTATATTGTCTCCAAATTGTCCGGGAGGGATCTTACTTTCTACTAAGCCAATTAAGTTCAGTTCCTTTCCAAGTTCATTTAAATGCTCTCTACTTACTACTTTAGACCGCATTTTGGTTAGATAGCCTTCATCACCTGCAGGTACTTCAAGATATAGATGAGATGCAATAACAGCACTTAACATAGCATCACCTAAAAATTCCAATCGTTCATAATTAATAGCGTTTCCTTTGCTATCTTTTATGTTCATAGATCGGTGTGTAAATGCCTTTTTATAGAACTTAATATCTTTTGGCTTAAACCCGAGAATCTTAATTAACTCCATAAAAAAATTCCCGTTGCGTTTAAAACGGGAACTTAATATGTTACGAATGTTTTTCATTCGGGATTCAGTCTAATTTTTTAAATAATACACAAGCGTTATGTCCGCCAAATCCAAATGTATTACTCATTGCTACTTTAATATTGCGTTTTTGGGACTTGTTTAAAGTTAAATTTAGTTCTGGATCAATATTTTCATCTACCGTAGTGTGGTTAATAGTTGGCGGAATAATACCATGTTCCATAGCCAATATAGCCGAAATAGCTTCGATAGCTCCTGCGGCACCTAATAAGTGTCCAGTCATTGATTTTGTTGAATTAATATTTATATGCTTGGCATGACTACCGAATATTTCTGAAATTGCTTTTAATTCTGCAACATCACCTAATGGTGTAGAGGTTCCATGAGTATTGATATGGTCTACATCTTCTGGTTTTAGACCTGCATTTTCTAAACAATTTTTCATTACGGCAACGACACCTCTTCCTTCTGGATGTGGTGCTGTCATGTGGTAAGCATCAGACGATAAACCTCCGCCAACAAACTCAGCATAAATTTTAGCTCCTCTTGCCTTTGCATGCTCATATTCTTCTAAAATAAGTGCACCTGCGCCTTCGCCAAGTACAAAGCCATCTCTAGTAGCATCAAAAGGTCTCGATGCTGTTTCTGGACTTTCGTTTCTAGTTGAAAGGGCATGCATGGCATTAAAACCACCCATTCCAGCAATAGTAACTGCAGCTTCGCTTCCACCAGTAACAACTAAATCACAATGCCCTAAACGAATTGAGTTTAATGCATCAAACATAGCGTTTGCTGAAGACGCACAAGCAGAAACCGTTGTGTAATTTGGTCCCATAAATCCATATTTAATGGATATGTTTCCTGGCGCAATGTCTGCAATCATTTTAGGAATAAAGAACGGATTAAATCTTGGTGTTCCGTCACCTTTAGCAAAGTTCAAAACTTCTTCCTGAAAAGTTTCTAAACCTCCAATGCCTGCTCCCCATATAACGCCTACCCGTAATTTATTAACGGCATCTAAATCTAACTTAGCATCGGCAATAGCCTCATCGGCTGCTACCATGGCATACTGTGTAAATTTATCCATTCTACTGGCAAGCTTTCTGTCAATAAAATCGGTAGCATTAAAGTTTTTTAATTCACAAGCAAATTTGGTTTTAAACTTCTCGGTATCAAAATATGTTATAGGCGCAGCACCACTTCTACCACTAATTAAGCCTTCCCAATATTCGTCTTTGGTATTGCCAATAGGTGTTAAAGCCCCTAGACCCGTGACTACAACTCGTTTTAATTCCATAAATGTTTTTTGCTTATTTTGCAGCTTCTATATAAGAGATAGCTTGACCAACTGTTGCAATATTTTCAGCTTGATCATCTGGAATTTGAATATCGAACTCTTTTTCGAATTCCATTATTAATTCTACAGTGTCTAAAGAGTCTGCTCCTAAATCGTTTGTGAAGCTTGCTTCAGTTACAACTTCGTTCTCATCAACTCCTAATTTGTCTACGATAATCGCTTTTACTCTTGATGCAATGTCTGACATAATGTTTAATTTTAAGTTTTAATTAAGTCGCAAAAATAAAAAACTTTATTTTATAATTTGCTATTCTGTTAAAAATGTATTGGTAATTTACTAAAATTAGTTTTAAGTATTTCAAATTTAACTCTTAATTGTTAATAATTATTCTTTTTTTTGTTCGAAATAATGAAGCATTTTGTCTGTAAAATGAAATGAGTTTGAAAATTTTATGAGTTATCCTATGAATTTTATTACGAAAGGCATCTGACACTAGTTTAAAAATAAAAATAAGCTGATGAAACACCATGAAAATGACATTCACACACGAGGACGATTATTAGGGTGTTCCATCTAACAATTAAAAAACAAATAAGTATAACATAGATGAAACGTATAGTAATTTTTGCTTCCGGATCTGGAACCAATGCTGAAAATATAATCAAACTTTTTAATAACAGCGAACATGCGTCTGTTGTTTTAGTACTTACAAATAATCCTCATGCTAAAGTTTTAGACCGATGTAAAAACTTAAAGGTTAGTGCGTTGTCGTTTAATAAAATAGCTTTTACAGAAACCAATGATGTGCTTAATATTTTAAAAGCTTCAAAACCCGATTTAATTGTTTTGGCTGGTTTTTTGTGGAAATTTCCTGAGTTTATTCTAAATGAATTCCCAAATAAAGTTATTAATGTTCATCCAGCGTTATTGCCTAAATATGGAGGCAAAGGTATGTATGGTATGCGTGTACATGAAGCTATTGTTGCAAATAAAGAGATTGAAACGGGAATAACCATTCATTTTGTAAACGAACATTACGATGAAGGCGCCATTATTTTTCAGTCAAAATGTATGGTGAGTGATACCGATACCGCAGAAGATGTTGCTGCTAAAATTCATGAATTGGAAATGGCCCATTTTCCGAAAGTTGTAGAGAAGTTGCTTTTTAATAACAAATTGTAATAAAAAATAGAGACTCCCGTCTTCACGGGAATGACAAAAATGTCTAAAAAGAAGAAAAAATATTATACCGTTTGGAAAGGCCACAAAACAGGGGTTTTTGAAACTTGGAATGCTTGCAAAGCACAAATAACCAATTTTGAAGGTGCACAATATAAATCGTTTGAAAGTTTTGATGCTGCTAAAGAAGCTCTAAAAGGTGATTATTTTAACTATGTTGGAAAAAAAGCCGGTTTTAAAAGTGAATTATCCGCAGAACAACTAAAAAAAACAGGATTACCAAATTACAATTCCATTTCAGTTGATGCGGCTTCCAGTGGAAATCCGGGTATTATGGAATACCGAGGTGTAGAAACCAAAAGCAAAAAGCAACTTTTTATTCAAGGTCCTTTTGAAGAGGGTACCAATAATATAGGGGAGTTCTTGGCCATTGTGCATGGTTTGGCATTGCTTAAAAAAAACAATAGCGACCGTATTTTATATACCGATAGTAAAACCGCTATAAGTTGGGTAAAAAAGAAATGCTGCAATACCAAGTTAGAACGAAACGAAAAAAACGAAGCCCTTTTTGAATTGATTGGCAGAGCTGAAAATTGGCTGAAAACAAATACATACACCACCGTTATAGTAAAATGGGAAACCAAAGCTTGGGGTGAAATTCCCGCCGATTTTGGACGAAAATAACAGATTTTCTTGGAACTGTTTAAAACGATACTATTCACAAAATTATTCTTGCCTTAGTATTTAAAAGGCTTATATTTGCACAAAATTATCACACGGCTTTTATGAGCAAATTAGTAATTGTTGGCACCGTAGCTTTTGATGCTATAGAAACGCCTTTCGGTAAAACCGATAAAATTCTTGGTGGTGCTGCAACATTTATTGGTTTAGCCGCTTCACATTTTAACATTGATGCTGCTGCAGTCTCTATTGTGGGTGGCGATTTTCCTCAAAAGTATTTAGATCTTTTATCAAATAAAAATATTGATATTTCGGGTATTGAAATTGTTAAGGAAGGAAAAACATTCTTTTGGAGTGGCCGTTACCATAACGATATGAATTCTAGAGACACGTTGGTTACCGAATTAAACACCCTTGCCGATTTTAACCCCGTAGTTCCTGAAAATTATCGCAATGCAGAAATTGTGATGTTAGGAAATCTACATCCTATCGTCCAATCCAGTGTATTAGACCAAATGGTTAATAAACCAAAATTGGTTATTTTAGATACTATGAATTTTTGGATGGATAGTGCCCTTGATGATTTACATAACGTTATGAAACGTGTAGATGTTATCACTATAAACGATGAAGAAGCTAGGCAACTTACGGGAGAGTACTCTTTGGTAGTGGCTGCCAGAAAAATTCATGCCATGGGACCTAAATATGTAGTGATTAAAAAAGGCGAACATGGTGCGTTATTATTTCATAATGATGAAGTGTTTTACGCTCCAGCGTTGCCTTTAGAAGAAGTGTTTGACCCAACAGGAGCAGGTGATACCTTTGCAGGAGGATTTGCAGGCTATATAGCCAAAACAGGTGACACATCTTTTGAGAATATGAAGAATGCTGTGATTTTTGGTTCGACATTAGCATCGTTTTGTGTTGAGAAATTTGGAACCAAACGGATGGAAAATTTAGAAAACGAAGAAGTACATAAACGATTGTTGCAATTTAAGCAATTAACACAGTTTGACATAAAATTAGCATAAACCAACGCGCTCACAATAGAGCGCGTTTTTAATTTAAGTAATAATTTATCATTTCAGCGAAATCAAGGATTCACGAATTCAACGACATGAAATAAAATTAATGAGTAAAGCGAAAATCTTTAAAAATGAGTGATTCAATAAAACATGAATGTGGTATAGCTGTTTTAAGACTTTTAAAACCGTTAGAATTTTATAAAGAAAAATATGGTAGTGCTTTTTATGGGGTAAATAAAATGTACCTCATGATGGAAAAACAGCACAACCGCGGACAAGACGGCGCAGGTTTTGCAAGTATTAAGTTAAACACAAAACCTGGAGAACGCTATATTAGTCGTGTACGTTCTATAGCACAACAACCCATTCAAGATATATTTGCTCAAATTAACGAACGCGTTAATAAAGAATTTTTAGCACATCCTGAATATACGGATGATGTAGCTCTACAAAAAAAACACATACCTTATATAGGCGAAGTGTTTTTAGGGCATGTTCGTTATGGTACTTTCGGAAAAAACAGCGTTGAAAGTGTGCACCCATTTTTAAGACAAAATAATTGGATGCACCGAAATTTAATTATGGCAGGTAACTTTAACATGACCAATGTTAAAGAGCTATTTAGCAATCTTATCCGTTTAGGGCAACACCCCAAAGAGTATACCGATACCATTACTATTATGGAAAAAATCGGTCACTTTTTAGATGATGCCGTAAGTAAAATTTATAAAGACGTAAAAAAAGAAGGTTTTAGTAAAATGGATGCTTCTCCATTAATAGCCGAACGATTAAACGTAGCAAAAATTTTAAGAAAAGCGGCTAAAAATTGGGACGGTGGTTATGCCATGGCAGGACTCATTGGTCATGGAGATTCGTTTGTATTAAGGGATCCTGCAGGAATAAGACCAACATACTATTACCAAGATGATGAAATTGTTGTAGTTGCATCCGAACGTCCAGTTATTCAAACCGTATTCAATGTGAAATTTGAAGACGTAAAAGAATTAGAGCCTGGGCATGCTATTATTACTAAAAAATCTGGCAAAGTAGTTATTAAAAAAATATTAGAGCCTTTAGAACGTAAAGCATGTTCGTTTGAGCGCATTTATTTCTCTAGAGGTAGTGATGCCGAAATTTACCAAGAACGTAAGATGCTCGGCAAACTGTTAATGCCTAAGGTTTTGGATGCCATTGATAATGACACAAAAAACACGGTATTTTCCTATATTCCGAATACAGCTGAAACATCTTTTTTTGGAATGATAGAAACTGCCGAAGCTGCTTTAAACAAAAAGAAAACGGCCGCTATTTTAACAGGGCAGCGTTCTATTTCTGCCGATAAAGTTACCGAAGTACTATCAGAGCGTATTCGAGTAGAGAAAATCGCCATTAAAGATGTCAAGCTAAGGACATTTATAACCGAAGATAGCAGTAGAGACGATTTGGTAGCGCACGTTTATGATGTTACCTATGGCGTTATTAAACCAAATGACAATTTGGTGATTATTGATGATAGTATTGTAAGAGGTACCACGTTAAAGAAGAGTATTTTAAAAATGCTTGATCGTTTAAACCCGAAGAAAATTGTCGTGGTTTCGTCAGCACCTCAAATACGCTATCCCGATTGTTATGGTATTGATATGGCTAATCTGGAAAGCTTAGTGGCTTTTAGAGCAGTATTGGAATTACTAAAAGAAGCTAATAAGTACCATATTGTAGAAGAAGTTTACAATAAATGTATAGACCAAACGGAGTTAGAAGATGTTTATGTGCAGAATTTTGTGAAAGAGATTTATGATCCTTTCACAGATGAACAAATCTCTGATAAAATAGCAGAACTTTTAAGTGATGAAAGCATAAAAGCCAAAGTCAAAATTATTTTTCAATCAGTTGAAAATTTACATAAAGCATGCCCAGAACATTTGGGCGATTGGTATTTCACAGGAAACTATCCAACCGTTGGTGGTAACAGAGTTGTAAACCGTGCTTTTATTAATTTTTACGAAGGCAATAAAGAACGTGCCTATTAATTATTTTGTAATCAATTTATAGACGCCTATATTGTGAAAAACACATTTAATCTAAAAAAAATGCCGTTTATCTAATAAATAATACGTTTATCTAAAATACATATAAATTAGCCTCACCATAACATAAGTAGGTTAAGTTCATGGTAGATTTGGGGCAAAAAAAGGTGAACGTTCGTTCGCCTTTTTTTATGCAATTTAGTTTCCTGCTAAATGTTTTTATAATTAACAAAAACCGCTTAAGCCAATATATAAGCAGTTTGACTAAAATATTTTTCACAACGTTTAAGCTAATATATATTTGACTCACCATAACATAAGTAGGTTAAGTTTATGGTAGATTTGGGGCAAAAAGGTGAACACTCGTTCACCTTTTTCATTTTATAAACTTTTGCTAAGTTTTGACATAGCCCTCATCTTGACTTTTTTGATTGAAGCGAAAAAGGTAAGATGAGTTCATAAAAAAAATCGCCCAGAAAAATTCCAGACGATTTATATTTAAATGTTTTGAACCTTGTTATTTCGCTTCTGCGTAACGTCTTTCAACTTCATTCCAGTTAATGACATTAAAAAATGCATTGATATAATCTGGACGACGGTTTTGGTAGTTTAAGTAATAAGCGTGTTCCCAAACGTCAATCCCTAAAATTGGCGTTCCACCGCAACCAACTCCCGGCATTAACGGGTTATCTTGGTTTGGTGACGAGCAAACTTCTACTTTACCTCCTTTTTGTACACATAACCAAGCCCATCCTGAACCAAAACGTGTAGCTGCAGCTTTAGCAAAAGCATCTTTAAAAGCATCTACAGAGCCATAAGCAGCTTCGATAGCAGCTTTTAACTCGCCAGATAAATACCCTTTTCCTTCTGGATTCATAACATTCCAAAATAATGAGTGGTTGTAAAATCCACCGCCATTATTTCTTACTGCTGCATTGTTCATATCAAGATTAGCAAGGATGTCTTCAATAGATTTTCCGTCTAAATCGGTTCCTGCTATAGCATTATTTAAATTGGTGGTATATCCTTGGTGATGTTTTGAGTAGTGTATCTCCATAGTACGAGCGTCTATATGAGGCTCTAAAGCATCATAAGCATATCCTAATTCCGGTAATTCGAAAGCCATAATTTTTTGTTTTAATTATTAGTATTTGTTTTCTTTTCCAAATTTACGGATAAAACGTATCAATTAAAAATAATTAATTGTTATCAAGTGATTGATAGTTTTTATCTTGTATGCAAAATTTAGAGTTCATGCCACAAAACCAACTATTTACAATATATAATGCCTCAGCAGGTAGTGGCAAAACCTTTACGTTGGTTAAAGAATATTTAAAAATTTTATTTCAATCCCATAACCCCGATCAGTTTAAACGCATTTTAGCCATTACTTTTACTAACAAGGCAGTTGCTGAAATGAAAGAACGCATTATTGAAGTGCTTAAAACATTTTCTTCTCCAGAAATTTTAGAAAATCCCAATAGTATGTTTGAGGTTATTTGTGAAGAATTGCAAATGGATCCAGATGAGCTTAACCTAAAATCCAAAAACCTATTAAATACCATTATCCATAATTATGCAGCGTTTGATATTTCGACTATTGATGGTTTTACGCATAGACTCATACGAACTTTTGCTTACGATTTAAAACTCCCTTTAAATTTTGAAGTTGAATTAGACCAAGAGGCTTTGTTAAATGAAGCTGTTGATAGCCTAATTTCAAAAGCGGGAACAGATAAACTACTTACAAATGTATTGATTGATTTTGCCATTGAAAAAGCCGATGATGACAAAAGTTGGGACGTATCATACGATTTTAATAAAATAGCAAAATTGTTGGTTAATGAAAATGACATTCCTTTTATTGAAACCTTAAAAAGCAAAACCTTAACCGATTTTGTAGCTTTAAAAAAACAGCTGATAATTGAAATAAAGACAACAGAAACAGCTATTGTTGAAACGGCGCAAAACGTTTTGACTTTAATCGAAGAATGCGGATTAGAACACAACGATTTCTCTGGAGGCTACTTGCCAAAACACTTTAAAAAATTAGCAGAGAAAGATTTTGATGTTGCATATGGAAACAAATGGCAAGAAGCTATTGAAACCCAAACACTCTACCCAAAACGGGTGACTAGCGATGTCGCTTCAACCATAGAACAGATACAACCACAAATAGCTTCTGCATTTAATTTAAGTAAACAAGCCGTTTTTCATCTTAAATTCCTAAGGGCTTTCTATAAAAACATCACGCCTTTATCGGTTTTAAATGCTATTAATAATGAGTTAATAATATTAAAAGCCGACCAAAACAAAATGCTCATTTCAGAGTTTAATACCATTATTAGCAAAGAAATAAGCAACCAACCCACGCCGTTTATTTATGAACGTATTGGCGAAAAATTCAATCATTATTTTATTGATGAATTTCAAGACACATCGGTTATGCAATGGCAAAATTTAGTTCCGCTATTGGGCAATGCCCTTTCTACGGGTAAAGGAACCGCCCTATTAGTAGGCGATGCCAAGCAGGCCATTTACCGATGGCGTGGTGGAAAAGCGGAACAATTTATAGGGCTATTTCATAACGACAACCCGTTTTATGTAGAAAAAACGTTAAAAAATCTACCAACAAATTTCAGGAGCTTTAAAGAAATTGTTACGTTCAATAACGGGTTTTTCAGCTATTTGGCAACATATATTTTTAGTAATGAGGCCTATGAAAACCTTTATGAAAATGCACATCAAAATATTAGTAAACATCAAAACGGTTATGTTGAATTATCGTTTTTAGACATTGAAAAGGAAGATGATAGAGATGCGCTTTTTTCTGAAAACGTTTTAAAAACCATTCAGGATTGTCAAAAGAATGGATTTAAGCTTGAAGATATTTGTGTTTTGGTAAGAAAGAAAAAAGAAGGTGTTGCCGTAGCAAATTATTTAAGCCAACACCACATTCCTATAGTGTCATCTGAAACCTTGTTAATTAATAATGCATCTGAAGTACAATTTGTAAACAACCTATTTGGACTTTTAGTTCAACCTAAAAACAACGAACTAAAGATTGCTGTTTTAAATTATTTAGCATGCTTATTTAATATTGAAATCAAGCATGATTTTTTTAAGAGCCATTTACCATTAACTTTAACCCAACTCTTTAAAAGTTTTGAGGTATATAATGTATTTGTAAGCAACCATAATTTATTGCAGCTTCCACTTTATGATGCTGCTGAAACCATCATTAGAAGCTTTCATTTGGTTAAAACGTCCAACGCATATATTCAGTTTTATTTAGATGTTGTTTTAGATTTTTCACAGAAAAAAGGCTCGGATATTTCGGCATTTTTAGACTATTTCAACAAGAAAAAAGACAGTTTAAGTATTGTATCGCCTAAAGGTCAAAATGCTGTACAAATAATGACCATCCACAAATCGAAAGGTTTGGAGTTTCCTGTGGTTATTTTTCCATATGCCGATTTGGATATTTATAAAGAACTGGAGCCCAAAGAGTGGTTTCCTATAAACAAAGAAGTTTACAATGGCTTTTCGTATACCCTATTAAATTTTAATAAAGATTTCGAGAATTTTGGTGATGCTGGATTCGAGATTTTCAACAATCATAAATCTGAACAAGAGCTTGATAATATCAATCTATTATATGTAACGCTAACTCGTGCGGTTGAGCAATTATATATCATATCAACCAAAGATATTTCTGCAAAAGGTGATGTCAACAATAAAAAATATTCAGGATTATTTATTAATTACTTGAAACATTTAGATATTTGGAACGATTCACAAGCAACCTACACTTTTGGAAATAATGAAAAAACTCCAAAACCCCAAGCGTCTTCAATAAATACAACTTTTCAAGAAGAATTTATTTCTACTTCAAAAGAAATGCACAACATAAAAGTGGTTACAAAATCGGGCATGCTCTGGGACACAACTCAAGAAGAAGCCATAGAAAAAGGAAATCTTGTTCATAATATCATGTCCAAAATTAAAACCAAGGATGATCTTGATGTTGTAATAACCGATTATATAAACACAGCTATTATTAATACCATTCAAGCTGAAAGATTAAAAAATTTGATGGTTCAAATAGTGAACCATCAAAAACTTGAACCTTATTATAACTCGGATAATATCATCTATAACGAACGGGACATTATTACCAAAGAAGGCATTATTTTAAGACCAGATAGAGTCGTTATAAATGCTGAAAACGAAGCGATCATTATTGATTATAAAACAGGGATTGAAGACAAAAAACATGTACAGCAATTGCAATCGTACCAAGATGTATTGCAAGACATGAAAATAATTGTTAAAAAGAGAATTCTTGTGTATTTAAATGATGATATTTCAGTAAAAGAAGTATAACTTTGCTAAAAATACAAAATTATGTACGGAAAACTAAAAAATCATCTACAATTAGAGCTTCAAGACATAAAAGATAATGGACTTTACAAAGAAGAACGCATTATTACCTCTGCACAAGGTGCCGAAATAACTTTAAATACCGGGGAAACGGTTTTAAATTTTTGTGCCAATAATTATTTAGGTTTATCGTCGCATCCAGATGTCATTCAAGCGGCTAAAGATGCTATGGATACGTATGGTTTTGGTATGAGCTCTGTTCGTTTTATATGTGGCACACAAGACATCCATAAACAACTTGAACAAAAAATTGCTGATTTTTATCAAACCGAAGACACCATTTTATATGCCGCTGCTTTTGATGCCAATGCCGGTGTTTTTGAGCCATTATTGGGTGCCGAAGATGCTATTATTTCAGATTCTTTAAATCATGCTTCTATTATTGATGGTGTTCGGTTGTGTAAAGCTGCCAGATACCGCTACGAGAATAGTAATATGCAAGATTTAGAAAATCAACTTATTGTTGCAAATAATAAAGGGGCCCGATTTAAAATAATAGTAACCGATGGTGTGTTTTCTATGGATGGTATAGTAGCTCCGCTTGATAAAATCTGTGATTTAGCCGATAAATATGATGCGTTAGTAATGGTAGATGAATGTCATGCCGCTGGATTTATTGGTAAAACAGGTCGCGGAACTCTTGAGGAAAAAGGCGTTTTAAATAGAATTGACATTATAACGGGTACTTTAGGAAAGGCTTTGGGTGGTGCCATGGGTGGTTATACAACAGGTAAAAAGGAAATTATTGACATGCTTCGTCAGCGTTCCAGACCTTATTTGTTTTCAAACTCGTTGGCTCCTGCCATTGTAGGTGCATCGATAAAAGTATTTGATATGTTGGCAAACGATACCAAATTGCGTGATACTTTAGAATGGAACACCAATTATTTTAAAAAAGGGATTAAAAAAGCTGGTTTCGACATTGTTGATGGCGACTCGGCTATTGTTCCCGTGATGCTTTATGATGCTAAATTATCGCAAACCATGGCAAACATGCTTTTAAAAGAGGGTATTTATGTTATAGGATTCTTTTTTCCTGTAGTGCCAAAAGAGAAAGCAAGAATTCGCGTTCAGCTATCGGCAGCACACACCAAACAACATTTGGATAAGGCTATTCTTGCTTTTTCAACCGTTGGAAAATCGCTGGGTATTATATAAATTCGTTCAGAACTATCAATAAATAAGCAAAATCTTCATTTTTTTTATATATTTGTCTTTGTTAATAAAATTTAACAACTTACTTTTGTTTACAATTAACACTTAAAAATTAAACTTTTGAATATGAAAAATCTTAGCAGATTATTGTTCGCTATGTTGCTTATACTTGGTTATAGCAACGCTAATGCGCAAGACAAAAACAATCCTTGGCAAATTACAATTGCTGCAAACGCAGTTGACTTTTTTCCTACCGGAGAAGATGCTCCTCTTGGAGATATGTTTAGTGATTTCTTTAATGTAAGCGATCACTGGAATATTTTACCTTCTTTGTCTTCTATTTCGGTATCTAAACATTTAGGTGATGGTTTCTCTTTTGGAGTTGCTGGGTCTTTAAATAAAATTGAACATTTTGGTGATGCAGCTGTAGATGATTTATCATATTACGGTGTAGATGGTACTATTAAATATAACTTTTTACAAGGTACAACTATCGATCCTTATTTAGGTGTTGGTGGTGGTTACACTTGGGTTGACGAAATTGGTGCTGGAACTTTAAACGGAACTGTAGGTTTAAACATTTGGTTTAGCGAGAATGTTGGTTTAACATTACAAACTGCTTACAAACATGCTTTTGAAGATTATTTAAGTACTCATTTCCAACACACTGCTGGTATCTCTATTAAATTTGGTGGTACTGATACTGATGGTGATGGTATTTTTGACAAAGATGATGCTTGTCCAGATGTAGCTGGTATTGCTGCATTTAACGGATGTCCTGATACTGATGGTGATGGCATTGAAGATAGCAAAGATTCTTGTCCTAACGAAGCTGGTACAGCTGAACTTAACGGATGTCCTGATTCTGACGGTGATGGTATTGCTGATAAAGATGATAAATGTCCTACTGTTGCTGGTTTACAAGCTTTATCTGGTTGTCCTGATGGTGATGGTGACGGTGTAACTGACGCTGATGATAAATGTCCTACTGTTGCTGGTCCTGCTGCAAACCAAGGATGTCCTTGGCCAGATACTGATGGTGATGGTGTGTTAGATAAAGACGATAAATGTCCAGATGTTAAAGGTTCTGTTGCAAACAATGGTTGTCCTGAAGTTCCAGAAGAAGTTCAAAAATCTTTAAATGCTTACGCTAAAACGATTTTATTTGATACTGGTAAATCTTCTATCAAATCTCAATCTGAGGCTGTATTAGCTGATATCATTAGTATTCTTAAAGAATACCCTACTTCTAAATTTACAGTAGAGGGTCATACTGATAGTGTTGGTAGTGATAAACTAAACCAAGATTTATCTGATGCTAGAGCACTTTCTGTTAAAGAGTATTTAGTGAAACATGGTATTGATGAATTTAGACTTTCTTCTAAAGGTTATGGTGAGTCTAAACCAATTGACAAAAACACTACAGCTGCAGGTAGAGCTAACAACAGACGTGTTGAAATTAACTTAGCTAAATAATTTACTTTTAGTAGTAGAAAATAAATAAGTTTAAAACGCTTCGGATATCCGAAGCGTTTTTTATTTTTATACAATGACAACTTTTATTTTTGATGCTCTAAAAGATTTACAAAACAACAACTCAAATCTTTCCGAGCTAACGTTTGTTTTACCAAGTAAAAGGGCTGGTCTCTTCTTAAAACATCAACTTTATAAAGTTAGCAATCAAACTATTTTTTCTCCTACAATTATTAGTATTGAGGAATTTGTTGAAGAGCTATCTCAACTTAAAACCATTACAAACACCGAATTACTTTTCGAATTTTATAGTACGTATACCCAATTAACAAAAAAAGAAGAAACCGATACTTTTGAAGTGTTTTCTAAATGGGCACAAATTTTACTTCAGGATTTCAATGAAATTGATAGGTATTTAATCCCCCAAAAAAACATTTTCAATTATTTAAGTGCTATTAAAGAAATTGAAAATCACCATTGGTCGCTTGAAGAAAATCAAACAGAATTCATTAAAAAATATTTGTCCTTTTGGAACAAACTACACAATTACTACACCCATTTCAGCAAACAACTTTTAAATAAAAAAATAGGTTACCAAGGGTTGATTTATAGAGAATCTGTTGATAATTTAGAAACCTACATTCAAAACAATTCTAAAAAACAACATGTGTTTTTAGGTTTTAACGCCCTTAATACTTGCGAAGAAACCATTATTCAAAAATTGCTTCAAAACAATTTAGCAAAAATTTACTGGGATATTGACACCACTTTTTTTAATAGCATAAACCACGACGCCGCTTTATTTACGAGGCAGCATAAACAAAAGTGGCACTACTTTAAAAGCAATCCGTTTCATTGGATTACGACCAATTATACAAAAGAAAAAAACATCTCAGTTTTTGGCATTCCTAAAAATATCGGACAAGCCAAATACATTGGTTCGCTATTAAATAAATTACAAAAAGAGCATACAACACTTCAAAACACTGCTGTTGTTTTAGGGGACGAAAATTTATTAATTCCCGTACTTAATGCACTTCCTGAAAATATTAATGCATTAAATATAACTATGGGGTTTCCGTTAAAGTCCATTCCGCTAGCTTGGTTGTTTGAAACACTTTTTTACATACACAAAATACCTTCAAATACCTTTTATTATAAAGATGTTATTAATGTAATATCACATCAATTTATAAGACCACTTCTTAATGTTGAACAGGTAGATTATGCTTCAAAAATTATTGAAACTATTGATGCTAATAATATTATTTACCTAACTGTAGACCGACTAAAGGAGATGGCACCTAAATCAATTACTATTATCGAACTCTTGTTTTCTAATTGGGGTAAAACAATCGATTTAGCGCTTCAAAACTGCTTTCAGCTCATCCTACGTATAAAAACCTGTTTAGACGACAACAAAGCCGCTAATTTGCTGTCGTTAGAGTACTTATTCCGCTTTAATGAATTGTTTAATGAGTTGTTGCGTTTAAACACCAAGTACCAACACATAAAAGATGTTTCAACCCTATTTAGTATCTATAAAGAATTGCTGAGTTCTGAAACTTTAGATTTTCAAGGGGAACCTTTACAAGGTTTGCAAATTATGGGAATGTTGGAATCACGTGTTTTAGACTTTGAAACCGTTATAATTACTTCTGTAAATGAAGGTGTGCTTCCTTCGGGAAAAAGTAATAATTCGTTCATTCCTTTCGATGTGAAGCTAGAAAACAAACTGCCTACTTACAAAGAAAAAGATGCGGTTTACGCCTACCACTTTTACAGGCTTTTGCAGCGTGCCAAAAATATTTACATTTTATATAATACCGAAGCCGATGTGTTAACTGGTGGTGAAAAAAGCCGATTTATTACCCAACTGGAATTAGAGGGTGTTCACAACATTACCCACCAAATTATTGCGCCACAAGTGCCTGTTATAGAAACATCGTTACAAACCATTGAAAAAAATGAAAGTCTTCAAAGCGATATTATTAATCTTGCTGAAAAAGGATTTTCACCTTCGTCGCTAACATCATATATAAGAAATCCTATTGATTTTTATTATCAGAAAATATTAAAAATAAAAGAACACGATGATGTTGAAGAAACCGTCGCAGCCAATACTTTAGGAACCGTTGTGCACAACACGCTCGAAGATTTTTACAAACCATTAGTTGGCACATTTATAACAGCTGAAATAATTAAAAATTTAAAATCCCAAATTGAGCAAAAAGTAAGTTTTCATTTTAAAAATGAATATAAAGAAGGCGATATTACCAAAGGAAAGAACCTCATCGTTTTTGAAATAGCAAAACGTTATGTCTCTAATTTTTTAGATTTTGAAATTCAAGATTTAAAAGCTGGAAACCAAATAAAAATATGTGCTATAGAAGCCAATAATGAAGTTATGGTTACTATTCCTGAGCTTGATTTCCCTGTAAAGCTGGTTGGAAAAGTTGATAGGGTAGATGAGTATAATGGCATTACTAGAATTATTGATTATAAAACAGGGCGCGTGGAACAAAACCAAGTAGAAATTGTAAATTGGGAAGAAATCACAACCGATTATAAAAAATACAGTAAGCCCTTTCAAATACTTACGTATGCTTATATGATGCATCTCATGGGCGATATTAATTTCCCTATTGAAGCAGGCATTATATCTTTTAAAAATTTAAATGCAGGCTTTTTAAAATTTGCAAAAAAAGACAAATCTGGTAATGGTGCAAAAAAAGATTTCTTGATTACTAACGAAACTATCACTAATTTTAAAGTTGAATTGAAACAGCTCATTTTAGAAATTTGCAATCCGAATATCCCTTTCACTGAAAAAGAAGTTTAAATGCTATCTCAAGAACATATTGTTATAAATGGAAAACACCAAAAACCCATAGTCATTGATGTTACCTATGTCGAAAACAAAACAAATCTGCCCATTATAATATTTTGCCATGGTTACAAAGGGTTTAAAGATTGGGGTGCATGGAACTTAATGGCAAAACAATTTGCTAAAACTGGATTTTGTTTTATAAAGTTTAACTTTTCACATAATGGTGGTACTGTTGAACAACCTATAGATTTTCCCGATTTAGAAGCCTTTGGAAATAACAACTACACAAAGGAGCTAGACGATTTAGAAACGGTTATTGATTGGGTTTTTAATTATCCCGACATACAAAATATAGCAAATACAGATAACATTTCATTATTAGGTCATAGTAGAGGTGGCGGGATTACCCTTATAAAAGCTGAAGAAGATAGTAGAATAAAGAATGTTATTAGTTTAGCAAGTGTCTCTGATTTTGGTAGTAGAATGACGGCGCTTTGCGATTTGGAAACTTGGAAGCAAACAGGTGTTACCTATGTTGTAAACGGTAGGACCAAACAGCAAATGCCACATTATTATCAGTTTTACGAAGATTTTAAAGCTAATGAAGAACGCCTAACTATTAAGTGTGCAGTTTCAAACCTGAAAATACCACATCTCATAATTCATGGTAATAAAGATACCAGTGTTTTAATGAATGAATCTGAAGATCTTCATCTATGGAACCCCCATAGTGAATTACAAATTATTGATGGGGCTGACCATGTATTTGGTGCCAGTCATCCTTGGAAAAAAAAGGATTTACCCAAGCATTTAAATGAAGTTGTACAAAAGTGTCTTACTTTTTTGAAAAATAACCCATAGAAAAAAACATTTCTTTAGTAGCGCCATATAATTGGATACAATTCTGTATTTTTACAAGTGTAAAACAAACACTTATATATGAAATCGCCATGATTTGGAAACACAATTGATAATCATCGAACACCAATGAGAATAAAATTTGTGAGATAAACACCAATGAAGATTAAAGCGATTGCTTCGCCAGTTCGCTATCGCTCGTGTCCATATGACCTTTAAAAAACAACTGCGAAGCACATCAGTGAACCCAGCTAACAAATATCAACTTAGTGAACTAAATAATTATCTACATATGAAAACCAACATTATTTTATTTATTTGCAGTCTATTTTTGGTTGATTGCAATAGTGAAAAGGCAGTTACAGTATTTGAAAGCCCAGATAAAAGCATTCAATTAGAATTCAATTTAGATACAAACAAAACACCATTTTACAAAGCTTCTTATAACAATAAAGAAGTTATAGATTCTTCACAACTCGGCATTATTAGAGAAGATGCAAATTTTTACAATGACTTAAAAATTATAGGCATTTCAAAGCCTGAATTAGTATCCGATTCCTATACAATGTTTCAAGGAAAACGAAAAGACATTTCATATACCGCCAATCAATATACGGTAGAACTCCAAAATGAAAAGGGTGATTTAATGAATATCATCTTCCAATTATCCAATGATGGTATTGCGTTTAGATACCAATTTCCTGAGTCATCCAACGATATAAAATACATTGTTGAAGAAAAAACAAGCTATCATTTTAATGAAAACACCAAAGCTTGGTTACAACCCATGTCTAAAGCAAAAACGGGATGGGCAAACACCAACCCATCGTATGAAGAACATTATCAAATGGGAATACCAGTAGCTGAAAAATCACCCATTGGTGAAGGTTGGGTGTATCCTGCTTTATTTAATACAGATAGTACATGGGTTTTAATTTCTGAAACCGCTTTAAACGAAAATTACTGCGGAAGCAGATTAAAATACAACGATACTGCAAATGCATTGCAGGTAACTTTTCCTCAAAAAGAAGAAATTTTTCCTGATGGGGCATTAAACCCTGAGTCTAAATTACCTTGGTTTACACCTTGGCGTATTATCACGATAGGGTCGTTAAAAACCATAACAGAAAGTACTTTGGGTACCGATTTAGCTGATAAAGCGATAGATTTAGACACGTCATTTATTAAAAGTGGATTGAGTTCTTGGAGTTGGGTGTTGTTAAAAGATGACTTTACAACTTTTGAAACATCCATGAAGTTTATAGATTATGCTGCAGATATGCAATGGCCTTATTGCTTAATTGATGCCGATTGGGATACAAAAATCGGTTATGAAAAAATAAAAGAACTTGCAGATTATGCGAAAACCAAAAACGTAAAAATAATTCTTTGGTATAACTCTTCGGGTTCTTGGAATACCACACCGTATCATCCAAAAGGCAAATTACTTACCCACAAGGATAGAATTGAAGAATTTACAAAACTCAATAATATAGGCATTGCAGGATTAAAAGTTGATTTTTTTGGTGGTGATGGACAGTCTATGATTGCTTATTATCACGGGATACTAAAAGATGCAGCAGCACATAAATTAACAGTTAATTTTCATGGTGCAACACTACCTAGAGGCTGGCAGCGTACCTATCCAAATTTATTAACTACTGAAGCCATAAAAGGCGAAGAGTTTATAACTTTTGGTCAAGAAACTGCCGATTTACAACCAAGCCATTGTGCCATGTTACCATTTACTCGTAATGCTTTTGATCCCATGGATTTTACACCAATGGTTTTAGATTCCATTCCAAATATTACAAGAAAAACAACGGCTGCTTTTGAATTGGCACTACCTGTTCTATTTTTATCGGGGATACAGCATATTGCCGAAATTCCAGAAGGGATGGCTAAACAGCCCCAGTTTGTAATTGATTATTTAAAAGACATTCCAACCAATTGGGACGATTCTAAATTCATAGAAGGCTATCCTGGAAAGCATGCTATTATGGCTAGAAAAAAGGGTGATACATGGTTTATAGTTGGTATTAATGGTGAAAACGAACCAAAAGTGTTTAATCTTGATCTATCATTTGTGAACCAAAAGGATGGCTTTATTATTTTAGAAGATGCCAATGGATTTCAACAAAAACCGATAGAAGCAACCGATAAGTTAACTGTAATGATGAAAGCACACGATGGCTTTGTCATGAAGTTTTGATCCAGAGGAATTAAAATGACCAACAGCTCCTTCCCTTTTTTAAGGGAAGGTGGATTTAAATCTGATAAGATTTAAAGACGGAAGGGTAAAACTACCTCGTCTTCGGTTTCTTTCGGTGAAACCGAAGCCACTTCTCCTTTCAAAGGAGGAGAATTTAAAAGGCAGTAAATATTATGATTATATCTGCTTTTAAATTGAAGCAACGAACGGCTCCTTTCCTTTTTCCTGTTTTTTGCTAATAGGAAGTAAGAACATTGTGTTTTCAAGGGTTTCTAACAGTACAAAATAGGAAAAACAAAAGAACCAGTAAAATAACTTTACTGGTTCTTTTGTTTTTATACTGTAGAAAATACTATTTAACAGAAAACTTAAATGTAGTATTAGACTTGTAAGTTTCTCCTGGATTTAATACCGTAGAAGGAAACTCTTTTTGATTTGGTGAATCTGGATAATGTTGTGTTTCTAAACAAAAACCGGTTCTATATGCATAGGTGCCGCCGTTTTTACTTGGCAAGGTACCATCTAAAAAGTTTCCAGTATATAACTGAATTCCTGGTTCATCTGAATAAATTTCAAGAAGCCTTCCGCTTTCTTTTTCATAGGCTGAAGATGTCAATCTCATGCCTTCGTTTTGATTGTTTAAAACCCAGCAATGATCGTATCCTAAACCTTTAGTTAGTTGGTCGTCTTTAGCATCAATATCTTTAGCAATGGTTTTTGCAATTCTAAAATCGAATGGGGTGTTCGTAACATCCCTAAGTTCGCCTGTTGGAATTAATGTAGCATCTACAGGGATATATTTATCGGCATTAATAGCTATTTCGTGATCTAAAATAGTTTTTGAAAAATCGCCCGATAAATTAAAATACGAATGTTGTGTTAGATTTACAATGGTTTTTTTATCCGTCGTTGCTTCATAAGCAACTAACAACTCATTGTTGTTTGTAAGTGTGTATATTACTTTGGTTTGTAAATTTCCTGGGTAGCCTTCTTCCATATCTTTACTTAAATAGGTAAGTACTACCGAGGCAGTGCTATCCGTTTGCGTTTCAGAAGCAGACCAAACTACTTTATCAAATCCTTTTACACCACCATGCAAATGATTAGCATCATTGTTAGTAGCCAAGGTATATTCTGTGCCATCTAAAGTAAATTTGCCTTTGGCAATTCGGTTACCATAACGCCCGATTAAAGCACCAAAATAGGGATTTCTTTTTTCGTATTCTGCCAACGTATTATAGCCTAAAACAATGTCCTGATACATGTTGTTTTTATTTGGAGCGGTCCAATGTGTTATAATACCTCCATAAGTAATAATGCTTACTTCCATGCCTTTTTCGTTTTTCAAAGTATATTTTTCGACTTCTATACTATCGGTAGTGGTGCCAAAAGCTTCTTTTGAAATGGTTACCAGATTTACTTTTTCAGGAACAACGTCAACCTCTTTTTTCTTTTCGTTTTTACATTGTATGCTTAAAAATGCCATACTTAGTAAAGAAAGAACATAGATACTTTTCTTTAATCTATTCATAATTAGTGTTTATTTTAATTGGTGATTTTTAAATGTTGCTTTCATGTTCAATAAAATTAAGTGGTGTAATTACAACACTTATAAATTTTAACGCTTAAAAGTATTAAAAAAATAGAACTTATATCAATTTAAATTTTAAAATAACGAAGCTGTTTGCCTGTAAATCTACTATGGCTTTTTTGCCTTTTAATTTAAAAGTTGATTCTTTTGGACTGATCTTATCTGGTGTTTCAAAAGAATTTTTATCTACTAAACTTTCGCTTGTTAAAACGGTCATTGTGCCTTTGGAGCTTACTTTTTTACCAGATAGATTTACTGTAACATTTTGATTGTTGTTTGAGGTATTTACCAATTTAATGATGAGTTCTTTCTTGTTTATATCTTTTACAGCTGATGCATACAAGTTATCTTGACCTATTAACGGTTTTCCATCTTTTTTTATCGATAACAAATCTGTTCCTGAATTATTAGCATACATTTTTTGAACCTGATAGTTTGCTGTTCCATACGATTCTAAGTTGTTGAACCAAATCATATCCGGCGTCCATTGCCAACCATCAGCATGTGCCATTAAAGGTGCATACGAGGTTAAATGTACTACCTCCGCATTACGTTCTAAACCTGTCATAAAAGCTGCTTCAGAAAGTGCACATTCCCAGTTATTCTTATTTAACGGGCTAGCAATGGCAACACTTTGTGCAGCATATTCACCAGCAAATATTTTAGGGCCTTTTCTATCATAACTATCATAGCGTGTTGCATTATCCCTAAACCATTGTGGTGATTTGTAATAGTGTTCATCAACTATTTCAGCTTGTAGTTTTTTTAATGCTTCCCAACCGTACTCAAAATAATCGCCTTCAGGAAAAGGGCCACTTCCTGAAACAATAATCATTGTTGGGTATTTGTCTTTTATTGCTTTTGCAAAAGCCTTGTAACGCTCAATATAATCGGGTCCCCATTGTTCGTTTCCTACACCAATGTATTTTAAGTTAAAAGGTTCAGGATGTCCCATACTATTTCTAATTTTGCCCCAAGGCGTGTCTATAGAACTGTTTGCAAATTCAATTAAATCTAAAGCATCTTGGATATAAGGATCTAATTCTTCCATAGGTACTAACTCACCTGTATTAAATTGGCAAGCCATCCCACAGCTTAAAATTGGTAACGGTTCTGCTCCTAAATCTTCCGATAATAAGAAATATTCAAAAAAGCCCAATCCAAAACTTTGAAAGTAATCTGGGGTTAATTTATGTGAGAATTCGGTATTCCATCGGTTTATTAAGTGTTCTCTGTCTTCAACAGGACCTACCGTTTTTTTCCATTGGTAGCGTTGTTCTAAGGTTCTTCCTTCAACAATACATCCACCAGGGAAACGTAAAAAACCAGGGTTCATATCATATAAAAGTTGTACCAAATCTTTTCGCAAACCATTTTTTCTGCCTTTCCAAGTATCTACCGGAAATAACGAAATCATATCTAAATCTATTTCACCAGTACCTTCAAAAGTGATTTTTAGCTGCGCCTTCGCTTCCGTTTTTGTAGCTACTATTTGTGATGTGTACTCTTTCCAATCTGGCGATGTTGGAACTATATTTGTTTCGCCTAAAACGCTTCCGTTTTCACCAATAAATTGAACCTTTATTGTTTTAATATAGCCACTTTTTTTTAATGCAGACAGGTAAAGGTTGTAGGTGGCGTCTTTTTTTATTCCCATGCCACGGAAACCTTCGTTTATAAGCTCATATCCTTTATCGTTATTTACCTTAACCCTAATATAGTTCTTATTAGTAGGGTTTCCAATATAGTTAACAACCGAAGCAATTCCTGAATTTTGATTAAATGAATGACGGTCGCTATTAGGTTGTATCCATCCCATAAGCGGATTATCAAATTCAAATGAACGGTTTTTTATCATTTCGGCATACAAACCTCCATCGGCTGCAAAATTGATGTCTTCAAAAAACACACCGTACATGGTTGGTTGAATCTTAGCAATGGTTTTAGACATATCTACAATGAGTTCCTGTTGTGCTATTGCATGACCAGTAACCAATAAGGCCACTGCAAAAAGTGCCTTTAAGCCTAGTTTTCTTAAGGGTTGTATTATCATTTTTTATGTATTTAGTTTATTATGTTATTAAATTTATTAATTACTCAGTAGTACTTATTAAACGGACGCCATAAATGCTTGCTGTTGAAGAATTTTTTTCTGCTTCAAAACGTACTGTTAATATATCGTTATTGGTTACAAGAGTCTCTGGTAAATTATAGTCAACCTCAAAGAAACGATTGCCTTCTGTTCCTATTAATTCAGGATTGGCTATAATGATTCCGTTGACAAGAATCTTAAATTTCTGTCCAGAATCTTTACCAAAATAGGTGATACGTAATGCTTTTGCTTTAAAATCTTTGTTTTTGAGATTGTAACTGAACCACCCTGTAGCATCACGCCAATGGCGGTTTTTATTTAGTCCGCTATTAGAATTATTGGATTTTATGCCATGGTCGGATTCGGGTTGTTGTTCTCCAGGGGCAACATAATCTAAGGTAATAGCTTTTAAATGTGCTTCTGCCAGTTGTTTTTCTTCTAATTCGCTTTGCAGCTTAGATAAACCCTCGTATGTTTCGTTTTTAAAATATATAGAATAACGTTTCTCATGAATTTTATAAAATGGTTGAAGTACCAGATTTTTATATTTTTCAGGATAAAATAATTCTGTGGCACTAAATTTAAGAGCCTCGCTTTCTATAGGTTTTATGTTCTTTAAAATATCTTTGCCATCTTTTGAAATAAACATAGGAGCTTCCGTCATTTCTAAAAAAGGTCCTGAAGCAACATGACCTCCACGACTATCATCTGCAAATAACCCTTCTTGATTTTCTTCTCCTGTAATAGCAGCAAGTACAATGGGGCCATATTTTAGCGATACATAACCCGATTGATCTGGTATTTCCTCTAAAGTTAAATGCATGGGTAATTTGAGTTCTATTTTGTCGCCATTTTTCCACTTACGCTGAAGTGGGATATACGAACCAGGTTGTCCTTCTATCTTCTGAATTTTTCCGTTTACGTAAACTTCTAATGCTCCTGCTTTTACCCATTCTGGATAACGAAGCATTAAAGTGGCTTGTATTTTCTTTTTACTTTGCCATATGAATGTTGTGGAAGCTTCTTCAGGAAAATTAGTTTTCTGAATAAGTGTTGCTTGCTTTTCGTCCCACTTAACTGTTGAAGGAATGAATAGATTGATATATAATTTATCATTCTTCTTTGCATAAATTAGCTCATTATATTTGGTGTGATTTTCCATACCAGAACCTACACAGCACCAAAAACTTGTTTCGGGTTGCGAATATACCCTGTAATGTCCTGGTCGCATGGGTGTAAAATACACAAATCCTCCATTAGGATTTTGAGACGATAAAATATGATTGTAGAGTCCGCGTTCGTAAAAATCTATATAGCTGGCATTTGCCGAATCTTCAAACAACAACTTACCCAATTTTAGCATGTTGTATGTATTGCAGGTTTCTGGACCTTGTTCACTACTTAAAACAGAGCTAAAATTATCGATGGGGTTAAAATGCTCCCTAACACTATTGCCACCTATACTTAGTGACCGTTTTTGGGTGACATTATCGTAAAAATTAGATGCTGATTCGTGATATTTTTTATCATGTTCCAGTTGAGCGATTCTTTCAAAACCTATAAATTTAGGAATTTGTGTATTGGCGTGCATTCCGGTAAGAATATCTTTGTTCTCTGCTAACGGATTCAAAAGTGTCCATTGGGAAAAGCGTTTAGCCAATTCTAAATAACGTGTATCGTTTGTAATGGAATAAACATCGGCGAAAACTTCATTCAATCCACCATGTTCAGAACGTAACATGTCTTGTACTTGAGCATCATTTAGATTTTCCGTAATGCGGATAAACCAGTTGGTTAAATCTATTAACATGGTTTTAGCTTCAGCTTTTTGTGCATAAACCCAAGCATCTTTTAATCCTGCAAAGGTTTTATGGATGTTATAAAGAGGCACCCATTTATCGTTAAGGCTAAAGCTACCCGCTTTTATGTTTCCTTTTTGAATCTCACTCCATAACACCTTGCTTTCAGGAACTCCGCCTATATAGCCATTGCCATTAGCAAGTTGAACACGTTTTAATTCGGTTAAGGTATAATCAATTAAATCTTCTGCTTTTTTATCATTAGTAGAAGCAAAATACATAGATAATGCTGAAAGATAATGCCCTAATATATGACCATCTAACCCTGAGTTTTCCCAGTTGGTGTACGATTCAGCTTTAGATTCTAAACCGGCTTCCCTTAAAAAAGGTGCAAGCAAACGGTCCGGATTTAGTTGTTGTATGTAATTAAAGTCGGTTTCGGCAGCATCTTTAAAAATCCCTGAAGTTATAGACACTTCATTTAAAGTAAATAAATCTACTTGCTGTTGGGCAAATGCTCCCGTTAAACCGAATACTATAAAACTTATGGCTAAATATCTCATCTTTATCATCTTAATTAAGTATATTATTTTTTAAACTTGGCCAATAGTCGCTATCCCAGGACAACTTGGCGATTTTAAGCTTTGGAGATCCATTATCATTCGCATCATAGGCATGAAAAACAATGTAATCTATTTCATTAAACGTATATGTGCTATTATGTCCAGCACCGTACCAGTTTTTGTTTCCTTCAATTATTAGAGAGCCTCCACCGTTATTTAAATCCTTTCCTTTTTTATCAATAAAAGGACCAGTAGCCGATTTAGAGCGACCTACCACTACTTTGTAAGTGCTATTTTCGCCTCTGCAGCATAAATCCCAAGACAGGAATAAATAATAGTAATTATTCTTTTTAAAAATAAATGGAGCTTCTAAGGCTGCATCACCTGGATCTGTGTCGTCTAACTCAAAACTGCGTTGTCTTCTTGCTATGGTATGCCATTGTTGAGGTTCCGCAAGTGTTTTTAAATCTGGATTGAGTTTAACCATTTTCAAACCATTCCAAAAAGAGCCAAAAGACAACCAAGGCGTATTGTTTTCATCAAAAATGAGGTTAGGGTCGATGGCATTCCATAAATCTCTATTTGGTATGGATTGAATGACGATACCATGATCTACCCATTTATAATTAGCATCGGTTGGGTTTAAAGTGCTATTGGTTACCAAACCTATTGCCGACGTATTTTTAGCGAAAGCTGATACCGAATAATACAGGTAATAGGTATTGTTATGAAACGAAATATCGGGTGCCCAAATGTGGTTTTTAAATTCAGGAACAACACTATCTGCCCAAATTGGTTTTTCGGGGAAAACCGATGGTTCTTTCTTCCAGTTTATTAAATCGGGTGAACTAAAACAATCGATACCGCTTCCTGTAGAATATAAGTAAAATGTATTGTTTTGCTGAATAAGGACAGGGTCATGCACACGAATATTTTGAGCGAATAGCGAAGACTCTATAAGAATGGTTAACACTAAAACTATTTTTTTTAGCAATTTCATTGTATTCTAATTTTGAATGCCTTCTGAAGTCATAATGATACGTTTCATAGTGCCATCTTCGTTATAATAAAGTCTATCTACACAAACCGAGCGCCTAAAACTTCCTCCGTGGGTTGGAATGCTTCCGTTATGGTAAATGAAATAATCGTTTCCTTTAAACTCGATAATCGCTTGATGATTGGTATTGCTATTTCCAGCTACTTCATTCAAAATACCTTTAAATTTCCATGGACCTGTTATGGATTTGCTCATGGCATAGGCTATCTTTTCCGGAAATTGATACGCATACGATAAATAATACCAGTCGCCTTTTTTATGGATCCAAGGAGCTTCGGTAAAGTTTGGTAATTCTATGGTCATTATGGGGCCATCCAATTCTATCATGTTATCTTTCAACTTAGCATATTTGCATACGGTATTTCCCCAAAATAGATAAGCTTGCCCATCATTATCAATCCAAACTGTTGGGTCTATATCATCCCAACTAATTTTTGTTTGATTAGTCATGTCATTGGTAATTAGTGCCTTTCCTAAAGCATCTTTAAAAGGCCCTGTTGGACTATCGGAAACGGCAACACCAATCGCTTTTCCATGAATACTTCCGTGTTCGACAGTGACATACCAATAAAACTTTCCGTCTTTTTCTATCACTTGTGAAGCCCAAGCACTACCTGACGCCCATTTAAAATCTGTTGGTTTTAAAGGCACCGGGTGTTCTTTCCAATGTACCATGTCTGATGAAGAATATACTAACCATTCGTGCATTCTATAAGCATTAACATCATCTGGTGCTTGGTCGTGGCCTGCATACAAATACACTTTATCATTATAAACAATGGCAGCAGCATCGGCTGTGTACTTATCTGTAATAATAGGGTTGTTTAATTTTAAAGCATCCCCATTCTCAATCTTCTTTGTTTTACAAGACGTAATAAGTGAAACCGCTATAATTAATAGGACTATATTTTTCATCTGCTGATATTTATTGTTTTTTATTGGTCTTATATAATTCGCATATCATCATGGGTGTTTGCGACGAATTTAGGTCATGCTTATTTCATACTTTAATTTTAACTAAAAACTTTATAAAGTCTTTTTGCCCCAAACAGGCAAACCGGCTGCTGTAAGTCCCGAATAAGTTATGGTTACTTTTCTGGTAGAAGCTTCCCAATCCCAAGCATCGGTTACTTTGCATTTAACACCATTAATCGTTAATGTTTTATTAACACTGTCGTACGACCATGTGCCTGTTAGACCTCCACTTATTTTTTTATCAGCTGTTAGTTGAATAGTTGCTGCGTTTTGAATGGTTTTGTATTGGTATTTCATTTCTATATGCTCCCAGGTTCCAATAAATGAAGTTTCAATAATTTCTGTTGAAGGTACTCCTGCATAGCGTTCTGGTGCTACAACGGGCCAACCATCTTCAGTCCATTGAATTTCACGAACATGCCCCATCATAACGGCATTGGATGCATTTATTCCTGGAACATTTTCTGGTAAACGCGCTTGAGATGCATAAAACCATTGTTTTGTGTCAGGATTTTGAAAAACAGAGCAATGAGAGAACCCAACCCAACCTGTATGGTTTTTAAACGCATAAGGATGCGTTAGCATAGGATAACAATCGGCACCCGATGTAATATTTGCACCATTTATACCGAGATAGGGACCTGTAATACTTCTTGAACGCGCGACCCTTGTATTGTACGCTACCGATAATTCATCATAAGCCAAGAATAAATAATAGTAATCGGTGTCTGGATTATAAATGATTTCTGGTCCTTCTGAGGCTTGCCAGCGGCTGTTTCCGCGTTTAGCAATAGTAACCCCGTAATCTTGTAAGGTTTCTAATTTATAGGGCTTACCTGTATCTGGGTTTAATTTTACGGCAGCAATTCCAGAATGCCAAGACCCATAAATTAAATACTGCTCGCCTTCTTTTGTTATAACCATTGTAGGGTCTATTCCATTAAATTTGAAATAACCACTCCAATCATTACCACTTGTTCTTGTGTAAGTTTCCAAATCATCGGCAATTGAACAAACTACCATGCCTTTATCTACCCAAACATTGGAGGATAAATCGTCCGATTCTGCAAGACCTATAAATGCGCGTTCAGACCAAGAGGTGTTATAATCGGAACCAATTATAGGTTCTAAAACAACAATACTATAATACATTCTATACGTATTCCCTACTTTTTTCACATAAGGAGCCCAATACCCATAACTTGGATTTTCAATAGGCGGTAAAGAAGGATTCATTCGAGCCCTTTTATTGTTTAAAGAATCTTTAACCCAAGCAGGCGCAGCGCTCATGCTACTTCCCCTATATTCCCAATTAATTAAATCTTTAGATCGTCTATGATGAAAATGTCCATGCCCCTCATGTGTGTTTCCATAAGAAGCATCTGTTTGGTACATATAATAATAGTCGCCACTTTTCTCTACAGTCGGGTCGTGAACATTGGCCAAATTCCATTGTGAACGCGAATTCCATGAGGCTATAGAGGTGTAGTTATCTGGATATATAGGCCCTGCAAATGTACTTGGAGTAGGTATAGGAGTGGGAGTGGGCGTTGGTTCTTCAGTTGCTGGGTCATCTTCTGAACAACTTGCAACAAAAAGCACCATCAATATGGTTACCACTTTAGGCACTCTTTTTATACTTTTCATTTTTTATATTTATTTGC
Organism: Mariniflexile sp. HMF6888; assembly: GCF_044335535.1. Lineage (NCBI taxonomy): Bacteria > Pseudomonadati > Bacteroidota > Flavobacteriia > Flavobacteriales > Flavobacteriaceae > Mariniflexile > Mariniflexile sp. HMF6888. The sequence goes on along the minus strand of NZ_JBIQVZ010000003.1, from coordinate 73,809 downwards.
CTTCTATCATCACAATCGAAAAAGGAGGGATTGTTACGGTAAGTTTTCCTTTTTTTACCTCAAAACCTTTGTAATTGGTTGGTTGTATTTTTGTTGGATTATCAAAAGAGTTGTGATCTTGTAATGTTTTTGAAGTAAGTACTTTAGCTGTTATATTTTTAACAGCAAGTTCATTTAGATCTATTTCAATTTTGTTTTCTTTTTTAGAATCTACATTAACCATGGATACATGAACGAGTCCGTTATTATCTTTTGAAGCTGAAACAGAAATTGCAGGAAGCGATTCATTATTAAAGGTATATAGAGGACTTTCAAATGCAATAGGCAATAATTTAGCGTCCTGGTGCACTTTATACATTTCCATGATATGGTATGTTGGTGTTAAAATCATTTTAGCTTCTTTAGTAAGAATGACAGCCTGTAGTACATTGACGCATTGTGCTAAATTTGCCATACGAACGCGATCAGCATGGTTATTAAATATATTAAGGGTTGCACCTGCTAAAACGGCATCTCTCATCGTATTTTGTTGATATAAAAACCCTGGATTAGTACCTTTTTCAACTTCATACCAGCCGCCCCATTCATCTACCACTAAATCAACTTTTTTGTTTGGATCATATGTATCCATAATGGCAGCATGTTGGGTAACCAATTCTTCCATTTTTAAGGCTTCTGTCATGGTTTTGAAATACTGTTCTTCTGTAAAGCTAACAGCATCGCCTTTTTTATTCCAGTCTATCACAGAATAATGGTGCAATGCCAAGCCTCCTAACATATTTATCGGAATATTTTTCATAAGGGTTTCAGTCCAATTATAATCATTACTACTTGCTCCAGAAGCAATACGCACGATTCTGCCTGTATTTTCCCAATCCGAAATGAATGTGGCATATTTTCTATATTCATTGGCATAATAATCCGCTGTCATATTGCCACCACAGCCCCAAGCTTCGTTTCCAATTCCCCAATATTTTACTTTCCATGGTTCTTTTCTACCATTTTCCTTTCTTAAATCACTCATGGGACTCTTTCCTCCAAAATTGGTGTATTGCACCCAATCTGCCAATTCTTGCACCGTACCGCTACCAACATTACCAGACAGGTATGGTTCGGTTTCAAGTAATTCGCACATATTTAAAAAATCATGGGTACCAAAACTGTTGTCTTCGGTGACACCTCCCCACCAAGTGTTCACTATGGTTGGTCGTTGGTCTAAGGGACCAACACCATCTTTCCAATGATAGGTGTCTGCAAAACAGCCTCCTGGCCATCTTAAATTAGGTATTTGCAGTTTTTTTAAGGCTTCAACAATATCATTACGTACACCGTTGGTATTAGCTATTTTAGAAGTGTCTCCAACAAAAAAACCATCATAAATGCATCTTCCTAAATGCTCAGCAAAATGACCGTAAATATGCTTGCTAATTACTGGAGCATCTTCAGTTTTATTTATTGTTACCAGAGTTGTGTTATTTTGAGAATATACACTCAGGCATGCTATAAAGTTAATTACAAGAACTTTTAAAAACCCATTTTTAAATTTAAACTCAACCATTTGCTTTTTTTTTATAATTTAATTATTCTTTTTTTTATTAAGATTTTAATACCTGTTTTTATAAGTGTTTAATATACACTTACAAATAAATCGAAAAAAATCCACATTTCCAAGGGTATTAAACAAATAACTTTTATTTTTAATCTAAAGAATTCCTTGACGCTTTGCGTCGGGGTTAAGTGGAAAGTTTGAAAACCTAAGGTTTTCATCAATAAAAAATAATTTTCCGCTTGATACCTCGATGGCTCTGCCTTGGGGCAGTTCATTCTTTAGATAAATATTCTTTTTCTATTAGAACTAAAAACTTATAGAAAGCCCCAATAGTTTGCTAACTTTTCAGCTTCTTCATTTGTTAAATGTATTACTGTTTCATGTAGGCTGCTCTCACCGAACAAATCCAGCCCTTTACGATAATGACATGAACTTAAGTGGAAATACCTATTGTATTTCTTCTTTTGAATCGGCAGAAGGAATTAGATTTAGGTATTTCTACTTTGTGAATTTCCAATAATCAAAATTGAACAGTTCACCTTCATCGCCCTTGAACACTAGAAATAAATTGTGAACTCCCTTTTTCTTTTTTACTTCTGTCCGAAAAATTTTCCACCCGTCTAAACTATCACTATTAGCAACCTCACAGACTCCCAGTAAGAGGCCGTTTCGGTCGTCCAAACGAACCTCTACTTTTCCGCCTTTTAATGAAGCAGCACTCATCTCAAATGATTTTGCTCCCTTTTTAAAATCAACTGCTTTAACCTCTATATAATCATTGTTGTGAATCGAGGTGACGTATATTCCGATTTCATCATTCTTATGTGTTTTAAGTCCTTCGCTCCACGCAATCGTTTCTGCTTCAGTACGTTTATAGGGATTCCAAACACCAGTAGGTTTAAGAGCCGCACCTTCATACCACCAGGGCAATTCCTGTATGGTACCATCAGGATTGTATTTAAGCTCAGCCACACACACCGAGCGACGTTCATGATGTTTATTGACCAAGGCAAAATTCAGTTTATAGTTGAAGCCAAAAACATAAGACCTGCCTTTGTAGTCAATGATTCCTGGATGATTCCCGTTGGACCGTTTGTCTGGTTTCATGATATATCCCTTAAATTCCCAGGGGCCTGTCGGGCTATTGCTCATAGCATAAGCCATACCCTCGGGGCAGCATGTACTGGCATAAGCATTATAATAATGTCCATCCCTTTTATATACCCAGGGTCCTTCTTGATAGTGGAAGGGATCCGGCTGTCCTTTTACTTTCATGATTAATTCATCTTTTACTATCTCCCCGGAATAAGAAATCATGTCTTTATTTAGTTTAACATACCAGAGATTCGGATTGCCCCAATACAGATAAGCCTGTCCATCATCGTCAATAAAAACACTCGGATCAATATTATCACTAGCAGGTGCAATCAATGGCTCTCCGATTGGGTCTATAAAAGGGCCATAAGGAGAATCTGAAACCAATACGCCAATCCCTCTGCCTTCTACCGTGCAGTAGAGATAAAATTTTCCGTTGCGTTCTATGCACTGAGCCGCCCAAGCTCCATTTCTAAAACCTTTTTTTCCATCTTCTGCCCATTTAAAATAAGATAAATCAGCAACCGTACCATGGTCTGTCCAGTTTACCATATCTGTGGTAGTGTAAAGCAACCAATCTTTCATCAGGAAACCGGACGCATCATCTTCATCATGTCCGGTATATAAATAAACCATGCCCTTATACACCATTGGTGCTGGGTCGGCTGTAAATTTTGTCTGAACGACAGGATCTTGTGCTTGACAGGTAGTCGATATTGTAGTGATAAATAACGCTACAATTAGAATAAGCTTATAGTATTTATTTTGCATTTAAAATTCTTTATTGGTTTATTTTGATTAATTCATTTTTGAATTGGGTTCCGTATTCGTATAAATAATTCATTCCTTGTTGCGGATATTTAGGTGAAAGTGAATATGAACAGTATGATTTTCGGGAGCCATCCATTTCTCGCATAATCACTTCCCATAGTCATATCGAAACCAGTCAACATCCACATATCCCTTATCTTCTTTTGTATTGAAATTAAAAATCCCGATGCGATCTCCCCGGTAGCTGCCCCAAGTTAATTGAGACCTATTCCCAAATGGTTGATAAGACTTGCCATCGTTACTAAAAGCATAGCTACTGATTCCGTCAATACCCCAAGTTGATCGAAGCCAGATAGATTTCCCATTAACCCTTATGCCTAAAGTGTCTTTTCCATTGCTGGAATATAGTAAACTACGTGTTCCATTTTCCTGTTTAATACCAAATAAGCTATGGCTGGTGGTTGAAAAATGTGTCAACCCGGCAAATTGACCGTCGACCATATGGCTAATGTCTATTTTTACAGTTGCAACATTGGAAGACGTACGCATACTTCTTTGTGTGATTGTGTTTCCTGCCCGAAGTATAACACTTTTTTCTTTGTTTAACTGAGTGGGCGTAAAAGCATGAAGTCGAAGAAAACCTTTGCGCTCTGATAAAGACCATTTGTCGGCTCGTGGTTGATAGTTCCACTCCCATTGAACGTTTAGTTTCTTGGTTTTGAACTCATCACTGCTTTGAATGGAAAGTTTCTTTTTATGCGATATTGGTTTTTCACCACCCCAAACCATGCGACCAATGGCATCTGTACCTACTTCACCAATAATTGGCCATCCATCAACCCAGTGAACAGGCAACAAACTGGCGGGACGCCCTTCCCAATCTCCGTTACCATGATGCGTAAAGAAATACCATTTGTCTGTTGACACCTGCAATAAGCCCCCTTGATTGGGCTCCCTATCAAGCTTTTTATCAACATGATTTAATTGCCTGATTTCCCAGGGCCCATAAATATTTTTCGAACGTTCCATCATGATCACACGCCCTTCCGGTTTCACTTCACTAAAATAGTGGTAATAAAGTCCATTGAACTTATAAAGTTTATTCGCTTCACTTCCCTGAGATTGATGTATGATGGCGTCTGATTCCATGATTAGATTTTTTCCATCAGGTGTCATTTTAAATAAATGAATGTTGTACTTTTTATTGTTTTTCGGATCAAGTGCAAAATTGGTAGCAATAAAATATAGCTGACCATCATCATCACAAAACGAACTGCAGTCGTCCCACCCACTTACCTTCCATAATTGATGAAGAGGTTCCCATGGTCCTGCGGGATTTGTAGCAGAACTCATAAAAAAACCATCATCGGGCGTACCAAAATATATCCAAAACTTATTTTTATAATACCTTAAGGAACCTGCCCAAATACCCTTGCCATAACAATTCATCCGGTCCCAGTTCAATTCCGGACTTATGCGGGTGAGGTCCTCAGCCACATGGCTGATAATTTCCCAGTTTACAAGATCTTTGGAATGAAGTACCGCCATGCCAGGCGAAAATTGCATAGTGGAAGATATCGCATAATAATCGTCGCCCACACGTATGGCATCAAGGTCACTGTAATCTGCTGGAAGAACAGGGTTAACATAGGTTCCGTTTCCTTGGTCTCCCCATTTCCCAGTCATTTGAGCCTGTGAACACAAACTTGCCAATTGAAAACAAAACAGAAACAATAAAAATCTAAAACAAATCATGCTAAAAATGTATGTTTTTTATTTAATAAATATGCCACTCCCAAATACCATTGATGCCACTTAAAATTTTCACTCTTAAATAACGTGCTTTTACATTCAAATTGTCTGTATGTGGCGATTGAATGACAACCTCGGGATGCCCACCACACGGTTTCCATGTGTTGCCGTTAGTGGAATATTCTAGCACATACGCGTGTCCTGCAGTGGGGCGAACAAAATACACTTCACTGCGTTTGATATTCCGTGACTTACCCAAATCTGCAACGATCCAGGAAGCAGTATCCTCTGGGTCTGGCATCCATCTCGAGCCATTCGCATCATCGAAGGCAAATTTCGATGGGAAGGATTCTGTTCTTTTAAATAACGAATCTTTATTACGCTTAATTACCAAATCGGAGCGGACACTCGATGCCTTTGAGCTGACAACTTTGATTTTTTCTCTATAGGGTACAGTGTGAAGGGCACCTACTCCGTTGAGCGTTAAATCGACAGGTCGAATGGTTCCGTCTTCATTAAATTCCAACTTGTTCACATAGGTTTGTCGGTTGGTACTTCTCCTGCCGAATTCCAAATATGCAAAATAGTAATCATCGGTTCCTGGCACATTAAATACACAACCATGGCCTGGACCAAATACTTGGCGTTCGTGATTGGTAGTAGATATAATGTCATTTTTAGGAAAATCGAATGGCCCCAGTGGCGATGTTTTGCCCATCATGTAAGCATATTGGTATTTTTCATCACCACCAAGCGTATATAGGTAGTAGTAGATACCTTTTCGTTTAAAAAAGATGGGGCCTTCTGAATAACCTTGCCGTTTTGTTGAAATTTCAATAATAGAGGTAGTATCTACAGAAACCATATCTGGGTTCAGTTTAGCCGCAGACCTGAGCTGCCAGAAAACATAAGCCTGTTGGTCATCGTCTATAAAAATTTCAGCATCTATACCGGCAGGACCTTTGGGATCTTTGGATTTTAATAAAGTCGCCGGAGTAAAGGGTGTAGAAAAAACATCAACACCCTGAGCCAATTTAAAAGGCCCATCAGGCGAATCTGCAACAGCAGGATACATAAAACCATTGACCGTTGGATATATATAATATTTGCCATTCGCTGCAACAGCCTTGCTGGGTGCCCAGTATTTATGTCCCACGGCAGAAGGGAAATAAGATCCGGAAAAACTCCAGTGTACAAAGTCTTTCGACTTCCATACTACCGGCGGACCAGATGTTTCCAATCCTCTATCGTAGCCATCTGTTGTTGCATAACAATAGAAGGTTCCGTTAATTTCCTGGATGCTGGCATCTGCAATCATATCAGGGATCAGCGGATTGCCGAAAGGATTTTTAGTCTGAGCTTTTACTGAAAGAACAAAAAACAATAAAAAGCAGTTTAAGAATGCTTTTATTGTAACAGGAGAAAACATTGGTCTTTTTACCAAAAGAGGCAATATGTCAATAATAGTTTTCATGTTTTTTTAATTTAATTACTTGTAAATTCATTACAACACAATAGGATTGAATATGCCTAATTCTCTATAACCGAGCAACAAATCCTCCCCCGGGCACCAATTTAATTGTCAGTACATCTTTTGGAGAAACCATTTGTTCCCGCCTGTCGATACTGCTATTATTCTGTTTGTCATCGTAGATTAATGTGGCATTAGTAGATTTTTTGAGGAAATCCAGAGGGATTTTAACTTCACGTTCTGTAGCCCCGTTCAGTACACCAATCCACCATGTAGTATCTTTACGACGAGCATAAGCCACCACCTCACCAATGCTTGTGCATGACAAGACCTTGGTTTCATCCCAAACTGTTGGTATCTCCTGAAATAAATCGAACATGGGGTTTTCAAGGTAGAATTTATACTGATCGGTAAAATGGGTTACAGGTGAAAGAAACACTATTGCTTGTGCAAACTCATGTGGCCAGGTAAATTTTGTTGTGGTAAGTTGTTCAGGGTCTAAAATTACAGGTGTATAATCAGCTGCACCAGCCATATAACGGGTAAAAGGCACACAAACATCCTGTTCTAATGGAGCCACACGATGGTATCTTGTCATGTGGTATTCATTTCCTCGTACGGCTTCTCGGGTAATATCCATTGGATAGGTACGTGTCAAACCTGTAGGTTTAACGCTTCCATGAAAGTTTAACAGTAATTTTAATTCGGCACAGTCTTGCATGGTCCCCATATACCACTGCATAATATTGGCAGTAGCGTCGGGAATAAAATCAATCTTAATCCCATCAATACCAAGTGCTTTTACTTTTTCTAAATATATACGACGTTTGCTCCCCTCAAGCATCTCTTTGGAATCGACCCATACAATTGATTTTACACCAACACTTTTACCATAATCAACGACTTCCGCCAACAATGCCCATTGATCTTTGTCTTGGCTATGCCATTTACGCCAGCCATCGTCAATTAAGTAATACTCCCATTTCAATTTTGCGGCGGCATCATACCAGTTTTTCTGATCCTCATAAACAGGGCTACCAACACTCCACCATTGCCATAGACAACGACCGGGTTTTACCCATGAAAAATCTGTTTCTTTAGCAGGTGCAGGGCAGAGATTCATTAATAAATCAGAGTTTATCAAGTCCGTTAAATTCTGGGTAACTATGGTAGTCCGCCAAGGCGATACGCTTTGTCCCTGATACATCCCATTTAATACCGAAGGCCCATTGTCATCTCTTTTTTTTATATCCCATCCTTGTTTTTCAAAAGGGAAAACCACTTTAAAATTATTTCCCTTGCGTATAAAAGCCATATCGGAAAAAGTCTGGCAGTCAGCTTCAGAAATGGAAATATAACGACCTGCAACTTCAAAAGTAATGGGACCCATAAGCGGTTTGTCTTGTGGGATTTCCACTAAAGTTGTTGCCTGGCTTAGCTCTTCATAACATTGGCTAAAACCAGACCAAGCAACTTTGTTGGTTTTTTTAGGAAGCTTCCATGATGTCGATTCATTGTATATGTGCTTCGCCCCTTCAGGTATTGTGTAACGGATGGCCACACCATCATTATACACCCGTACAATCAGTTTAAATAATTTGCCCGATGTTTCTAGAGGAATAGTAACCTCCCTAGCATGATTATAGGCAATAGTATGGCTTCCCATAACAGGATAATTTTCATTAATTTCACTAATGATTGGGTCAGAAATGACTTTTGTATTTTTTCCTAAGTCAATTCCATCAACCGTTATTCCTAAAGGCGATGTTTCTAAAACCCGAGTTTTTTTTGACATGATTGAATATGAAAGGCGCCCTTCTTTAGTAATAGTAACCAAAGCAGAAAGTTGTTTATTGGGGCTGGTAATTTTAATTATATTTTCGGCAAAAGCCCAATTGATTCCTGCAAGTAAAAAACTTGATGTAATAATACATACAATTATTTTCTTCATTTTGTTTTTTTTTAATCCTATTCAATCTATTATTGTTTATAATGGACTCTTCCTTCTGTATCCCTTGCGATATAACTCAAAAAAGCCTTCAGCCACAGGACGGAGCATATAAAAATAACCCAGAGGTAATTTTAACGAACGAGCTGGCTTGCACAAAGGGTATTTTTGCTTCAATTAAAAAAGCTTAAACGATTTTAGTATAGGATTTTTATAAAATACCTATGGGTCATTTTCTTTTTTAGTGCCTTTATAACTTTTCGGTTAACGCACTGCCTTTATAAGTCACCGTTTTCACAGGGTTGCTTTCATTTAATCCTACTCCTGTTTTTTTATTTACCAAAACCAAACGGAATTGACGCTTTTTTAACATGCCAGGAAACTCCCCTTGACAATCAGAAATATTTAATGTTCTCTTTATATCATCCCATTTAAAAGTAATTGTAGTATATAGTCCTTTTTCATAGTTGTAATTATCACCTTCGTCTTCATATAAGGTGAATTCACCATCGGCACCAGGATAAATACGAATTTCCATATCGTCTGCCTTTTTTTCTAAAGCATACTGAACTTCGGGCCCCCAAGGTATAATAGTCCCTGCTTTTACATATAAAGGCATGATGTTAATTGGGGTTTTCTTTTCTATAGTTTGCCCACCTTTATAGGATTTTCCAGTCCAAAAATCAAACCATTTGGTATTTGCTGGCAAATACACTGAAGTAGATTTTGTTTCACTAAAGTTTTCTATGGGATCAATATATTTAGTATCATCTTTTTTTGTTTCTACATACATTGGTTCTGTTACTGGGCAAACTAAAAATGATTTTCCAAACATGTATTGCTTGTCAATATCAAGAACATTTTTATCTTCAGAAAAATCCATCATTAAAGCTCGCATCATACTAGATCCATTTGCTGATACATCCCATGAAGTTGAATATATATAAGGAAGTAAACGATACCGTAGATTAATGTATTTTTCAATGGCATCATAAGTCCAATCACCTTTTTTTCCAAACTGGTAAATCTCTCTTGGTGTATCCGTTCCATGTGAACGCATCATTGGACAGAACGTGCCGAACTGTAACCAGCGAACATAAATTTCATGAAATGCTTTATTTTCAACTCCGCCTGGAAAATTCCAAGCAAAAAAGCCACCAATATCGCTATTCCAATAGGGTATTCCACATAGCGAAAAATTAAGTCCTGCTGAAATTTGATTACGTAGTACATTCCAATCTGTTACTACATCACCAGACCACGAATTTGCACCATAGCGCTGTTGGCCGGCAAAAGCTGAACGAGTTAAAATAAAAACTCTTTTCTCATCGGTTGTGGCACGTTGGTGGGTCGAAACTCCTTTAATATGCTCAAGAGGAAATGCATTTACCACAGAGCGGTATGGACCAAGAAATGTTGGTTGTTCAAAATCCTCATCCTTAACTTCAATGTGATCTGGCTCTGAGGAATCTAACCACCATGCATCATTATTGATGTTAGAAAAAACGCCTTTATTAAGGTAATCCCAATAAATATCACGAGCTACAGGATTATATACGTCGTATGGTTTCGTTCCTGAATTTGGAGGCCATGTTAAAAAGTTAAGTTGCATGTTTCGGCTTTTAAACTCAGCATATTGTTTTGTTAAAGGTCCAAAACCCGGCCAAGCTACAATCATTAAATGGGCATTCATATCATGCACTTCATCAACCATTGCTTTTGGGTCTGGAAAAATTGTTTTATCAAAACCCATTCTGTTCCAAACACTATCCTGTCCCCAATAGCGCCAATCTTGAATAATCCCATCTAATGGCACTCCCAATTCACGATATTTTTTAACTACTCCAACAGTTTCAAACTGTGTTTTATAGCGTTCGCGACTTTGCCAATAACCATAAGTCCAGTAAGGAAACATTGGCACTTCTCCTGTTAAGTCGCGCATTTGAGCAATAACACCATCAGCATTTCCACCAAACATAACATAATAATCAATACATTGCCCAATTTCAGAATCGAAAGAAGTTGCTTCTTGATTATTAGAAAAAGTAGTTGGCGAATAGTTGTCCCAAAATAACCCATATCCTTTGTTAGACAAGAAAAATGGAATGACTGTTTCCTGATTTCCTTGTTTCAAAAATACTTCCTGATTGCGTTGCGACATTTTGCCTTGTTGCAACTGTCCCAAACCATAAATGTATTCTGAAGGCTCTAACTGAAACATTTGCTTTACATTAAAAGCATCAACTCCTGCATACTTCTTAGGAATTATGGCAGTTCCCTTTTCCTTTTCAGATATCAAAAGTTGGTTTTCGGTATTAAAGAATTCAATTAGCCCAGTCTTTTTATTTACTGTAACCTTTATTGAAGAACTTGTTAACGTAATCATTTCATCAGTCTCTTCAATCTTAACAGGAACATCTTGGGCTTCCTTTACAACAGAAAGGCTTTCTTTTTTGAAATCTACTCCTTCTACTGATTTTATAATACGTACAATTTGAGGGCTGTAAAATTGAATGTTAATATCAATGGAATTGACTGTTATTTTTATTCCTGGTTTGTTTTCAATAAAATTCACTGAGTGAACATTAGAATTAGCAATATAAAAAATATCGCTGGAATGGACATTTGTCTTAATTCTTGACTTACTTTCAATATAATTGCCTGCATAAATATTAGGGCTGAACATATAAAAAGTTAATAAAACTGACAGTAAAATTTTTCTTGGCATTTTATTAGATTTTTGATTGTTTATAAAAAGAGAAGTTCATTAATTAAAATGAACTTCTCATATAAAAACTCTAGATTATCATAATGAATAACCTGGATTTTGTGTCAAATTTGAGTTTTTGGCTATTTCACTCTGAGGGATAGGGAATAATGCTCTATAATCACCATTTGGCGAGTGTGACAACCAGGATTTCTTGGTAAAAACTCCAAAACGGATCATATCGGAGCGGCGACGGGCTTCCTGACAGAATTCCCAACCCAATTCATCAAGCATACGGCCGTACTGTATATCAGCCCCTCCTTCTTCTGTTGATTCCAGATGGTTTCTCAAACCGTAATCATAAGTGCTTCCCCCAGCGAGCTCTGCTCCGGTAACCACTGCTTTTTCAGGATTGTTTTTAAAGTTGCGGGCACGTACTTCGGAGACAATAGCTGCTGCTTCATCAGCAAGTCCTGTTCTTAAGAGGCTTTCTGCCTTCATCATCAAAATATCGGCATATCTGAAAAGTGGCCAGTCGTTACTCAACCGGTTTGTGGCTCCCATCGCTATTTCAAATTTGCCTAAACGAAATCCATCAACTTCTTCTGATTCATCAACTCCGCCAACATAATTACGGAAAAACAATGGTTTCCCAGCCCAATCACCCATGCTCGCAATAATGGGATCTCCATTTGCAGCATACTGTGGCCCTTTGATATAATTATCAATATACCTAGAGTCTAGGGTGTCAAATGTGCTAATAAATTGAGGAACAGCACAAACACCACCCCAAGGGCTGTATTCTAGGTTGTAGGTTTTTTGGTTGCCTGGATCCAATGTTTGCATATGCACATCAAACGAGTTCCAATCACTGACATACTTTGAATCAAATGGCAATGCAAAAATGATTTCATTTGAATTTTGATTCTCAGTAATAAATACATTTTTCTGGTTTGATTCCAAACTGAATTCACCTGAATTAATGATTGTATTACATACTTCAATGCAAGCGTCCCATTGCGGAGTTCCGGTGTACACTTCAGCGTTCAGGTACATTTTGGCCAACAGGCTAAGCGCTGCCCATTTGTTAAATTTTCCATAGGTTGCCTGACTATTTTCCTCGCTTACCATCGAGATATTGTCGATTATGTCTTTTACTATGAAATCATATACCTCTTTCCGTGTGTTTTGCTGAGGCAGAAAACCTTCAGGCACATCAAAACTGTCAACAATTGGTACGTTCCCATAAATATCACATAAAATCCAGTAATAAGAGGCTCTTAAGATTTTCATCTCTGCTACTAATGGATCAACGTCTTCTGCGGCAACAGGAATTTGTCCTGTTTGAACCTGATAAATAATACGGTTGCAATTGGTGATTCCACCGTATGCTCTTGTCCAGATATTGATAACAATATCATCATCAGTTGTCCACTTATGTTCGTGGATGCGACGGTACACTCCTCCATCAACCCAACCATTTGGGCGGGCGGGTGTCAACATTTCATCACCGGAAACTTCTTGTGCACGATATACGGTATTCCATTGTAAGAGAAGACCACGCCAATCGACATAAGGTGCACCGGTAATTGCCGGTATATCATAAGCGGTTGGAACAAACTCACTTGAAATAATCTGATCATAAGAAGTGTCTTCCAGTTTTGTACAGGAAGTAATTAGGATCAGAAAGAGTGCAACAGCAGCCACTCCTGAACAGGTAATATATTTTATTTTTTTCATATCTTTCTAATTAATAATTAAAATGTCACGTTAAGTCCAATGGTAAAAGTTCTCGTAGTAGGATATTTGTACGGAGAGTCCATTCCAGGATCCAATCCAGATGTTGGCGTCTGAACAACACCGGCTTGAGCCGTTGAAACTGGATTTCGTAAACTAACTTCAGGATCTATCCCTTTGTATCCGGTTATGATAAACGCGTTAAGAACTGACGCATAAATGCGTGCCGACTGGAAGTATTTGTTCCCGTTTTTATTATTGAAGTTATACCCCAATGTGATGTTGTCAATTTTCCAGTAGTCCCCATTTTCGATGTAGTAGCTATTGAATTCGAGTGGCGATTTCAATTGGGTTTTACCATATACCGGATCGAATGCAGTTTTGAGTACATTGTACTGGACATAAGTCGGGTTCTCAAACATCATACGTTGTAGGTTTGCCACCTGAAATTTGAACGCACCTCTTTGTGAAATACTTAAATCCCAGTTCTTATAACTAAAAGAATTGTTCCAACTGAGGTGGTATTTTGGAATTCCGTTTCCAATAACTTTCTTATCCTCAAAAGAATGCCCAAAGTCGGTGTATTTTACGGGTTGACCGTCGGCTCCTTCATAAACCCATTGACCATAATTCCCCGGATCACCAGTCTCATCATTGCCAATATCAATTACTTTATAGCCATAAAAATCGCCAACCGGGCCTCCAACTTTTAATAGATGGGAGAAAGTCTGAATCGGCGGGAAAATAGCCCCTACCCTTAAATAATCTGTTGACTGTTGGTAAATGTCGTTTGAAAGACTGACCAGTTTATTTGAGTTCGTAGAGAAGCCAACGCTAGTATTCCAAACCATATCCTTGGTTTTAACAGCCATAAAATTAAGCATGACTTCCACACCCTTGTTTTCCATTACTCCAACATTTGCCAAGGTTTGATTGTAAAGATTCGGAGGGCTCGGCACCGCAAATATTGATAGAAGATCATGGATCTGACGGTTGTAGTAATCAATGCTACCACTAATACGGTTATCCAACATACTGAAATCAACCCCAATATCCGTTTCGCGTTTTTCTTCCCATTTCAAATTAGGATTTGGGTTGGAAGCAGGAACCAGTGTTTTTACCCAATTACCATTGGAATACACATAGCCATAACCGTAATCAAGAATTCCAACTGCCTTAAACAAATCAGAAGGTTGTGAACCAGTGACTCCATACCCTGCCCTTAATTTAATGTCATTAAATAGGGTCTGATTTTGCATGAAAGATTCTTCTGTAACTCTCCAGCCTACTGAAATTGCGGGAAATGTACCCCAAGGATTATTTGTTCCCCATAATTGACTGGCTTCTTCACGGCGGATACTTGCCATTAAAAGGTATCTATTGTCATAGTTATAGCTCAATCGGCCAAAATATCCTATCAGGTTGGTCTTTTTTCTATAGTTCTTAATCAAGCCCTCATATTTCCCACTACTAATAGCTTGTCCAAGTCCAATATTGTTGTATCCAAACTTATCGGTTGGGAAATCCCAGTTTCTCATTTCATAATCGCTGTATTCATTATCCTGATAACTATATCCTCCTAAAATAGTGAAATTGTGATCCTTTACAGACTTTTTGTATTCTGCAGAGAGTTCAACTAAGTGATCGATTGATTCTTTTCCTCCAATAACTGCATAACCATTCCTGTTATCCCGTAAGGTGCTTGCATGTTGTTTTGTTTCAGCATAGCCATTCTCTTCAGTACTTTTCCCGTATGAAAAGACTCCTGATAATTTTAGGCCATCAATAGGAGCATAGACAACAGAGCCTTTATATCTCGAAATTTGGTTATTTGCCTTTCCGTCACTTTCGTATAAGTCAGATACCGGACTTTGATAATCAAACTTCGTAAGCTCCTGAAACCATGTTCCGTCAGGATTCTTAACAGGAGCGGTTGGGTTTTGCATGATGGACTGTCGGTAAATATTCGAGTTAAAACCATTCCATTCCGAAGAGGAGCTGAATAAATTGATGTTGAATTTCAGTTTATTGTCAAACATGCTATGGTTAAAGTCCACGCGACCCTTGAATGTCTCATTGTAAGACTTTCTAAATATTCCTTCATTGTTATCATAGTTTAAACTTACCAGGTAATTGGTTGTTTGGTTACCACCACGGAATGTTAAGTTGTGCGATTGAATCAATGGAGTTTGGCTTATCTCTTTAAACCAATCTGTGTTTTCTCCATAATCAGGCATTTCATTTTGACGGAAACCTGCAGTGACCTGATTCCTAAAATCGGCTGCGGTCGATAAGTTAAGCTTCCGTGCGATGGTTTGAGTACTTACAAAGGTTTGATATTCAACAGTACTTTTGCCATCCCCGCCGCGTGCACTTTTTGTTGTGATCAGGATTACACCATTTGTTCCCCGAGTACCATAAATTGCAGCTGCAGAACCATCTTTAAGCACATCAATGGTCTCAATATCCCGAGGTGATACTGTTTTCATATCGCCAGGAATTCCATCAATAAGAACTAATGGATCCTGATTCTGTCCCATTAGTGAACTATTCCCACGTAAAAGAATCTGGGTTTTACCTGTAGGGTCACCACTGGACGAAATGATTGTTAGACCAGCTACTTTCCCCTGTATTAATTGGCCTGCGTCAGTAACACTTCCTTTGATGAAATCATCAGCTTTTACAGTGGCTACCGAGCTGGTTACATCCGCTTTTTTCATGGTTCCATAACCAATTACAACTACTTCATCTAGCGCAGCTGCATTTTCTACCAGCGTAATAGCAATATTAGTCTGATTACCAATAGCTACTTCTTGTGTTAAGAAACCAACATAAGAAATAACAAGTGTGGCATTTTTATCTGAAACGTTTAATGAAAAGTTACCATCAAAATCTGACTGCGTACCATTTGTGGTGCCTTTTTCTATAATATTTGCTCCAGGTAACGGTTGACCATTACTATCTGATATAGTTCCAGAAATTGGAATACCTTGCTCTTTTGTATTATCCAAAGGATTTGGACTTACCAATACTGGTTTTTCTTTAATAATAATGGTGTTTTTATCAGATAACTCAAAATTCAAGTTTTCCTTTGATAAGCTTTCCTCCAATAACTTTGACACCAATATCTCTCCTTTTTCCAAATGTACTTTTGGAGCATCCTTAAATAAGTTTCTGGGATAAATAAAACGATAATCTGTTTGCTGTTTGATGATTTTAAAAACCTGATCAACGGTAACCAATTGATCTTGATCGATCAAAACTTTTTCTTGAGAAAATGAACTTTCTCCATTTAAACTGAAAACCGTTGTACAAAATAAAAAGATAAACGTTTTCATAATTGAGAATAATAGCCGTCTCCGAATAATCGAACGGACAATAGTTGATTTAATTTTCATAAATTTGCATTGTGTTAGTTAAACATTTAATTAATACACTCTAGAGGGACGGAGTTTGATACACGCCAAATGTTATGACTTCGCCCTTTTTTTTAAACTACTCTTATTTTATTATTACTGTTTTGTTTTTTATTTTATAGTCATTAATTATTTTAAAATTTTTAACAATTTTTAATATGTCTTCTATGTTTTGATTTTTATCTAATATTCCGTTGAATTCTATATTCTCACTTTCTTGATTTACAAAAAATACCTCTATATCGTACCATCTGGCTAAAACTTTCATAATTTCTTTTAATGGTTTGTTTTCAAAACTAAAAATGCCTTGTCTCCATGAAACTTCGTTATACACATCTACATTCACTACCGATAAAACGTTGGTGTTCAAATTAAAATTAGATTGTTGTGTTGGACTTAATTTTTGTTTTTCCCCATTAAAGTCTAGTACTACCTTGCCTTCTGCCAAAGTAGTGTAAATATTGGTTTCGTCTTTATAGGCTTTGATATTGAACTCTGTTCCTAAAACCTCAACCACTTGATTTTGGTTTATTACTTTAAATTTTGATCCTTTATGGTTAGTGCTAGGGGATACATCAAAATAAGCCTCTCCATAAACAAGTTCCACATTTCGGGTTTCACCTTTAATAAAAGACACGGGGTATTTAAGTTGGGATTCTGAGTTTAACCATACTTTTGTGCCATCTGATAATTCAACAAAAAACTGACCGCCTCTAGGAATGGTTAGATAATTGTATTCAGGTTTTTTATTGGGGTTGTTTTTTGAATTATATACAATTTTTTCGCCATTGCTTTTAAAATTACCAGCTTCATAGTTACTCCCCCTTTCTAAAGCTACAACAGTTCCATTTTCTAATGTTAGGGTAGCCTTATCAGTGCCTGTTTTTATATTATTGTTTACTGTTATTGACACACATTCATTAGAGTTGTTAAAGAGTGTGTCTCTAAAAAAACATGTAGATACCAATAATCCTATTAGGACGGCAGCGGCAGTATATTTCCAATATAAAAACCTTACGGATGGTTTTGTAATATTACTTTTTACTTTTTTCCAATCTTCCTTTTTTTTAATTTGATTTGCTAGGTTAAGACGCTCTTTTATTAAAGTTTTATCGGTAAGATTCTTCAATATATATGTTTTGTCAGCATCATTAAAAATATCGGAAGCTTCTAAATCTGTAGGTTTCTCGTCTTTTAATAACGAGGATGCAAGTTTTTTGGATAGTATAATGATTTTATTGAAAACAGACATGCGATGTATAAATGTGTGGTTAATTAACTTAAAAATATGCTTATTTAACCTTAAGACGACAAAATGTTAAGATAGGGTTAAAAAAAATTCACTTTTTTTTTAATTTGAACTTATCTTGACTTTTTTCAATTGGCTGCAAAATGATCTCTTTACCCTTTATTTTACCTTTTTTTTACTCTGTAGCGCTGCTATGAAGTGCTAAAAAGCTAAAATCTGGAACAGGACGGAGCGTATAAAAATAACCCAGTGGGTTATTTTAGCGAACGAGCCAGCTTGCGTAAAAGGTATTTTTCGCTTCAATCAAAAAAGTCAAGATGAGTTCTTTATGAAAAAATCAAGGCTAATCACCTAAATCGAAACGAAAGCTATAAGAATGAAATAATCTTTTAGGATAGGCTTTAGTTTCTTATACGCAATTTTTTTTTGAGCTTTAACTGTGTTTAGCGATATGCCCAGTTTGGTAGCGATCTCTGGATTCGTAAAATTATTAATGCTTAACCTAATAATTTGCGCGCACTTGTTAGGCAATGTTTTTATAGCCTTTTCAACAATACTATAGGTTTCTAAAACCACAACCTCTCTTAAATAAAAAGGCTCTGTTTCCATGTCTTCCATTTTTAAGGATGACAACTTTTCGGTTGATGTAACACGTTTACTCTTAATGTAATCGAGCGATTTATTTTTTACTGAAGTATATAAATAGGATTTAATATTTTCCTCACTACGAAACTCAATGTTATCTTCCCAAATTTTAATGAAAACTACTTGAACAATGTCTTTTGATGCTTCAATATCACTTAAATATTTGTTGGCGAATAAGCATAGCAATGTATATAAAGAGTCAAATGTTTTTTTATACTCTTTTAAGGTAAGTTGATACGGTTCGCTATTAGTGTTCAAAGTTGTTGAATTAAATTCAATAATTTGCTTTTCTATCTCAACTAATACTATTTTTAATAAGTTTCAGTACTTTAGTAGGGCTAATTTAACTATAATTAACAGAATTTTTTTGTTTTACATAGCTAACTTAAAAAAGCAACATAACCAAGTGTATTTTTATAAATGTTATTTATACACTTATTTTTGATTTCAAACAAAAATAGTAAATAAACTCATTTAAAATCGTTAGTATCCGAATAAGTGACTATTTAAGTTTTATCCTTTGGCTCTTTTATGTGGCTTTTTCCACCATACTCCAGCTATTTTTCGGTCTATGTCTATGGATCTCAAAATACCTTCGTCTGAAAAAAATTCTCTATAAAACATTCCAAAAACAAAATTTAAACAGTCTCTAAAGATTCAAGACCGCTTCGTTAAAACGAACATAATATATAGACTAAATTACAACAAATTGATATTCAAATGTCTGTTTGCATGTCTGTTTTAATAATCACTAAGCAACAAATTATTATACTTTACCAAAGTTCAAACTTCAACTTATTGAATGTTAATACTTTTTAAAACCTAACTTTTGATTCGCATTTATTATTAACTGCAATGTACTGCTATTAAAATAATCTCAAAAATTTTCTTGTTAAAGAATAGAAAAGTAAGATAAAAAGCGAGTATGGACTATTTTTTAGTCCAAATTAATGAAAAGTTTAAACGAGTCCTTATTTAAAACTCAAACTTTAGTTGGACGCTCACACTTTTTTGTTCACGTGTTTTTTTTGTTTCGGTGTTTAAATTAGACATGGAAATACCAAGCAACCGCACCGAATTACTCAGTTTTTCTTGGTACAGTAAATCTTTTGCGGTTTCAAGAATTAATGATTTATCACTAATAAAATAGTATAATGTTTTGCTTCGGGTTTGCAAAGTAAAATCACTGTATTTTATCTTCAATGTTACGGTTTTACCAGACACTTTGCTTTTTGCTAGGCGTCGAGAAACTTCATCTGCAATATGTTCTAGCTTTTCAAGCATAAACACTTCGCTCGATAAATTTTCACTAAAGGTGCGTTCGGCAGCTAAACTTTTTCTAATTCGGTTTGGTTTTACCTCACTATTATGAATGCCCCTAACCACATAATAATAGTACCGACCGGATTTCCCAAAATGTTCATCTAAATAATCAATGGATTTTAGTTTTAAATCTTTTCCGGTAAAAATGCCTAATTGATACATTTTTTCAGCAGTTACTTTACCAACGCCATAAAATTTCCTAATATCAAGTGCTTCCAAAAATTCAATAACCTCTTCAGGATTTACTGTTTTTTGTCCGTTAGGCTTGTTAAAATCGCTGGCTACTTTCGCTACAAATTTATTAATAGAAATACCTGCCGATGCTGTTAAACCCACTTCATTAAAAATACGCTCCCTTATTTCTTTTGCAATTAAAGAAGCGCTTGGATTGCCTTTTTTATTGAGGGTAACATCTAAATAAGCTTCATCTAAAGAGAGTGGTTCTACTAAATCGGTATAGTCATGAAAAATTTTTTGGATTTTTTTTGAAATTTCAGCATAACGTTCAAAATGAGGTCTTACAAAAATAAGTTCAGGACATAGTTTTATAGCCAAATTTCCAGCCATAGCACTTTTTACTCCAAACTTTCTAGCTTCGTAACTTGCTGCACTAATGACACCGCGTTTACCACTTCCACCAACAGCAATGGGTTTCCCTTTAAGTTCGGGGTCATCCATTTGTTCGACAGAAGCATAAAACGCATCCATATCAACATGAATAATTTTTCGTATTGGTAAATCGGTCAACATAGTGTAAATTTAGGCATTAAATACCATTTTTTTATTGGTGTTTTTAATGAGTAAATTAATTAAAATTAGTGGAGATAGTTAATGATAGAAATTGAACGTAAGTTTTTAGTAACTTCAAATAGATATAAAAATGAAGCTTTTAAAACCACAAGAATTATACAAGGGTTTTTAAATACACATAAAGATAGAACCGTGAGAATTCGATTAAACGGAAATACTGGATTTATAACCGTAAAGGGAGCATCTACAAATGATGGTTTATCACGTTTTGAGTGGGAAAAAGAACTATTAAAAGAAGAAGCCGAAGCACTTTTAAAACTCTGTGAACCGGGTGTTATTGATAAAATCCGTTATGAAGTAAAATCCGGAGATCATATTTTTGAAGTGGATGAGTTTTATAGTGAAAATGAAGGATTGGTCATTGCTGAAATAGAATTAGCTACTGAGAATGAGGCATTTTTAAAGCCCGATTGGTTAGGTGAAGAAGTTACTGGAAATATTAAATATTACAATTCGCAATTGAGCAAAAGACCATTTAAAACATGGTAACGTAAATAGTTAAAAGAGAGAAGATGCGCCTCTGACAGATAAAAAATAATAAATATAAACAGATGAGAAAAATTATTATACTAGGTTTTTCAATATTGGCAATGGTGTCATGTAGAAAAAAAGAAAAGGAAAATACCATCATAGAAGAAACCACCAAAGACACGGTGATGCCTGAAATTATAGAAAAACCCGTTAAAAAAACGACTAAAGAAATTAAAGAAGCTCTAAATGCTAAAGGGTATCAAACGTTTGATTATGTTGACGAGGTAACAAAAGACACCATTTTAATGCAACAATACTTTATCGCATTTTTAAAAAAAGGTCCCATTCGTTCACAAAATGAAGAAGACGTGGAGATTTTACAAAAAGAACATTTGGCTTATTTAAGCAAAATGTATGAGTTGGGATATGCCGATATTTCTGGGCCTTTTGGAGATAAAGGGGATATTAGAGGTATTACAATCTACAATGTGCCAACCCTTAAAATGGCCGATAGTTTAGCGAATGCAGACCCCATGGTAAAAGCAGGACGTTTGGTTATAGAAATACACCCTTGGTGGGCGGCAAAGGGCTTTTCGCTTAGGTAATGATTAAGATTTTTAAAATTCTTTATTGGATTGTAAATGTTGTAATAATTACAGCGCTTTTGGCTGTGCATTTTGTTTTAAAAGAGCGCAGTTATTTTGATTCTTTAAATTATTACGCACACCCTTTACCATTAATAATATTGGTCGTTTTAATATTATCTATCTTTATTAAAAAAAGAAAATATCATTTTGTTTTAGCAGGTGTTTTATTAATAATTTGGTTAGGAAGAAGTTTTAAAATCCATATTCCAGAGTCTGTAAATGATTCAGATTTAGAAGTGGTATTTTGGAATGCATCCCGAAACAATGGTTTTGGTGAAGCATTTAAAGAGAGTAACAGTATTCCGGATATAATGGTTTTGGTTGAGTCTAAAAAAGTTAATACGGACTCGTTGCAACTAAAATATCCAAAATATTTCTTTTATAAATTAAGAAGGGAAATATGTGTTTTCTCTAAAACTGAAATACAAATTGAAAGTGAAAATGCATCCAATTACAGCTCAACGGTTATAAAATTTAAAACTAAGGGTCTTGATTTTTATGCGGTTGATATTACAGGAAGTTCCGATGTGCCTCGTACTTGGGAGTTGGGTTTTGTTAATCAATTAATTAAAACAACACAGAAAACTGTTATTTTGGGCGATTTTAATGTGCCTTTTGAATCTAAAACTTTAAAAGAAATTAAAGAAAATTTCAACCACGCTTTCAATGAAAAAGGAAATGGTTTTAGAGAAACGTGGTTATGGAACATACCATTGCTTTCTCTCGACCATATTTGGGTTTCTAAAGATTTAAAAATTCTTAAAACTCAAAAAATAAACACATTTAAATCAGACCACAGTATGTTGAAAACCATACTTCGTATAAATTAAATCCAAATTTTAGATAAACATTCTAATCGGATAAAATTGGATACGAATTGGATGTATCCAAAAAAACATATCCATTGATTATTCAAAATGTTGAAGGAACGACTTTGGGTTGTTAAGAAACATCTTGGTAATAGTATAATGGTCAGTTTCTAAGTCCATTTGGTTGTGTGAATCAATATCAGTACGATGAACGCTATTAAGATAATCACCAAAATCCTCTGCTCTAAAGAAAAAGCCAACAGAGCGTTCTACATGCCATCCTAATTCCAAATACGGTAATAGCTTTTTAGCAGCATCAAAACACTTTTTACCATATCCTTTGCCGTCCATATGTGGAAGTTGCAATCGGCAAGCTATGGATTCCAATAGTGTAGATTTACCAGACCCGTTTTCTCCTATGATGAATGTTATTTTATTGGATAAATCAATATGCTTGGTATATTTAATTGCAGGAATATCATAAGGATAAGGGTGCTTCTTTTCGGTATTTATATGTAGTGATGATAAATATGGCATAAGATTATTGTATGGAAAATGCTATTAAATCTTCAAAATTTCCATTATCGGCTTTTTTAAGGGCTTTTATATAAGAGTTACGTGCCTCGCTCTTATTAATAAAGTTCTTCTGACCCCAAGTAAATTTAGGCTTTTTAAAAATATGCTTCATTATGATGTCGGCCATTAAGCGAGAATGCCTACCATTCCCATTAGGAAACAAATGAATGGCTACCAATTCATGCTTAAAACGTATTGCTATTTCCTCATCTGAAAATGTTTTGTTTTCAATCCAAAACTTACAATCGTCCAATAATTGACGGAGCCTTATAGATACTTGATGCCACGGAATACCAATAGTTTTATCACTTTGTCTAAACTGTCCAGCCCATGCCCAAACATCACTTAGCATGCTTTTGTGAACACCGATAATAAAATCTTCCGTTAGGATTTTATCTGCTTTAAACTTTCTGCCAATAAGATAATATTCAATAGCTTTTTGGATATTGAGTTGCTCAAACTCGTCCAATTCCTCACGTGTGGTAACCGTTGGAATGAGCAACCCTTCCATTTCTTCCTCGCTCAAGGCTGTTTGCCCTTTTACAAGTTTCATGTCTTTTAATCCCATAGATAACGAGGCATTTCTTCAATAATTTCCTTGGTTTTGTCATCAATAGCTTTTTGCAGGCGTTCATTGGTGTTTTCTTGGTCTTCCAGTGCCATGGTATTGGATGTCGTCCTAACAATCTCCAAAGCCAATGCTCTGGCTCTATTTTCAATGGTTTTTTCAATAGAACCATCCATAGGAACAAACCCATAGACAAGTTTCATATTTAAAGCTCTCCCTGCTTCCTCTAAACTTCTTAAGGTAATATTTCCTTCTTTCTCTCTTTTTTCATAACCTTCTACGGCTGGTGGTGTCACCCCTAAACGCTCACTGAATTGTCTAAGGGACATCTTGTAAGCTTTACGGATAACATGCAACCAACCCCTGTCGGGAATAGAGATATTTAATAATGGATAATAAGCTTGGAGCTTGTTGTCCAATTGCTCTAACATTAATTTATGTCTTGAATCTTTCATAATAGTGACTTTATGATTTATAAACTTAAAAGTTTATAATAATCTAACAAATATATACATATAAGTTTATAAATAAAAATTAATTATAAACTTATAGATTTATATATGTGTATTAAATATAAATATATGTTTATATAATAATGTAAAAGATGCCTTGGAATGGATGAAATCAGCAACTGGTTATGACGTTTTATTTGGCTATACACAAAAAATATACACAAAGTTTGATTTAGGAAACGACATTATAATTCAACGTATTGATTTGCAAAAAGTTACATATTATTTTGTAATAGAGATACTTCTTTTTGCTTCATTTCCAAATTCATCAACAATGGTAATGACGTGTTTACCTTCTTTAGGAATTATAGCCAACTCATGAATGTCTTTTGTACTTCCAATAAACGTTTCATTTAAATACCAAAATAGGGTTGCATCTGGTTTGGAATGCGCTATCTTTAGAATCAAGTCATTGGGTTTTTCATCAAAATCCTTAGGTAAAAAAATGGTGTTATTTTCCTCTGGATAAATAAATTCCATTGTAACGGCATTATCTCCCAAACAATCGCTTTTAAACTTGGGTAAAGGTTTGTAAAAGGGATTTTTGGTTTTGTAATAATAGGCCATTATAGGAGGTAGTACAAACCACGATTTGTTTTTAATACGACTAAGTTCTTCACAAGAGGAGTTTACTTGATATGTTTCAGAAGTATCTAAATGTGCCAAAATATGAAACGGACAGGGTTTGGTTTTTAATCCACTTAACTGAATAAAACGTTCTTCAAGATCATCACAATTAGGAGACGCTCTATAGCCACTTTTTTTGCAAATTGATACTTTTTGCATTTCATCATAAGGTTTCGAAAACCAGTCACTTTTTGGCAATAAGTCAAACACATCAAATAGAATGGGAGCTGCTGCTTGTACGCCTACCAAACCGGGTCTTCCTTCGCCATCGGCATTTCCTACCCAAACGCCTACAACATAATCTTTAGTGGTACCAATAGCCCACGCATCGCGAAAGCCGAAACTGGTACCTGTTTTCCAAGCAATTTGTTTAGAGCCATCAAAAAATTCCCAACTTTCATCGCCTTCGGGTCTATTCACTTCTTTTAAACTTTCATAAGTTAAATAAATGGAAGCCGCATCAAAAAGTGTTTTGTCTGTTGTTTTCTTTCCGAAATCAATGGTTTCCGAAGCTAAAAAAGTGGGTTCACAAAACTCATTGGTATAATATTCACTAGAGGTTTCAGAAAAATGGTTTAATGTTGATGACAATGCTGCATAACTTTTGCATAAATCCCACAGATTACTTTCGGCACCACCGAGAATAAGTGAGAGTCCATAGTGATTGGCATGGTATTTTAAATCTTTAAGATGAAGTGCTTTTAAGTAATGATGAAAGCGGTCTAACCCAAATTCCTGAAGCATACGAACCGAAGGAACATTCAACGAGCGCGATAAAGCACGACTTGCGGGAACTGCGCCATCATAAGTTTTATCATAATTTTCAGGATTGTAACTCCCAAATTGCGTGGGGACATCGGCAACTAATGTATGCGGTAAAATATCACCAGCATCCAACATGGCGGTATAAAGAAATGGTTTTAAAATGCTTCCGGTACTTCGGGGTTTATCAATAACATCTACATCTTTTTCATGGGCTTTGTCTGTTGGGGAATTGCCAACATACGCCATCACTTTTCTGGTTTTCACATCTAAAACCAATACAGCAGCATTGTAAATTTCATTTTGGCTTAATTGATTGTAATGGGTTTTTATAACATAGTTGACACGTTCTTGTAAACGCATATCGATACTGGTCTGTATCCGTTTTCCCTTATGTAATTGCGATACTTTTTGTAGTAAATGAGGTGCTATTTGTGGTAACGGATATGGTTTTTGAGCTAAACTTTCAGCAATTGACAGGTTATAGGTTAACGAATCTATAATCTTATTTTCTAAAAGTTTTTTGAGCAGCTGATTTCTTTTTTTAATTAACCGTTCTTGATTTTTTCCAGGATAAATAAGACTTGGAGCATTCGGTAAAACGGCGAGTGTAGCGCTTTCTGCCCAAGATAACTCATTGGCATTTCTATTGAAGTAACGCCATGAAGCGGCATCCAACCCTACAACATTGCCACCAAAAGGGGCATTGCTACTGTAATATGCTAAAATATGGCTTTTTGATGCTCTTAATTCCAATCTGGTAGCAAGAATAATTTCGATGGCTTTTTCAAAATAAGTGCGTTTTTGACCTTTTCTTGATAAGCGAATAACTTGCTGTGTAATAGTACTACCACCACGTTTTACGCTGTTGGATTTTAGGTTATCTCGCAACGCTTTAAAAATAGAGACAGGGTTAAAACCAGGATGTTTATAAAAATATTCATCCTCAAATTGAATGATACAGGTTTTGAATTTCTCTGGAAGGTTATCGTTTTGAGGAAACCGCCACTGCCCATCATTAGCAATTTGCGCTCCTAAAAGCTCATTGTTGGCACTGGTAATTACTGTTGCTGTCGGGTCTTTAAAAAGTTGCCTTGGTAAACAGAAATAATATGCCATTAAAAGCGCGCCAATAAGTATTGATTTTATTTTATGACGTTTTAAGAAGGCAAGGAGTTTTTTCATTATGCTATTTGACCAGACCTCACAGGTTTTTAAAACCTGTGAGGTCTATTTCGAATTAAACTCATATTCCCGTTCTACTTTACAAATTCTCACGTTGTACCAACTATACCAATCTTGCCTGCCTTTTAATTGTGCTTGTAAATGGTCCGTTTGTTGTTTCCAGTTTTTTATTGCTTCTAAGCTTTCCCAATAACTTACGGTAATACCTAGTTGGTTTCTTGCGCTATCCATTCCTAAAAAGCCAGATTGCTGTTTGGCGAGCGCTTCCATTTTTTCTGCCATGTCACTGTAGCCTTCAATATTTTCTTTTTGGGTTGAAGTGAAAATTACGGCGTAATAGGGTTTGAAGTTGGTTTTCATGCATTTATTTTTCAACCGTTATCCATTGTCCTTTTGTTCTTACCAAATACTCATTATCATACATCGCTTCAGCTTGAATACCCGGTAAATAATAGGTTCCTAAATAGGAGGCATTCAGCATCACATTAAAAGTTTTTGTGCTGTATTTTCCTTTTTGAGGTAAATCAAAATAGAAATTCACCCTATCATCTTTAATATCTGTATAACGTGCCTGACTTGTGGTGGCATCGCCAAACTCAGTAAAACGTGTGTTTACGATGTCCCATCCTGAAGGGAAAATTTCGGTTAAAGCTACGTTTTGTACGCTTTCATTTTTCATATTACTAATGCTTACA
Source organism: Mariniflexile sp. HMF6888 (assembly GCF_044335535.1). Classification (NCBI taxonomy): domain Bacteria; kingdom Pseudomonadati; phylum Bacteroidota; class Flavobacteriia; order Flavobacteriales; family Flavobacteriaceae; genus Mariniflexile; species Mariniflexile sp. HMF6888. Next base: position 46,484 of record NZ_JBIQVZ010000003.1, on the reverse strand, counting down.
GTTGCTACAAAATCTTGTCCTTGTTGCAATTTTGAGACCTCCATTTTATTGCCCTTTAAATCTTTGTACACTACAGAAATACTTAAACCACGTTGTTCGGCAATTTCTTCTCCTAAAGGTAATTTCCCAGAGTTTAAAATACGGACATAAATCAAATTGTCTTTATTGTTTTTTATGGACAGGCTGTTTGCGCCATCTAATACTTTTAATTCGCGTTGGGCAATAGCACTTTTAGAATTTATAGTTTCGGTTTTTCCGTTCATTGTATAGCTTATATGTAATGCTTTTCCACCATTAGCGGCGACCATTTTTGACATGGCTAGTAAACTATAAGCGGTGGTTTGGGTGCTCATCCAACGGTTGCTCGATAAATCTTTGGCAATATATTGTGCCAATTCCCGCGTTTTGGAGTTTTTTGTCAGCACCATAGTTTCTAAAGCCATCGCACGATTTCTATCTACCGAGCCATAGGTATAATAATTATATTTTGGAGGCAAGAAATTTATATTGGCAGTCTTTGAAATACTGTTACTCGCTTCTTTTTGTCCTGCCAAAGCATAAGCCGCAGCTAAACGCCATTTGGCTTCATTGGAAATTTCGCTAAACTCACGTAAACGGTTCATGGCGGCTAAATCTGCATGTCCAGCAAGTGCCAACGTATATAACCTGTAAGCTTGGGCTAAATCGGAATTATAGGTTCTATAACTTGGTCGCCAATCTCTAGCAGCTTGTTTTTGGTATTTTAACCAATTGTTTTTAAACATTAGTGGCAGCACATAGCCTTTTTTCTCTGCTTCAATCATAAAATGACCGGCATAACTGGTTCCCCAATCGTCAGCAGTGCGTTCTCCAGCCCAATAACTTAATCCACCATTTGATTGCTGGAAATGCCCTAATTGTATGATGCCATTTTTAATATTGCTTTCAATTTGTTGCTTTTTATCATACGTTAAATCGAAAATATCTCCTAAGAATAACTGCGGAAACACACTCGATGTGGTTTGTTCCACACACCCATGAGGGTATTGGATTAGATACTGTAAACGACGCGAAAAATCCATGGGAGGCAGGGTTGAAAACTCAACGGTTGCCGTATTGGTTCCTGTAACCCCAAAGGTTGAAAACTCTAACGTTTTTGATGCATTGGATTCTAATGTTTCATCAATGGGAATAGAGGTTATAGGGTTTGGGTTTATAACATCCAATGCTACTTTGTAAGTTGATTTTTCGCCGTTTCCTGTTGCTATCACTTCAATGGTACTAACGCCTTTTGCTTTACTAACGTCTAATTCAAAATACGTTATTTGCTCATCTGGTCTAGAGAATGACAGTGTTTTGGTTCTTTCTCCAACGATAGAAATACCATTGCTTAATTTGAGACTAATAGTTACATTTTTTACCTTAGGCTCCATAGCAAAAACGGTCACTGGAAGTGTTACTTTTTCTCCCGGACTTAATTTCCTTGGAAGCGTAGCCAATACCATTAAAGGTTTTTTAACCTCTACTGATTTATCTGTGCTTCCATACGCTTTGGTCGTATGGTTTCCTGCAACAACCATGGTGCGTACTGCACCAATATAATTTGGAAGTTTTATTTTATGGGTTTTACTTTCACCGGCTTTTAACGAGAAAGGGCCTAAATAAGTAACCACCGGTTTAAATCGGTTTGCTTTTTTATTTTTTCCTGCGGCTGCACTTCCGTCGCCACCAATAGCAAAAACTTGGTCGATGCTTCCGCTATAGGCACCAATAACATCATCAAAAATATCCCAGGTTTTTACACCCAATGCTTCACGGGTATAAAATTCGTCCCAAGCATTCGGTGTTTTAAAACGTGTTAAATCCAGTAGTCCTTCTTCAACAACCGCAAGGGTGTAAGTCATGGCTTTTCCGTTTTTTTCTGAAACGGATACTTGAAATTCCTGTTCTGGTTGCAGCACATGGGGCATTTTCAGCTGAGGTTCCAATCTAGTGCTAGGGTCTTCAACCATGATTGGAATAACACCATACAAACGAATGGGCAAATCGTTGGTCGTTATGGCATGTGGTTGCAATAGCGAAATATTGATAAATACATTGGGAGCCATTTCAGAAGTTATAGGAATTTCAACAGTGGTTTCACCTTTTTTGGTTTTCGTCCATTTGTAGTTTAAGACCTCTGTGCCATTTTCAACACTCACCAAGGCACGCCCTTCATTGCCCGACTTAAATTTAATTTTTGCAGTTTCACCCACATTATAATGTTCTTTGTCGGCTGAAAACACTAACATTTTAGCTGCTTCTTTATCGCCAGCTGGGACATACCAGTTTTTATAAAAATAGGCCGTTTGCCCTGTGGCGTGACCACTTACAGGGTCTACAACTCTAATGAGATATCTACCACGTTGGTTGTCTGGAATTTTTATATTTAGTTGTGTTTTTCCGTTAGCATCTGTATTGATTTTACTGTTCAGAAATGGTTTATGATAGGAACTAGACACATAGCTAGACAGGTTATCGTAAGACGAATTCCACCACCAGCGCCATTCCACTTTATAAACTTTTACTTCGAGGTTGTTGCGTTTTATGGGTTTTCCGTTGGCATCTACCACAACCACATCAAAAGTTTGGTTTTCATCCGTAAAGAATGAACCATAAGCATTGCCTTTAGGAGCACGTAAGCCAACAAACGACTCGTAAGGTGCATATTGTTTGGTAAAAGCATCCATAGAGAAATCACCACCATTTTCAAAAGCACGCACCAAAAACTGAACGTTCAACATGCCTGGAGCATTTTTACCAATCTCTAATTTTTTATCGATTTTTGCGAGTCCTTCAGCATCCACAGAACCTTCAAAAATAGTGCTTTCTTCCGTGTTAAATTGCCTTGTTGGATCATTAAAAACGTAATCTTTATAATTTTTGAAAGCAGTATGGGAACTACTGAATTTCGCCTTAATTTCTGCTCTTAAGTTTTTTCCGGGAGCGCCATGAAGCCACTTCACATCCAAAGTTCCTTTTAAAGGTTCTTTGCTTGTAAGGATGTCGTTTTCAAAATCCACTTTAATTTTTAGGCGGTTGGGTTTAACGGTTTCAATTTTTAAATCTTTGTAAAAGGATGCGCCACCAACAGAAACTTTGGCATTGTAATTTCCTGTTTTATCTTCAGAAGAGGTTACTACCGTAAATTTATAAAAGTTATTTAGGTTGTTTGACGTGACGTTTTTATAAACCAACTTTCCGTTGGGATCGGTAATTTCCATTTTAACAGGATGGCCTTTTGGTAAGGGATTTGTATAATCATTCAGCATAAACGTTAAGTGAAGTGTGTCTCCAGGTCGCCAAACCCCACGTTCGCCATAAATGTAGCCTTTAAGCCCACGTTGAAGTTTATTGCCGAATACATCAAATTTACTCAGCGATAACGAATTACCATCGGCAAGTTTTATATACGTTGTATTTTTTCCTTTTGAAACAATAGCAAAGGCCGCATTTTTGTTTAAATCTATAAGGGTTAATCCGTCGTTGTCTGTTAACGCACTTGCTATTTCTTGTTGTTGGAAGTTATAGAGTTTTACAGTTGCATTTGCTTCTGGGTCGGTAGTTAAAATATTAGTAACAGCAAAATAGTATGAGTTATTACTGCCTTGTTTAGCAATAACGCCCAGATTTGATGCCAATAGGTTTTGGGAAACAATTTTTGAGTCGTTATAATACGCATCATGGCAGGGGTTGTTTTCTTCACGCCAATTATAGTTGTAGTTTTTGTAGCGGTATGTTAGGTTGTCCCAATAGGCTTCTTCGCGTAATTCTTCTTCTTCGGGTGTACTTTCTGTTTGGGTTCCTTCGTAGTATTCATCTTCGTAATATGCTTCATATTCATCATCTTCTGTGTTTGATGTTGTCGTATTTGCATCGCAATTATATAATGAGTAGCTTTTATTGTAGCTCAGTTCCACCCGATAAATAGCACCAGCATCTGAACTAAAAAATTTAGATAAATCGATACTATACGCTTTCCACTTTCCAGTATTTCCAGCAGCGGTTTGAAGTTGTATGGTTTGTTTTGCAATGCGACGGCCTACCTGTCTAATCGCATAAGAATCTCTGCCGTTTAACTCGCTGTCTTGCAGAAACTGAAGCACATTATTTTGAAAAATTTTAATGATTCTTACGTCTACAGCTTTTAAGTTTACCGCTTCAAAATTGAATTTTAATTCTTGTGAGTTTGGTAGAATGGTGCCATTGCTAATTAAGCGTACTTGCGGTTTTAGTTCTTCAAAAGCAATGATTTCAGAAAATGGTTTTTTAAGTTTGTAACCATCGGTGTTCGAAATGCCTTGGAATACATCCACTTGAATATTCCCTATCAATTTAGATTCTGGGTATACTTTCAATACATTCCCATCCACTACATACTTCGGGTTTTTTACCGTTTGAAGGGTTATCAATCCATCAAAGTTTTGTTGCTTTTTTAAAGGGTCGGAAAAATTAATGGACAGATGTTGCTCTGGGGCTTGGATGACATCCACATTAATAATGGTAAAGTTGTTTATTCCGGGAATAAATACTTTGTTTTCACCTTCATTATCTGCTTTAATAGCCTTTCCATGCCACTTTACAAGGACTTCGCTGTCGTTTATTTTACGGTTGATGCTATCAATTTTAAACTCGAACACTTTCGCATATTCATGAGCTTCATTGAATACAATGGATAGTTTTTTATCTTCTTGAAATGCTTCAACTATTTTTTTTGCATCTTTAATTGAAATGACATCTGCCGAACGCAATCCTGCTTCCAAATACTGCCAATTTTTGCTGTAAGATTGTAAATTATTGGTAACAATATTAAAATTTGGTGTGATGGTTTTAAACTGAAATGTGTAGCTGCTAAAATCTTTGGGGATGTTTTTATAAATATCATTTAGTTTAACGGTGACACTATATTCTGTCGATGGTTCTAAATATTCATCGGGTGTAAAAAGTAGTGTGTGTTTGTTGGTAGTCGTTAATTTTCCCTGTACATGCGGAGAAATGGTTATGATATCAGAAGTAACTTCCTTGCCCATTTCCCAACCTTCTACATCTTTTGCCAAATTAATTTGAATGGGGTCAGCCACCGAAACCAAACCAGAAGAGGTATAGCTTATATATTCTCGAAACTTAAATAAGTTATCGGTTTCAATTTCTTTTTTTTTACATGATGTTGCTAAGGCTATAATAGCAACTAAAACCCAGAGTTTTTTTGGAGACATAGATTGATGATTTACTGAATTGAACTTAAATTAAAAGAAATTGTAGGCAGCTTCTTGTTAAACAAATTACGTTCAAGTATTTTATTTTAGGCTTTTCTCTTTTGTTAAATTATTCATAAAAGATGCTTTTGATAAAAATATTGATTGTTGACCGATAAAACTTTTACAATTCACTGCAAGTACAGTGATAATGGTTTTAGAGAGATTACAGATTTGTGGCCTAACTTTTTGTTCATAATAAATTACTTAGCGATTATTAAAACATACATTTGAATATGAATTGGCTGTCATTTAGCCTATTTTCTATATTCTTTTTTCTTTTAGCAAAGCCTTGAATCTTATCGGACACTAATGAAAAATATTTAGACAGTCTCTTAATCTTTATACATCCCGACATAAAGTTCACCTTTGTCATTCATAGTTGCTCTAAACATCCCAGGCGTATTAAATTCCATAACCATGTGTCCATTTTTATCAATCGCAATAATACCACCTTCACCAGCACCATCTCCAATTTTTGGTAACTTTTTTTGAATCACTTCATTCGCAGCTTCTGCAAGTGGCATGCCTTTATATGCCATTAAAGCCGAAATATCATATGCAACCATACCGCGAATAAAATATTCACCCCAACCTGTGCTTGAAACTCCGCAAGTGCTATTATTTGCATAAGTACCCGCACCAATAATAGGCGAATCACCTATACGTCCCCAACGTTTGTTCGTCATACCACCTGTTGAAGTTCCAGCTGCTAAGTTGCCATTTTTGTCTAATGCCACACAACCAACAGTTCCAAATTTCGAGTCTTTAATTTCAGAATCATAAAACAATGAAACTTTATTTTTTTCAGCGTTTTTTGCATGTTCTAAAGATTTCATTTGGGGTTCTGTATAAAAGTAACTCGGTTCTACAATTTCTAGGCCCTGTTCTTCAGCAAATATTTCGGCACCACTTCCGGAAAGCATCACATGTGGCGATTTTTCCATAACAGCACGGGCTAAACTAATAGGGTTTTTTATTGTTTTTGTACCTGCCGAAGCACCTGCATTTAAAGTTTTTCCGTCCATAATAGAAGCGTCATGTTCATTCGTGCCTTCGTGGGTGAAAACAGCACCTTTACCTGCATTAAATAAGGGAGAATCCTCTAGAACATTAATGGTCTTTTCTACCGCATCCAAACTAGTGCCACCATTTTTTAAAATGTTATAACCAACTTTAATAGCTTCTTCAAGCTTAGCTCGGTATTCCTTTTCTTTTTCTGATGAAATATTTTCTTTTTTTATATAGCCTGCACCACCATGAATAACAATTGAGAATTGAGCCGTTTTGTTTTCAGTAGTTAATTTTAAATCTTTAATACGTTCCTCTTTAATTTCGGAATCAATCAATTTGTCTTGTTTTTTACAACTAAAAAGCAGAAGTGAGCTAAAAAAAATTAGAACATATTTTCTCATAAGATTTCATATTAATATACTGAACTTATCCTGACCTTTTCTATTTCCTAAAACCTGCCTGCCGGCAGGCAGGAATGACTAAAATTCGTCCATATTTCGTTTCTTTTTTGATGCTTAGCTCTGCTATGCCTTTCAAGAAGTGCCTCATCTATACAAATTTTATCCCATTTTCGGTTAAAAACAAAAAGTCAAGATGAGTTCATTAATTTGCGCTTTAAAGTTAATAGTTTTACAAGTATTAAACTTTAATGAAAGTGACTTTTTATTGCTATATTCGCAAATAATTTAAAATTAATTAATAAATCTATAATTAATGAAAGTGATGACAGATTTTGGAATAGAAAAAACTCTTAAAATTTTAGGGATAAAAGATATAAATGAAGGCACTTCAACAGGCTCTAACAATTTTTCCAATGGAGATATTTTAGGATCCTATTCGCCTGTTGATGGACAGTTAATAGCAAAAGTAAAAACGACCACAAAAGCCGATTATGACAAGGTCATGGACGCCGCAACCCATGCATTTAAAACGTGGCGATTAATGCCTGCACCACAACGCGGTGACATTGTGCGCCAGTTTGGAGAAAAACTTCGAGAAAAAAAGGAGGCTTTAGGAAAATTAGTGTCTTATGAAATGGGTAAATCCTACCAAGAAGGGTTGGGTGAAGTTCAGGAAATGATTGACATCTGTGATTTTGCAGTAGGTCTATCGCGTCAGCTTCATGGGTTAACCATGCATTCCGAACGCCCTGGTCATCGTATGTATGAACAATACCATCCATTAGGTGCTGTTGGAATTATTTCAGCATTTAACTTTCCTGTAGCAGTTTGGTCTTGGAACACCGCTTTAGCTTGGGTTTGTGGTGATGTATGCGTTTGGAAACCCAGTGAAAAAGTACCGCTTTGTGGTATTGCTTGTCAAAATATAGCTGCTGAAGTTTTTTCAAAAAACAATTTACCAGAAGGTATTTCGTGTTTAATTAATGGCGATTATAAAGTAGGAGAATTTATGACGAAAGATACTCGTATTCCATTAATTTCGGCAACAGGTTCCACCAGAATGGGTAAAATTGTAGCTCAAGAAGTTGCAGGTCGTTTAGGAAAAAGTTTGTTAGAGTTAGGAGGGAACAATGCCATTATTGTAACTCCAGACGCCGACATAAAAATGACCGTGATAGGAGCGGTTTTTGGCGCAGTGGGTACTTGTGGTCAACGTTGCACTTCAACACGAAGATTGATAATCCATGAGTCTATTTACGATAAGGTAAAAACAGCAGTTACCGATGCTTACAAACAACTTCGTATAGGAAATCCGTTGGATGAAAAAAATCATGTGGGCCCTTTAATAGACACCAATGCGGTGAAGATGTATCAAGATGCTTTAACTAAAGTAGTTGAGGAAGGGGGTAAAATTATAGTTGAAGGAGGAGTGCTTTCTGGAAAAGGGTATGAAAGTGGCTGTTACGTAAAACCAGCCATAGCTGAAGCAAAACCAGAATTTAAAATAGTACAGCATGAAACTTTCGCACCTGTCTTGTATTTATTGAAATATTCGGGTAGTGTAGAAAATGCGATTGAAATCCAAAACAATGTAGCACAGGGATTGTCTTCAGCCATTATGACAAACAACTTGCGTGAAGCTGAGCGTTTCTTGTCGGTTACTGGATCTGATTGTGGTATTGCCAATGTGAATATTGGTACTTCGGGTGCCGAAATTGGTGGTGCTTTTGGTGGTGAAAAGGAAACTGGTGGTGGTCGCGAATCTGGTAGTGATGCTTGGAAAGTCTATATGAGACGCCAAACCAACACCATTAATTATACTACTGAGTTGCCTTTAGCCCAAGGTATTAAATTTGATTTATAGCTAGATATGTGTGTGTTTAGCCTTTATCTTTTCAAATGAAGCATTTATAAAATGGCATTCGTACACAAAAGAATGATTATTTAGGGTGCCCCATCTGACTAAATTAAAACAGATGGAACCTTTGTAAATAATTCAAGTATAAAGAGTTGGGTTGTTTTCTGTGTTGGGCCGTTAAAGTAGCTTAGGTAAATCGGTTAATAAAAAAACCTTGCTCCAATGCCGAAATTTTATCGGGAGAAACAAGGTTATATCTCTAAAAAGATTAATAGCAGTGCAAATATATATTTTATATCGTGAGAAAAAAAGCACTAAAGTTAAATTATGGTTAAGCTTCCAATAAATTAGATTAACTGTATTTCACTTTTCTTAGAACCCGCATAGATTCTTTATAAAGATGGTATAATTCTTCACTATGAGCCCTTAAATAGGGTTTTGCCTCATTTAACTTGTCAATAGCTTCGTGAAATAAATTTAGATAACAAATTAAATAGGTTATGGGTAAATTTTTTAAATCTGTTTCTTCACTTTTTGTAAACGGTAGTCCTTTTTTTAGTTTTTCTAAAATAGCATTTGTAGTGTTATAAATATGGTGAAGTACTTTTTTATCATACTGTGGTGGTTCAAATAAAAGTTTGGTTTCAATGGAATAATTGGCATTGTTTTCAAAATTGATAATGGTTTCTTCTAATTGATAGTATTTATTGGAATTTTGAAACCCCAGATTTACATATTCAATGATTTTAAACGAATCGTCATTAATAAAAATGGCAACTTCATCTAAAGCCGAAAAAAACAAACGCACCTGTTCGTTTATCAATTCAATGTCAACTCTAGAAAAGAATATTTCATCTTTAACTACTTTTTTTTGCCCTGCCCAACAAACAACGAAGTATTCCTTAAACACTTTGTATTGAGCGTTGTAGTCTTTGCGTTTTTTTAAAAAATCGAAAACGCCGTTTAAGGTGAGCTCAATATTGTTTTGTGAATTGTTTTCAATGGACTCAACAATTTTAGAGTTAACATCTTTTATTTCGATGTCGAATACTTTGGGCATACTCATGCTTCCATCTCTAAAAAATACCGAACCACCGTAATATTTCCAAATGTTTTTCCGTAGCGATGTTATTTTTCCAGTTGGGCGAATGGTAACCAAACCAACTACTTTATCATCGGGTAAATGCGGAAATGGAATGTTTTCGTACTGTACAATTGGCGGATGGCTTAAATAGGCATTGATGAGGTTTTGAATTTTACTGTCATCAAAAAAGTCGACACCAACAATGTCGTTATCAACATCTTCAACACCAATAACAATGTACGAGTTGTTTTTAGGGTTGCTATTTGAAAGCGCACAAACATGCTTTAAAAACTTAGCCTTTCCTTCTTTAAAACTAATATCAATTTTACGCTTTTTATCGTAAAAGCTGTTTTCATCATTGTGTGACAACAAATTTTTTATAAGTAGACGCTTGTTGATCATTTAGGTATTGTCTATGTTTTATTTTTATTATTTATTCAAGACTAATCAAATTTTGAGCCCTTGCGTTCGGAGCTTTTAAGGTAATTGATAAATTTTGATAATTGATTTATTAGATTTTCAGCATCACTGTTAAGTTTATTGAAAGTGGTTTCATCTATATAATTTCGTCGAAACATCTTAATAAATTGCGACTTGCTTTCGTTACATGACCCGCGGGAATAGCTTAAAAACATTATAAATTCCTTGTTTCCTCCTCTACCGAATCCTTCAGCTACATTATCCATTATTGAACCAGATGAACCATTGATTTGTTCTCTTAATTTATAATCTTTACTTAAAGAAGTATGGCATATTACTTGAATAAATAATAAAAATAAAAAATAAATAATGCTATCCATATTAAAAATAAGTTCAGACAGATTTATTTAATGTAAATGCATTAGCCTGTGCCGTTGGAAAAATTAACATATCGGCAATATTAACATGGGCAGGACGTGATACAACAAAATAAATAATTTCGGCAATATCTTCGGCTTGCAAAGCTTTAAAGCCGTCATAAACTGTATCAGCAATTTTATCGCCTTTAAAACGCACCTGTGAAAATTCGGTTTCAACCAAACCTGGGCTTATGGCACCTACTTTAATTCCAAACGGGTTTAAGTCAATACGCATTCCTTCTGTAATAGCCAAAACAGCATGTTTACTGGCGCAATACACATTTCCCTTTGGATATACTTGCTTACCTGCCGATGAGCCAATATTTATAATATGCCCCGATTGTCGTTTGGTCATTTGTGGTATTATGGCTTTGCTTATATATAAAAGCCCTTTGACGTTTATGTCCATCATGGCATCCCAATCATCAATACTTCCTTCGTTTATGGGGTCTAAACCATGTGCGTTGCCCGCATTATTAATTAAAATGTCTATATGTTTAAAGTTTTCTGGTAGCGATTCAATGGCTTTAAAAGTTTCAGTTTTATCGCGCACATCAAAATTTAGTATATGCACATTTGTTAGTTTACCTAAGGCTTCTTGTATGGTAAACAGGCGTTCCAATCGTCTTCCACATAAAATTAAATTAATGCCATGCTTTGCAAACTCATAAGCTGTTGCATGTCCTATACCACTTGTTGCACCGGTTATTAGAGCTGTTTTGTTCATTTATATTATTTTTGCAATTCATATATAAAAATACTTAAAAGAGGCATAAAAAGGCATAATTGTTTTTCCTATTTGTAGAAACAAAAATCACTGTTGTTTTGAGATATGGGACAGGCCTTACTATACTTAACAAGCAAAATATTTCATGATATTAAATTAGTGCTGGTGCGTTAAAAAAATATTATATTGTTCCTCATTAATATTTTCACTATTTTTCTAATTCATATTTATTAACAAAATCTAGCAATTGAGAGAAAATGTATTTTCCTGAATTCATGATTTTACATTTAAAAATGTAAAATCATAAACTTTCAATTCAAATCAAAAAATCAAAGAACATATATAAAACAATGAAAACCAACGCTTTATAAACAATATTAAAGAGTTAATGCACCAGCACTAAGTATTAAATAAAAAAAAAGATGATCTATTTTACGCTTTGGGTACGTATATAACTTAATGAACCCCAATAAATAAATATATGATAATTATGAAAACATTGAACAAATTAAGCTTATTTTTTCTATCATTTTTAATGATATCCATCATTGGATGTAGTGACACCGAATCGAGCAAAATAAACGCTGGAGCTCCAAAAATAACAGTAAAACTTGTTGATTCTCCAGGCGATTATGACGAAGTAAACGTTAATGTAGTTGGTGTTATGATAAAAATGGATGACAGCAACGATGATAGTGGATGGATTGATTTAGAGATGAATAGTCAAGGAACTATCAATTTATTGGATTTAACTGGTGGAGTCAATGAAGTATTGGTTGACATGAAACCAATTCCTGCCGGAACACTTGAACAAATGCGATTGGTATTAGGTGATGGCAATACCATAGTTATTAGAAATGATGCCGATGAACCAGAAGTCTTTGATTTAAAAACACCCAGTGCTCAGCAATCAGGTTTGAAACTTAAAGTAGGAGCCGTAATCGAAGAAGGATTTACCTATAATTTTGTATTGGATTTTGATGTTGATAAATCAATAGTTATGGCAGGTAATTCAGATAATATTATTTTGAAACCAGTACTTTATGTAAGTGCTGAAGTGAGTTCAGGAAATATAGAAGGAATCGTTGAACCGAGTGATGTGCCTTCAATGGTTTCAGTATTGGTAGACGATATGGGAACTCCAGAAACAGAAGATGATTTTGTTGTTTCTGCCAATACAGACGACACAGGGGCTTTTGTTTTGTGGGGTTTACCTGCAGGAACGTATGATGTCGTTGCAACACCTTTGAATTCTGAATCAGGTTACACCGAAGGGTCAGTATCAGGAATATTGGTCATTAATGGCGAAACAACCACAATAGCAGAACCTATTCAGCTAACTGCTCAAGTAGGTTCTATAAGTGGTGATGTAACAAATGACATTGTAGTAACTGTAACCGTAAAAGATAAAGATAGCGGGGATGTAGTTGCAACAATGGATTCCAATGCCAATGGAGAATTTATTTTGGGAGATATCCCAGTTGGGACATATACCGTAACCATAAGTGCTGCTGGTTTTGTTTCACAAGATTATACTAAAGATGGTTCTACAGATGTCATTGTAACATCTGATACAGAAACCGTTCTTGATGCAATTACGTTAGTTGCAGAATAAAAAAATTAAAAAACGGCTTTATTAATAAATAGCGCGACACCTAGGTGTCGCGCTATTTATTTTAACCAATTATTAACTGAACAGATTTGATAATTTAACCAATATTTAACAGCGTTCAAAGAAAAGTTTTAACAATTTGCACTGCTCAAATAAGCTTAGTATATTCGGGCGTTTAAAAAATATATAAATGATGGAAGAAACAAGTACAATTGATATTAAGACTATTAACGAGAAAATTGAAAGAGAAAGTGCTTTTGTTGATTTACTGATGTTAGAGATGAACAAAGTCATCGTAGGGCAAAAGCATATGGTAGAACGTTTACTTATTGGTTTGCTGGGGCAAGGGCATATATTACTTGAAGGTGTTCCAGGACTTGCAAAAACTTTAGCCATTAATACCTTGGCGCAAGCGGTTGATGGCAGTTTTAGCAGAATACAGTTTACCCCCGATTTATTACCTGCCGATGTCACAGGAACCTTAATTTATAATATGAAGTTGAATGACTTCTCCATCAAAAAAGGGCCTATTTTTGCCAATTTTGTATTGGCAGATGAGATTAACCGGGCGCCTGCAAAAGTGCAATCGGCATTACTTGAAGCCATGCAGGAAAAACAAGTAACTATTGGAGACGAAACGTTTAAATTGGACAAACCATTTTTAGTAATGGCAACTCAAAACCCTGTTGAGCAAGAAGGAACGTATCCATTGCCAGAAGCACAGGTAGACCGTTTTATGCTGAAAACGGTTATTGATTACCCAAAAATTGCTGAAGAGCAATTAATTATGAGAGCGAATATGAAAGGCGCTTGGGAAAAGGTAAACCCTGTGGTTTCAATTGCTCAAATTCTAAAAGCACAACAAGTGGTTCGTGATGTTTACATGGACGAAAAAATTGAAAAATATATACTAGATATTGTTTTCGCAACACGCTACCCAGAAAAATATAAACTAGCCGATTTAAAACCACTTATTTCTTTTGGTGCATCACCTCGTGGAAGTATCAATTTAGCATCTGCTGCCAAATGCTATGCTTTTATAAAACGTCGTGGGTATGTAATCCCTGAAGATGTTCGAGCCGTAGTTTACGATGTGTTAAGACACAGAATAGGCATCACTTACGAAGCCGAAGCCGAAAACGTAACTTCGGTAGACATCATCAATAAAATAGTAAACGAAATAGAAGTACCTTAATCCAGTTAACAGGATTCAGTGGCAGTAATCAGTTTTTTCGTTACTGGATACTGGATATAATTTACTGCTAACTGAGACTGTAAAACTGTTTACTAAAAAAATGGATACTAAAGAATTACTAAAAAAAGTACGTAAAATAGAGATTAAGACACGCCGTTTGTCCGATCATATTTTTGGAGGCGAATACCACTCAACTTTCAAAGGGCGTGGTATGACTTTTAGCGAAGTGCGCCAGTATCAATTTGGTGATGATGTTCGAAATATAGATTGGAACGTTACTGCACGCTACAACGAACCTTATATAAAGGTTTTTGAAGAAGAGCGTGAACTTACCATGATGCTTATGGTAGATGTTTCGGGGTCTGAAATGTTTGGTACCGAAGCACAATTTAAGAGCGAAGTAGTTACGGAAATAGCAGCAACTTTAGCGTTTTCTGCAACCCAGAATAATGATAAAATTGGCTTGATTTTATTTTCAGATAAAGTAGAACTTTACATTCCACCAAAAAAAGGACGCTCGCATGTACTACGTATTATTCGCGAATTGATTGAGTTTGAACCAGAAAGTAAACAAACCAATCTGGCCGAAGCTTTAAAATTCATGCAAAATGTTATGAAGAAAAAAGCTATTGTGTTTGTATTGTCTGATTTCATTGCAGACAATTACCGTCAAACCATGAAAATTGTTTCAGGAAAACATGATGTTACAGGGATTAGGGTTTATGATAAGCGCGAAGAAGACATTCCGAATTTAGGCGTTGTTCAAATGCAAGACGAAGAAACGGGTGAATACATGTTAGTAAATACATCGTCCAAAAAAGTACGTCTCAATTATGGTAAGTTTTATCAAGAAAAAGTAGATTATTACCGTGAAAGTTTTACAAAATCGGGAGCAGGGACTATTGATTGCCGTGTTGATGAAAGCTATGTAAAAAAAATGTTGGGGTATTTTAAAAGAAGAGGATAAATGGAGTTTAGATTTATGATTAACGATTTACGATTTTTGAATAAAATAATGAGGGTCTTAGGTCTTGGGTCTTGGGTCTTGGGTCTTTGGTCTTTTGTCTTCCGTCGTCGGTCTTTCGCCTTCGGTCTTGGGTCTTCCATCTTTTGGTCTTTGGTCTTTTGTCTCTCATCTTTTTTCTCTTTTTCTCAAGTAACGACATCTATCGATTCAACAAAAATTAAAATAGGCTCACAAATCACCTATAAAATTGAAGTTGAAACCAAACCAAATAGCTTGGTGGTTTTCCCCGAAGGACAAACATTTTCACCTTTAGAAATGATTGAGTCCTATGCCATCGATACTATTAAAAATAAGGACAAATACAACCTTATCAAAAAGTATGGTTTAACTCAATTTGATTCTGGTAAATACACCATTCCTAGGCAAAAAATCATTATTGGCGATAAAACTTTTTTTACCGATTCATTAAAAGTTGAGGTTAACAACGTGGTTGTAGACACTACAAAACAAGGGCTCTACGATATAAAGCCCATTATTGGAGTTAGTAAAAAAGGCAGTGATTGGTGGAAATATTTATTGCTGACACTTTTAATAATTGGTGTCATTGGCTTTTTAATGTATTGGTTTATTTGGCGAAAAAAACCATTAACCGAAGCAGAACAAATTGCTTTGTTACCACCTTATGATAGAGCGAAGTTAGCTCTTAAAAAATTGGATGAAAGTCATTATTTAGAAACCGATTCCATAAAAGAATACTACTCAGACCTTACGTTTATTATTAGAAAATATCTTGATGAAAAAGTGTATGACCGAGCCTTGGAAAGTACAACGGATGAGCTGATTAATCGGCTTAATTTACTTAAAGAAGGCAATCAAATAGAGTTGAGTACCGAAGATATTAGAAATTTAGAAAGCATTTTAAAGCGTGCTGATTTGGTGAAATTCGCTAAATCTGCCGTAGACGTTGAGCTTGCCAAAATAGATAGAGATACTATTGATATTGAGATTGACCATGTAAAAGAAGCATTGCCAGAACCAACCGAAGAAGAAAAGCTTTTAGATGAAAAATACCGTGAAGAATTAGAGCGTAAAAAGAAACGTAAGAAAATTATCATTACTGTTGTTATAGGTGTGTTTTTATTAATGGCAACATTTGTTGGCTTTGGTTTAAAGTATGGGTTCAATTATGTAAAAGACACCATTATTGGCCATGATAGCGTGGAACTTTTAGAAGGCGAATGGGTCACCAGTGCGTATGGCGTGCCACCAGTTACCATTTCTACACCAAAAGTATTAACTCGTATCGATTTGTCGGTTCCAGACGAAATGAAAACGCAAGTAACCCAAACAACTTTTATTTATGGAACCTTATTAGATATGTTTAGTGTGATGGTAAATACCACTTCATATAAAAACATGGGTGAAAACAAAATCGATATTGAGAAGGCATCAGAACAAAGTCTTAAAAGTATAGAAGCTCAGGGCGCTCAAGATATTGTGGTATTGAGAGATAAATTTATAACACCTAACGGCGCAGAAGGATTAAAAACCTATGGAACATTAAAAATTAAAAATCCAATAAGCCAAAAAGTACAAGAGGGAAATTATATATTACTACAATTTGCTTCAGAAAATGTGTTACAGCAAATTATTATGACCTATCCAACCAATGATGAGTATGCAGACCAAATGGTAACACGTATTTTAAATTCAGTTGAACTTAAAAAAGCAGAAGAATAATGTTTGAAGGCATCGATTTTTTAAACAAGCAGTGGTTTTGGGCTCTTTTGGTGTTGCCATTAGCTATATTATGGTATGTTTTCAAACATAAAAAGCAAACAGCTGAGCTTAAAATATCAAGTTTAAAAGGGTTTAAACTAACCAGTTCTTGGTTGCCAAAACTAAAACATGGGTTATTTATATTGCGTTTATTGGCAATAGCATTATTAATAACCGCATTAGCAAGACCACAAACCGTTGACGTGTCTTCTAAAACAAAAACAACCAGAGGAATCGATATTGTAATGGCTATTGACGTATCGGCAAGTATGCTGGCAAAGGATTTATCGCCAAACAGATTGGAAGCTTTAAAAAATGTAGCAGCAGAATTTATTAAAGGTAGGCCAAATGATAGAATAGGACTGGTAGAATACGCTGGGGAAAGTTACACAAGAACCCCTGTTACTAGTGATAAGGCAATTGTAGTACGTTCATTAAAAGATATTAAATACAACACAATTATTGAAGGCGGAACGGCTATTGGGATGGGTTTAGCAACAGCGGTAAATAGATTAAAAGACAGCAAAGCCAAGAGTAAGGTTATTATATTATTAACCGATGGCGTAAATAATACTGGTTTTATAGATCCGAAAATAGCTAGCGAATTGGCTGTGGAATATGGCATAAAAACATATACTATTGGTTTAGGTACTAACGGTATGGCATTGTCACCGGTAGCTTTAGATCCAAGAACAGGCGGATTTCAATACGCTCGGATTCCAGTAGAGATAGACGAAGTATTGCTAAAAGAAATAGCAAAAGTTACGGGAGGAAGGTATTTCAGGGCCACCGATAATAGAAAGCTTGAAGAAATATATGGAGAAATAAATAAACTTGAGAAAACAGATGTTGAAGAGTTTAAATATTACAATTATGAAGAAAAATACAGACCATTAGTGCTATTGGCAGGTTTGTTATTACTATTGGAATTTTTATTACGTAATACGCTTTTTAGAAGTTTTGTGTAAATAGACAAAAGAGATAAGAGACAATAGACAATAGAGAAGAGAAAAAAATACTCCATTTAACGAAAACAAAGTCCCCTTTGGGAATTTAGGGGAGGGACAAATAAAAAATAAATGTATCAATTAGACGAAAAAATATGGTTTTGGGTGTTAGGAATTATTCCAGTGATAGTCCTATTCTTTTTGGTGCTTCAATTTTGGAAACACCGTACCCAACGCAAATTTGCCGATAAAGCATTACTAAAAAAATTAAGCCCGAATACATCGTTATTTAAGTCGGTTTTAAAACTAGTTGTATTAAGTTTGGCCTTTGCATGTTTAGCCGTCGCATTGGTAAACCCAAAAATAGGGACAAAGCTAGAAACTATAAAACGCGAAGGGGTTGATATTGTTTTTGCTATTGATGTCTCTAAAAGTATGCTTGCCGAAGATATCGCACCAAATAGATTAGACAAAGCAAAACAATTGGTAACGCAAATCATCAATAATTTGGCAAGCGACCGTGTAGGTATTATTGCTTACGCAGGAAAAGCATTTCCACAATTGCCCATTACAACCGATTATGCTTCGGCAAAAATGTTTCTTCAAGGCATGAATACCGATATGCTATCATCGCAAGGGACAGCTATAAATGAAGCCATTAAATTGGCGACCACCTATTTTGATGATGAAGAACAAACCAATCGGATTCTAATTATTATCTCAGATGGTGAAGACCACAGTGAAGAAGCTACTGCAGTAGCCGAAGAAGCTAACGAAGCAGGCATTAGAATTTTCACCATTGGTGTAGGGGATGTAAAAGGTGGACCTATACCAGAAAAGCGCAACGGGATTGTTTTAAATTATAAAAAAGACAGCCAAGGCGAAACCGTTATTACACGTTTGGATGAAGAAACCCTTAAAAGTATTGCAGCCGAAGCTAATGGCGTCTATTTAAACGGCAAAAACACGAATGATGTCGTTAAAAAAATAGGTGATATTTTAAATGGGATGGATAAAAAGGAGTTTGAAACAAAGGAATATGCCGATTTTAAAGACCAATTTCAATGGTTTTTAGCTTTTGCTGTTCTCTTTTTGCTACTCGATATTGTCTTACTAGATCGTAAAACAGCGTGGTTAAAAAAGTTGAATTTATTTAACGAAAACCTTTAGGTATTGGCGATTGAAGTTAGAATGTTAATCGTAAATCTAACATCTATAAAACATTTATAAAACCTTTAACTAGAAGCCGTTGTTTGGTTTTATATATTTATAAGTCGATTAATAAACAGTAAAATGAAGCATATACTATTAATTTTAATAACATTAACAACTACTTTTTCTTTTTCGCAAGACAAGGAAAAGGAAGCATTATTAGCGGCTAAAAAAGCTAATAATTATGTGTATGAAGGAAATAATTTAATTAGTGAAAACGATTTTGTTTCGGCAGAAAAGGAATATAGAAAAGCCATTTCAGAACAAGGAACAACCGTCGCAGGCATCTATAATTTAGGAAACTCTTATATTAAAAAAGGCAACTATGAAGAAGCCTTGTATCGACTAGACCAAGCCGCTAAAATTGCTACTTCAAAACCTGAGAAACACAAAGCTTACCACAATATAGGTAATGTGCTCATGCAAAACAAAAAATGTAAAGAAGCCGTTGAAGCTTATAAAAATGCCTTGAGAAACGACCCGACCGATGAGGAAACACGTTATAATTTGGGTTTAGCTAAAATATGTGCTGAACAACAAAAGGACAAAGAAGACGATAAGAAAGACGATAAAGACAAGGATAAAAAGGACGACAAAAAGGATCAGGACAAAAAAGAGGGCGACGATAAGAAAGACCAAGATCAAAAAGACCAAGGCGATCAAGATCAAAAAGAAGGCGACGATAAGAAAGATGAAAACGGAAAGCCTAAAGAAGAAAAAGATGATAAAGGAAAAGCTGGCGATAATGAAAAACAAGAGCCGCCAAAACCCCGTCCAGGTCAAATGTCTCCGCAACAGGTTAAGAGTTTGTTAGAAGCCATGAATAACCAAGAACAAAAAGTTCAAGAAAAAATCAATGCCGAAAAACAAAAAGGCACTAAAATAAAAACAGAAAAAGATTGGTAAAACGATAAGTTTGCAGTCACAGTCGCGGTTAACAGTTTCCTACAAGGTTTTAAAAACCTTGTAGGTTTAAAAAAATGCAAAACGTCAATTCAATACTGAATGCAAGCGAAGTATTTCAATTATTAAACATGAAATTATTAAAACAAATATCCATACTATTAATACTCTTAGTTACAAGCATAACCTATGCCCAAGTTAAGTTTGAAGCCAAGGTTAGCAAACAAAAGCTTGGGGTTAATGAGCGTTTGCGTATCGATTTTGAAATGAATCAAGATGGCGATAATTTTAATCCACCAGATTTTTCTAATTTCAATGTGGTTGGAGGTCCCAACCAATCGGTTAGCAATTCGTGGATTAATGGAGTTAGGAGTTTTAAAAAAACCTATAGCTATTTCTTAGCACCCAAAGGCCGAGGTCATTTTACCATTGCTCAGGCAACTATTAATATTGGTGGTGAAACCTACAAAACAGTACCTATTACCATTGAAGTAACCGCAGCAGTAGAAATACCTAAAGACCCTAATGATCCAAATTATATAGCTTCGGAGAATATTCATTTGGTAGCAGAAATTTCAAAAACCAATCCCTATTTAAATGAAGCCATTACAGTAGTATATAAACTTTACGTATCCCCAACTATTGCTGTTGATAATTGGAACGAAATTGATAGTCCACGTTATAACGATTTTTGGAGTCAGAATATAGATACGCAAGGACAAAAAGTACAAAACGGCACTTTCAAAGGAGAAGATTATCGCTTTTTGGTTTTAAGGAAAACCGTATTGTATCCCCAAAAAACTGGCAAACTTAATATAGAACCTTTAAGTTTAGATATTGCTTTACGCGTACCGACTAACAGACGCGATA
Organism: Mariniflexile sp. HMF6888; assembly: GCF_044335535.1. Taxonomy (NCBI): domain Bacteria; kingdom Pseudomonadati; phylum Bacteroidota; class Flavobacteriia; order Flavobacteriales; family Flavobacteriaceae; genus Mariniflexile; species Mariniflexile sp. HMF6888. Next base: position 25,803 of record NZ_JBIQVZ010000003.1, on the reverse strand, counting down.
TTTTTGGAAGTCTTTTAATGACGCGTACCAACAAAGTGGTCTCTGCAGGAAATAGTACCATTACCGTTAAACCCTTGCCGGAAGAAGGCAAGCCTTTAGATTTTTCTGGAGCCGTTGGTGATTTTAGTTTTGAGGTGTCCCCTTCAAAAACAAGTCTAGAGGCTTCCGAATCCTTGCAATTAAAAGTGGCTGTTAAAGGAAACGGGAATTTAAAGCTTTTTAAACTGCCTAAAGTGTCGTTGCCAAGTTCTTTAGAAGTTTACGAACCCGAACATAAAGAAGAGGTTAATACCAGCCTATCCGGTATGCAAGGATCTATTTCCGATAATTATACCATTGTTCCTCAGTATAAAGGAAAATATCCCATACCAAGTATTTCTTTTTCATACTTCGATTTAAAAACAGAAAGTTATAAGCGTTTAACCTCCGATGAAATTGTTTTAGACGTTTTAAGTGGTCCTTTAAACACTGCCAATTCTAATAGCACATCTGTTGCAAATAACGGAAAACAACCCGTTTTACTTAATAAAGATCAGTTTGCATTTATTAAAACAAGCACCAATTTTGTAAGTATAAATAATACAGCCTTTTTTAAAACAACGGCCTTTTGGAGTCTGTTATTACTGCCTTTTTTAGCAATTCCGTTAGCCATTGTAATTAGAAATAAAAAGGCAACAAGAGATGCTGATGTTTATGGAAATAAAATTAGAAAAGCCGATAAACTAGCTAGAAAATACTTGAGTAATGCCAAAAAATCGCTTGGAAAAAAAGAAGCATTTTATATTGCTTTAGAGAAAGCGCTGCATAATTATTTAAAGGCGAAATTACATATTGAAACCTATGAATTAAGTAAAGACCGAATTAATACTTTGCTTGCAGAAAAGCAAGTAGAAGCTACTGTGGTAAAAGACTTTATTAGCATTTTAGAAAGTTGCGAGTTGGCACGTTACACACCAATAGATATTGTAACCATGCAAGAAGATTATGAAAAAGCAGCAACAACCATTTCGTTAATTGATAAACAGGCACGCTAAAAATGAAGAAGTTATTATACATCCTGTCGTTTTTGTTCAGCTTTGGTTTATTTGCCCAAAACGACGCCCTTTTTGAGCAAGCAAACACATTATATAATGAAGGAAAATATGGTGAAGCTATAGATAAGTATAAAACCATTTTAGATACTAAAAACCATTCGGTAGAGCTGTATTTTAATTTGGGGAATGCCCATTACAAGTTAAACAACATTGCACCAAGTATTTATTATTATGAAAAAGCTTTACAGTTAGCACCTAACGATGAAGACATAAAAAACAATTTGGCCTTTGCACAAAATATGACCATTGATGCCATTGATGTGGTTCCTGAAGCGGGATTATCAAAAATTTTAAATAATGCTGCTAATACCATGACTTTTGACGTTTGGGCAAAAGTATCAATTGGTTTTGTGTTTTGTTTTGTTATTTTATTTTTAGTCTACTATTTCGCATATTCGTCGTTAAGAAAACGATTGGCTTTTTTGGGCAGTTTAGCATCCTTAACAATAGTGTGCATTACGTTATTATTTGCATTTCATAAATTCAATTTAGATAAAAAAAATAAACCTGCCATTGTATTTGCTAAGGAGATTTTAGTGAAAACTGCTCCAAACAATAGAAGCGAAGAATCCTTTAGGTTGCACGAAGGCACCAAAGTACAGATTTTAGATACTGTTGATGACTGGAAAAAAATTAGACTTCAAGATGGTAAAACCGGCTGGGTTTCTTCAGAAGACATAAAAGCACTTTAATTTGATTATCTTTAGCAAACAATTATTTCCATATGAACTTAGATAGAGTCTTTCAGAATAATAAACAATGGATAAAAGATAAGCTGGCCTCCGATGCGAATTATTTTGATAGTTTAGGAGAAGGACAAAATCCCGAACTTTTATTTATTGGCTGTTCCGATAGTCGTGTTACTGCTGAAGAATTAATGGGCTTGGGTCCTGGTGATGTTTTTGTGCACCGTAACATCGCTAATATGGTCATTAGTATAGATTTAAACGTTATGTCTGTTGTAAATTATGCCGTAGAACATCTTAAAGTAAATCATGTAGTAGTATGTGGTCATTATGGTTGTGGTGGTGTTAAAGCGGCCATGCAATCGGCCGATTTAGGTATTTTAAATCCGTGGTTACGTAATATACGTGATGTATATCGTATCCATAAAAATGAATTAAAACACATTACTGACGAGGAAAAAAAGTATGAGAGGCTTATAGAACTTAATGTACAAGAGCAATGTGTTAACCTTATTAAAACCGCTGCAGTACAAAAAGCAGCCAGAGAACGTGGATTAAAAGTGCATGGTTGGGTATTCGATGTACATACAGGTGAGCTGATAGATTTAAAAATAGATTTTGATGAGATTCTTGAAAGCATACGGGAGATTTATCATTTAGATTAGATAACACAAGCGACCCACAAGCTATCGTCTGGGCACATCTCTGAAGAATATCTAGTCCAGCATAATTGCAGAGAATTTTTAAAGCCCAATTCAAAAGACCGTGATATATGTTTTCTTTTAGAAAGAATATTGCCTTTCTGGTCTCTCAATCTAGTAATAGCTCATATAGCGTTTCAAATAAAACGATTAATATGAGTTTTTAATTTTTCGTTTGCCTCCAATTGTTGTATTTGGATCTGTTTCTTCTTTCTTGTTTTGTAGTTTTTTTTCATAATTATAAGATTAAAAAACAGTCTTAAAATCAATATTTTAATATTTATAATGGGTTGGCTTGATTAGAAAGACCTTATGTTACTTTAATACGCTTCCAATTTTTTATGCACTTTGTCAATTTCTTTATCAATGTAAGCTTGAGCGTAATGTACATAGCGGTTAAATGAATTGCTGGCATAACTATGTCCGCTAATTTTGCGAACTAAATGTTCAGGCATTCCCAATATAAGCAACGTAGTAATGGCAGTTCTACGCATCATATGCGAACTCATTTTATCGCAAAAGCGGAGTTGTTTTATATGTGAATTCTTGTTTACAATTTTAGTTTTACCTTGTTTCTCACGAGTCATTTCAATGGGGTTTGTATAGCCTGCTTTTTCGCCTATTTGCTTTAGGGTTCTATTAAAGATAAATAGGGTAACGGGCTTAAAGACATATTCCTTGGCTGATTTCGTTTTATACTTTTCATAAATGTCTATCGCATATTGTGGCAGCTTAATAAAACTATAAGTTTTGGTTTTTTGCGACTTTATTTTTAAATACCAGTCATTATTATCCTTTTCAAAATTTTTATTGGTCAGTTTAAAAATATCAGAAAAACGTAGCGCTGTTGTGCAACCAAAAACAAATACATCTTTAATACGCTTTAAAGCTGGGGTTAGGCTACTTTCAAAATCTTTATCGTGTATTAAAAACTTAAGTTGTTCGGGTGACAATACCAAAATATCAATATCTTCTTTACGAACGTAGAAAAGCCTTTGGAAATCTCCAGTAGGGAAGTCTTTATCATACCTTAAGTAATTAAGGAAGACCCTAATGATTTTTATGTTATGCCCAACGTAGTTATCATATAACCCATTCTTATAGCAATACTCCGTAAAATTTTTATAAAATTTTTTCCAATAGTTTTTTTCAGAAAGTAGTTCCCTTTTATTTAGTTTGGAAGCGTCACAAATACGCAATTCAAAATCAGTATGTAGACTAAATTTTTGTAACAGCTTTAGTGAAGATTTGTAATTATCAATGGAGCCTTTTTTTATTTTTTCACCGTTCTTTTTTAGTCGTTTTCCTGTTTCGCTTTCGCGGATAAATTGTTTGAATAAGGGGAGGAGTGCGGTGGTTTTTTTCATGAAGTATGGCTTGTAATACAAAATACACAAGCTGCAAATCTAATGGAAATTTTTGAAATGGAATTTTAGGTTTTGAAATAGGGGAATGAGTTTGTTTCGGTATGTATGTTTATAGCAAATCTTAGAATTGCTAAGTAATGGACGAGCAGGTTATTGCTTCGAAGTTGCAAACCCCTGCTATGCGAAGGTGTGCTGTGAATGAGTCGTAGTTGCGAACACGACTCAATGCTGTATAAAAGATGGAAGTCGGCCTTCCGCAATCGTTGTGCAAGCGAGGGTTGCAAACCACCTCTCGGAGCTGGAACAGTAATGGACCGGTGCTGAACGGAAAGAGGAAAAGGCTAGCAGGACTGGTCAGGTAGGAATAAGAGAGACGAACGCAAGTGAACCTCCGATGAAGTTGTGGGATAGCTGAACAATTTGTCAAAAGCCCTTTTTCTTCGTGATGGGTGATAATTATAGCGGGAACTTGCTTACTGGCTATAAGGCAAACGCAATAAAGGAGGCGTGACTCTTATTCAGGCTTTTATACGGAACTCAGGAAGTCCTTATTGGATGCAAAGGGAACGGCGCAAGCGAGCAATACTCGCAAGGCTTATAGTACCAAAGCCAATTAAGGATGGCGGATGGTGTTGTAGTAGTGACGAAGCTTTTGTAATGGAAGTGGAGCGAAGAACACCAATCATACGGTTGTTGGTAGATTGACAACTTAACTATTTTAAGGATGACCAATTTATTTACGACAGAATCAAAACAAATTCCGATAACCAAAAAGATGGTCAGGGAAGCGTACCGCAAAGTAAATTCGAACAAGGGAAGTGCAGGAGTTGACAGGGAAAGCTTGGAAAAGTTCCAAGAAAACCTGCTCGGCAACCTGTACAAAATCTGGAACAGGATGAGCTCTGGCAGTTACTTTCCCCAGCCCGTCAGGGAGGTTGTCATCCCCAAAGCAGGCGGATACGAACGAAAGTTGGGCATTCCAACAATAAGCGACCGCATTGCCCAAGAAGTGGTCAAGACCTATCTTGAACCCCGAGTGGAAGCTATTTTTAGCAAAAACTCATATGGTTATAGACCCAATAAGGGCGCACACCACGCCCTTGAACAGGTACGAAGCAATGTAAGGCACTATTCTTGGGTGGTGGATATGGACATCAAAGCCTTTTTCGACGAGGTGAACCACGAACTGTTGCTCAAAGCAGTAGATAAGCACGTATCGGAAAAATGGGTGCGAATGTACATCGTGAGATGGTTGGAATGTCCGATCCAAACCTCAAAAGGGGAACTGATCCAAAAGAAAGGAGAGGGAACTCCTCAAGGGGGCGTTATCAGTCCGTTATTGTCCAACCTATTTCTGCATTATGTTTTGGACAAATGGCTCGAAAAGGAATATCCACAAATATCATTTGTGCGTTATGCCGATGATGTAATTGTACATTGCCATAGTGAAAGTCAGAGTCTGGAAGTTTTAAATGCGATTAAGAACAGATTGGGACAGTGTAAACTGCGATTAAGCGAAGCCAAGACAAAAATAGTGTACTGTCAGGATTACCGAAGACCAAAAATCAAGGGCTGTCCCAAGAAATTTGACTTTTTGGGATACACGTTCAAACCCCGCCCCAAAGCCTCCAAAACAGGCAGGGGAATGTTCTTGGGGTTTGATTGCGAGATAAGCCAGAAATCCCAAGCACGGATTGTTCAAAAGTGGAAAGACCTAAAGTTTCATAGGCAAAGCGACATAACAATACAGGATGTTGCTGAAAAACTCCGCTTGCAAACAATAGGGATTTTGCGATATTATGGTTATTTCAATGTGGCATCCCTACGAAAATTGTTCAGGTATTTGCAAAATCGATTAGCGAAATGGGTAAGGAACAAGTATAAATCGATGGGAAGAAGCTATGCAAAAGCACATCGTTGGTTGGCAGAAATAAAAATCAGCTATCCCACGTTGTTTTATCATTGGCAATTCTTTAAATCGATGTGATTTGTATGATAAGAGCCGTATGAAGCGAGAGTTTCACGTACGGTTCTGTGAGAGGCTTGAGTTGAAATACTTTTGCCTACTTGACTTTAAAACTTAGCATTATATTATTACATAAAACTAAAAACTGTACTTAATTTTATTTAAATATAGCTTGTCTTTATTATTGCTTCGAAGTCACAGACTTCGAAGAGCGGGGCGCTAGCGGGGGGAACAGCGGGGTTTATTTATTTCTAATATAATTCAAATATTCTTCTTGAATCATTCCGAAATTAACAAATTTATCTAAACTTATATCATAATACTAAAGCTGTACTTAATTTTGTTTAAATATAGCTTGTTTTTATTTACTACTTTATTATTGCTTCGAAGTCGCAGACTTCGCAGAGCGGGTACGGTAAATACTTCCATATGCATGATAAAAGAAATTGCCGATAATCTCAACATACAGCTTTCAGAATTATTTTCTTCATTCGAGCAAAATTAACCATTTGTATCTTACTTAAATTACCGCATAAAAAAAACGAGCATAAAATTTATGCCCGTTTTAATATTGTCGTTGTTAACACTTATTGTTTTTGCTCACTCTTACCGCCACTAACTGCAAGTTAGCGGTAGCGCACACTAGGGAACAGCGGGGTATATTACCAGTTTTTAATGTCTTTTGGTATTTTAATAGGATAGTTCCAACCATATTCGTCTATCATGTCCTTACGTACTGCCATACTTACTATTGAAAAGTACTCTTCACTATCTTGTTCAGCTTTTTTAAGTTCGCTTTTGAATATATCTAGGAAAAAAGAATTTGAAAAATCACTACTAGAAATAAAAAACTCACACACATTTTTATTGCAATTCATGTAATCTCGTTTTTCATCTTCATCTAAAAAATTTAGACTTTTATCACTTAAAGTAATGTTATTTGTGTCTTTAAAAACCGTACACATGGATTCAATCTCTTTTCTAAAAGCCTTAAAATTATCTATTTTTATACCCCACAAAAATTTTATAAAATTTTTATAATCTTCATTTTTATCACCTATTAATTCTATACAATGTTGTTTAAATGCTTCCATAATTGATGGATATGTAAAACCAATATGCATATTTCCATATTTAATTCCTATTATCATAACTTGTCTAATCAGATTTTTGTTGTTCAAAGAATTCAACGGTAATTTCTACGCCTTTTTCTAATTTATTGTTAATTCTATCTATTATTTCATTTTGCAGTTCTTTACTAACATTTTGCCCTGTGATATCAATATACACCGATTGTGACGTTCCGCTAGGTAAATTATAATATCTATAGTTAGCTTGGTCGGCAACAGTCCCAATTAAGTTAGAGATTTTGCCTCTTGTTGTTAAAGCATAGTTTTTTATTTCAATAGCCATATTTAAAGCAAAGTTGAAAAAATCTGGCCTTGCACTACTTTCTGTACCCTGCTATGCGAAGTTTAAAACCAAGGCTGTAAGGAACTTTTATTCATGAATAATAAGAGCTTATTTTATTGGGATCTCCACCACAATGAATCACAATATTTTCAATCATCTCATTCTGTAATGAGTTGCAGAATGAGATTTTTGGAATCTTATACCCCTTTAATTGATTTAGCTTAATATAAGTCAGCAATAATATGGACGCAATCAGGATAATGTATACCATCACCTGGATCCCGTTCCACTGCCTTGAAAAATAGTGCTTGAAGTTTAGTTCCTGTTTGATGAACCTAAAGAACTTTTCAATTTCCCAACGGTTCCTGTATATCTCGGCTATCTGCTTGGCCGTAAACCCCTCTTCCGGCAAATTGCTAAGGAACAGTATGCGTTCCCCGTCGGCTTTGAGCGTGCCCTCCAAAAGCCTAAATACAACATCTTTCATTTTCTTGCCGTTCCTATAAAGGTGTACCAGGCTGTGCCTGTCAAGTTTGATATTATCGTTCTCGTAATTCAGTTCTGTTTGATGGCTTCCTTCCACTACACCATATCTTGATGCTTTATATATGCGTGTCACAAAGTATTTGCCCCCGTCCGAGAGCTTTTTCATTGTCAAACGGTCCTGCATTCTCCTGTCAAATACTGCGATATCCTTTTTGTTGGGGACATGCTCTTGGAGAATATCGCTTAACGCCGGAATATCACTGATCATTTTCTGGTCCCTGTGGAACTTTACCTTAAAAGGCAGTCCATCAAAGCCAATAGTGAACTTTATACTGTGCTTTCCCTGTTCCCCTTTTTTGTTCCTCTGACCATTTTGCATTCCAAAACCCAACAGTAACGCTGAAAGACTCGTTATTGTTGAATCGTACAGGCACAATTTGTTCTGGTCCTTTTTATTGAGCTTCTCCCGAAAGGTATCAACGGTATAGTAGTACAGACTTTCGAAATAGTCCACATTTATTTTTCCTATTCGCTCGCAGATACTACTATGGCTAACCTTTTTACCTTTAGGGATATGAGCATGTTTGCAGAAAAAATGGCTCTCGTAGAAACTCTCAAATACCCTTGAACTCGCCCTGTTCTCATTCAATATGCCAAAAATACAGAGTTTGAAAAGCTCTTTGCCCTGTAGCTTTTTGGCGTTCCAATCAACTAATGTTTCACGGGCAAAAAAGTCAAGCTTCTCATTTGGGATATAATTGAGCACCTCATGAACCGTTACCTTTTTTTTCATCGGTCTATATATTTGTGTAGTTAATATATAGGAATGTAAATCTAGTATATTTTTCAATTACTTTTAAAGTTCCTTACAGCCTTGGTTACAAACTTCGTGCAGCGGGGTTATACTTCCCAGTTATTTAAAAGCGTTTCTACACGCTCTTTAAAGTAATTTCCCCAATTTTCAGGTTTAGTCCCAATAACACCCAATTCATGCTTTCTATATTTCTCATTGTAATCTCCCAATATATAGCCCAACTCTTTTAATTCCTTGTCTAGTTCTAAATATCCTTCGTGATAATAGTATTCTATGGATTGAAATGCAGCTATTTGAGTCATCGCTTCTGCTGTTTGGTTAGATATTTCATTGTTCTTCATTATTTCAAACAAAATAACATCTAAATGAAGTAAAACTACTAAATCGATCGCTTCTGATTTTTCGCTTATCTTATCTTTCAAAAGGTTCCTTACTTTATTTAAACATTCTACTATTTGCCCCATTTATTCTCTGTTTTTTTCTTTCACATTATTCTGTATTTCACTTGATATGTATTGAGTTTGACCAGTTCCCTTAATTTTAGTTTTTAAAACTGTAGTAGGTGCTGTAATTTCATATTCTATTAACACTTTATTTCCAGAGGTTAATCCAACTCCTACTGGTCCAGAATCTGCGCCATAAGCATCTGTATAAAAATGTTGCTCAGGAGCATTTTCTTCACCTGGTGTAACAAATCGCCAAACCCTAGTTCCTGGTTGTAAAGTTTCTACACTTACCGATTTTTTGAAGTCAATAGTTCTAAGCATAAAGTCTTTTGAAGCACCTGTCTTACCGATATTGCTAATTATAAACATATTCGCAATATCTCGCTTTCTCTCAGAGCCTATCGCACCACTTCTTTTAGTTACTTCATTTATATATTGTTGATCTGATAACCTAGCATTTCCAGAAAAAAGCCTTTTTCTTACTTCTTGCAAATAATGATCTGATAAAGTCGAAGGATCTGTTGTAAATATTTCAATACTTCCATCACTTCCTACAACTGTAAACCCATCCTGCATTAAGGATTGCATTGCTTCTTTCCTTTTAACAATGGTATTATCATTTGTCCATCCACATCTTGTTATAGGTCGGTTATCTACATATGCTTGATATTGCCTATAATCAATTTGCTGAAGTATATTTGGTGATATCTCTGGTAATTCTCTAGTTCTTGTAATTAGTCTAATAATACCTACCCCTACTGACGGCTTAGGTTTTGGTTTATGATTATCTAAAATCTTTTGGGCTTGCTCAAGCGTTTTTTGCATTCCTGTTCTTAACTCTTCTTTAGTCAATCCAGAGTGCTCAATAAAAGCATATATTACATCGTTTGGCTGTAAACCCTCTAAATCTATAGCATCAATAACCCTATTGCCACTAAAAGCATATGGAGAATAAAATGGATAAGTATGAACCATAGGGTCCACCGCAAAAAACCTCCCCACCCTAGGGTCATGCATTCTATACTTATAGTTAACAGAACTCCCCGGAGTCCCCTTAACCTCATCATCCATCTCCTGTCCCTGAAAGCCGTATCTATACTCATTAACCTCGACCGCATCATGTCTATTGGGCAAAAGCATTCCGAAGGGATAGTAATCATTTTGCTGTTAACATCAGTGTTTATAAGAACGTATCGACTTTTAAAAAAGGAAAAAATTACCAAAAACATGCATTTTTGCACTTCTTTTCTTGTCTGATTTCATTAAAAAATGGTTTATAAAAGTATCAAAATTTATTCTAAATTAATTGATGGTTTTTTAATTTTTAATAAAAAAATTCTTGAAACAAACTCTCCTCGAGGCAGAACCATAGAGAATACTTCGACTTAGGCTCAGTACAGTTTCACCTGTTTCATTTTGACCTCAGGGTCAAAAACTGAAATTTTGTATTTTACCTTACCCAGAACTACCCGAAAAGGCAGTTCTGACCTCTCTTCCAAAGAGGTGAATTGGACACCCCAAGACAAGAGCCTACAGGGAATTATATAGATTTAAAAGCTGATTGAAAATACTATTATTTAAATAAAGGAAATACCATTGTTTAACAAAGGAAAAACCTTACCCCTTATTGTACATATCTATTTATATTTGTTTTTTTATCATAAAAGTTTTGACAAATTATATAATAATTGAAACCCAAGATTCTGTAATTAATAAAATTACATCCATATTGGATGAGTTTCCAGAATTCAACTGTATTGGCTACTCAAATAGTTATGAGGACTCTATGGATATTGCTCTGCGAGAAATGCCAGATTTAATTTTTATAAATATAGATTCTAATAAAAACAACCCCTTTGGATTGGTTAATGAATTGAATCAATATATAAAAAGCGATACCGAATTTATTGCGATTTCCTCGTCAAAAGAAAAGACTTATGAAGCAATAAAAATGGGTTTTTTTGATTATTTGCTAATTCCAACTACTGATTTGGAAATTAGAAAAGCAGTTATAAAATTTAAAAAAAAACACCCAGCTAAAATAAGCAAAACAATTTGCTTAAAATCCTATAAAGATTACCAATATTTAAATTTAGATGAAATTTTATTTCTAAGAGCAGATAATAACACAACTGATTTTCATATGATTGATGGAATTGTGATAAATGCCTTTAAAACTCTTAAAACATTTGAATCTATTTTGCCAGAAAATTTTTTAAGGGTACACAAAAGCTATATAATTAATTCCAGTTATGTTTCTAGAGTTAATTATGGAAGCTCAAAATGCACTATTAAAAGGAGCAATCATAGTGTGCCTTTTACAAAAACCTATAAAAGCAATATTGAACTTATGGTTAATTTATTGTCTCCTTCAACTTCCTCCATTAAACTAAATTAGTTTTCCTCTTAAAAAGTGGTGTTTTACTCCTGAAGGGTTACCTTTTACTATTTATTGAGATATAAAGACTACTAATTGCCTTTTCTTTGATACTTTTCTTCCTTTAAATAAGATATTGTATAGAAACTTGCTTATTTAACAAAGTTACAGTTGTATATATAATATTAGATAGCTTAGGTTAAATGTATATTTAAATTTATTTAGAAAACGTAATGTTTTGTCTCTCATCTAAATAAGAAAATAGAATTTTTAAAAAGCAACATATGCGAAGTTTCAATTCTAATTAACTATGGATAAGAACAAAACAATTAAAGTACTACTAGTTGAAGATGAACCTTTAACTATTGATGCATACAAACTTGCATTAAATAGAACAGCTTCATTGTATGAAAATTTAAAATTCCACATTGATTCTGCAAACAATTGTGATAAAGCCTTATTAAAACTTAAGAGGACAGAAACTAATGATTGTTTTGACATTGTTTTTTTAGATATGAGAATACCTCCATCAAAAGATGGCAATATTTTAAGTGGTGAAGATTTGGGAATCAAAATAAGGAATACTTATGAAAATATTAAGATTATCGTATCGACTTCTTACAATGATGCCTTTAGGATATCGAGTATTTTGAAAAGCGTTAATCCAGATGGTTTTTTAGTTAAAGGTGATTTGTCATCAACTTTATTAGTTGAGTCTATTAAAGCGGTTATTTCATCAGCCACTTATTACAGTCAAACAGTTTTACAAATATTAAGAAAACAAGCTACCAATGATTTTGTTGTAGATAGTATAGACAGAAAGATGCTACATGAATTGTCTAATGGAACAAAAATGAATGAATTGCCTCAAGTCCTCCCTCTTTCAATCGCTGCTTTAGAGCGTAGAAAACGATTGTTAAGAGATATTTTCAATGTTGTAGGAAAAGGAGACAGAGACTTGCTAATAGCGGCGCGGGAAAGAGGTTTTATCTAAAGGCCCATTAAATTAAAATTTTAAAAATAAGGGAACACCTTGATTATTCTAGGCTATAACCTTAGTTCTTTCACCAGCAACCATTGTATGTTTAATCATTGGGTTTTTTATAAATCTAAAGTTGGAATTGCATCCATAACACTATATTTTCATTGAATAAATATTTAAAATACAGGATTTGTAAATCGTATAATATCAAGGCTTCCTCTTTGATAAATGCTATTTTTATTTGCCTAACGATTTCAATATTTTGCGGATGCTTGGTTTTAATTTCCCACTATCAAAATATTTTAAACTACCAACTCTATGAGCAAGAGAATTTAATTTATAGAAACGATTCTGCTTTTAATTATTTAATAAATAATACAGGATCCATTCCTTACGATAAAAACCAGACTATAGATGTATTTGAAGATGGGACTTTATCATTCATTGAAAAAAAAACATGGGGTTTTTATGATGTTTTAGTATGCAAAACCATTTTTAGGAATGACACCATTTCAAAAACAGCACTAGTTGGGCAAATAACCAATACGAAAAACGGTTTAGCTCTATATATGACTAATTACGATAAGCCTCTAAAATTATCTGGAAATTCAAAAATATTAGGTCAAATTAAAATTCCCAACGGACATACAGAACAGGCTTATATAAATGGAACAAAAGGTAATGCAATAGTACTTAAAGGTGAACAATTAAAATCTGGAGACATACTGCCGAAAATAGAAAAAAGCATATCTATAGATGTTGCAAAATACATACCTGTTACATTCAATAACTTTGATGGAAATCCAATAATAATAAACGATTTTGATGAAATAACTAAGTCAATTGACTTAAGCGGTACCAAAGAGCTTAGCAATATAACCTGCAAAGGAAATATTGTATTAATTTCCAATAATGAATTAAAAATAGCAAATACCGCTAAATTAACAGATGTTATTATATCTGCACCTACAGTACATATTATGTCTGGTTTTAGGGGCAATATCCAAATTATAGCTAAAGATAGTGTTAGTATAGATGAGCATGTATCCCTGCTTTATCCTTCTAGTATTTACATTAAAAATGATAATGGCACAGCATCTATTACTATAAATGACCATGCAACAATAGCAGGAGGCATTGTAATTGATGGAGATACTTATGCCGGGGCGTTAAATCGTTCCTTAACAATACATGAGAAAGCTACTGTAATTGGTAATGTGTATTGTTATGGTAAAACACAATTGGAAGGTAAGGTTCTTGGAAGCATCTATACAGATAAATTTTTTTTAAAAACAAAATCATCTAATTATGAAAATGTTATTCTAAACGGAACCATAAACAAAGATAGTTTGCCAGAAGATTTTGTAGAATTACCCTTGTTTAAAAATAATTTTAATGAAAGAAAATATGCTGTCATTAAAAAGTTTTAAAAATCTAAAAGCCTCTTCTATTATAGAATCGGTTATTGCTATTTCAATTATTTCGATTTGCGCTTTAGTTGCCTTTACAATTTATTTAAACGTCATAAAACAAAACAAGTCAATACAATATTATAATGCAAAACATACTATTAACCTTTTAATTCAACAAAGCATCCAGCAAAATGATTATGAAGACAACAGCTATTCTTATAATGGATATACTATTGATAAAATTGTGGATGTTAGCAAAACAGATCATACAGCCCTTTTGACTTTCACCTTTAAGTCGGGTAACAAAACCCATGTAATAACTAAACTAATCTCTTACAATGCATATGAAACACCTTAAGGGATTTACCATTTTAGAAGCTTTAATAACGCTTGTTTTAATGAGTGTTATTATTTCAATTACATTTTCATTATTCAATTTAATTGGCAAACAATTGTCTCTTTTTGAAAAGGAAAACACGCAGGTACTTGAATATAATTTATTTAATACAACATTGATGCGAGATATAGATAAAGCTTATGATTTTAGTTATACAGAAAGTGATTTGGTTTTAAAATTCTATGACGAATCTGAAATAAATTATACAGCAAATGCCAAATACATTTTAAGACATAACTATATAAAAACAGACACATTCAAGATACAAGTTAATGATTTTCAGTTTTTAAAAGATGATGCAAAAACGGATATTAATACAACCTTCCTACTATCATTAAAGGTGTTAAATGATACGATTAATACTAATTATTTTCTAAGCAAGAATAATTCCGAAATAATAAACAAACGCTATTTTAATGAAGATTGATACTATTTCATATAAGACCAAGAAAAAAGATTCATTAAAACTTGATTTTAATGTGTCCATGCCAACTTTTAAAAAGTTTTCTGACAAACAAAAAGAAGATTTTTATAGAGAGTTTTCTACACTTATAAGATCTGGGGTAGATTTTAACCAGGCATTGTCCATTTTAACAGACCAGCAAAAATCTGAATTTATTCGTTCCATCTATAAAACTATTAATGACGATGTGGTGAAAGGAAAATCACTCCATGAAGCTATAAAGAATCATAAATATTTTTCACCATACGAATATTACAGCATAAAAATAGGTGAAGACACGAGACGTTTGCCTGAAATATTTGATCAATTGCAAAAGTTTTTTTCAAGAAAAATTAAAATGAAACGCCAAGTTGTTTCCGTATTGGCGTACCCTGTTTTTGTATTGTTTATAACGTTTGCTGTTCTATATTTTATGCTCAATTTTGTAGTGCCTATGTTCGCATCGGTATTTCAACAATTTGGTAAAGACCTTCCTGGTATTACACAGTTTGTGGTAAATGTATCCAACCATTTTAATAGCATCCTATTGATGGTATTAGTTATATTCATTTCCGCTTATATAGCCCATAAAGTATTAAATAAAAACAATTCTTATCAAGACATAAAATCCAGGATAATTTTAAGAACCCCCTATTTTGGCAATCTAATCAAGAAGATTTATTTAGCGCGTTTTTGTCAGTCATTTAGCCTATTGTTATCTGCAAAAACACCTTTAATTACATCATTGGAGCTCACCGAAAAAATGATTTCTTTTTATCCACTAAAATCGGCTATTTCCCATGCGAAAAGAGATGTGCTAAAAGGGGAAACCTTGTCTGATAGCTTGAGAAAAAGTCCATTTTTCACTTCGAAAATTATTTCGTTAACATCAATTGGGGAACAAATTAATGAGTTGGATACTATGTACGATGGTCTAGCAAATCAATACAATGAAGATGTAGATCATGAAACAAAAATGATAGGCACCATACTAGAACCTTTAATGATAGTAATAATTGGGGGGATTGTTGGCTTTATTATGATTGCCATGTACTCGCCTATTTTCAACCTAAGCAAGGTAATTCAAAACTAGATTATTAATATTAAATATTTAAAGATGAAAAAATCTGTATTAAAGCTAAAACATAAAAAATTACATCTAAAAGCCTATTCCATGTCTGAAATATTGATTGTGCTCTGTATTATTGGAATTCTAATTTATTTGGTTGTTCCTAATCAAACATCGGTGGTTACGAGCGCTAAATCGATTGAAGCACAAAACATGTTAAGTATGATCCATGGTTTGCAGAAAAGCCATTTTTACCGCCACTCTAAATATACCGCTGATTTTAATGAATTGGGATTTGAAGAAGCTTTAACCATCGATCAAGGAGGGCAAGCTGTATATAAAATAGAAGTTATTGAAGCTTCACTTAACACATTTACGGCCACGGCTACAGCATTACAAGATTTTGATGGAGATGGTGTGTATAATACATGGGAAATCAATCAGGATAGAGTGCTAAAAGAAATAATAAAAGATTAACATGCTAATCACTTTCAGGTTGTTACTAATTGTAGTCTTAATTATAATACTCTACCAAGATGTTATGAAGAGAACAATACATGTTGGGTTACCAATAATTATGCTTTTAATGGCCATAGCAATAAATGTTATTTCTAATCATTTAAATTTTTCTGATATCCTTTATAATAGTGGTTTTATTTTAATAAATATTTTAGGGCTTACTTTATATTTTTCCTTTAAAAATAAAGCCCTCGTAAACCCTATAGACAGTTTTATTGGTTTGGGAGATATTGCCTTTTTTATAGCTATTACACCATTATTCACTCTAAAGCCTTTTATCCTATTCTTTATTATGGGATTGCTTTTTTCTTTAATTATGCATGGTGTTTTCTTGGTTTTTAAAAAAGTAAAAACCATTCCTTTAGCGGGCTATTTAGCATTATTTCTAATGATTAATATAATTGCAGAAAAAGCATTTAAAATCAACATGTTCTTTTAAATGAATATAGAAAGCCAAAAACATATACATTTAAGTATTGATCTGCAACAGTCTATAAGTTCTGATATTGCCAATCATTTTTCAATCATTCCCAAAGAAATCACAAATGACACAAATGTCTTTTTTATTGCTGATGAAAAGCGCTTGGAGGAATATGCCATTAAAGAAGAATTAAAACTCATTTTTAATAAAAACATAATTCTAGAGTTTGTTGAATCATCCATAATAAAAAGAGCGCTTTCTCTTTATTACAGAAAAAATGACGATAGGCCAAAATTAGTCTCTTATGGAAATGATTTTTTGGAAGACTTGATTTTTGAGGCCAAAAATATCAATGCAAGTGATATTCATATTGAAATATATGAAGATGATGTACGGGTTAGATTACGAATTGATGGACAGCTCATTGAAAAAAACCATATAAAAAAAGAAAATTATCTTGAATTAATCAATCAAATAAAAATTAAGTCAAATCTAGATATTACTGAAAAGCGTCTGCCCCAAGATGGTAGAATAGAATATGACGATTTTGATATTAGAGTATCGATATTACCAACCCATCATGGGGAAAAAGTAGTGATGCGAATATTAGGTAGAGATGCATCCCATTTGGATATTAATAAACTAGGTTTAGAAAATGATGATGTACATACCTATTTAGAGGCCGTTAAAAAGACAAATGGCATCGTGCTTATAAGTGGGCCTACAGGTTCCGGAAAAACCACAACACTATATGCAACCCTTAAACATCTTAACGATATAAAAAGAAATATAGTAACAGTTGAAGACCCTATCGAATACACCTTAAAAGGCATTAACCAAGTGCAGTTAAAAGAAAATATAGGACTCACTTTTACATCTGCATTGCGTTCCTTTTTAAGGCAAGACCCAGATATTATTATGCTTGGGGAAATTAGGGATGCACAAACAGCACAAATGGCGATTAGGGCATCTTTAACAGGGCATTTGGTATTATCTACTATTCATACCAATTCTGCTGTGGGTACTATTTCTAGATTAATAGATATGGATATTCCTTCATTTTTAATAGCAGAAACCATTAACATATCTGTTGCCCAAAGACTGGTAAGAACCTTATGTGATACTTGTAAAAAAGAAGAGCCATTTAATGATAAGAACTTACCTAGATCTTTTAAACCAGATGGCTTATTAAAAACCCATTTTACAGCCAAAGGATGTGATGATTGTTATCATACAGGTTATAAAGGTAGAAGAGCTATTTACGAAATATTACCAATTACCCATGAGGTTGCTGATGCCATAAAAAATAATACATTGGTACAATTGGATTTTACAAAAAATAAAAAATTATCAAATAAAGCATTTGATTTATTGTCAAGGGGATTAACATCACTTGAAGAGATTTACCCAATCCTTATTAACTCATAAACTATGTCATTTAGAATTTTAACGATATTCTTTTTCTGTCTATTTATCAATATATGTTTTTCCCAATCCAGTATTGAAACGTTTACAAAAAAAATTGATGAATTAGCAAAAACAAAAAAAGGGTTGAATGACAATGTTAGAATTGACTTGTCAGGATTGACCCTATATGATTTTATTAATGCCTTAGCAGAGGAACACCAATTAAATGTAAGTGTTGATTCAAATTTGAATCAATTGGTTACCAGTAATTTTTATGACGTAAACATAAAGGATGTCTTCATGTTTTTAATTAAAAAACACGATCTGGATGTTGAAGTAATGAACAGTATTTTAATATTTAAAAAAAAGCCAGATGTGGTAATTGTTGAAAAAGCAAAACCTTTAAAAAAGATAGATGTTACTTATAATAGCGAAAACACTTTTTTATCGATTAATCTTAAAAACGATTCCTTGCCCAGAGTTGCACAAGCAATTACCGACGCATCAAAAAGAAATGTCATTTTAGCTCCTGAGGTTAAAACAGAATTAGTTTCTGCATATATTCTTAATAGACCTTTTGATCAAGTTCTCGAAATGATGGCAAAGTCCAATAGCTTAGTGCTTACTGTCGATGAAAATGAGAATTATTATCTCGAAAAGGATATGGTTTCACAACCAACCACTGCTAAACCAGCTACACAAACTAGCAGAAATAGAAACACCTCATCCAAAAATAATAAATCTACAGGCAGTGAAGATGGCGCTTTTCAGGTTGAAGCTAACGAAAAAGGTTTTTTAGATGTAAAAGCTTCAGAAGCAGATGCTGCAGACATCATTATAGAAGCGGCAGAGAAATTGAATATAAACTATTTTATGTATAACACACCAACAGGAATAAATACAACCTTAATGGCTAGTGGTATTACGTTTGATGATTTGCTTGACCACCTTTTTAAAGGCGAAAACTATACTTATAAAAAAATTGATGATCTCTATTTAATTGGAGAACACGCCACCGAAGGATTGCGAACGGTAGAATTAATCCAGTTAGAAAATAGAACTATTGAAACTGTTTTAAGTACGCTCCCAGGGAGTTTTACAAAAAACCTTGAAGTGAAAGAGTTTGTTGAATTAAATGGTTTTGTTGTTAGTGGGTCTAAAACCCATATCCAAGAATTTAAGGATTATGTCCATGAAATCGATTTGGTGGTTCCAGTAATTCAAATTGAAGTCATTATAGTACAATATAAAAAATCTTACGAAATCCAAACTGGAATTCAGTCAGGAATTGACAATAACCAAAGAACAACTTCTGGGGCACTTTTTCCAACTACAGATGTGGCGCTCAACGCTACTTCTGTTAATGGATTGATAGACGCATTTAATGGCTTGGGAATTATTAACCTTGGTAAGGTTTCCGAAAAATTCTATTTAAATTTAAAAGCATTAGAGAATAATTCACTCATTAAACTGTCCTCAACACCAAAACTGGTAACCTTAAACGGGCACGATGCCACGTCTTCTATTGGAGAAACCAGTTATTATTTTGAGCAAAACAACAGACTCATTACTTCAGGAATCAATAATGATATTCTCCAATCTGGCACATGGAAGTCTACTGAAGCAAACTTAAGCATTAATATTAAACCTTTTGTCTCTAAAGATGAGAATGTAACACTTACCATTGCGGTTGAAAAAAGTTCTTTTCTTGGAAGGGTTGGGGAAGGTGCACCTCCAGGGAAATCTACTCAAAAGTTTGAATCGTTAGTTAGAGTGAAAAATAATGAGATGGTACTTTTAGGGGGATTAGACGAATTAGAAAATGAAAATTCAGGGACAGGGACGCCTTTATTGTCACGAGTTCCAGTAATTAAATGGTTGTTTAGTGGTAGAAGTAAAAGAAAGGAAAAGTCTAAACTTCACATTTTTATTAAACCAACGGTAACTTACTAAATGGACATTCATCTTAAAAACATATTTAGCAGCACAAGCAGATATAATGCGATAAATATATCTATAACAAGCAATGTATTAGAATATCAATTAATTGAAATTAGTTCTAAAAATAATGAATTAAAGCTTGAAAAGCGTTTTTCATCAAACGCCTTTGAAGATTTTAAAGCAAAACTGAACAAAGATTATCCTGTAATTTTACATATAGAAGGGGATAATATTATTAATAAGCTTGTCGAAAACAAAGCAGGTTACAGAAATGATTTAATTTTTAAAGCGAATCCTAATGAATTTCACTTTTTTGAATATCATCAAAATCAAAACATTTTTATATCTGTTGCAAGAAAACAGTATATAGAGTCTGTTATAAAACAAATAAGTGATAGTCATTTTTATATAATCCATGTGTCTTTTGGACCATTTGTAATGGCAAATTTACTGCCCATTATAAAAGATTACGATAAGATTTCATCATTAAATTATACACTTAATATAAATGATAAGGAGATTTTATCATTTAAAAATGAACAAACGTCCCCTAAAGAATACGAAATAAATGGAGAGTGCTTAAACCAAAGAGAAATACCGCTTTTAGCAGCTTTTCTTGATTATAAATATCCAAACCCTGCCATTGAATTCGATACTGATTTTTTAGATGCTAACAAGACTGAATTTAAGTTTAAAAAATGGTTTAAAATGACTGGGATTTTTACACTCGTGTTTTTTTTAATCACTCTTTCTACAAGCCATTACTTAAAGGATTTTTATTTAAATGAGTTAGCAGAAAAAGAATCCCTCAATGTTATAACCCAACAGACTATTTTAAAGGTGAATGCATTAAAAGATGAAAAGATTTTAAAGGAAAAAATATTACTCTCAAGTGGCATCGGTAATAAAAGTTTCTTAACCAAGTATATTATGGATATTGGAAATTCCGTGTCTCAAAACATCACACTAAACGCCATGCAAATTATTCCTCCTCTTAAAAAAATCAAGACTTCAGAAAAAATGAATTTTGACATGAGTGTTATTAAAATCGTTGGCGCGTGTGAAAACAATAAATCATTTAACGATTGGTTGAAAAAACTGAAAGCTTTAGCATGGATAAAAAAAATAGACATTGAAGATTATTCACAAGAAACTAAAACAGAGAATACATTCACCCTATCAATCAAAATATAATTGTTTAAAAATTTCACATATAGACAAAAGTTCTTCGCTGTCGTAATAGGCTTTATCTTGCTATTTATGGCATCCTATAAAAAAACTTTTAAGCACACCTTAAGTGCTGGCAAAGAATTGGGTATCGTTAAAGAAAAATTGTTGAACAACGAAAATGCGTTACAAGATCTTCATAATTTAAAAAATGACATAAGCCATTTAGACAAGACGATTGGTGGTCAAACATCAAACCCAGAATTAGTTCAACAAAAACTACTCGATTTTATTTCAAAGAACAATTATAATGTAAACATTGTTTCCATTGAAGATGTTCATTTGTTTTCAGATAACGAGTTTTTAATTTATTCCAACCAAATTGAACTTGAAGGCACCTACAACAATTTAGTAAGTATCCTTTACGAAATAGAAAAACATTTTAAAAACTCAAGGGTTGTAAGTACGCAATTGTACTCAAAGAAAAATTACAGAACCAATTCTAAAAACCTTTACTTAAAAATTATTTTACAAAACTATGAAAACACAAAATAAAGGCTTATTGCTATTAATGTTACTAACATTGTCATTTTCATGTGATGATATTTTAGAAGAAGATATTACAAATGATACCATTCAAATTATTTCTCCAAACGAAGGAATGACCACTGACGGCAATACTGTTCAATTTTCTTGGGGAGGTCTAGATGGTGCTGATGGTTATAGAATTCAAATTATTAAAAGTAATCAAGTATATGAAGTAGATTCTTTAATAACAACAAGTACTTTTAAATATGTTTTAAACTCTGGAACCTACCAATGGCGTGTTAGGGCAGAAAACTTTGCCTATAGCACCGCCTATACCTTTCCCATTAGTTTTCATGTTGAAACATCTGATGATTTATCTAACCAGAATGTCGCATTAGCAACACCCTCCGTTGACCTTTATACCAATAATAAAAATATCACATTTACTTGGCAAGGAATTACATCTGCTATATCCTATAAATTTGAATTAATCAAAAGTTTGAATGGAGAACAAACGATACTTCCAGAAACAGACGTAACTGCTTCCAATTATACCATTGATCCCAATTTATTCAATGACGATGCGAAATATATATGGAAAGTAAAGGCAGTTAATGCAACTTCAGAAACTGTGTATTCCCAGCGATCCCTATTCATAGATACTGTAGCACCAAATCAACCGGCTTTGACCTCCCCGGCAGATCAAGGTACCGCCACAACAACAGTAGCATTTAACTGGACAAATGGAACAGATTCCGGTAATATAAAATCTACTATTACCAATACTATAGAAATAGCTTCGGATATTGATTTTAACACAAAAATTCATTCTGCAAGTACAGTAAATAATACCTATCAATATGTGTTTAGTACACTTGGAACCTATTATTGGAGAATAAAGGCCATTGATGCAGCTACTAATGAAAGTGATTTTAGTATAGTAAGGTCTTTAGTCGTTCAATAAAAATACTGTTAAAAGATAATCACGCTTAAGTTTAATTCTTTAAATGAAGAAAAAACATCTAAATATAACATTAACAATACTTTTGATAATCATTTGGGGCTCGGTTATCTATAAATATTTTGGAGGCAAAAAAGCGTCTGTAAAAAATGTGGAAGCCATTAGTTCTGCAGCAAATTATAAGCAAGATTATACAATGGCTAAAGACACCTTTTTACTTAAACTAATAGATAGAGATCCTTTTGGAGTTTCTGGAAGGGTTATAAAACGTGTTGAACCAACAAAACCTGTCAGCAGTCCTAAAAGCGTTGTAAAACCTGCCGTTAAGAAAAGTATTGTTTGGCCAACCATCATATACCATGGCTTTGTAAAAGGAGAAAGTAAGGATACAAAAATGATTTTATTAAAAATAGACAGCAGACTTTATAGAAAACGTGAAAAAGAAACTGTAAACGACATTACTCTAGTGAAAGCTTATAACGATTCCTTAACGGTTTTATTCAATAATAATAACAAAACAATTAAAAAGCAATGATCAAAAAATTTAGTATTCACGCCACTATCAATTCAATTATATTACTAACAATAATCGTTTTTGGAAGCTATTTT
This sequence comes from Mariniflexile sp. HMF6888, assembly GCF_044335535.1. NCBI lineage: Bacteria > Pseudomonadati > Bacteroidota > Flavobacteriia > Flavobacteriales > Flavobacteriaceae > Mariniflexile > Mariniflexile sp. HMF6888. The sequence continues at coordinate 2,598 of NZ_JBIQVZ010000003.1, read as the reverse complement.
TTTCTAAACAAACAAAAGCAAGAGATTGTATATATTGATAATGTTAAACTTTTTAATGGCTTTAATATGACTAAAGACATCAAGATTGTTGAAGAAGCAAAAATCAACAAACAAGGAAAAGAATTGGATAGTTTATATGCCATATTTCAAACGATAACAGATAAAGAAGATGTTTCGTCAAAACACTTACAACAACAAATTGCCTATAAAAGCAAGGCGTTTCAAGAACTTCAAGACAATTATACACATCATTTAAGCAATACGATTTGGAATAGACTTAATGGCTATATTAAAGAATTTGCCCAAGCGAATAATTTTAAAATTATTTTAGGAACAAGTGGAAATGGAAATGTTATGCATGGCGATGAAACGATAGATATCACAACTCAAATTCTAGCATTTTCAAATAAAAAATACGAAGGGCATAATTAGGGTTTGCCCTTAACTATTTAACGGAAAACCCTTAACAACTTTTTTTAAGCTTTAGGTAGTTTTAAGAAAATTTTAGCACTTAAAGTTTATGCGGTTTTTTAAGAAATACATCCCTATACTATCATTAGTGTTATTTGTTGTGCTTGGGGTGTTTATACTAATTAAAAAGTCAAAAACTCCGAGCACCCATAATATTCCGGAATATAAATTCTTCAGTTTAAATCAGGGAAATTGGAAGTCCAAACGTATTAATCAATTCGTTAACGACATTAATTATACGGCAACCGAAGTCCCTATTCAATATTACCTCTTAAAAAATAATCCAGATAGTTATACTAAAATAGACTCGCTTTATCAAATGAATGCCAAAGAACGCATTATAGAAGTAGAGTTTCAACATGTAAAAGAAGCTGATTTATTATTAGCCGATTACACCAATAAAACATACGAAGATGCTGTAAAATATATGGCATTTACCATTGAAAAAGACTTTACGGTAGTAACGTCTTCCAACGACACCATACCATGTTCTGGAGTCAATTTCGAGCGCAATTTCAAGATAGCACCTTTTAAACGGGTGCTCCTCTACTTTAACAATATAAAACCAAATGATACGATAAAATTGATATACCGAGATTATTTATTTGGGAACGGAATTATAAAATTCGGTTTTAATACAACACCTTTAAAACTTTAGGTTATAAAGAAAATGGTCGTCCAAGCAACATTTTATCGGTTACTACAGAACAATGTTAGTCATTTCAAAAAAAGGGATAAAACTTAAAAACGTTCGCATGAAAAAAATATTTCTATTTCACTTTTTATTACTAACAACTATTAGTATACACTCACAGAATTTTCAAGGTTGGAATAAAAAACAACCTATAGTAATTAATAGCAGCTTAGTAGAAGGAGTGTCTCCATTGGTTGATTTCCCTGTCTTAATAACATTAGACCATATAAATGATGAGGTGATTGATGGAGGTTCTTATTCTGCTTTAGACGGAGGGGGTGATATTCGCTTCTCCAGTGATGCTACTGGGGATAATCAATTAGCCACCGAAATAGTAGCGTTTGTAACCAGCTCAACACCTGCTAACAGAAAATGTCAAATTTGGGTAAAAATTCCAAGTTTATCCCCTACCACAGATACTACAATATACTTATGGTATAATAAAGAAGGTGAGACACAACCATTAGCTACAGATCCTTATGGGAGTCAAGCAGTGTGGACTAATTATGAAGCAGTATGGCATATGGAAAACGACCCGAATACAGCAACCCCTCAAATATTGGATGCTACTGGTAATGGATACAATTTGTCTAGCTTTGGAGCTATGCCTGCAAGTGCAGTAGTTAATGGGGCTATTGGTAATGGAGTGGTGTTTGATGGTGTTGATGATTATTTTGCATTAGCAAATGACTTATCGTTAAGCAGTTCCTACACCTTTTCAGCCTGGTATAATTGGGATTCCACGAGTACACAAGAACATTCAATTATTTTATCAATTGGACCAACCACTTATCATAGTTTTTCACTTTACGAAAACTTGAGTCTAGATTATTATGGAGGTGCAGGAGCAACAACAAATATCTTTACTTCTGCGAATACTATAGCTCAAGATGTTATGCAAAAATGGGATTTTGTTGCAACTAATGGGGCAGGACAACACTATCTTAATAGTAATACTTTAACTGCCAATCGTACAACAGGAGTTGTAGCGGGTGATATTAAATATATGGGAGGTGATTTGGAAAACTATATGAAAGGATGGTTAGATGAAATTCGTATAAGTAGTGATAGTAAAAGTGAAGATTGGATCAAAACAGAATATACTAACCAGACTAATGCCTCAGGTTTTGCTACTGCGGGAATACCCCAAGTTGCATTGACTGATACCCAAGCGCCCACAGCGCCCACACTATCCAGTGCTGCCCAGACCGATACCACGGTCGATCTAAGCTGGGCAGCAGCCACCGATAACATTGCAGTTACCGGTTATAATGTTTATAGAGATGGCGTTCTGGAAACCACTTTGGGCAATGTGCTGAGCTACCAAGCAACAGGGCTTACGGCATCAACCGCTTATAACTTTACAGTGACCGCTTTAGATGCTGCTGGGAATGAAAGTGCCGTTAGTAACGCAGTGGCTATTACAACAGACG
>NZ_JBIQVZ010000029.1:0-521 GCF_044335535.1 Mariniflexile sp. HMF6888 | reverse complement strand
ATGGTTTCACAAATATCCTCAATAGTCCAGTTGACAGTGATACTGCCTCCATCGCATAAAGCAATGGATTGGTCTGTATGGTCATGGCTTACCGTCGGCGAACCTCCAGTAAGGCTGTTTGTGATAATGTCAGTTTGTGCACTTACCCATGCAGCAATATCGGCATTGAGATTGGTTTGTGCCAGTGCGGGGCTGTCATTGTCAAAATCACAAGCATCTGCTACTTTACTGGAAGGGTCCGTAAAAGCGATGCCTTCCGGTTGGGTAAAGGTATAGGTTGCGGTAATGGAATTGATAGTCTCGCATAAATCGGTAATTGTCCATGTAATGGCAATACTTCCGGAATTACAAAAAGTAATGGATTGGTTTGTATAGTCATTGGTTACAACAGGATCACACCCACCGGATACGCTATTGGCAATGGTAGCGTTTTGAGCGGTTATCCATGCAGCAATATCAGCATCAAGATTGGCTTGGGCAACAGCAGCATCTGGATCGTCAAACTCAGAAGCAACGGACGT
>NZ_JBIQVZ010000028.1:0-635 GCF_044335535.1 Mariniflexile sp. HMF6888 | reverse complement strand
GTCGTTAGAAGGCGCGTTATAAGTGATGACCGGAGGAGCCGTTAGTGTATATGTAGTTGTATGTGTATGGTCTACTTCACATTTATCGTTAGTAAGCCAAGTTATTACGATTTCACCACCTGTACATATATCTATTGTTTGGTTTGTAAAGTTGTGGGTAGTAAAAGGAGCACATCCTCCTTCATAGCTATCATCCATTTTTATTATTTCAGCATCAACCCATTCAGCAAATTTAGTGTCAAAATCTTCTTGATTTTCAAAATCACAAGCACTTACTGTAACAGGATCAGGAAAGTAATGATTAATTCCAGCTGGTTTAGTTAAGGTATATGTAGCAGCAACAGTTGATTCTGTACAATTGTCTTTTATTGTCCAATTAATAGTAAGAGAGCCGCCAGTACACATATCAATAGATTGGCTTTCAAAATCATTAGTTACATTAGGAGAACAACCGCCAGTTAAGTTATTGTTAATAGTAGCTGTTTGACTGTTTACCCAATTAGCAATATCATTATCAATAGCGTTTTGATCTGTGAAATCACAGGAATTAGTATTTTTATCAGTTGGGTTGCTATAACTAATTGAATCAGGAGAAGCCACAGAAAAGCTGGAAGCAGCCGATGAAGCTGAATCCG
>NZ_JBIQVZ010000027.1:0-639 GCF_044335535.1 Mariniflexile sp. HMF6888 | reverse complement strand
GCAATCCTGAAATCGGCATAGAACGATTGGTTGTCAGGGGCGTCCTTGATCCCGACCCACTGCGTAAGACCGTTGGCCCTCAGCTTGAGGTTGTCCCCTATCCCCGCATAGGTCGGTGAGACCACAAAGTTATTGTCCGCCAGGTATTGCGTAAAGACGGGCAGGTTGAGCTCCTGCCCATGGCTTTTCGCCAGGACCGCTAACAGTAGGTATATAATCAGTTTTCGCATCTGTCTTTTTGTTCTTTTTGTTCTTTTTGTTCTTTTTGGTTTTACGGGACCCTTCATGCCCCGTTATCTATAGAGCGTAAAGTGCCCCACAAAGTCACGGTCGTCCCTTGGGTCGTTCAGCCTCACCACGTACCAGTAATCACCGGTCGGTAGCTCCTTGCCTTTATAGTTGCCGTCCCAGTAGTCGCCTACACGTAGCGTCGCTATCATACGGCCGTACCTGTCAAAGATATCGACCGTTAAATGGCCGTATTGGGATGCGCATCCCGGGCCCCAGCCCTCGGTGGCGGGCGTAAAATAGTTCGGGATGCACACGTCTATGTACTCAAAGTATCCGGAAGCGGTCGCAAAGCAGCCGTAACTGTCCGTTACCGTTACCGTATAGGTGCCCGATTCGTAGATCAGGAAC
>NZ_JBIQVZ010000026.1:0-866 GCF_044335535.1 Mariniflexile sp. HMF6888 | reverse complement strand
ACTTCGGGGTCAATGGCCACGGATTCCGGGAAGCTGATGTTCCATTCGGTCTCGCAGCCCTGGGCATCGCGAACGTACACGATATGGTCGCCCCCTGCCAAATTAGGGAACGTGAATTGTGTCTGGGCCGGTGCTCCCGTGGTATAAACGCCTTCAATATCGTCCAGGACAACACTGTAGGGCGCCGTGCCCCCTGAAACCTCGATGCTGAACTCGCCGTCCATATCCCCCTGGCACACCTCGGGGACAAGTGAGTTTGGCACTATGGTTACCGACTGCGGGTCTGGTTGCTCTACCGTAAAATCGATCAGGACATAGCATCCCAGCTCGTCCTGTGCGATGGCCTGGTAAGCGCCAGGGGCCAGGTTATCAAAAATTGGCCCGTCAAAGAATTGGTTCAGCTGGGGCGAAATGGCATACTTGATGATACCGGTACCTCCGGTAGCAACGATCTCTATCACTCCATCGTTATTCCCGTTGCACATCACATTGGTTACCGTATACTCGACCTCTAACGGCAAATCTGGTTCCGTAATTGTTACCTGTTCACTTATGGACAAGCAATCGCCACTGTCAACCTGTACCTGGTACGTTCCTATCAATAGCTCTGTAAATACCCCGGGGCTGTTCTGTACGGCTCCCGCTAGGTCGTTGCCCAAAGCATCCTGTAAGGTGTACACGTAATTGCCCAAACCTCCTTCTGCTTCGGCTATGATAACACCTGTGGCATCTCCGGCACAGTTTATGGTGGCATTGGTCGTATCCAAAGTAACCGCCAATACTGGCAATGGATCAATGGTTATCCCGTTGGATACATTGGCTGTACAGGCATTGGCATCCCTAACATAATATGCGTAGGTTCCTGG
>NZ_JBIQVZ010000025.1:0-953 GCF_044335535.1 Mariniflexile sp. HMF6888 | reverse complement strand
CGATATAACTACAATTGTATAGCTGTTTGTTGTGGTTGTATGAGTGTTGTGCACAATTAAAACCTAAAATGAAAAATTCTTTCAAAAATCAAATAATTATTTTCACCTTATTACTTCAATTTTGTTTTATAAATTCTCAAAACGAATTAAAACCATACGGTGACAATGATACAGTAGGGAAATACGTAGAATTAAATGGTGCAAAAATATATTACGAGGAATATGGAAATGGTGAACCATTACTACTTATTCATGGAAATGGAGCAGACATTAAATTAATGGAAAATCAAATTGACTTTTTCAAATCTAAATATCGAGTAATTATTGCGGACAACAGAGGTCATGGGAAATCTGAACTAAAAACAGATTCATTGACATATACACAAATCACAAAAGATTGGGATGAATTAGTCAACTACTTAAAATTAGATTCCATTAATGTTTTAGGTTGGAGTGATGGAGGAATAATAGCTCTAAAAATGGGAATCAGTAAACAATCTAAAATCAAGAAAATCATTGCTATGGCTGCAAATTTGCGACCAGACACTACTGCAGTACATAGTTGGGCTCCTAATCGTGTAATGGAATCGCAAAGGCATGCAAGAGAAATGCTTGCCAAAGGCGACACTTCTAGAAATTGGAAATTAAAATTACAACATTATGGCTTGTTACTCAATCAACCCAATATAAGTCACAATGACCTTAAAAAAATTGATGTTCCTGTTCTAATTATAGCGGGTGATAGAGATATTATTAAAAACGAACATTCTGTCGAAATATTTGAACAGCTTACTAAAGGTCAACTTTGTATTATGCCTGGAGCAACTCATATAGCACCAAAAACAAAACCTAAAGTATTTAACGAAATGGTGAATAGGTTCTTAACTGAACCTTTTGAGTATAAATAAATAATAACAGTAGCCAACACCGTATCCTATGAAAAGTACTAGCTC
>NZ_JBIQVZ010000024.1:0-1309 GCF_044335535.1 Mariniflexile sp. HMF6888 | reverse complement strand
TAGTACTGATGCGTTAAAATTTAGTCATTAAATAAATTTATTTGCTCTTTGACATTTTGATTGATTTGATATTCTGTAAGCAGTTCTTGCAAAGGAGTCTTGTCAAATACCGATATGCTTAAAATCTGCATTATTTCATAGATTGAAAGGTTGCTTTTTAAATCATGCTTAACTTTCGCCACTATTAAATAGGTACAGATTGCAATCCAAATATGGATGTTTACGGCATTTTCGGAATGACCCCAAAGTGTTTTTATGGTTAGATTTTGCTTTATCCATTTAAAAAACACTTCTATTTGCCACCTGTTTCGATATAGATTTGCTACTTCAAGAGCTGATACATCAAGGTTATTTGTTAAGAAGGCAAGGTCTATATCATTTTCATTATCATAAAACTCAACCAATCGTAATGGTTCCGGATAAAGTCGTTTCGATTTATGCCCATTGAGTTCAATGATTTTATCTCCCCTTAGTCCCGTTTCTTCATCGATGTTGTAACTGTTCTCTATTATGGAGTAGTCCATGGTTGATCTTGGTCTTGAGACAAAGAACGCTCCCGATTTATGTATTTGGTACAAAGCTTTTAAATCGATATATGCTTTATCCATGATATAGACAGCATCTGGTATGGGTACAATTACGTCTAGAACATTGCTGTCATGGTATTTACCATCTGTGATTAGGATAAATGAGGGAATGTTACCCCTTAAGTCAAGTAATGCATGGACTTTTACCGCTCCTCTGGAATATTTCCCCGGAGCCCATCCAAACAGTTTAAGGCTTAGGGAGATTGTTGTGGAATCCAATGCAAAAATTTCGTTGTCAATGTAAACATTGGGAATCAATTCGTTTGCATACAAAGGCCTTACTTGCTGGATAAGGTAATTGCCAAAATCAGCGAAAATCCGATAGTCCCTACGCTCATTTGCCCTTGATAGGGTTGATTGGTTCACATATTGCTTGATGCCTAAGTGATACAATTTATTCCTATGGGCCTTGAGACAGGTACAGATATCCCGAAGGGAATTTCTAGAGGTCAACTGACCAAAAAATAATTGTATAAACTGATTCCAACAGTTAAAATCCCTTGTTCTAAAATCACCGTTGTACTTCCATACATATTTGTCGAACTCATAACGATGGATAAACTGTAACAGTTGGGCAAAAACATATTTACCAGAATTCATAGCTTTACATTTAAGCTTGCAAAGCTAATTTTTAAATCAAATCAAAAAATCAAAGAACGTTAATAAGTTGCTGATATACAATGTATTATAAAATATTTTTAAAAGTTAACGCATCACTACTA
>NZ_JBIQVZ010000023.1:0-1313 GCF_044335535.1 Mariniflexile sp. HMF6888 | reverse complement strand
TGTCAATCCCTAAATAAAGTTGACCGTTTTTAAATTAGTTTTCATTATTAAAAATAGTGATATTTGGTTTACTAAAACAAGGATTATTATACCAATTATACTCAAATTTAACTGGGCTTATCTTTCCTATGTTATTATGAGGCCTTTGATTGTTGTATTGATACACGGCTTTATCTATCATTTTCTTTAACTGCTCATAATTTTTAGGTTTCCAATAGGCTATATATTCTTCTTTTATTGTTTTATTTATCCTTTCGGCATAAGCATTGTCTTGTGCAGATAATGCCATTGAAACCTGTATTCTATTTTCTTTTAACAATGCTAAATATTCATTACTGGTATATTGGCTTCCTCTATCCGAATGATGGATTAGAGGAGCTTTATTGTGTTTTAATGCCATTTTTAATGCTTTGGTATTTGCCATAGCCCGCATATGGTTCGTTACTTGATATCCTACTATTCTTTTAGTGTAAACATCTATGATGAAAACAGCATAATGGAATTTCTGATCAACAGCAATATAGGTTATGTCAGATTGCCATATCATTGATGGAGCATTAACTTCTATACCTTTTATTAAATTAGGATAATTCACTCTAGAAGCAAAAGTTGTCCGTCTATAATTTTTGTTCCTTTTGATTCTAAAACCCAAATCCATAAACAAATCAATGAACTTATCTCTTCCTAAAAAATCAGGTTGCAATGTATAATACATCTTTTCAACCCCACAACCAGGATGTTCTTTTCTTAACTCTTGAGCTTCAACAATAAGATTGTGAACATTATAATCAAACACTTTTTGGCGTTTAGAATATTGACTAACGGCCTGTTTGCTTATTCCTATTTCCTTATACAACTTGTTCAAAGAATACTTTAGTTTTTCTTTGTTTGTGCAGAACCAGCCGATTGTGAGGTGTTGAAGTTTTTTTTGATATCAACTTGTAATTCGTCTTTTGCAATGTCAATCATTTTCTCTAAATAATCAATCTTAATCTGCTTTTGACCTACAATTTGCTCTAACTCCTTTACCTTTTTTTCGAGCTCTTTTAATTTACTTAAGCTACTTTCTTTCATCTCTACAACTCGTATTCCTTTTTTGTTAAAGGTAGAAAATTTATAAATCCAGCTATAAATCGTCGGATTGCCTATTGAATAAAGCTTCTCTAGTTGGCAAACACTAAACTTTCCGCTTTCAAACAAAGAAACTATTTCTTTCTTAAACTCATCCGAATACTTACGGCTCTTCTTGATTGCTCTTAAATTTGTTTTCATATAAATTGACTTTTATGGTCAACATATATCAGGGACGTACA
>NZ_JBIQVZ010000022.1:0-1728 GCF_044335535.1 Mariniflexile sp. HMF6888 | reverse complement strand
ATGCTGTCCAGCTTAGATCGACCGTGGTATCGGTCTGGACAGCACTGGATAGTGTGGGCGCTGTGGGCGCTTGGGTATCTATTATTGCTGATTCTGGAGTTCCTGCGACAGCAAACGCTGAAGGATTACTCATATTATTATACTCGGTACTTATCCATTCATCAGACCTAAATGTATTGGAAACACGTAATTCATCAATTGCTCCATCTAATTTTCCAAATGCACCATTACTTCTGGATCCTAAATACAGGTTTTGTGCCAGGCCATCTGAAGGAGCGATCACTGTCATTTCTGATGAGAAATTACCATTCAAAAAAATAGTAACACCTGTTCCTGATGAATTCAGCTTAACCACTATATAATTCCATTCATTTATATTATAGTTTAGGCCAGAATCTGGTATGCTTGATCCATCGTAGTATGAAACAAAACCCTGTAGCTGTGGTAAAATGTTATAACCATTAACTACTGTTTCACTTCGTTTAGCCATGACATAAAAATCATGTAATTTGTTAGGCTTAAACCATCCGGAAATAGTTAAATTAGCAGTCAAGTTCAAACTAGTATTATTACCAACATTAAAAAAGTTTGTGCCTTTAAGGTTGATGCCCCCGCCCACTTTGCTTATAACACTGTTACTTGAATCCATAATTTCCTTGGAAACCCCGTCATTAGAATTTTCACCACTATCCTTTATTTGTAAGATACCACTGGTAGCGTTTTCATCAAGGTGCCAAATCGACACGTAATTGTTGTTAATCCACACATTTTGACTTCCATATACATCTGTAGCAGCAGGTTGTGCTTCACCAGCCTTGTTATACCAAACATAAATAGTCGTATTAGATGTTGCCGAAAGGTTCGGGATTTTCACCCAAATCTGACACTTCCTGTTAGCCAGACTAGCATCAGTAATAAACTCTACAATTTCGACAGCTAATCGATTATTTCCTGCAGCATCACTTGAGAAACGGATATCTCCTCCTCCATTTAATGCTGAGTTAGCACCTCCATCAACTATTTCAGAGTCTAAATAATCTAGTGTTACCAAGAAAGGAAAGTCTATTAGATCACTTGTACCGGGTACCTGATTTTGATCTATTGTTATAGCTTGTTTTCTATTCCACCCAGAGAAGTTTTGTGCCTCACCAACAAATACTGAAATCAACAAACAAATAAGAATAAGTTTCTTTACTAATACACTTTTGTTGTGCTTATTTATTTGCAATTTTTGCGGTACACCTTTATGATTCGATTTTATAATTGATTTCATGAACAAAACATTATTTATTCTTATGAAGTATAACTTCTAATTTTTTTATACGGTTTTCCTGTTGTAAAATATACAGTGTTAACTCTTCTATTTTTTCTAATAGCTTCATGTTCATAATGCCCAATTCGATGCCATGGGTTTCCATATCCTTTGCTGATGGCATGTTAGGCAAATGGCCATGGGTTATGATATATTCCTGTAGCTTTTGAAGTGGGGTCAGGTTGTAACCTGATTTAAATACATAGTCTGGGGCTGGAACGGATAGATCCACTTTGACCTCTTCGCTATGGATAGACCCTTTAACCGTTAATTTGGAATCTGGGATATTTGTGCCAATACCAACATTACCTGTATTATAGTACACATCCTGGTTGTTCAAGCTCCAGTAGCCTCCAGTTCCACCACCTGGAGTGGTGCCTGTTGTAATAGCCACTGCGTTACTAACGGTACTTTCG
>NZ_JBIQVZ010000021.1:0-2008 GCF_044335535.1 Mariniflexile sp. HMF6888 | reverse complement strand
CTGCTGTCCAGCTTAAATTGACTGTGGCATCGGTCTGGGCAGTACTGGATAGTGTGGGTGCTGTGGGCGCTTGGGTATCAGGGCCATCAATGAGCTCTTGAATCGTTGGTTCTTGACCATTGACTTCATATATGGTTGGGGCATAAGTATAAAGTGCATGGTTTGGGTTCGTTGAAAACCATAAAATATTTTCGAGTTTTAGTTGTGTTGCAGTGTTAGAAAACTTATGGTCGGTCATATTAGCTACCTTTTCTCCATTAGTATCATAGACCCCTCCAATACTAGTAGTTGAAGTAAATCCACTATGATGTATATAACCAACCAATAAATACCATTGGTCTAAATTTTGAGGATCGCTGGAGTATGGGTATGGTGCTCCATTTACAGAACCGTTTAAGTTAAGAGCTGCATGATTTCCTAAATCATCTTTACAAGAAAGCATTAAGTATATTGTTCCGTCTTTTGAATTCGTTTTTTTTATCCAAGAGGTGTACCTATGTGTTTTGGTATGGTCTATATTAACATAATCTGTATTCCATCCCCTTTTTCCCCCTGTACTATCAGCCGGTTGTGATTTCCATAAAACCCCCTGTGCTCCATATGGATTTTGTCCTAGCTCTCGAATGTTTTCATTACTTGCTCCACTTATGTTGAATCCTGAAACAGGACCAGTGCCTTCAACCCAAGAAGAAGTGTCTAGAAGATTGGTTGCTGGTACAGATGTAGATTCAGTAGTGACATTTACCGTGTTGCTAACTGCACTTTCATTACCGGCAGCATCTAGAGCGGTTACCGTAAAGTTATAAGCGGTTGATGCCGTAAGTCCTGTTACTTGATAGCTTAACACATTTCCCAAAGTGGTTTCTAGAACGCCATCTTTATACACTTTATAGCCTGTAACTGCAATGTTATCTGTGGCAGCTGTCCAACTTAAATCTACTGTGGTGTCGGTTTGAACAGCACTAGATAGTGTGGGTACCGTGGGTGCTTGGGTATCAGGACCATCAATGAGCTCTTGTATACTTGGTTCTTGCCCATTTATTTCGTAAATTCTAGGGTCAAAAAAATATTGACTATCGTTAATATTTATTTCATCATAAAGAAAGGTTCTCGATGCTATCTGGGTTGTGGTTGAATCAAATTTCAAATCATTCATGCTCAAAGCCTTATTCCCTGTAGATAAATCATAAATTCCACCAAGGTTTGTTATCTCTGTATAGGAGCTTTCATGGATATAAGCAACCAATAAATACCAATTATTTAACGAAGGGATATCTCCAACCCAAAAATATGGATTCGTAGTCTGATAACCATTTAACTGATAAGCTACTGTATAATTTCCTACACTATCTTTAGCGCTAAAACCAAAGAGTGTTCTCCCGTCGTTGGAGTTGGTCTTCTTTATCCATACGGAAAAACGATATGATTTTGTGTGATCGATACTTATATTGTCTGTCACCCAACCACCCGCTGAGGTACTATCTATTCCTGAAGCCCTTTTCCAAATTATTTCAGTTGCTCCATGTGGTCCCACGTCGGTCTCACGAGTATTTACCGCATCCAATCCGTATTTGTTGAACCCATTCACAGATCCCGAACCAACTGTCCAAGTAGAAGCGTCCAAGAGATTAGTTTGTGAAAACGTAGTAATAGAAAAAAGTATTAGGAACAGTTTTAAAATTAGTTTCATCTGTTTTATGTTTATCGTTTTTTAATTATCAGATGGAACACCCTTTATAATCATCTTCGTGTGTGTGAATGTGGTTCTCATGGGTGTTTCATATTTTTATTTATTCTTTTTAATATTCTCTTCAAGTGCTTTTATTCGGTTTTCATGCATTAATATATAAAGCGTTAGTTCTTCAATTTTTTCTAATAGCTTCATGTTCATAATGCCCAATTCGATGCCATGGGTTTCCATGTCCTTTGCCGATGGCATGTTAGGCAAATGCCCATGGGTTATGATATATTCCTGTAGTTTTTCCAGTGGGGTCAAGCTGTAACCTGA
>NZ_JBIQVZ010000020.1:0-2102 GCF_044335535.1 Mariniflexile sp. HMF6888 | reverse complement strand
TTCTAATAATTTTAACGGCCTTTGCTACCCATGCTCAGACAGTATGGAAGAATGTCCAAATTGGGGGAACAGGTTTTGTTACTGGAATAATCCATAGTAAGACAGAAGCAAACCTAAAATATGCTCGTACAGATGTTGGGGGAGCTTATCGATGGGATGCAGTTAACAACAGTTGGGTTCCTCTGCTGGATTGGAATAGTTCTGATGAGTTAGGTTATCAAGGAGTTGAATCATTAGCCGTTGATCCTCAGGATGATAATATCGTGTACATGTTAGTGGGAACGGATTATTTTAGTGGTAGAAAAACAGCTATTTTGAAATCAACCGACAGGGGGAATACTTTTACAGAAACCATAGTAACCCAGCAATTCAAGGCACATGGAAACGGAATGGGAAGATCTAATGGAGAACGACTGGCAGTAGACCCGAACAATTCTAATATATTGTTTTGCGGTACAAGACGAGATGGCTTGTTTAAAAGTAGTAATGGGGGTTCGACTTGGACAAAAGTATCGTCTTTTCCAGTTACTACGACCGCTAATGATAACGGAATTTGCTTTGTTGTTTTTGATTCGGCAGCTTTGTCAGGAGGTAATACACAAATAATTTATGCAGGTGTTTCAAGAACAGGATCATCGAACCTTTATAAAAGCTCCGATGGAGGAGATACGTGGAGCGCTGTTACCGGAGCAACTACAAGCTATATGCCCCAGCGTGCGGTACTAGACTCGAATAGAACTTTATTGATTACTTATGCCGATAAAGAAGGGCCTTGGAATGGATCTAATGGACAGATTTGGAAGTTATCAAGTACAGGTGCTTTAACAAATATAACCCCAGCAGGTTTTTCTACTCCTTTTGGAGGTATAGATGTTGACCCGACGAACCCTCAGCGATTAATAGCTTCTACAATGAATATTTATTGGTCGCAGTATGTAACTTCTGGCGGGAAAACAATATATGGAGATCGTTTTCTTTTGAGTACCAACGGTGGAACAACATGGAGAGATCTAGTTGGTAATTCTGGTATTAACCTTTTAGATAATGGATGCACATGGATTTCTGGATCCTCAACTTCTATTCATTGGGCTGGAGATATAAAGTTTAACCCTTTTAATACAAATCAAGCAAGTGTTATATCTGGTAATGGGATTTTTACTTGTGATGATATGAACGCTTCAAAAACATCTTGGAAGTTTGATGCAATAGGTCAGGAAGAAAGTGTAGCACTTGATCTTATTAGTATTCCTGGAGGACCAGTATTTAGTGTTATTGGAGATTATGATGGATTTAAACATACAGATGTTTCTGTTTACGCTCCGCAATATGCCCCTACGATGGGCTCTTCAACAGGTATTGCTTATGCATCAGGAAATACTAATAAATTGGTAAGACTTGGTCAAAAAATGTATTATTCTACAAACCAAGGAGGTGACTGGATAGAAACCACGGGCACACTTGGGGGGATTAAAGGAACGGTTGCACTTTCTTATGACGGAGGAACAATACTGCATTGTCCACAATCATCAACCTCATTGTATCGATCAACAAATGATGGAGCTAGTTGGACTACTGTTTCAGGAATAAATTTCAACACAGTTCCAGTATCGGATCCCGTTACAAACAATAAATTTTATGCTTATAACAATAGTAATGGAGATTTAAAGGTAAGTACAGATGGTGGTGCTACTTTTAGTAATGCAGGCAATGCAGGATCGGGAGGCTCAAGCAGGATTAGGGTAGTGCCCGGGTATGCCGGACACCTTTGGATCGCTAAGAATGGAGGAGGGTTAATTAGATCTACAAATAGTGGTGCAAGTTTTACAACACCATCAACTGCTGTATCATACGCATCTGCAGTAGGAATTGGAAAAATGAAAACAGGAGCATCTTATCCTACCATATATATATGGGGAACTGTCAGTGGTGTTACAGGTGTTTTTCGTTCTATTAACGAAGGAGTAGATTGGACTCGTGTCAATGATGATGCTCATGAGTTTGGGGGACCTGGAAACGGAAATTTTATAGTGGGAGACATGAATACTTTTGGGCGTGTATATATGAGCACGGCTGGTAGAGGCATTGTATATGGTGAAGATACT